>NZ_JBIUBU010000094.1:0-1003 GCF_044548345.1 Streptomyces sp. NPDC052042 | reverse complement strand
GGCGGGCTGACCGCTGCGGGACGTGAGCGCCGTGAGTCGGTGCGGATGCAGGCGGCTGAGCTGTTCGAGCAGGGGATCAAGCCGTTGGAGGTGGCACTGCGCCTGCGGGTGAGCGGGAAGTCGGCCTACCAGTGGCACCAGTTGTGGCGGGAAGGCGGTGTACTGGCTCTGGCCTCCCGTGGCCCGGGCGGGTCGCGGTGCCGGCTGTCGCCGCGCTGTCTGGAGAAACTCGCCGCGTATCTGGAGCAGGGACCGGCCGCGCACGGCTGGGTGGAGGACCAGGTGTGGACCGCGGCGAGGGTGGCCACGCTGATCGGCAGGAAGTTCCACGTCTCCTACAGCGTCTCAGGCGCCACCCGGCTGATGCACCGGATCGGCTTCAGCCCGCAGGTGCCCGCGCGGCGGGTCGCCGAGCGCGACGAACGGGCCGTTTCGGTGTGGAAGGAGGCGACCTGGGCGGAGGTAAAAGAGCACGGGCGGCCTGCGGGGGTTACATCTGCTTCGAGGACGAGGCAGGCTTCACCCGCCGGCCGCCCAAAGGACGCACCTGGGGCCGGCGCGGCCGCACCCCGGTCGTGACGGTGAGCGGGCGGCGCTCGGGACGCCTGTCGGTGGCCGGACTGATCGCCATGCGGCCCGGCTCCCGCACCCGGCTCTGCCACCGCCTGCGCACCCACCCCGCGGGCAAGGGCAAACGCCGCAGCATGGGCGAGCGCGACTTCATCGCCCTGATCGACGGCGTCCACCACCTGGTCAAGGCGCCGATCGTGCTGGTGTGGGACCGCCTGAACACTCACGTCTCCCACGCCATGCGCGAGCTGATCGACCAGCGCGACTGGCTGACGGTGTTCCTGCTGCCCGCCTACTCGCCCGACCTCAACCCCGTGGAATGGGTCTGGGCACACGTCAAGCGCAGCCTGGCCAGCCTCGCCGTCGTCGCCCTCGAACGACTCGAGACCCTCGTCCGCAACCGACTCAAACGCCTCCAATACCGGCCCGACAC
>NZ_JBIUBU010000093.1:0-1036 GCF_044548345.1 Streptomyces sp. NPDC052042 | reverse complement strand
CGCCGGACGCGCAGGAGGCGGTGCGGTTGCTGGCGGTGTCCGCGCTGGTGGAGGGCCGGGACCGGGCGGAGGTCGCGGCCATGTTCAGGGTGTCGGTCAGGGCCGTGGACAACTGGTGGGCGAGGTGGCGGACCGGTGGCCGGGACGCTTTGCTGTCCCGGCCGCGAGGTCGCCGCACAGGCGAGCACCAGGTGCTGTCCGAGGCCGAGCAGGCCGCTGTGCGGCAGGCGGTCCTCGATCACATCCCCTGTGACCTGGGGCTTTCCGGGCAGTTATGGACGCGGAAGCTGATAGGTGAGCTGATCTTCCATCTGTACCGGGTCCGGTTCACCGAGCCCGGGGTGGGCAAGTACCTCAGGCGATGGGGTCTGACCTTCCAGCGGCCAGACAAGCGGGCTGTGGAACAGGATCGGGCGGCCGTCCGCACCTGGTGCCAGGAGACCTGGCCGGCAATCCGGGCCAGGGCGAAGGCCGAGGGCGCCGAGGTCCTCTTCGGAGACCAGGTCGGGATCCGCTCGGACCAGGTCACCGGCCGCACCTGGGGCGCCAAGGGCCGGACGCCGGTCGTCCGACGCACCGGGAACCGGTTCTCCGTGAACGCGATGTCCGCGATCAGCACAAAGGGGCGGATGCACTTCATGGTCTTCACCGAGACCTTCGACGCGAAGGTCATGTGCCGCTTCCTCGCCCGGCTCGTGGGGCACTTCGACCGGAAGGTACACCTGATCGTGGACCGGCACTCGGCCCACCGCTCGAAGGCCGTCCGGGCCTGGCTCGCCGAGCACGAGGACCAAGTCGAACTGCACTTCCTGCCCTCGTACTCACCGGAGCTGAACCCGGACGAGCTGGTCAACGCCGACCTGAAACACAGCCTGCCCCATACCCACCGGGCCAGGAACCAGGCCGAACTCGCCACCGAAACCCGCCGGTTCTTCCACCGCCGCCAACGCCAACCCCACATCGTGCGCGGATACTTCGGCAGCCGCCACGTCCGCTACATCCTCGACGAGTGAACCCAATAAGTTTCTGATCAATA
>NZ_JBIUBU010000092.1:0-1066 GCF_044548345.1 Streptomyces sp. NPDC052042 | reverse complement strand
GCGACGGTTGTTAATCGGCGGAAGAAGGAGCGGGAATTGGTCGTGTAATTCGGAAGGTCGCGGAACATCCTCGGGCGGATATCTGTCCGGGGGTGTTTCGTGTTTTGGGTGGGGTTTTGGATTGGTTGTCAACTCTGTTTGGGGCGACCGTTTGAATTCGCCCGGAGAGCCTGATGGGTCGTCAGGTGTGGGGTGTGTGTCTGTTCGTGGCTCGGTGCGCGGGTGTCCGGTCCCGCGCTCCGGGTCGAGCCGGCGGGTGGTGCCCCGGTGGTGCCGGTCACGGCCAGAGCCGCACCCGCGGTGTGTGTACACCGAGGTCACAGCGTTGCGCGGCTCCGTTCCGTGCCGGGTTGGTCCCGGGGATGGAGTGGCCTCGGGGTGCTGTCCCGCACCCGGGCGCGGGTGTTGACAGGCTCTCAGGGTGGTGGCTCCGGAACCCAGGTGCTACACAACCGTTCCCCTGATGCACTCTGGTCGGGCACATGCCCCCAGGAAGGCGCCTGGGCGCCCGCCTCCCGGCCTCACCCCCCGATCTGGACGGAACCACGCCAAGAGCCGGGCGAGAGGCCGGGAGGCGGGCGCCCAGGGGGTGTGGCCCCGATCCGCCAAAGGTACATGCACCTACACACTGATGCAGAGTGATGCAGCCCCCAGTCCAGAGTTCATCCAGCGTCCGAAAATGAAGCACCCTCAGTGACCAAACCACTGACGGCACTACGGCATGCCGTAGTGCCGTCAAGATCAAACCCGAGTCGCCCCCCACCGCCCCGACCCCCTCCCTGTAGCCAGCCACACACCCGGAGCGCAGCGGAGGGGGTGCACCAAAAACCCAGACTCTACACAGGTCAGAGCGTGATGCATCATCAGGCCGGGGAGCGCAGCGGACCGGCTCGGGCGCGGAGCGCCCGCCCCTGTTCCGGCACAGCGCAGCGGAGCCGGAACCCTCGCCCGGCACGGGCGAGCCACCAACCCCGCGCAGCGGGGTTGGTAACACTCCGTCACAGCCCCCGCGCAGCGGGGGCGTTCGCTTGCACAGCGCGCAGCGCTGTGGTACCCGCTCCGCGGG
>NZ_JBIUBU010000091.1:0-1075 GCF_044548345.1 Streptomyces sp. NPDC052042 | reverse complement strand
CCGCGAACCCCAGATCCCCACCCGTGAACCGCCACGACTCCCGGCTCACCACCAGCTTGTCCACCGCCACCCGCGGCACATGGTCCGCGTCGGGGCGGAGCGCGAAGCGGTCCATGACGCGGTTGGTGAGGGCGTGACTGAAGACGTCCAGCACGTCGAATTCGCTGCCGTCCGGCAGGACGGCGGTGAGCCGGCCGTCGCGGTCGGCCACGGTGACCTCGGCGCTGAGCACGGTGCGGTCCCGGTGCGGGTCGGCGGTGTGGTCGGCGACGGCGACGAAGTAGTCCTCCGGGCGGTCCAGGGCGGGGCGGCTGCGCGCCGACCACTTCAGCGGCAGCTCCTTGGGCAGCATCGGCATCAGCCGGGGCCCGGGGAAGTCGCGGCTGGTCTCGGCGAGCAGTTCCTCGACGGCCGGGTGCTGGTTGACGAAGAGCGAGGCGGCCACGGTGTTCATGGCGATGTGCAGTTCGCCCAGGACGAGTTCGAAGTCGCCCCGCTCGACCGCGGCGGCGTCCTTGGCCATGATGAGCACGTCGGGGCTGACATAGCGGGAGAGCGACCAGCCGTCGCGCGGGCCGTCGAACTCCTCGCGGACCCGGTCGGCGATGTCCGCCGAGGAGAGCTGCACCCGGCGGGCGCCTTCCGGGGCATCGATGATCCGGGCCCAACGCTCACGCAGTTCGGCGCCGATCCGGTCCGCCTCCGGCATGGACGTGGCGTGCGGGGCCGGCAGGCAGGCGAACCAGAGCGAGGCGAGATCGGTGGTGGGCCGGTCGCCGCGCACCTGGTCGAAGCTCTCCCGGATCCGGGCGCGCATGGACTCCGCGTACCGGCTCGTCAGCCAGCCCACGGCGGTCAGGCACAGGGAAAGCGGGGTCAGTTCGTCCAGGACGGCGGGGCTGAGCCGGGCGGTGGCGGAGCGCCGGGTGTCGGAGTAGACCAGCGACCGGTTGGGCGCGGTGCGGGTGCCCTTGGCCCGTTGGGAGGCGGTGTCGGTGATCCGGGTGAAGTCCTCCTCCAGAGCTGCCAGCGCCTCGCACAGCGCACCGGCGTCACGGCCGGCCGCCTGCACCCG
>NZ_JBIUBU010000090.1:0-1099 GCF_044548345.1 Streptomyces sp. NPDC052042 | reverse complement strand
CCCCCAGGCGATGGAGGTGGTGGGTTGTCCTTGGGTGTGGCGTTGTTGGGCGAGGGCGTCGAGGTGGGCGTTGGCGGCGGCGTAGAGGGATTGTCCGCTGCTGCCCCAGGTGGCGGCGGCGGAGGAGAAGAGGACGAAGGTGTCGAGGGGGGTGTGGGTGGTGTGGTGGTGGAGGAGTTGGGCGCCGGTGGTTTTGGCGTTGAGGATGTGGGTGGCTTGGGTGGGGGTGAGTTGGGTGAGGGGGGTGGTTTGGGGGGTTCCGGCGGTGTGGAAGATGGCGCTGAGGGGTGGGTGGTTGGTGGTGGTGTTGTGGATGAGGTTGTGGACTTGTTCGGGGTTGGTGAGGTCGCAGGGTGTGATGGTGGTGTGGGTGCCGAGTTGGGTGAGTTCGTGGTGGAGTTGGGTGGCGCCGGGGGCGTTGGGTCCTTGGCGTGAGGTGAGGATGAGGTGGGTTGCGCCTTTGTGGGCGAGCCAGCGGGCGATGTGGGTGCCGAGGGCGCCGGTGCCGCCGGTGATGAGGATGGTGCCTTGGGGTGGGGTCCAGGGGGTGGCTGTGGTGGTGGGGGTGGTGGGGGTGAGGCGGCGGGCGTAGGTGGTGTTGGTGCGGATGGCGATTTGGTCTTCGTGGGGGTGGTGGTTGGTGGTGAGGTGGGTGGTGAGTTGTTGGAGGTGGTGGGGTGTGGGGTGTGGGGGGAGGTCGATGAGGCCGCCCCAGTGGTGGGGGTGTTCGAGGGCGGCGGTTTGGCCGAGGCCCCAGATGCGGGCGGTGTAGGGGTTGGGTGTTTCGGTGGGGTGGGTGGTGACGGCTTGGCGGGTGGTGATCCAGAGGCGGGTGGTGAGGGTGGTGTTGGTGAGGGCTTGGATGGTGGTGAGGGTGGTGGCGGTGGCGGGGTCGAGGGCGGGGTTGTGGGTGGGGTTGTGGGGGTGTGGGTTGTGGGGTGTGGGGATGAGGAGGATGCCGGTGAGGCCTTGGGGGTGGTTGGCGAGGTGGGTGAGGTGGGTGGTGAGGGTGGGTGTGTCGGTGGTGGGGTCGAGGGTGAGTGGGATGGTGTCGGCGCCGGCTGTGTGGAGTGCTGTGGTGATGTCGCGGACGAGTTGG
>NZ_JBIUBU010000089.1:0-1140 GCF_044548345.1 Streptomyces sp. NPDC052042 | reverse complement strand
GTGTTCTGTCCCGGGAGGTTGTGGACGGGTGATTCAGGTCTCGGCCAAGAGGCCTTGAATGGGTGAGGGCCTTCCGGTTTCGGTGTGGATTGCGACATCTGCACCGACCAGAAAGGCCCTCGTGCCCCACCGTAATGCACCCCTGACCGAGACCGGCCGTCTGCGGCTTGCCCGCTGCGTGGTCGAGGACGGCTGGCCCCTGCGCCGGGCCGCCGAACGCTTCCAGGTCTCACCCACCACGGCCCAGCGGTGGGCAGCCCGCTACAGGGCTCATGGTGAGGCCGGGATGACCGACCGCTCCTCCCGGCCTCACTCGAGCCCGGGCCGCACCCCGACCCGCACCGAACGCCGGATCATCAAGGTCCGCGTCCTGCGCCGGTGGGGCCCGGCCCGCATCGCCCACTTCCTGGGCCTGGTTCCCTCGACCGTGCACCGTGTGCTGACCCGCTACCGCCTGGCCCGGCTCACGCACCTGGACCGGGCCACCGGCCGCGTCATACGCCGCTACGAACGCGAAAAGCCCGGCGAACTCGTCCACGTCGACATCAAGAAGCTCGGCAACATCCCCGACGGCGGCGGTCACAAGGTGCTCGGCCGCCCAGCGGGCCGCAAGACCCGCTCCGGCGCCGGCTACAGCTACATCCACACCGCCGTCGACGACCACTCCCGCCTCGCCTACAGCGAGATCCTCACCGACGAGAAGAAGGAGACCGCCACCGCCTTCTGGACCCGCGCCCAGGCGTTCTTCACCTCGTGCGGCATCACCGTCGAACGAGTCCTGACCGACAACGGGGCCTGCTACAAGTCCCACGCCTGGCGCAATGCCCTGACCGCAGCCGGGATCACCCACAAGCGAACCCGGCCCTACCGGCCGCAGACCAACGGCAAGGTCGAACGCCTCAACCGCACCCTGCTCGACGAATGGGCCTACGCGCGCCCCTACCAGTGTTCGCTCGACCGCCAGTCCAGCAGGCGCTCGCCCAGCCCCGGTTGCCGGGGGACCGCAGATTCGACCACAGGTGGGGCTGTAGGACGCTGGACGGTTGACCGAAAGGATGCTGGAGATCGGCCCCCGGGGCGCGCGGCGGCAGGGTGACCTCGCCGCTGGCCAGCGGCGACGAGGTGCGCTGCACCGGGGGG
>NZ_JBIUBU010000088.1:0-1191 GCF_044548345.1 Streptomyces sp. NPDC052042 | reverse complement strand
CGAGCTGATCTCAACCTCTGCCAGGTCGGCTTGAGCATGCGCAGACCCAGGTCTTCCCAGTGGGAGTTGGGCAGTGCCCGCTGAAGGACGGCTGATCCCGCGATCCGCCAGTACCCCTTGCTGCTGCCGGCCCACTCGCGGGCCTGCCACTCGGCGACGCCGAGTGCGCGGAGGTTCCTGAACCGGGCCTTGGGAAGCTTCCATTCCTTCCAGCGGGTCTGCCTCATCCTGCGGTGCAGCCACTTGTCCAGCTCCCGGAACAGGTGTGACCCGTCCGCGAGCTGGAAGTAGCCCATCCATCCGGTGGTGAAGCGGTTGATCTTCGCGATGCGTTCGTCCATCGCGATGCTCCACCGGCGTGAAGTCAGTTCCCGCAGTCGGTCCTTCAGGCGCTTGACCGCCTTCGGGCCGACGCGGATGCCGACCTTTCCGCCCCGGGCGAAGTAGAAGCCGAACCCCAGCAGCACCGCTGCGCGGGCGTGGACCACCTTCGACTTCTCCCGGTTGACCTTCAGTTTCAGCCGCTGCTCGACCACGGCCGTGACCGAGGCAAGCACCCTGTGGGCGGCCCGTTCGCTCCGCACGAAGATCCGCAGATCGTCGGCATAGCGCACGAACCGGTGACCGCGCCTGAACAGCTCCTGGTCCAGATCGTCGAGCATGATGTTCGACAAGACAGGCGAGAGCGGGGAGCCCTGCGGGGTCCCCTCCGCGCTCGGTTGTCTCACGCCGTCCACCATGATCCCGGCGTCCAGGTACCTGCGGATCAGTTTCAGGACCCTGCGGTCACTGACCTTGCGCACGACCCGCGCCATCAGGACATCGTGCTGAACCCGGTCGAAGAACCGGTCCAGATCAAGGTCCACGACCCACCGGTGACCGTCCTGGATGGCCCGCCGCGCGACCCGGACCGCCTGATGGGCGGACCGGCCGGGACGGAACCCGAAGGACGACCCCGAGAACTGCGGATCGAAAACAGGCACGAGCACTTGTGCGATGGCCTGCTGGATCAAGCGGTCCAGCACCGTTGGCACCCCCAGCATCCGCTCGCCGCCGCCAGGCTTCGGGATGATCACCTGACGGACCGGCGCCGGCCGGTAGATGCCCGCATCGAGCTCGGCCCGGATCCCGGGCCAGTGCACCAGCAGCCACGGACGAAGCTCCGCCGTGGTCATGCCGTCCACCCCGGGA
>NZ_JBIUBU010000087.1:0-1320 GCF_044548345.1 Streptomyces sp. NPDC052042 | reverse complement strand
GGTGCGGTGCCAAGTCGCATGCCCGGTTCGGGAAGCGGCTCCGGGGAAACGGGCCGGTCGAAAGACCGGAACCGCGCCCCGGGCCGACTTCACCAGCGGGTGCCGGACGGCCTTCGAGAAGCTGAACCCCGGGTTGTGTGCAGCTTCGGTTACGGTGCGATGAGGCGCTATGCCGGATGCTGCTCCATCCAGGCGTGCACCGCCTGCTCCACCGCGTCCTGCATCCGGATCCCGCGAGCGATACAGCGGACCTTGAAAGCCCTGTGCAGATCGGCAGGGAGAGACGTCCCGAATGGCACTCGTCTACTTGGCGCCGAAGCAGGAGCGTCTGACGGACTGACGGAAGTGGCTGGGGGAACAGGAGGCCGGTCAAATACCTGGCCGGAGGTGAAGCGTACGAGCGCCTCGTACGACTCGGAGTTCGTCATGCGCTGCCAACGAGCCGGACAGCTTCGCGGTAGCGCAAGGTACCGCCCGGTCAACGGGATCCGTCAGTGTCGGCCAACGAAGCGGCGTTCTGGCCCACAGCCGTCCGATGCCCGGGTCGGACCGCTGCACGGCATGCTTCCGCAGCTTCACCCAGGCAGGTAGACGCGGCAGCGGGATGTGGCAGGGCTGCGTGATCCCGAACGCCCTTGCCAGCCTCATCCCCGGCCCCCGCCGCTCCAGGAAGAGCCCTGACCGGGACTCGGGGTGAGGGCCCGGGCCGTGGGCAGGGTGCATGGACCGCCGGACGATCCGACAGGGAGAGAGCGACATGAGTAACTACGAGTACGAGGCACACACCAACGCACGATCGGCTGCGGAAAGGTTCGGAGAAGACAAAAAACCGACGCGATCGGTGAGGGGCCTGCTGCCATCGCCTACGCGCTGCTCGACGTCGCCTCGGCCATCCGTGAGAACACCGAGGCCCAGAACGAGCGGCACCAATAGTCGTACGTCAAGCCGGTACCGGTGCCGAACCGGCGTACGGTTCGGGCGACGCGGCCGCTTACATAGCCGGCCAGCCCATCACGTACACCTTCGTGGTGACCAACACGGGCAATGTAACGCTCAAGGACGTGAAGGTCGACGAGGGCGAGTTCACCGGCCACGGCAAGCTCAACCCCGTCAACTGCCCCAAGGAGGCCGAATCCCTGGCCCCGGGTGCCACAGTCACCTGCACGGCCGCCTACACGGTGACCCAGGCCGACGTGGACGCGGGCACCATCACCAACTCGGCCATGGCCACCGGTACCCCGCCCTCGGGCAAGCCGCCCATCTCCCCGCCGTCCGAGATCACCGTGCCGTCCGACGGCCGGGCCCAGCTGGGCCTGACCA
>NZ_JBIUBU010000086.1:0-1449 GCF_044548345.1 Streptomyces sp. NPDC052042 | reverse complement strand
TACTCCAGTGCGGTTTCGTGATCTATTCAGCGGTTTCGTCGGCGGTTCGCCGTCGGTAGTGGCTGTGTCTGGCTGTTGCCTGGTGGCGTCTGCGCCAGTTGGACCAGTGCAGCAGCCTGGCCGCGGTTACGGCTGGTGGGTTGAAGACGGCGGCGAGGAGGCGGCGGATCTCCGGGACGGTCAGCGTGATCGGATCTTGGCTGCGGGCGGGCTGGTGCGTATCGGCGGGCCGTTGGGGTGCCGTGTCGGCGGCGAGGGCGGTCAGGAAGGCCAGGGCGAGCATGGCGAGCGTGATGTGCCGGTGCCAGGATGTCCAGTGCCGGACCTGGTAGTGGTCGAGTCCGACCTGGCCCTTGGCGGCCTGGAAACACTCCTCCACGCTCCAGCGGACACCGGCGACGCGGACCAGTTCGGACAGGGGCACTTGGGTGGGTGACCAGCACAGGTAGAAGGCGTGTTCGCCGGTGGTGCGGTTGCGTCGGATGAGCAGGTGGCGGTGGTTGCCGGTGCCGGTGTGGATCCAGGCCCAGTCGTAGTGGCGCGGGCCTTTCGCGCCGTTGCCGGCGCTGTGCCGCTGCCAGGCCGTGCCGGGCAGGCGGCCGGCGAGGGTGTCCGCGCGGACAGGGGTGCGGCCGTGGTTGATCCTGACCCGCGTCGAGCAGGCGACGGCCATCACGTAGCCGATGCCGTGTGCTTCGAGGGCGGCGCGGAGCTGGGGGTCCTGGCCGTAGGCTTCGTCGCCGGTCACCCAGGAAGCGCCGATTCCGGCTTCCAGTGCGGCTGTGATCATCTCGGCGGCCAGGCGGGGCTTGGTGGCGAACTGCACCGTCTCGGGTATCCCGGCCGCGGTGCGGCGTTCGGGATCGTTGGTCCAGGAGTGTTCGGGGAGGTAGAGCCGTCGGTCGATCAGGGCCCGTCCCCGGCTCGTGGCCAGTGCGAGGAACACGCCGACCTGGGTGTTCTCGATGCGTCCCGCGGTGCCGGTGTACTGCCTCTGTACTCCTGCCGAGGACCGGCCCTTCTTCAGGAAGCCGGTCTCGTCGACCACGAGAACGGCGCCGTCGGTGCCGAGGTGTTCGGCGGCGTAGGCGCGCAGGTCGTCGCGGACCACGTCGGCGTCCCAGCGGGCGTAGCGCAGCAGGCGCTGCATCGGCCCGGGCCGGGTATGGCCCGCCTGTTCGGCCAGCTGCCAGCAGTTCTTGCGTTCGACGCCCGACAGCAGTCCGAGCAGGTAGGAGCGGGCCGTGGCCCGGGGTTCAACTCGGCCGAAGCGTCCCGCGATCCGGGCCATGACCTGGTCGAACATCGCTCGCCAGCGGGCAGGGTCTACGCTATGGCCTGCGGCCACCGCACGATCTTCAGGAGTCCACACAACCCCCGATGATCACGCGGTGGCCGTACCCGTTCCCAGCCGGGTCCGCGACAAGATCGCGAAGTCAGACTGGAGTA
>NZ_JBIUBU010000085.1:0-1459 GCF_044548345.1 Streptomyces sp. NPDC052042 | reverse complement strand
CGGCCCGCAGGATCGAGGTGAGCTTTTTCTCCAGGACGTGCTTGGGCGCCGCACCGACCCACGAGCCCGCGGGCCGACCGCCCGCGTAGACGACGAAGGCGGGAACAGAGGTGATGCCGAGCTGGGCGGCCAGCCCGGGCTCCTCGTCCAGGTCGACCTTGACGACGTCCAGGTGGCCGGACTGTTCGGCGGCCAACTGCTCCACGATGGGGGTGACCATCCGGCACGGGTGGCACCAAGTGGCCCAGAACTGGACCAGGACGGGTCGCTCCGCCTGGAGGACGCGTGTGGTGAACGTCTGCTCGGTGACGCTGTCCACCGGGCGTGCGGCATGTGCGGTCATGTGTGGGCTTCCTGTCTTGTACAAGTGGGAATGCGAGGTCTGGCGTCGCCGTGCTGTGGGCTACCGGACGGTGGCAGCGGCCGCGTGGCGGTGCTGTTCGACGGCGCGGTCGACGTCCTCGTCCAGGAGGTCGGCGTTGATGGCGAAGGCGGCGGCGGATCCCATACCGGCCGCGGCCACGACCTGGGCGCGCGGGTCGACGACGTTGCCGACGGCCCAGACTCCCGCGACGCTCGTGCGGCCGGTGCGGTCGGTGACGACCCAGCCGGCGTCGTCCTTGTCGCATCCCAGCCGGGCCAGCAGTTCGTCGTGCGGGACGAAACGCGGGAAGAGGAAGGCGGCGGTGCGGGGCACGACGCGGCCGTCGGCGAGTTCGATCCCGCGGAGCCGGTCGTCGTCGACGACGAGATGCTTGATCTCCCCCTCGATCAGGTGAAGACCGCGTGCCTCCAGCTGTTCCCGGTCCTGCGCGGTCAGGTCCAGGGTGTGCGGGAGGAAGACGACGTCGTCGCTCCACTGGCGCAGGAGCAGGGCCTGATGGACCGCTCCCGGGTGCGTGCCGAGGACGGCGAGGGGCTGGTCGCGGACTTCGTAGGCGTGGCAGTACGGGCAGTGCAGGACGTCCCTTCCCCATCGTTCGCGGACGCCGGGGATGTCGGGCAGTTCGTCGCGCAGCCCGGTCGCGATCAGGACGCGGCGGGCCTTGAGCACCACCCCGCCGGCCATGCGGACGTAGTAGCCGTGGTCGATCTGCTCCGCCCGGCCTTGGAGGAGTTGAACTCCATAGCGGTCGATCTCGGCCCGCCCGATTTCGAGCAGGGTCGCGGGCGGCAGGCCGTCGCGGGACAGGAAACCGTGCATGTGCGCGGCGGGCGCGTTGCGCGGCTCGCCGGAGTCGATCACCACCACCTTGCGGCGGGCGCGGCCCAGGAGCATGGCGGCGCTGAGGCCGGCCGCTCCGGCGCCGACCACCACCACATCGTGCACCTCGTCCGTGTCGCCGTGCTGCGCCGTGCTGTTCTTGTCGTTCGTCGTATTGATCATGGGAACAACCTCCTGCCGCAACAGTGCGTGCCCGGCGCCGGGGCGACAACTTCTGTTGCCATTTCTGGGACG
>NZ_JBIUBU010000084.1:0-1475 GCF_044548345.1 Streptomyces sp. NPDC052042 | reverse complement strand
CTAGCGGCAATACCGGTGATTTAGGTGGTTTTTCGGCTGGTCGGCCTGGTCTTCGTCGGTCCAACCAGCGTCGCGCGGGGTGCGGCCGGCCGGGGTGGAATGCGGTGCTCGGTGCGTTTGAGTTTCCAGTTGGACATCTTGCGTTTGATGACGCGGGGGTTGGCGCGTAACCGGCGGGGCGGCAGGGGGCGTTCGCGGATCTCACGCAGAGCCGCGGCCAGGGCCCGGGTCAGTCGGGAGGGGGGAAAACGCCGCCTGGTCGGTGACGTGGCGGCGGACGACGCGGAGGGCCCGGGTGAAGGAGATCCGGTCGGGGTCGTGGTCCGCTTGCTGCGCGGCGTGATGCATCAGAGTCCGCAGGGCGTGGTGCACCAGGAAGAAACCGAAGATCTCCTGTTGGACGCCGGCTGGGTGCTGAGAGCGCAGGATCAGGCGGGGCCCGCCCTGGTGGGTCTTGATTTCGTCCAGGGTGTTCTCGATCTCCCACCGCTGGGCGTAGAGCGCGGCCAGGGAAGCGGCGGATGCGGCCTTCGGGTCCAGGATGGTGGTGATCAGCCGGTAGACCGTGCCGCCGGGAGTGAGGGTGTACTCGATGACGCGGACCCGGGCGGGGTTGGCGCGGCGGTTCTTGTCCCGGGCGGCGACGATCTCGGAGAGGCAGGAGCCGTCTTCCAGCAGGGCCCGTACCGGCAGCACGGCGTCGTTCTTGACCCGCCACAGCAGATCGGCACCGGTCACTGCGGCGGCCTGCCACAGGTCGAAGCCGCGAAAGCCCCGGTCGGCCAGGACGAGCATGCCCGGCGTCAGCTCGGTGAAAAGGCGCTGGGCCAGCTCGGTTTCACCGACCGCCAAGGGGCCCGTCTCGACAGCGAAGACGGCGTGGGTGCCGCATTCGACCAGCGCGGCCACGCGCGCCTGCGGGTACGCGCTCTTTCCCTGTCCCCGGCTTACGCCCGGGCGGCCGAAGAAGGCGGCATTGGCCTCGGTATCCGGCACTTCGAAGGTGGTGCCGTCCACGGCCACCAACCGCCAGCCCCGATACCACGCGCCCGTGGTCTCCTCGGTGGCCACCGGGTGGCACACCCGGGCGAACAGTGCCCGCAGCGGTTCCGGACCCAGCCGCAGCCGGGCCCGGCCGATGGCCGCGGTGGTCGGCACCCGCCACGTTCCCTTCCACCGGCCCATCCGCTCCAGCCCGTGCGTGAGCAGCCGCGCAACCTCCTCGTATCCCTGACCCGAAAACAGGCACATGGCCAGCACGAAATAGACGACCACCCGGGCCGGCAGCAACCGCTGCCGTCGCTCGGCCCGGCCGCACTCCGCGATCACCTCGTCCACCAACTCTGGCGGGAACGCCTGGGTCAGCACCCCGAGCGCAATCCGATCCGACAACCGCTCCCCTGCCGGCGACTTCACCTGTCCTGGCCTTGGCACACCCGCTCAACGACCGGAAAGAGCCAAAGTCACCGGTATTG
>NZ_JBIUBU010000083.1:0-1563 GCF_044548345.1 Streptomyces sp. NPDC052042 | reverse complement strand
CGTCCGCTTCACCGACACCATCCACACCGCCCACCAACACGGCACCACCACCTACCTCGAAATCGGACCCCACCCCACCCTCACCACCCTCACCCGCCACACCCTCAACACCACCAACAGCAACAGCAACAGCAACAGCCCCACCCTGACCCACACCCTCCACCGCAACCACTCCGAACCACACACCCTCGCACAAGCCATCGCGGCCGTCGGTGTGCAGAGCGGCCACATCGACTGGGCCGCACTCTGTGGAGCAAGCGCGCCACGGCGAGTGGAACTGCCGACCTACCCCTTCCAACGCCGCACGTACTGGGCACCGGGCGTGAAGCATGAGCAGACTTCTCCGGCTCTCGCTACGAAAAACCCGGATCAGACCCACCCCGCCACCGAACCGGACCAGACCCATCCTGCCACCGAGCCGGACCAGACCCATCCTGCTACCGAGCCGGACCAAGCTCCCCTTGCCACCGAGCGGGAGCGCGCGACGGATCAAATGTCGCGCGAGTCCCTGCTCCAGCTCGTCGCCGAGACCACAGCGGACGTCCTGGAACTCGACGGCCCGGACGAGGTCGTCCCCGACCGGACGTTCACCGCCCAGGGGCTCGACTCGATGACGGCTGTCGAACTGGCCGACCTGCTCGGCACAGCTACTGGGATCGCTCTCGATCCGAGCCTCGTCTACGACATGCCGACGCCACAGGCCGTGGCCGGCCATCTGGCGGCAACCCTGCTCGGTGAGTCTGCCACCGACGTGGAGCCGAAGGGGCGTGAGGCGGGCGGTACGAAGAAGGCGGAAGACACGGAAGATGATCCGATCGCCGTCATCGGCATCGGCTGTCGCTTCCCCGGTGGGGTGGTCTCACCCGACGAGCTGTGGGACCTGGTCGCCTCCGGAACCGACGCCATCTCCCCGTTCCCCACCGACCGCGGCTGGAACCTCGACGACCTGTACGACCCCGACCCCGCCACACCCGGAAAAAGCTACGTCCGCCACGGCGGCTTCCTCCACAACGCCGCAGACTTCGACCCCGACTTCTTCGGCATCAGCCCCCGCGAAGCCACCGCCATGGACCCCCAACAACGACTCCTGCTGGAAACCACCTGGGAGGCACTGGAGCGTGCCCGAATCGTGCCGGAGTCGCTGCGCGACGGGCGGACCGGTGTGTTCGTCGGTACGACGGCGTCGGAGTACGGGCCGAGGCTGCATGAAGGGGCGGACGGATACGGGGGTTTCCTCCTCACGGGCACCACGACCAGCGTGGCCTCCGGCCGGATCGCCTACGCCCTGGGAACACGCGGGCCAGCGATCACCATCGACACCGCCTGCTCCTCCTCCCTCGTCGCACTCCACCTGGCGGTCCAGTCCCTGCGCCGCGGCGAATGCGACCTCGCCCTCGCCGGCGCCACCACCGTCATGGCCGGACCGGGGATGTTCGTGGAGTTCTCCCGCCAGCGCGGACTGGCACCTGACGGCCGCTGCAAACCCTTCTCCGCCAACGCCGACGGCACCGCCTGGGCCGAAGGCACCGGCATCCTCCTCATCGAACGCCTCACCGACGCCCA
>NZ_JBIUBU010000082.1:0-1660 GCF_044548345.1 Streptomyces sp. NPDC052042 | reverse complement strand
CCTCAGGCTTTCATGAAGCGGGCTGTCCGACAGGCGGTCAGGAAAGCAGAAAGTGCCTCTGACCAGCAAGAATGAGGATTGTCGAGGTCCTTGTTCCCGCTGAAACCAGAGGCACTTCCCAGGTGAAGCACCCTATCGGGTCCTATCCCCGTGTCCGCGTTCAGGATGACGGCCGTCAGGTCGTCTCCCAGGCCGGGTCGGTCCTGCTCGTCGAAACAGTCCGCAAGAGTGGCCTTGACCAGGCCATATCCGCAGCTCTGGGTCCCTGGCGCAAGCCGCGGGCCGTCCACGATCCCGGCAAGGTCCTCCTGGACGTCGCCCTGGCGGTCGCACTCGGCGGGGACTGCCTCGCGGACGTCGCGATGCTGCGGTGTGAGCCGGCCGTCTTCGGCCCGGTCGCCTCCGACCCGACGGTCTCCCGCCTGATCGACGCCCTCGCCGCCTCCGGCGAGAAAGCCCTGCGGGCCATCCGGTCCGCACGGTCCGAAGTCCGCAACCGGGTCTGGTCGCTGGCGGGCAAGAATGCCCCGGACGCCGATGGACAGGTCACGGTCGACCTCGACGGCGTCCTCGTGATCGCGCACTCCGACAAGGAGGACGCGACCGCGACCTGGAAGAAGACCTAAGGCCATCACCCCCTGATGGCCTTCGTCGACCACGGCCCCGGGGGAACCGGAGAGCCGGTCGCCGCCCTGTTCAGACCGGGGAACGCGGGCTCGAACACGGCCGCCGACCACATCACCACCGCCCAACTGGCCCTGGCCCAGCTGCCGAAGAAGTACCGGCGAGGACGGCAGACGCTGATCCGCACGGACTCCGCCGGCGGCACCCACGACTTCGTGTCCTGGCTCGCGAAGCGAGGCCGATGGCTGTCCTACTCGGTCGGCATGGTGGTCACCGACACCATTCACCAGCACCTCCTGAAGATCCCGGCCTCGGCCTGGACGCCGGCCGTCGAGACCGACGGCAAGGTCCGCGACGGGGCCTGGGTCGCCGAGCTCACGGGCAAGCTGCTGGACGGCTGGCCCAACGGCATGCGGCTGATCGTCCGCAAGGAACGACCGCATCCCGGAGCCCAGTTGAGGATCACGGACGCGGACGGCATGCGGATCACGTGCTTCGCGACCAACACCCCTGACCGGCCGATCGCCGAGCTCGAGCTCCGTCACCGGCTGCGGGCCCGGGCCGAGGACCGGATCCGGGCCGCCCGGTCCACCGGCCTGCGCAACCTGCCCCTGCACCACACCGCGCAGAACAAGGTCTGGCTGGAGATCGTCCAGATCGCACTCGACCTGCTGGCCTGGATGCCCATGCTCGCCCTGACCGGCAAGGCCCGGCTGTGGGAGCCCCGCCGACTGCGGTTCCGCCTGTTCTCCGCAGCCGCGCAGCTCGTCACCACCGGCCGGCGCAGGATCCTCCGCCTCACCCAGCACTGGCCCTGGACAGGCGAGATCACAGGCGCCCTCGAACGACTCGCGCTGCTGCCCAACCCGGGCTGACCAGCAGACCTCCCGTCCCGACAACAGCACCACCCGACCCCGGGCAGTGGAACCCGGCGCCCACCCGACGCGACACTCGGGCCACCGGCCTGCCCACCACCCGCCCCAGAAAACGAAAAGGTCCGCCGACTCCGTCGACGGACCCCCACGAAAGTTCGAGG
>NZ_JBIUBU010000081.1:0-2020 GCF_044548345.1 Streptomyces sp. NPDC052042 | reverse complement strand
CGGTAGCGAGTGGTGCCCACCGTGATCGGGTTGAACAGTTCCCGGGTCTCCCCGGTCCACCATGATCTGCGGCCGCAGTAGCGGCTGAAGATCTTCCTCCGGCCCGTCTTGGGGTGCTTGCGCTGCACCCATCTCCAGACCGTTTGCCACATGTAGTTGCGCAGGTAGGAGAAGGTCGCGAAGGACACCCCGGGCCGGAAGTAGGCGCACCAGCCCCGCACTGCCGGATTGATCCGGACGAGCAGGGCATCGAGCGGCTGGTTCGTACCGACCTCTCGGCAGAGCGTCTTGACCTTGGCCATGACGGCCCGCAGGGCCTTCTTGGCAGGGTAGGTGTAGACGTAGTACCGGTTGGTGCCTGGTTTCCGGTGGCGCTGGATGTGCCAGCCGAGGAAGTCCAGGCCCTGCTCGATGTGGGTGATCAGAGTCTTCTCCGGCGACAGGCGCAGGCCCATCGTGGTGAGGACTTCCGCGATCTCGTCGCGTAGCGTTTCGGCGTCTGCCTTGGTGCCGTGAACCATCAGGCACCAGTCGTCCGCGTACCGGACCAGCCGGTAGTTGGGCAGACCTCGGCGTCGACGCCTTCGGCGCTCGTTGAGATCAGTTCCGGCGCCTCCCGACGCCTGGGCGATGTGCTCGTCCAGGACCGAGAGAGCGACGTTGCTGAGCAACGGCGAGAGGATCGAACCCTGCGGGGTGCCGGTGTCGTTGTCCCGCAGCAGGCCGTCCTCGCTGAGGATGCCCGCCTTGAGGAACGCCTTCACCAGGGCCAGGACGCGTTTGTCTCCGACGCGTGCCCGCACCCGCTCCATGAGAGCGGTGTGTGAGATCTCGTCGAAGCAGGCTTTGATGTCGCCTTCCACGATCCACTCGTACTTCTTGGACGTGAGCAGACGCACCTCGGCCACCGCGTCGTGAGCCCGGCGGTTCGGGCGGAACCCGTAGGAACACGGGAGGAAATCCGCCTCGAAGATCGGCTCCAACACCAGCTTCAAGGATGCTTGCACCACCCGGTCGGTGATCGTCGCGATCCCCAGTCGGCGCAGCTTGCCGCCCGCCTTGGGGATCATCCGCTCCCGCACCGGCATGGGCTGGAAACTACGGTCCTTGATCTGCGACCGCAGCACGTCGAGGAACTTCTCGACACCAACCCGCAGCGCGATGGACGACGCCGTGCGTCCGTCCACCCCGGCCGTGCGAGCACCCTTGTTGCCCCGCACCCGATCCCAGGCCACCAGCAGGAAGCCGGGATCGGCAACGAGATTGAACAGGTCGTCGAACCTGCGATGAGGATCATCACGAGCCCAACGGTGCAGCTTGGTCTGGATCTCCAGTACCCGGCGTTCGGCCTTCATCAAGGCCCACTCCAGTTCGTCGGTATTCACCGGCGAAAACCTCCTGACCTTCCAGTACTTCGGCCACTGACTTGCTGGCCCCCTTTGCCCTGCGACCGGCTTTCCCGATCCCCACGACGGGTCGTTACTCCCGCGACTACTACGGGGCCTCCGCCCCACCCACGGCCATCAGTCGGCAACGGACCTGCCCACCGCCGAACTGGCAGTCCGGCGGCTCGGGCGACCGCGGATGGTTCCCACGTTCACCACACAATCGATCGGTCAGGGAGACGCCCAGCTCTACTCCGGCAGCATCGCCACGCCTACGCCGCAGGCTTTCAACGTGGCCTCCCCACCGGAACAGGAAATCCGGCTTCGGAGTTGACCCGCCCATCCGAGGACACACAGGCCACGCGCTGCATACCGGCCCGTATCCACCAGATTTGAGCCGGCTCGCTGCTTACGGAGCTTCAACCACTGGTTCGCTTTCGCTACACCTTCTGACCTCGCTAGACGGACCCGCACCGTCCGGTAGTACCGGCACGTCCCGCCGTTGTCGGGGCTGCTTGCCGCCCTCCCCGGCGTTCCCCGGATCAGGCTGCCCCCAGCTTCACCAGGCCGCTGCGACGGCCCGGAGGTGGTGGCCTTTCACCTCCACTCGATTGCATCGCGCCTCGTGGCGCACT
>NZ_JBIUBU010000080.1:0-2062 GCF_044548345.1 Streptomyces sp. NPDC052042 | reverse complement strand
CCACCCCCACCCCACCCACAACCCCACCCCCAACCCACCACACCACCCTCCCCACCTACCCCTTCCAACACGACCACTACTGGATGAACCCCACCGCTGCTTCTGCTCCGGTCCGGGCCTCCGACAGCAGTGGTGCGCCGGGCGCGGACCGACTGCGCTATCGCGTCACCTGGGAAGCCGCACCTGACAACTATGCCGTGAGCTCGACGGAGCGTTGGCTGCTCCTCACGACGAACGACCTGGCGGATGCCGGAATCCTTGCCGATGTCGAAAGCGCGCTCGCCGGCCACGGGGCGGCCGTCCAGAGCCTGGAAATGCCGGTGTCCGCCGACCGGGAAGCGCTCGCAGGGCTGGTGCGGGCGGCCTGGGACGCGGCCGAACCTTGCGAGCGCGTCCTGTGGCTCGCACCGGCCGAACCCGGCCTCGCCGAGGCCGTCGCTCTGATCCAAGCACTGGGCGACGCCGCACCGGATGCGCCGTTGTGGATCGTGACCCGCGGTGGGGTGGCAGCGCAGCCCGGAGAGGCCCCGTCCGTCGGCGGAGCACAGCTCTGGGGCCTGGGGCAGGTCGCCGAAATCGAACTCGCCGACCGGTGGGGCGGCTTGGTGGACCTTCCGACCGATGCCCCTCCTGCCGCGCTTCGCAGACTGGCCCGGGTGCTCGTCACGAACACCCCAGACAACCAGATGGCGATTCGTGCCTCCGGTACCTTCGTCCGCCGTGTGGTTCCCGCCCCCGGCCGGCCCGCACGGCGCAACTGGACTCCATCCGGCACGGTGCTCATCACCGGAGGAACGGGGGCGCTCGGTGCCCAGGCCGCGCGCAGGCTCGCCCTGGCAGGGGCGCCGCATCTGCTCTTGGCCGGACGTCGTGGGAGCGACGCTCCCGGCGTGGCCGAACTGATCGACGAGCTCACCGCTCTCGGCGCCGAAGTCACTGTCATGGCCTGCGACGCCGCCGATCGCGACGCGCTTGCCGCTCTGCTCGCCGGAATTCCGGACCACCAGCCGCTGACGGCTGTGCTGCACTGCGCGGGGGTACTCGACGACGGGGTGCTCGACGGGCTCACCGCCGAGCGCATCGACGCAGTGCTGCGGGCCAAGACCATCGCCGCCCATCACCTGGACGAGCTCACCGCCGACCTCGACCTGGACGCCTTCGTGCTCTTCTCTTCGATCGTCGGGGTGTGGGGGAACGGTGGCCAGGCCACGTACGCGGCGGCCAACGCGGCCCTCGACGCGCTCGCCCACCAACGGCGGGCGCGGGGACAGCGCGCCACGTCGATCGCCTGGGGCCCCTGGGCCGGGGCCGGGATGGCCGCCGGGGCCGGGGAAAGGTCCTTCGCGCGGGACGGTATCGACGGACTGGATCCGGAACAGGCTCTCGACCTGCTGGAGCAGGCAGTCCAAGCCGACGAGACCACCCTGATCGTCGCTGACGTGGACTGGAGGACTTTCCTGGCCTCCCCGGCGTCCCGTCGGCTCCAGCGTCCCCTGTTCGACAGGATCCGGGCAGCCCATGCTGGCGACATACCCGACGCCAAAGACTCACCCGGCAACGTACCCGCCTGGTTGTCGCCGCACCTCTCGGCGGCCGAGCGGCAGCGACTTCTTCTGGATCTGGTGCGTACGGAGGCCGCCGCGGTGCTTCGGCACGGCTCGGCCACGGCCGTCGATCCGGATACGGCGTTCCGGACAGAGGGCTTCGACTCCCTCACTCTCGTAGAGCTACGCAATCGGCTGGCCTCCGCCACCGGGCTGCGCCTGGCCAGCGCCATGTTGTTCGACCACCCGACTCCGACCGCTGTGGCCGGGTACCTCGGTCAGGAGTTGTTCGGCGACGCCGACCCGACCGCTGTGACATCGGAGAAAGCCGTCGTACGGCCCGTCGTCCCCTCGAACGAGCCGATCGCGGTGGTGGGCATGGCCTGCCGCTACCCCGGCCAAGTGACCACACCCGACGAGCTATGGGACCTGGTCGCCTCCGGAACCGACGCCATCTCCCCGTTCCCCACCGACCGCGGCTGGAACCTCGACGACCTGTACGACCCCGACCCCGCCAC
>NZ_JBIUBU010000079.1:0-2185 GCF_044548345.1 Streptomyces sp. NPDC052042 | reverse complement strand
TGGGACGCCTCCCCGATCGGGTACGCCCTGTACGCGCTGACCACCGGCGCCGAGACCGACCTGGCCACCGCGGCGGCGATGCTGAACCCCGAGGCCTGATGCCCCGCCCGGTCCGGAAACGGCGCACCTTCCCGGCGCGGGAAGGTGCGCCGTCGCCGTTCCTGGAGATCCGTGGGGGCACATGAGCTGGGTCACGCCCCGGTTAATTCCCTCGCTCCTGCTCGGGGCCTGTCCGTAGACTGCGGGGCATGTCTTTCTGTATGAAGCCCTGGTTCTGCCGCTGACGGCGGCCGAACCCGACTGATTTCTCGCCCGCCGTCCTGGCCTTGTGCCGGGTGGCCCCGCGTGCTGCCCGGCTCCATGACGAGCTGAGAGAACACGCATGCTTCGTACTACTTCCTCTTCCCCTGTTTCTGCCCTGCCTCGGGATCTTCCTGCTGGCGCTGCTGCGCACGTGCGCGCCGAGGGGGTCGTGGTCCGTCTGGGAGGGCGCACGGTCCTGTCCGGCGCCGACGTGACGGTCTCGGCCGGTTCTCGTCTGGCCATCGTCGGCGAGAACGGACGGGGCAAGACGACCCTGCTGCACGTGCTGGCCGGCACTCTGACGCCCGACGCGGGCACGGTCTCACGTACCGGGACCCTGGTGCTGGTCGAGCAGACCCTGCACGTCGAGGACGAGCGCACCGTCGGTGATCTGGTCAAGGAAGCCGTCGGGGACTCCCTGACCGCCCTGGACCTGCTGGAGGCCGCGACCGAGGCCCTTGCCCAGGGTGAACCCGGTGCGGAGGACGCCTACGCCCAGGCCTTGGAGGTCGCCACCGCGCTGGACGCCTGGGACGCCGAGCGGCGCGTCGACGTCGCCCTGGAAGGTCTGGGGGCCTGCACCGACCGTGACCGGCGCCTGGCGACCTTGTCGGCCGGGCAGCGCTACCGGGTGCGCCTGGCGGTCGTGCTGGGCTCGAGCACCGATCTGCTGCTGCTGGACGAACCCACCAACCACTTGGACGCCGCCGCCCTGGGTTTCCTGGCACGCAGGCTGCGTGAGCACCCCGGAGGCGTGGCCGTGGTCAGCCACGACCGGGCGCTGCTGCGCGAGGTCGCCACGACCTTCCTGGACCTGGACCCGAGTCGGGACGGTCTGCCCCGCCTGTACGCGGGCGGGTACGACGGCTGGGTCGAGGGCCGTCGTCGGGAGCGGGAGCGGTGGGAGCAGGAGCACGCCGCCCAGCAGGCCGAGCACGCCCATCTGACCCGGGCCGCCGAGGAGGCCCGCGGGCGCCTGCAGACCGGCTGGCGCCCGGACAAGGGCACCGGCAAGCACCAGCGCGCCACCCGTGCCGCCGGGGTCGTGCAGACCTTCAACCGGCGCGTGAAAGACCTTGAGCAGCACCGCATCACCGTGCCCGAGCCGCCCCGGAGCCTGTCCTGGCCCGACCTGCGAAACCGGGCCGGACGTCCGGTTCTGCACGGGCAGGACCTCACGGTCTCCGGACGGCTGCGCCAGCCGGTCGAGGTGACGATCAGCGGTGGTGACCGGCTGCTGCTGACCGGCCCGAACGGGGCGGGCAAGTCCACCCTCCTGGGCGTGCTGGCCGGGCAGGTGCGCCTCACCGGGGGCAGCCTGCAGGTCCACCACGACGCGCGGGTGGTCCTGCTGTCCCAGGAGGTTCCCGCCTGGAACCCGGAGCACACCGCCTACCGGGCCTACCAGGCGCACGTGGACCGGCTCCAGTCCCGAGGCCTGAAGGGGCATGCGCCCTCGCTCAGCGGGCTGGGCCTGCTGGCCGCGATCACGTTGCGCACCCCGGTGGGACGCATGTCCCAGGGCCAGC
The DNA here is from genome assembly GCF_044548345.1 of Streptomyces sp. NPDC052042. NCBI lineage: Bacteria > Bacillati > Actinomycetota > Actinomycetes > Kitasatosporales > Streptomycetaceae > Streptomyces > Streptomyces sp. NPDC052042. Next base: position 353 of record NZ_JBIUBU010000079.1, on the reverse strand, counting down.
AGCGGCGCCTGCACCTGGCGATGTGCCTGGCCGAGCAGCCCGACCTGCTCATGCTCGACGAGCTCACCAACCACCTGTCCGCCTCCCTGGTCGACGAGCTCACCCAGGCACTGACCACCACGGCCTGCGCGGTCGTGGTCGCCACCCACGACCGGCAGATGCTCACCGACCTGGCCGGCTGGCCCCGTCTGGAGCTGGCCGGATCGAAGCAGGAGTGAACGCTCCTGCCCAGGTGCCACCTGTCCGGCTCTCGGACACGCCCCGGCCCGGTCGGCCTCTGCCAGCCGGGCCCGCGGCCCCGGACACTCAGCAGGAACTGCACGAAGACCGTCTGAGGCTGCTGCTGGAGGTCG
>NZ_JBIUBU010000078.1:0-2563 GCF_044548345.1 Streptomyces sp. NPDC052042 | reverse complement strand
CGCACGACGGCGGAGCTCAAGCGGGTAACGGGAAGGTCGTGCCATGACTCGATCCTTTCATGAAATCGAGTCTCCATTCGAATCGGGGCGGTTCAGTTCATTTAACCGGTTCGGCGTGGTTTTGTGCCCACCTTGTGGTGGGTGGGTCGGCTGAACGCCTCGCCGGTGGCGAGGACTCTGCCCACGTCGTGGCGGGTGGCGGGGCGGCGGTTCTTCGAGCCCGGTGGCCGGCCAGGGCCGGGACGGGATGGTTTCGGTGCACCGGCCGGTGAGCCGGCCTTCGCGCACAGGTTCCTGAACCCTCTGCGGACGCGGGCGGGTGTCAGTTTGTTCGGCTCGGCCGGCTTCTCCCAGGGCCTGCGGAGGTCGGCGGCCAGGGGCCGGGCGAGCCTGAGTTGGGCATACGCGGCGATCACCAGCCAGGTCCACCGGCCGGCCGCTTCCGAGCTTCGGAGCCGGGGCTTGGTCCACCCGAGGGTCTGCTTGAACAGGCGAAACGTGTGCTCGATGTCGAAGCGTCGCAGGAAGGACTGCCAGCAGCGGTCGACGTCCGCTTCGGTGGCGCCGGTGCGCGACCACCACAGCCAGACCGGCTTGTTGACCCCGCCGCTGGGCAGCTTCTCCACGACCAGGCGGATGACGGTGCCCTCGATGACGGGCAGCGGTCCCTCGTGGTCGAGCCATGCGGCCCGGCGGGTCAGCCGCGGGTGCAGCCGGTCCCACGCCTGTGCGGTCGCCTTCCCGTAGAGGCGGGTGTCCGTGACCGTCACGGCCTGCTCGATGCCCCAGGTGGTGGGGTCACCGAAGACGAACTCGCCGCCGTGCTTGGGCGGCCGGCCGCCCTTGGGGTTGGCCAGGTGAAACTCTTCACGGGAGGGTGTCGGACGCCGCATCACCCGATCTGAACGAAGCCGGCCGAGGATCTCGACGGGCAGGCCATCCAGCAGGTGGGCGATGCGCGGAGCGTCGTATCCAGCGTCCAGCACGACCAGGACCTCCGGATCACCCGGCCGCCACTGGCCGGCCGCGACCAGCCGCTCGACGACCTCGCGGATCTGCACCGTGGTCACCGCGGCGACGTCGGCGCCGGGCTCCAGGCGGACCGCGTCCAGCACCGCCGTCCACGACGTGCGGCCACTCCCCAGCGCGGCCACCACCGAGTACGGCCAGCCGGGCACCATCTGATGCTTGCCCTCACCCCGGCCGAACGTGTGGCAAAAGGCCCGGTCAGCACACGTGTTGGCATCCGGCCGCAGCCACGGCGAGACATCCACCGCCAGCACGAGCCGACCGTCGGCCGCCCTCGGCAGCGGCACCCCGGCCAGGGCCCGACGCAGCCGGGCGACGTCGATCCGGCCCTGGTTGAGTCCGCCGTACAGAGCCCCGTGCCCACGGCGGTGTTCGGGCGCGAGCGCGAGATCGACCAGCGTCCGCACCGGCCCGTCCGTGCACAGCAGCGCGTCGCACAACTCGAACAACGCGTCGCCCCGCGCGGTCAGACACGCGTACAGCTCCGACCGGAAGCGTGACACTTCCGCGAACGCATCCCGCAGGACGCCCTGATGCACCAGACTCACGACCACGGCCTTCGCGCTGATCCACTCTGTGACGGAGCACAGGATCAGGCGAAGGCCGCCTACGTGTCCGCTGAACTGCGAAAACGCCCATCAAGTTCGAGGTACGTTCGACACCGGTCGTTAAATGACAAGCTAAGGGATGGCCTTGCCCAGGTGCAGGTCGGCGAAGTCATGGATGTTCACCGGCGTCGGATCACCGGCCGGTCGCCACTGCCGGCCGCTGTTCTTGAACTCGCCGACGAGTTCCTTCTTCTTGGTGTCCACGCTGATCACCGGCTGGCCGGCATCCCGGTGCCCGCGTGCCTGCTCGTTGAGATAGCGGAACTGGGCATCACGGTCCGGGTGCTGACTGCCCTCGAGGGTCTTGGCGTTGGCCTGCAGGCTGAAGCCTTCCTCTCGCAACAGGTCGGCGACGGTGTCCGCACTGACTTTGTGCCCGGCCCGGGCCAGCTCCCGCGCGAGGGAGCGGGTCGACTTCACCGTCCACCGCAGCGGCGACATCGGATCACCCCGCTCGTCCGGCTCGACCAGCGCCAGCAGCGCGGGCCGCAGCCCCGGATCGAGATCCGCGACTCGCTTGCGGCCCCCGCCCGGCCGCCGTACCCGGCCCAACGGCTCCTCTCCGGCCTCCAACTCGAACACGCCCCTGCGGACCGTCGTCTCACTCGCCGCAGCCGCCCGCGCGACGGCCCGGATACCGCCATGCCCCAGCACGCGGGCCTCCGCTCCCATCAGCAGGCGCCGCTGCCGCTCGTCGAGATGCGGGAACAACACCGCGAACTTCACACTGAGTTGGGCACGAGCTTCGTCCGGGATGCGCATACCACATCAACGAGCCCCAGGAACGGGAAGCAACGCCTTGATGATCTGCAAGCCCTAATGGCCGTCCCGTAAGAGCTCGTAACACGATCATGGTTGGGTCTTCTTGAGGCGTCTCCAGCAGATGAGACTGCATGCCAGGGAGACAAAGGCGTCGTGGAGTTCGG
>NZ_JBIUBU010000077.1:0-2682 GCF_044548345.1 Streptomyces sp. NPDC052042 | reverse complement strand
GGGATATCCGCTGGTCTGCCCAGCTTTTCCACGGTTGCGCTCCGGTCGGGCCTTGGCGGGCGGGGTGGTCAGGGGCGTCAGGCCGTCTCGGGTGGGGCGTGGACGGTGACGAACAGCTGTGTCCAGGCGTGCTGCCAGCGCCAGTTGAGCGGTAGGTACAGGGTGATACGACGTGCGGAGCGGGCGATCCGGGCGGGGACACGGACGAGGTGGGCGCGGAGGGTGGCGGTGGCGGCCTTGGCGTGGAAGGCGGAGGCCAGGGCTCCGGCGGCCCGCAGCAGGTTGTAGGTCATCGCCCACAGGGTCAGCCAGGCGGCGTTGGCATGGAAGTGTCCCGAGGGCAGGTGAGCCAGGGCGGAGGCTTTGCTGTCGGCGATGACCTGCTCGACGACGGCGTGGTGGCGGTGTTCCCGCTCGGCCTGGAGGGTCTGGGCGGGGGTGTCGGTGAAGAAGGGGTGGTAGCGCCAGACGGGGAACAACTCGCCCTGCTCGCCGACGGTGGCGGGTTTGGCCAGGTCACGGACTCGGCGCACGATCAGCCGGGCGGTGACCCGCTCGACCTTCTTGCGGCTGGCGAACGCGGTGTATTGGGGTATCTCGGCGACTTCGGCGTCCGAGATGAGCTCGCCCGTTTCGGGATCGGGCACGGCGGTGGGGTAGGTGATCTGCTGCCATGCCTCGTCCGGGATGGCCAGGACGGCCCGTTTGATGGAGGGGTTCATGCCGCAGGTGATTGAGAAGCGGGCGCCGGCCCGGCGGCAGGCGGCGATCACCCCGGCGTTGTAGAACTGGGAGTCAGCGCGCAGGATGCGCAGGCCGGTGCAGCCGGCCTCGGCCGCGGTGGCCAGGGCCTCGCTGACGAATTTCGGGGCGCCCCGGGAGTCGGCTGCCTTGCCGCGGCGCAGCCGCACGGTGGCGATCACCGGCCGGGAGGCGGGGGTGCAGATCGTGGCGAGCAGGGGGTGCAGGGTGCGAATGCCCTTGAACCGGCCGTACTCGGCGCCCTGCTTGGTGTGGCCGTAGACGCGTTTGTGGGTGGAGTCGACATCGATGAACGCCGTCTCGCCGGCACCCGGCAGCAGCGGTGTGTGCGCGGCCAGTGCGCCCAGGAACCTGCGTTGCACGGCATGGAGCTGGAGCGCGTGACCGTGGGTGAACGCACGCAGGAACGTGCCCAGCGTGGAGGGGGCACGGATCCTATCGAACAGGACCGGCATCGCACCGTGTCGCAGGACGTCCAAGCCGTCGATGCTGTCCGCGCCTGCGGCCATCCCGGCCACGATGCTGGTGACCTTGGCGTCCGCTGCGGCACCCGCGCCGTTCTTTGCCCCGCCAAGCTTCACCTTCTCCGCCGTCAGACGGGCAAGCCCACACCTCTCGGCCAGCCGCATCACCGGGACCAGCCCGGCGTACGCGACCAGATTCGCGTCATCGAACGCGGCGGACACCGCCGAAGCGGCATGGGAAGATTGCATCTCGCGGGTGCTCTCTTGCTCTGTGGATATGGAACCGTAGGAAGTCCCATCGTCCCAACTCAGAGGGCATCCGCGTTTTCATGCCCAAGCCCTGGACCGGCTATGTGGATCGAGGCTGAGCCAGATCAGCGAGCTCGGTGTCCGGGTTGAGCACGGCGCCGATCTCCGGCGGCAGTGGGCGCTGGGCCAGCTCGACCCGGCCGAGCCGCTCGCCGGTGAGCTGCGCATATGATCACGCGTATGCAGCCCGTGGACCGAAGGGCTGCACCGAGTGAGATGACAGGACGATGTGGCCGCGAGTCAACGGTATGCGTGCGCTGGAACTGGGCTTGCCTGGTGACATGCGGGACATGCTCAATTCCTTGGTTCTGACAGGGGCCAAGACCGCCACGACCTGTCTGCTCGACGAGTACGCCGAAGAGGCCGAAGGCCTGGAGTACGTCGGTGAGCGGCAGGCTCTCCTGGACAACGAGGGCCGGTGCGTCGCCACCCTGGAGTTCATCAGCGTAGAGGTGAAGCCCTTTGGCGACGTCACCTGGGAGCATGCCAGGGCCGAGGGTGAAGGTGACGTGTCTCTTGAGGCCTGGTGCGATGTGCACCGGCGCTTCTGGGACCGTGCGGGCACTCCGGTCGGTGATCACACCGTCGTCGTCTGTCTGGCCTTCCGGGTGGTAGAAGACAGCTGATTGCCCAGTCCGCGCCTGTGGCGCCCTCCCCAGTTGAACCACGTTGCGCTCGCCGCCCACCTGGCCGAAGCCGACGTTGTGAGCAGACACTGCGGTGGACACGGACTGAGACGCCCCGTTGCGCCTGTGTTTCCCGGCACCGGACTTGGTTGCGGCGGACTGAAGTCGGCGGCGCAGGGCAGCCAGCAGCCAGCTGCGGAGAATTCTGCGGCGCGGGCCTGGCCGACGCCGCTGAAGCCCCACCACCACACCAGGTGACGGAACCGATCCGTCACGCCCCGTCCGGGCCGGCTGACGCCGCCCCGGTCAACCTCACGTTCTTGGCCACCAGCCGCGCAAGCCCGCACCGCTCGGCCAGCCACATCACCGGGACCAGCCCGGCATATGCGATGAGATTCGGTTCATCGAACGCGGCGGAGACCGCTGCAGGGGGGTGGGAAACCTGCATCTCGGAAGTGCCTTGCCGATCCAGCGTGCTGGAAGCCTGAAGAACTCCCATCACCGCAGGTCACAAGGCACTT
>NZ_JBIUBU010000076.1:0-3122 GCF_044548345.1 Streptomyces sp. NPDC052042 | reverse complement strand
GCCTCGGGGTTCAGCATCGCCGCCGCGGTGGCCAGGTCGGTCTCGGCGCCGGTGGTCAGCGCGTACAGGGCGTACCCGATCGGGGAGGCGTCCCATCGATCGTGCTCATGGGGCCACGCTCTCACCTGCGCCTACGCACTTCCAGCGTTTTCCCCTCTCCCCAGCCATGCCGCCGAAGGGCTGCTCCGGAGCGACACGGCCTACTCCTCGACCGTCCCCACTTGCCAGATCAACCTTGCACTCACCCTGGGTGACGACCTGGAAAAGGATCCGCGTGCGGCGTCCGGGGGCCACCTGCACCACCACGGCGACCTTCTCATTCGGGGCGAGCGGCTCCGACCTGAACGCCTGGTAGTCGTCCACGTGCCCCGGATCAGTGCTCTGGCCCGGGGCACGGCCGTGTCTTCACCGGCAACGCGTTCCGGTCCGGCAATCTGTGCCCATGACCGACGTCTTCGAGCACACCCCGCAGGTCTGGAACGCTGCGCAGCTTCGCGACGCACTCAAAGACCTGCCCGATGACGCACCCATCCACATCGGCGTGGCAGACGACCCCGGCGACTTCCATGGATACCGGGCCTTCGTCCTCGTGGACGCGCATCAGGTGGAGAACTGGTGGCCGGCCACCTCCACAGCGCCGGAACGCACCGAGACAGCGGAGGCACTGACACTGTTCGCCGACTGGGAGCCGGGCGCATACGACCGTCTGGACTGACCGCCATGGTGCTCAGCTTGTTCTTTATGGTTTGAGTCGGTTTCGTTCGGTGATGCTCTCTGGTCGTTTCACGGTTTTACCCACATCTTAACGGGTGGCGGGCCGCCGGTTTTTCGAGCCAAGTGGCCTGCCAGGTCCGGGGGTTGAGGGTTTTGGCGCACGGGTCGGGCAGTGCAGGTGCGGGCGGAGGTTCCGAAACCCCCGGCGGACTCGGGCCGGGGTGAGTCGGCCGGGCTCGGCGGGCTTCTCCCACGGCCGCCGCAAGTCGGCGGCGGCCTCGCGCAGAAGGCGGATCTGGGTGTGGGCGGCGATGATCAGCCAGGTCCAGCGCTCGCCGGCCTTGGGCGTTCGCAGCTTCGGGCGGGTCCACCCGAGGGTCTGTTTCATCAGCCGGAAGGTGTGCTCCAGGTCGAAGCGCCTCAGGAATGCCTGCCAGCGCACGTCGACGTCCTCGCAGTTCAGGCCGGTGGCGGACGACCACAGCCAGAGCGGCAGCGGGTCTCCTCCACCGGGCAGCCGGTCGACCTGGAGGCGGATCAGTGTGCCCTCGATGATGGGGAGTTCGCCGGTGTGCTCGATCCAGGCGGAGCGGGTGGTCAGGCGCGGGTGGATACGGTCCCAGGCCATCGCGCGGGTGGTGCCGTATCGGTCGGTGACCTGCGTCGTGGCCGCGTCCGGCTCACCCCAGGTGTCCGGCTTGGCGAAGCGGAACTCCTTGCCGTGCTTCGGCGGTCGCCCGCCCTGGGGATAGGCCAGGGCGTACTCCCTGAGCGAGGGCGTCGACCGTCGCATGACGCGGTCGGAACGCATCCGTCCCAGCACCTCGACCGGGAGGCCGTCGAGGAGGTGGGCCATGCGTGGAGCGTCGTAGCCGGCGTCGAAGACGATGAGGATGTCGCGGTCGCCGACGTGCCAGCGGCCCATCTCGATCAGGTCGGTGACCACCCGGCGGAGCTGGGAGGCGGTGGCCTCGGCGACGTCGTCCTCGGGCCCGAGGCGGACGGCATCCAGGAGCTGGCACCAGGACGTCCGGCCCGATTCGAGGGCGGCGACGAACGAGTACGGCCAGCCGGGGACGAACTGGTCCGAGGAGCGTCCGCTGCGGCCCTAGACGTGGCAGAACAGGCGATCCGCGCTGGTCGGCGTGTCAGGGCGGAGCCAGTTGCTGACATCGACCGCCAGGACCAGGCGCCCGTCGGCGGCCCGCGGCATCGGCAGACCGGCCAGCACCTGCCGCAACCGGGTTACGTCCACGTTCCCGTGGTTCAACGCCTCGTACATCGCACCGTGCCTACGCCGGTGCTCGGCCACCAGCGTCAGATCCACCGGCGACGTCACCGGGCCGTCCGCGCACAGCAACGCGTCCACGAGCTCGAACAGCTCGTCCCCGTGCACGGTCAGGCAGTCGAATAGATCCTCCCGGAAGCGTGACGCTTGCGCGAACGCTTCCCAGGGACCGGCGTCAGGCAGCAGACTCACCTTCACGGCCTTCGTCTCGATCGGTGCACCTTGGTCTGAGCACATGATCAGACGAAGGCCGCCCCAGCGTCCCGCGAATGCCCAGCTGGGCTACCCAGTTCGATACGCCGTTCGAAGTCAGTCAGGCAGCGCCACGGTGAGATCCACCTCGACGAGCTGTCCCGGAAAGCCCAGCTGGGCGACGCCCAAGAGCGTGCTGGCGGTGGTGAACGCCGGACCCAGGGCAGACTCGTTGAGCCGACGCCATGCGGCTCCGAGAATGTCCCTCTCATCGCTCCGCACGTAGATCACTGACCGCACCACATGTTCAGGCTGGGCACTCACCGCTGCCAGGGCAGCGAGCGCGTTCGCGACAACCTGGTCGACCTGCGTCTCGAGGGAACCGGAACCGACGAGGTCACCATTCCGATCAAGCGGGCACTGCCCCGCCAGATAGGCGGTACGGCCCGCCTCCACCACGGTGATGTGGTGGTAGCCGGGTGTCTCATGCAGCTGCTCGGGGTTGATGCGGGTGATCTTCTCAGTCATGTCAGCGAGTCTGACCAGCGTGGTGCCAGCACGCACCGCATTTTCTCCACCGGCAAGCATTCCGCAGTGACGTGAGGTTAAAGAACAAGCGTACGTCCAGCAGTCCGGGACGTCTTCCCAGCTCAGAATGGATGTGAACGATGTAACCGGACGACAAGCTCAGGGTAGCCAGCCGGTGCAAGTCCGGTCCGGGGAGACGCCAGGGGCCCCGGTAGCTGACTCCCGGCGTCGCTCGAAAGGGTGGCGTCGAAGTGGAGTGACAAGCGCCCTTCGGGGGCGTGCAACCGGCCAGTCCGCAACATGAAGTGAACCGCCCCGGGTTCGGTAGAGATCTCAGATTGTGGTTGTGACCTGGGGTTTTGTCAGTTCCGTGTAGTAGTTGGTCTCGTACTCGACGGGT
>NZ_JBIUBU010000075.1:0-3480 GCF_044548345.1 Streptomyces sp. NPDC052042 | reverse complement strand
CGCCCACCAACACGGCACCACCACCTACCTCGAAATCGGACCCCACCCCACCCTCACCACCCTCACCCACCACACCCTCAACACCACCAACAGCACCAACAGCACCAACAGCACCAACAGCACCAACAACCCCACCCTCACCCACACCCTCCACCGCAACCACCCCGAACCACACACCCTCACCACCGCCATCGCCACCCTCCACACCCAAGGCATCCCCACCACCCCCACCCCACCCACAACCCCACCCCCAACCCACCACACCACCCTCCCCACCTACCCCTTCCAACACGACCACTACTGGATGAACCCCACCCCCTCTCGCACCGTGACGGGCGATCTGGCTGCGGCGGGCCTGACTCCAGTGGAGCACCCGCTGCTCGCGGCCGTGACGGAACTGCCGGAGACCGACACCACAGTGTGGACGGGCAAGCTGTCCGCCGCCGCCCTTCCCTGGCTTGCCGACCATCTCGTGCGGGACCGGGGCGTGGCACCCGGCACCGCTGTGCTGGAGGTCGTGCTCCAGGCCGGGGAGCGGATCGGGTTGCCTCATGTCACCGAATTGGTCCTTGAAGCGCCGCTGAGCTGGACCGTCGACGCTCCGACGGTGATCCGGACGGTCGTGGGCGCCCTGAGCCCCGAGGGCACCCGGGAGGTGATTCTCTACTCCCGCTCCGACGCCGGAACCGAATGGACTCGGCACGCGTCCGGTCGGCTGGCCGAGGCCGGCGGAAACCTACCGGGACCGGAGGAGATCGAGAGCGGCGCCTTCGCGGAGCTTTCCGGCGTCTGGCCGCCTCCCGGCGCGCAGGAGGTCGACATCACCGGCCAGTACGAGTTGTTCGCCGCCGCCGGGATGGGTTACGAAGGTGCGTTCCGTGGGCTGGGACCCGTGTGGCGCCGTGGGGACGAGATCTTCGCCGAGGTACGGCTGCCCGACGCCCACGCCGCCGATGCCGCAGGCTACGGCGTGCATCCCGCGCTGCTCGACACCGCCCTGCATCCCATCGCGCTGCTCGATCCGCTGGGCGATGGCGGGCACGGAATCCTGCCGTTCGTCTGGACCGATGTGCTGCGTCGGCGGGACGGCGGAGACACCCTCCGCGTGCGCATCGCCAGGACGGTGGAAGGCCAGGACGATCGGACCGGTCAGAACCGCCAGGACCGTACGTCCGGCGGGGCGGTGTCGGTCGCGGTGGCCGATCGCGACGGCGCCCCGGTGCTCTTCGCACGGTCGCTGGTGCTGAGCCGTATCGCCGACGCGCAGTTGCCCGCCGCGCCCGTGACTCCTCTCCACCGTCTGGACTGGGTGCCGTCACCGGAGCTCACGGAATCGACCGGGGCCGGCGGGGACGCGACCGCTCCCCAGGCTTGTGCCTCCGACGTCACCTATCTGGATCTCACCGACTCCGCCGATCACCCGTCGCCCCGGATCCAGCCCCGGGACGGACTGGCCGCAGATGTGCACAGCACCGTCCGCAGGGTCTTGGCGGCGGTACAGGCCCACCTCCAGGAGCCGGCTGACGACGCCTCACGGCTGGTGGTCCTCACCCGGGGCGCCGTCGGCCCCGAGGGAGGTGTCGGCCATCCCGCGGGGGCGGCTGCCTGGGGTCTGGTCCGCAGCGCGCAGAGCGAGCATCCCGGCCGGTTCATCCTGATCGACGTCGATGACGCGGCGGAGTCGTCGCGAGCGCTGCCCACCGTCGTGGCCGCCGTCCAAGCCGTGGACGCGCCCCAGGTCGTGGTCCGGCACGGCCGCCCGAGTGTTCCGCGCCTCGTCCCGGTGGCTGCGACCGGCACCGGCACGGAATCGCCCGAGCCGGGCCCAGCCGGGTCGCTGGATCCGGACGGCACGGTGCTGATCAGCGGCGGGACCGGCGCACTGGCCGCCGTGACCGCCCGGCATCTGGTGACCCGGTACGGCGTACGGCACTTGCTGCTGGCCAGCAGGCGTGGCGCGGACGCGCCGCAGGCCGCCGAATTGTCGTCGGAACTCGGTGCCCTGGGTGCCGACGTCGAGTTCCGGGCGTGCGATGTCGCCGACCGTGGGGCGGTTCGCCGTCTGCTGGACGGGATCCCCGCCGAACGCCCCCTCAGCTGCGTGGTGCACACCGCCGGGGTACTGGACGACGGGGTGATCTCCGCGCAGACGCCCGAGCGTGTCGCCGCCGTGCTGCGGCCCAAGGCGGATGCCGCCGTCCACTTCGACGAGCTGACCCGCGACCAGGGGCGCCCGATCCCGCTGGTGCTGTACTCCTCGGTCTCAGGCGTCCTCGGAAGCACCGGCCAGGCCGGTTACGCTGCGGCGAACGTCTTCCTCGACGCGCTTGCCGCACGGCGCCGCGCCGACGGTCACCCCGCCGTGTCGCTCGGGTGGGGCTGGTGGACCGGCGTGGGCATGGCAGCCGGTCTGGACGGGGCGGACGCCGCACGGATCCGGCGTTCCGGCATCGCCCCGCTCGACCCGCGAACGGCGATGGGCCTGTTCGACCGGGCCCTGAACCGCCCGGAACCCGCGCTGGTGCCGGTACAGCTCGACCGTGCAGCGCTTCGCGCCGCGGCACGTGCCGACAGCCTGCCGGAGGTCCTGCGTGACGTGGCCGGCGCCCCGTCCTCCTTCTCCTCCCCTTCCCAATCCCGTACGTCTTCGGGGCCCGGCGCGGCCGGTGCGGCTGCCTCGGCCGCGGCCGATGGCGGCCTGGCCGAGCGGCTCGCGGGCCGCTCCGCTCCCGAGCGACTGGCACTGCTGCTCGATCTCGTACGGACCGAGGTCGCCGCGGTGCTGGGGCACGGGACCCCCGGCGCGGTGGGGGTCGAACGCTCCTTCAGGGAAGCCGGATTCGACTCCCTCACCGCCGTGGACCTGCGCAACCGGCTGAACGCTCGTACGGGGCTGAGGCTCTCCCCGACCCTCGTCTTCGACTGCCCGACGCCATTGGCGCTGGCCGAATTCCTGCTCGCCGACCTGGATGTGCCGCCGGCCTCCGCTTCGGAGGAGGCCGGACCGGAGGAGCTGTCCGCCGCGTTCGACCGACTCACACGCGGCCTCGCGGCTCTCGACGATCCTGCTGCCCGTATCGACGCTGCCGTGCGGCTGCGCTCCCTGCTCACCGCGCTCACCACTGGCCCGGCCCCGGGCACGGACGCGAAGGCCGACTCGGAGACGGACGGCGCACTCACCGAGGTGGTTGCGGACCGGCTGGAGTCGGCCTCGGACGACGAGCTCTTCGACCTGTACGACAACGAGTTCCGGTGACCAGGTGCACGCGATGTGCCTGGCCCGGCCCCACGAGGATGACGCAGAGGAGAACCGTGTCCGCAACGAACGAGGAGAAGCTCCGGGAGTACCTGCGGCGCGCGATGGGCGACCTGCACAGCGCGCGCGAGCGGTTGGCGGATTTGGAGTCGGCACGGCATGAGCCGATCGCGGTGGTGGGTATGGCCTGCCGCTACCCCGGCCAAGTGACCACACCCGACGAG
>NZ_JBIUBU010000074.1:0-3587 GCF_044548345.1 Streptomyces sp. NPDC052042 | reverse complement strand
CCTCCAATACCGGCCCGACACTCTCGACGGCTTCATAGCCGGTACCGGCCTGACCCTCGACACCCCAACATCACCCTGACACGCCGAAGTCAGTACCGGTGCAGATGGGGCACGTGATGAACGGGCGCTACGGTACTTCTCGATCACCAACACGTTGCTGTCGCACGTTCACATCCACTCGTCGGTGCAAGACGAGGCACGGTGAGGGGGCCACGCATGGCGTGGGATGAGTGGGAGCAGCTCAAGACCGCGGCGGTCGAGCGGCACACCACGCAGATGCAGCTCAACCAACTGCCCACCGATCTCAGAGGTTCCACCTCCGGTGGCAGCAGAGGCGGTGCCGGCGATCTGAGGTCCGACAAGGCGGCGTGGACCAAGGCAGGGGAAGGCGTCGGATCGTTGCGGAAGACCCTTGACAAGGCGTGGACGAAGGCGGAGTTGGGACAGACGGGACTCGGGAAGGAGTCCGGGTACCTGACCGCGGCAGCCCAGCAGGATGTCTACGATTCCTGGAGACGCTACGTCAAGGATGTCGGCGAGGTGTGCGACGAGCTTGCCAACGTGCTGGAGAAGTCGGGAAATGACCAGCTGCGGACCGACGAGGCCATCAAAGCCGAGATCGCCAAGCTGAAGACCGAGCACTACGAGGATCCGCCCGCCGGCGGCCAGGCCAAGGAGCGATGACCCGGAAGCATGGATCACCTGACGCTCAAGGCCCTCAAACCGACCGAGTACGTGGAAGCGGCGGACGGGTACCGCGCGATCAGCGCCATGGCCGACGCGGCCAAGGACCGCATCGACAACCAGATCACCGCGACCATGCGGAAGGCCAACGCGGGTGAGGCCGCAGACGCGGCGCTCAAGCAGTTACGGAAGTTGTCGGAGAACTTCCACTACACCCAGATCGAGTGCAGTCTGGTCACCGGAGCTCTCGACGGCTTCTCGTCCGAAATCGCTGCTCCGAAGCGGCGCCTGACTGAGGCACTGGGCGATGCGGCCACGCTGGCATACTCCGTCAACGAAGACGGCACCATCACGTACCCCGCAGGCGGTAAGAGCGAACTCACCGGTGAGCCGATCGCCGGCGGCACAGTCATGGGCCACGCCTACCTGATCACGGGCAACAACACACATTCCCCATCGCCGGGACTGCTACCGAGCGACACTCGGCTCAAGAACCCGAACCCACACCACGCCAAAGCCGTGGACATCGCCGACCGCATCGCCCACGCCGTACGAGAAGCCCAGGAGATCGACGATCGGTACAGCAAGGCGCTGCGCAAGCTCAAGGCGGCACCAGGTCTGAACGTCGACACCAAGACGTGGGCGGACGTGGCGTCCGACGTCGCTGCTGTGAGTACTGCCGCGAGTGACTACATCGCGGACCACATCCCGTTGGACAAGTCGCCCGCCGACCGCAAGGAGTGGTGGGACAACCTCAGCAATGAGGAGCGCGAGGAGTACAGAGCAGCCTTCCCGGAAGTCATCGGAAACCTGGACGGCATCCCGGCCGTGGTCCGCGACGAAGTAAACCGCGAGAGCATCCAACTCCTCATCGCGCAGTTGGAGGGCCAGCAAGATGGGGCTTCCAGAGAAAAGCTTGACGGGCTGAAAGGTATCCAGACCAAGCTCAACTCGGGCAGTCAGCCACCAATGTTCCTTCTGGGGGTTGGCCTCGAAGGAAACGGGAGAGCGATCGTTGCCTTCGGAAACCCTGACACCTCAAAGAACGTCTCGGCTTATGTGCCCGGCTTGGGAACTAAACTCGATTCCGGTTTCGCCGACGGCACAGTGAAACGCGCCTTCGATACGGCTAAGGGAGCCCGGCGTATCAATCCCTCCTCATCCGCGATCGTATGGCTCGGCTACGACGCCCCTCAATCGATCGATGTGATGACTGCGGGAAGCGCTGAGCTCGGCGCCCCGGCGTACAACAGTTTCATGGGTGGCATTTCGGCAACCAATGAGCATGCCGATCCCCATATCACTGCCATTGGACATTCCTACGGTTCTCGACTGGTGGGGGCCGCAACACAGGAGGCAGGAGGGATTCCGGGGGCTGATGACATCATCCTCGTCGGCAGTCCCGGCGTCGGCGTTGACAAAGCAGAGGACCTAGGCGTGGGCAAGGACCACGTCTGGGTGGGAGCAGCCGAGAACGACATCGTCACCAAACTCCCTTCGAAAAAGGAAGCTGTGGCAGGAACCATGGGGTTCCTCGGAGGAGGGCCGCTTGGCGCGTATCTCATGGGAGAAATCGCCGACCAAGGCGACGACGAAATCTGGTTCGGAAAGGATCCGGCAAGCAAAGCATTCGGCGCCAACAGATTCGAGACACTACCCGGACCAGAATTGCTTCAGCTTTCCTTCCCAGAAATTTCGGACTCAAAGCTGGACATGGAAGCTCATAGCAATTATTTCTCCCCAGAGGAAGGAAAAGATAAGGTTTCTGCACGAAATATCGCCATCATTGTCGCGGGGCAGTCGGGATACGCCACGAGGGAGACGCCGCGATGAGAAAAAGGGTTGCAGCGACCGCAATGCTGGTTCTACTTCTGGCCGGGTGTGGCTTGATAGGTACCGCACCCTCAAGCAAGGAAAGCCAACCGAAGATGAACATGCAAGAGGCGGCCGACAAGGCGGACACGATTCTTGACGAGACGTTTGCGGCCATCAAGCCACCCGTTCAGTGGACGCATACGTACTCAATGCCGGGTGGCTGCTACGTGGACCGCGATCGTTCCGTCATGACGATCATCTCTGCTGAACGGCGTGGCGGCTTCCTCGGCGTGCTGGAACGCCACTGGAAGAGCAAAGGCTATAAACTCGTCTCCGCGAGTCCGAACGGGCTGGCGGCCAACTTCGAGACCCAGGACGGCTTCCAGCTCGAAGTCCTGATCGGGATCACCGGCCAGGCTCACGTGAGCATCACCACCCCGTGTGTGGAGAGGTCCGAGGTTGCTCCGCCGACCAGTAAGCCGAACGGTCCCGACTACTCGAAGGAGGAGTTGCCGGCGCCGAACGTGAAGTCGACGTTCTGGTCGAGCGACGCGCCCCTCTCGAGCTGACGCGGCAGATCTCACGCCCCTCAGCCCACGACCGCGCGCGCTCCGGCCGGTGTCGGATCCGCTTACCCTCGGCCAGATCCTGCTCCAGCTTGCCGGCCCGGGTGTACCAGTAGCCGATCTCTTCCTTCAGACACTGTTCGGCCTGAGTGCGTGATCGGGGGCGTGCTGTGCCCCAGCACAGGCAGGGGTGGCGGCGCTACCCCGCGGACACGATCCTGATCTCGCCGACGCGGTGCGCACACCTGCCAGGCTGCACGCACCTGACCGAGGAGTTAGTACCGGCCCAGCGTTGGGGCGGGTTCCCCGAACCGCCGCACAGACTCTGGGGCCGGTTGAGCAGCAACCACCCGGCGACCACGACCGAGGGGAACCCCACACGGCAGGCGGTACGACAGTGGGAGGAGTGTCAGTCGGCGTTTTCGTCAGTGAGCCCTTTCAGCGTGGCCACTGATCGGGTGACGGGGGCGGAGTGAGGGTGGGGCCGCAACGGACAGGGCTCCCGTGCCGTTGAGGGAGGTG
>NZ_JBIUBU010000073.1:0-3686 GCF_044548345.1 Streptomyces sp. NPDC052042 | reverse complement strand
CGTCCGCTTCACCGACACCATCCACACCGCCCACCAACACGGCACCACCACCTACCTCGAAATCGGACCCCACCCCACCCTCACCACCCTCACCCACCACACCCTCAACACCACCAACAGCAACAGCAACAGCAACAGCCCCACCCTGACCCACACCCTCCACCGCAACCACCCCGAACCACACACCCTCACCACCGCCATCGCCACCCTCCACACCCACATCGCCGAAGTTGACGCAACCGCGCTCCTCCCCTCACACACACCCGCCCGGCGAGTGCCGCTGCCGGCCTACGCGTTCCAACGGGACCGCTACTGGATCCAGAACTCGGCGACGCGCACAGACAGCGAGGCGGCGACGCGCTTCGGGCTGATCTGGCAGGACCATCCGTTCCTGAACGGTGCGACGCCGATCGCCGGTAGCAGGTCGACTCTGCTCACCGGCAGGGTGACGCTCGCTGCACACCCATGGCTGGCCGATCACATCGTCGCAGGTTCGGCGCTGTTCCCCGGAACGGCGATGGCCGATCTGCTGCTGCGCGTTGCCGACGAGGTGGGGTCGGGGGGTGTTGAAGAGGTCGTTCTCCATGTGCCCCTCGTTCTTCCCGCACAGGGGGCTGTGCAGCTTCAGGTTCTGGTCGAAGAGCCCGACGAGCACGGGCGGCGCGCAGTGACGGTCGCCGCCCGGCCGGAGGCGGAGGCCGGTATGGAGGCCGAGTCACAGTGGACCAAGCACGCCGCCGGTGTTCTCGCGGCCGCCGAACCGGCGGGGAGTCCGGCAGCAAAGCCGGCCGCGCCGACGATGGGTTGGGCAGGAGCGGTCTGGCCGCCCCCCGGGGCCGAGGCCGTCGACGTGGACGATCTCTACGCGGAATTCGCCGCCGCCGGCTACGAGTACGGCCCGGCCTTCACAGGGCTGACCGGTGCTTGGAGTCGTGGGGACGAGCTCTTCGCCGACGTACGCCTGCCCGAAGCGGCCACCGGAGCGGAAGAGGGAGAGCGTGGGTTCGGCATTCATCCCGCGCTGTTCGACGCGGTCTTGCACCCGTGGCGGGCGGGAGGTCCATGGCTCAAGTCCGACCCTGCTGCCGCAGATGTGGAGAACACCCTGCTGCCGTTCTCCTGGCAGGGTCTCACCCTGTACGGGACCGGCGCCGAAGTGGTTCGGGTCCGGCTGGCCCCGGCGGACGGTGGCGCTCTCTCGGTGCAGGTGGCTGATTCGGAGGGCAATCCTGTCCTCGCGCTGGACGCACTCCTGCTGCGTCGGGTGCCGTCGGGCACCCTGCGCACCGTCGCGACGCCGATGTACCGCGTCGACTGGCAGCCAGTCGATCCAACCGGCCTCATGGACACTCCTCGATACGCCGTGATCGGACCCGATGCGGAGGAGACTGCGGCAGCTCTGCGCGCCCTCCCCCCGGAAGCGGATCTCACAGCCCACGCCGACCTCGCGGCCTTGCGCACTGTTCTGGACGCCATGACACCGACGCCCACCATGGTCGTCGCTCTCACCCCCGACACCCCTTCCACGGCGCTCACGTTCACGACAGGAACCGCGTCGATACTCGACGATCCCGTCCGCGCCGCGGCGGCTCACGGGCTCTCCCTCATCCAGGAGCTGGTCGAGGACGAACGCCTGAACGGCACGACCCTGGCCGTCGTCACCCGGGGTGCGGTCGAGGCCGGGGAAACCGACGTGCCGGATCTCGCGGGCGCCGCCCTGTGGGGACTGTTGCGCTCCGCGCAGTCGGAGTATCCAGGCCGCTTCGTCCTCGTCGATGTGGACGGTACCCCGGAGTCCCGTTCGGCCCTGTCCTCGGCACTGGCCTCGGGCGAGCCCCAGCTGGCTTTGCGCACAGGCGTCATGCTCGCGCCGGCCCTGGTCCCCGCGGAGCCCGCCGAATCGACTCCGGCGGACTTCGCGTCCGCCGGTCACGACAAGAACGACGCCGCTGCCGCGACCAGCACAGGCCGCGCGGACGGCACAGGCCACGCGACCAGCACAGGCCACGCGGACGGCACCGTCCTGCTGACCGGCTGCACCGGCGCACTCGGCCGACGCGTCGCCGTTCATCTGGCGAGGCGTCACGGCGTACGGCACATGCTGCTCGTCAGCAGGCGCGGCCCGCATGCACCGGAATCCGCCCTGCTGGAACGGGAACTCACCGAACTGGGCGTCAACGCCACCTTCGTGTCCTGCGACCTGGCCGATCCGGCCGACGTACGGAAGGCAGTCGCCTGCGTCCCGTCCGAGCATCCTCTGAGCAGTGTGGTGCACACGGCCGGCGTCCTGGACGACGGGGCTCTCGCCGGGCTGACGCCGGAGCGGATCGACACCGTGCTGCGAGCCAAGGCCGATGCCGTACGCAACCTCCATGAGGCCACGCTCGGGCATCCGCTGCGCGCATTCGTGTTGTTCTCCGCCGCGGCGGGGTTGCTGGGCCGTCCGGGACAGGCGTCCTACGCGGCTGCCAACGCCGTACTCGATGCGTTCGCGCGGCATCGCCGGGTGGCCGGGTTGCCGGCGGTCTCCCTGGCCTGGGGGCTGTGGGACGGACAGGACGGCATGTCCGGCGGCCTCGATGCGACGGCGCTTCGCCGACTGCGGCGCGACGGCATCATGCCCATGCCCGCGAACCAGGCCCTCGAACTGCTGGACCAAGCCCTGACGGCGTATCAAGACGGCCCCGCCCTGCTCGTCCCACTGCTACTGGACAGCGTGGCGCTGCGCCGCACGGCCGCGGAGAATGGTCCGGCCTCGGTTCCCCCGCTGCTGCGCACCCTCGTCAAGTCCGAAGTGCGACAGCATCGCACGACCGCAATGCCAGTCGCTCGGCACGAGTCCGTGCCGAGCCCGGCGGCCCGCTTCGCGGCACTGTCTGCGGAGGAACGCGCGACCGCCCTGTTGGACCTGGTCAGCGAACAGGTGGCAGGGGTCCTCGGGCACTCGTCGGCTACGCAGATTGATCCCGAACGGCCCTTCCACGAGGTCGGCTTCGACTCCCTGGCGGCGTTGGAGCTGCGCAACCGGCTCGGCCGCCTGGTCGATCTGCGCCTGCCGACCACGCTCGCCTTCGACCATCCCACGCCGAGGAGAGTGGCGGAATGGATCGACGGGGAACTGCCCGCCGCGATGCCTGCCGCGGGCACTCCGGCCACGGATCCCGTGCTGACGGGGATCGATCACGTGGCGCAGGCGGTCGCCCTGATGGATGCGGATGACGGCCGACGAGACGACGTGCGCGAGCGGCTCATCGGCCTGCTGGCCGCTCTCGACAAACCAGCACCGGGGTCGGCCAGTACCCCAGCCGAAGCGACCGTGGCCGACCGGATCGGCGAGGCGACCGACGACGAGATCTTCGCGTTCCTCGACGAGCACCTGGACGAACAGCAGTGACCGCGCCGAGGACCGGCCGTAGGACAAGGAAATGGGGGCAGCTGTGACCACGGAGAACGACAAGATCCGCAGCTATCTGAAGCGCGCCACCGCCGAACTTCACAAGACGAAGAAGCGGTTGGCGGATTTGGAGTCGGCACGGCATGAGCCGATCGCGGTGGTGGGTATGGCCTGCCGCTACCCCGGCCAAGTGACCACACCCGACGAGCTGTGGGACCTGGTCGCCTCCGGAACCGACGCCATCTCCCCGTTCCCCACCGACCGCGGCTGGAACCTCGACGACCTGTACGAC
>NZ_JBIUBU010000072.1:0-3843 GCF_044548345.1 Streptomyces sp. NPDC052042 | reverse complement strand
ATCAGAACCTTCCGTCGCGGACCTGGAACTTGGTGGGCTTGCCGGACAGTGGCAGGCCGCGGCGCAGCCAGTCGGCTTGCCATTCGATGAGGGTGCGTAGGGGGGTGTCCGGGTAGCCGAACAGGGCGTGGCAGTGGCTTGCGTCGGAGAGTAGGGCGGTGGGTGCTTCTTCGCCCTTGATGATTGGTTGTTGGTCGAATTCCTGGCCGAACCAGTGGGCGATGCGGCGTACTGATGCGGTCTCTGGGCCGGTGAGGTTGAGGGTGAAGGGTTGCTCGTTGGTGGCGTGTAGCAGGGAGCGCAGGGCTACTTCGTTGGCGTATCCCTGCCATACGATGTTGGCGTGGCCGGTGGTGACGTCGACGGGTTTGCCGGCTTGGACTCGGTGGGCGATGTCGGCGAGGACGCCGTAGCGTAGGTCGACGGCGTAGTTGAGGCGGATGTTGGTGATCCGGGTGCCGCGGGTGAGTGCGGCGTGGCTGAAGATGCGTTCGCGGCCGAGGCAGGACATGGCGTATTCGCCGAGCGGGCCGACGGGGTCGGTCTCGGTGCTGCCGCCGGAGGAGACCGGTACGAGTGGGTAGACGTTGCCGGTGGAGAATGCGGCGATGCGGGCGTGGGGCCAGCGGCGTGTTACCCGGTCGGGCAGTGCGGCGTTGACGGCCCAGGCGTGGGAGGGGGCTGCGGCGGAGCCGAATTTGGCGCCGACCATGAAGACGATGTTCCCGGCGTCGGGCAGTGTGGCCAGGTCGGCGGCGGGGTCCATGAGGTCGAAGGCGGCGGTGGAGATTCCGTCGGCCTGAAGGGCCTCGGCGGCGGAGCGGTCGGACCAGCGGGAGACGGCGTACACGGTCAGGTCGGTGCGGCCTGCGGCGTCCAGGGCGCGGCGGGCGAGTCGGCAGAGGCTGGGGCCCATTTTGCCGCCGGCGCCGAGCACGAGCAGGTCGCCTTCGAGGCGGGTCAGGTCCGTGGTGAGTGCGGGGGTGGGGGTGGCGAGCCGTTCTTCGAGTGCGGCTTCATCGGTGAACATGTGTTGTTATCCCTTGATTCCGGATGCGGTGACGCCCTCGGTGAAGTAGCGCTGGCCCACCAGGTAGGCGGCGAAGATGGGCACGAACGCGATGACGGAGCCGGAGAGCACCACGTTGAGCGGTACGTTTTGTTGCTGGAGCGAGGCGATGCCGACGGTGAGGGTGCGCATGTCGGTGGACTGGCCGATGACCAGTGGCCACAGGAAGTCGTTCCAGTGCCACAGGAAGACGAAGATGCCGAGGGTGGCGAGGATCGGTTTGAGCAGTGGCAGGACGATGCGGTAGAAGATCTGCCATTCGTTGCAGCCGTCGAGGCGGGCGGCCTCGAAGAGTTCGTCCGGTAGTCCCTGGATGAACTGGCGCATCAGGAAGACGGCCTGGGCGTTGGCCAGTGTCGGCAGGATCAGGCCCCAGTAGGTGTCCACGCCGCCCAGTTTCGCGATCATGGCGAAGGTCGGGATCATCGTGACGTGGTAGGGGACCATCACCATGGACAGGAACGACCAGAACATTGTCTCCCGGCCCGGGAAGCGCTTCTTGGCGAAGGCGTACCCGGCGAGTGAGGCGAGCAGTAGTACGCCGATGACCGAGACGACGGAGTAGAGGAGGGTGTTGAGCAGCCAGCGTGGTACGTCCTGGGCGTTCATGACGGTGTCGTAGGCCTCGCCGCTCAGTGGCCAGGGCAGCAGGCTGCCGGGGAACTCGACGGCTGCGGACGGCTTGAGCGAGAGTACGACCATGGCGTAGAAGGGGAAGACCGTGATGAGTGCGGCCGCTGTCAGCAGGACGGCGCGGCCGATGCGGCCGGCCCGGGTGGGGCGCATGCCGTAGGGGACGGTTTCGCGCTCCGCGAGTTTACGCAGGCGGCGTTCGGCCCGGCGTGCGGCCCGGTCGGGTGTCGCGGGGGCTGTGCCGGTGGGGGGCGGGGGCGCGGTCTTCGTGGGTGCTGCGGTCATGGTCACTGGTCCTTCCCGATCACGAGCCGCTGGATCAGTGCGACCACCACGGTCAGTGCGAACAGTGCGACCCCGATGGCGGAGGCGTAGCCCAGGTCGAAGTATTTGAAGCCGGCGTCGTAGAGCTGGAAGACGAGCGTGTAGCTGGCGTTGGCGGGTCCGCCGCCGGTCATCGTGTACACGGCGTCGAAGACCTGGAACGAGGCTGTTGTCTCGATCACGGCGAGGAAGAACAGGGCGGGTTTGAGCTGGGGCAGCACGATGTACCGGAACCGCTGCCAGGCACCGGCGCCGTCGGTGAGCGCTGCTTCTTCCAGCTCCCGGGGGATGTCCTGCATCCGGGCCAGCAGGATCAGCATCCCGTAGCCGAAGCGGGACCAGATGCCGACGATGGCGAGCGCGGGCAGCACCAGCACGTCGTCGGAGAGCCAGGAGCCCTCGGACATCCCGAACAGGCCCATCAGCTTCGACCACGGACCACCGGTCGAGAAGATCCACACGAAGACGGTGGCCGCCAGCACCAGCGAAGTGACGACCGGCAGGAAGAACACCGACCGGAAGAACTTCGCGCCACGGAACGCACGACGGGTGATCAGCGCCAGCGACACCGACGCGATGAGCGTGCCCGGCACGGCGAGCACGGTGTACAGGACGGTGACCTTCAGTGCCTGCCAGAACAGGGGGTCGTCCCACAGGCGGGTGAAGTTCTCCAGTCCGATGAAGCTGCCGCCGCCGGTCAGGGTGTAGTCGGTGAAGCTCATCAGCACACCGGCGATGCCCGGACCGAACCGGAAGGCGAGGAAGAGCAGGAAGCACGGGAGGACGAACAGCAGGCCGATCCGGGCCTCGCGGCGCGCCTGCGGCCCGCTGCGACGGCCCCGGCGGGTGGGTTCCGCGACGACTGCCACGGGGATCTCCTTGCGGTACAGGGGGAAAGGGGCGGGGGCGGTGGGGGCCGCCCCTGGGGGTGCGGGGCCGGGATCCGGGTGCGGCCGGATTTTGGCCCCGCACCCGGTATCAGCGGCCGAGCATCGCCTGCGCGGCCTTCTGCGCGGCGTCCAGCGCCTCCTGCGGGCTCTTCTTGCCCAGCAGCGCGGCCTGGATCTCCGGCGCCAGCACGCCCTGGACCTCACGCGCCTTGTCGTGGAGCGGGCCCACGGTCATGCTCGGCAGCGTCGCGCCGACCGCCGACTGCAGCGCGTCGTCCGGGTACAGGTCGCCGCCGGACGTGCGGGCCGGGAAGTAGCCGGCCTCCTTCTGCAGGCCGGCCGCGTTCTTCGACTCGGCGACGAAGTTCAGCCAGTCGCCGGTGTTCTTCTTGTCGGCGCCCTTCAGCATGGACAGGGCGCCCACCGTGCCGTACCCGACCGGCTCCACGTCCTTCAGCGGGGGCTGGACGACGATGTTCTCCTTGCCCCAGAACGGCTCGACGTCGGTGGGGGTGTTCTGCCAGGTGCAGGCGATCTTGCCCTTGGCGGTCGGGGTCTGCTCCAGCTTCGGCGTGGTGGTGATCTGGTCCTTGTCGGTGTAGCCGCCGTCGACGAGCTTCTTCAGGTACGTCAGCGCCTTGACACCGGCCGCGTCGTTGAAGGTGACGGTCTTGCCGTCCTCGGAGAAGACGTCGCCGCCCGCCTGCCACAGCAGCGGGTAGAAGGTCATGTTGAGGGTCTGCTGGGTGTCGCCGTAGAAGCTGGTGGCGTAGTAGCCCTTCGCCTTCAGCTTCGGGCCCAGCGCCTCCAGTTCCGCCCAGGTCGTCGGGTAGTTCTTCTCGCCGATGGCGGCGAACACCCGCTTGTCGCAGATCAGCGGGTTGGCGCTGGTCAGGATCGGGGTGGCGAGCGCCTTGCCGTCGACCA
>NZ_JBIUBU010000071.1:0-3962 GCF_044548345.1 Streptomyces sp. NPDC052042 | reverse complement strand
GTTTTGTTGAGCCGCCCACCCCCGCTTATCCACCACTCCGGCCACGGTGGTCCGCCCCCGGCCGTTGTCGGGGGGGGGGGGGGGGGGGGGGGGGGGGGGGGGGGGGGGGGGGGCCGCCCCGCCCCCCCCCCACCCCCACCTCGCGCGTCCCTCTCACGCGCCTCGGTCACCGCGGCCGTTGCCCGGCTTCGGTCGCGACGCGGCGCGGCGGTCGTACGGCGGCCCGGACACGGCCCCACGGCGCCGCGCCGCCACGGCAGCCGCGCCGACCAGTCCCGCGTCGGCGCCCATCACCGCGGGCACCACCGCGACCCGGCGCGCGAACGAGAGCGTCGCGTACCGCTGCAGGGCGCGGCGCAGGGGAACGAAGAGAACGTCGCCGGCCCCGGCCACTCCCCCGCCGACCACCGCGATGTCGATCTCGACGAGCACCGCGGTGGCGGCGATCCCCGCCGCCAGCGCCTGCGCGGCCCGCGCGAACGAGGCGAGGGCGACCCGGTCCCCGGCACGTGCGGCGCCGGCCACCGCGGCGGCCGAGACATCGCCGTCCGGTCCGGGCCGCCAGCCGGCCTCCCACGCCCGGCGGGCGATGTTCGGTCCGCCGGCGATGCTCTCGACGCAGCCCCGGGAGCCGCAGGGGCACGGATCGCCGTCCAGTTCCACGATGACATGACCGATGTGCCCGGCGTTGCCCGTGGGGCCCGAGTGCAGCTCTCCGCCGAGGACCAGCCCCCCGCCGACACCGGTCGACACCACCATGCACAGGGCGTTGTCGCGGCCGCGTGCCGCGCCCAGCCAGTGTTCCGCCGCCGTCATCGCGACCCCGTCGCCGACCAGTTCGACCGGCAGTCCGCCGACGGTCTCGCCGACGCGTTCCACCAGCGGGAAGTCGCGCCAGCCGGGGATGTTGACGGGGCTCACCGTACCGGCCCAGGCGTCCACCGGACCCGCGCTGCCGATACCGATGGCCGTCGCCCGTGTCCACATCGGCGCGCCGGACAGCTCGGCCAGGACCTCCGCGACCGCCGCCATGACCGCCTCGGCGCCCTCCCGTGCGGGCGTCGGCCGCTGAACCCGAGCGAGGAGCGCGCCGCCGCCGTCCACCAGCGCGGCGGCGATCTTGGTGCCGCCGATGTCCAGCGCGGCGACGAGGTCGGATTGCATCGTGCGGCTCCATGTGCTCGGAAGGAGAGTCGGGACGCGGGGGGTCCGGCGAACGGCCGGCCCAGTCGCCCTTTGGGTGACAACGTTATCCAGGCTCTATGCTCGTCGGCACAGTTCCCGGTCCGCCCCGCAGCATCGCTCATCGCGTCCCCGGCCGGACCGCCCGTACCCGACGACAGGACAGCGCGCCGTGCCCGAGACCGCCCGTCACCCCGAGTCCCGTTACGGCAAGCGGCCGACCATGAAGGACGTGGCCGCGCGGGCCGGGGTCGGCCTCAAGACGGTCTCTCGCGTGGTCAACGGCGAGCCGGGGGTGACACCGGACACCGAGCGCCGGGTCCAGGACGCCATCGAGGCGCTCGGCTTCCGCCGCAACGACAGCGCGCGCGTGCTGCGCAAGGGGCGCACCGCCTCCATCGGCCTGGTCCTGGAGGATCTCGCCGACCCGTTCTACGGACCGCTGAGCCGCGCGGTCGAGGAGGTCGCGCGGACGCACGGCGCGCTGCTGATCAACGGGTCGAGCGCCGAGGACCCGGAGCGCGAGCAGGAGCTGGTGCTCGCGCTGTGCGCGCGCCGGGTGGACGGTCTGATCGTGATCCCGGCCGGCGACGACCACCGCTATCTGGAACCGGAGATGAGGGCGGGCATCGCCACCGTCTTCGTGGACCGGCCGGCCGGCCACATCGACGCCGACACGGTCCTGTCCGACAACTTCGGCGGGGCTCGCGAGGGCGTCGCACACCTCATCGAGCACGGCCACCGCCGGATCGGTTTCATCGGCGACCAGCCGCGCATCCACACCGCCACCGAACGACTGCGCGGCTACCACGCGGCCATGGCGGAGGCCGGGACGGCGGTCGCCGATTCCTGGGTGTCCCTCGGCCCGACCGATCCGGGGCGGGTCCGGGACGCCGTGGAGCGGATGCTGTCCGGCCCCGAGCCCGTCACGGCGCTGTTCGCGGGCAACAACCGTGTGACGGTGACGGCGGTGCGCGTCCTCGCGGAGCAGGAGCGCCGCGTCGCCCTGGTCGGCTTCGACGACATCGAACTGGCCGATCTGCTCGGCATCACCGTCATCTCGCAGGATGCCGCGGCCGTCGGCCGCACCGCCGCCGAGCGCCTCTTCCGGCGCCTCGACGGCGCGGACCATCCTCCGGCGCGCGTGGAGTTGCCCACCGGGCTCATCCCGCGCGGCTCGGGTGAACTGCCGCCCTCCTGAACCAGTCAGGCGTCGCGGCGTCCGTCTACGGCGCGATCGCCGTGAGTCCGGCCCGGCGCGGTGAGGCGAACCCGTCCAGGTCCGCGCGCGTCAGCCCGGTCAGTCGGGCGACCTCGGCGATGTCCAGGGCGCCGCAGTCGATGCCGCGCAGAAGGTATCCGCTCAGTGCCTTGGCGGTGGCGGGTTCGTCCATGACGTCGCCGTCCGCCCTGGCCGCGTAGGCGGCGAGCCGTGCGGCGGCCTGCTCCAGGCCCTCGCGGTAGAAGGTGTACACGGCCGCGTACCGGGTCGGCAGATGCCCCGGGTGCATGTCCCAGCCCTGGTAGTAGGCGCGGGTCAGGGCGCGGCGGGTGAGGCCGTGGTGGAGCCGCCAGGCTTCGTGGACGCGGTCGGTGGGGCCGACGGGGAGGACGTTGGTGGAGCCGTCGCAGACGCGTACCCCGGTACCGGCGGCGGCGACCTGCATGACGGCCTTGGCATGGTCGGCCGCCGGGTGGTCGCTCGCCTGGTACGCGGCGCTGACGCCGACGCAGGCGCTGTAGTCGAAGGTGCCGTAGTGCAGTCCCGTGGCCCGGCCCCGCGCGGCGTCGATCATGCGGGCGACGGCGGCGGTTCCGTCGGCGGCGAGGATGGACTGGCTGGTCTCGATCTGGATCTCGAAGCCGAGCCGCCCGGACGGCAGTCCGTGTGCCTGCTCGAACGCTTCGAGGAGGCGCGCGAAGGCGGTGACCTGCTCGGGGTAGGTCACCTTGGGCAGGGTGAGGACCAGCCCGTCGGGAACGCCGCCCGCACGCATCAGGCCGGTGAGGAAGACGTCCGTGGTGCGGATGCCCCGGTCGCGTACGGCGGCCTCCATGCACTTCATGCGAATGCCCGTGTACGGGGCGGCCGTTCCGTTCGCGTACGCCTCCGCGACCAGACGCGCGGCGCGGGCGGCGGCCTCGTCCTCCTCCGCATCGGGGCGGAGACCGTAGCCGTCCTCGAAGTCGATGCGCAGATCCTCGACGGGTTCGCGCTCCAGCTTGGCGCGCACGCGGTCGTACACCGGTGCGGCGAGTTCGTCCGGGATGCCGAGGACGTCGGCGAACGACGCCGCGTCGGGCGCGTGTTCGTCCAGGGCCCGCAGCGCCTGGTCGCCCCAGGAGCGGATGGTGCCGGAAGTGAACATGTCGCCCGGGACGTAGACCGTGTGGACCGGCTGGCGGGTCCCCGGGTCGCCGGGGTAGCGGCGGGCGAGTTCGGCGTCGACGGCGGCGAGGGAGGCGCCGATCTCCTCACCGACCGCACCGGCCAGGCTGGTCGCCACCTGCTTCTGCTGACCCATTGCACACCCTCCACCATCAGACGGCTTCCGCTTCACGGAATCAACATTCCGAATGGTGAAGCTATAGGTCCGCCGATTCCACGTCAATGGTGATCGGAAAAGGGTCCGGGGCCGTGTGACGGGGGTGTGTCACACGGCCCCGGATTGGGGCTGGGGGGGTGGGGTGGGGGTGTCAGCCCTTGCGTGTCTTGATCTCGTCGGTGAGCTGGGGCAGGACCTGGAAGAGGTCGCCGACGACGCCGTAGTCGACGAGGT
>NZ_JBIUBU010000070.1:0-3986 GCF_044548345.1 Streptomyces sp. NPDC052042 | reverse complement strand
GACAATCCCTCTACGCCGCCGCCAACGCCCACCTCGACGCCCTCGCCCAACAACGCCACACCCAAGGACAACCCACCACCTCCATCGCCTGGGGGCTGTGGGGAGGCGGCGGGATGGGTGAGTCCCCCGAGGTCGTGGACTACTACGCCAAGCGCGGGCTCGCACCGATGGCGCCCGATTCGGGCATCGAGGCCCTGGAACGCGCGCTCGCTCTGGGGGACACCAACGTCACGGTCGCCGACGTCGACTGGGAACACTTCATCACGGGATACACCGCGTACCGGCCCAGCCGGCTCATCTCCGACATCCCCGAGGTCCGCCGTGCGCAGGCGACCGGCCCGGCCGTCGACAGGTCCAGCGAACTGATCGATCGCCTGAGTGACGCCGTGACGGCACGCGAGCGGAACAAGATCCTTGTGGATCTGGTCCGTTCGGTCGCGGCGGAGGTCCTGGGGCATGACGGTTCCGATCGCATCAGCCATGACATGGCCTTCAAGGACCTCGGATTCGACTCGCTGGCCGCGGTGAAGATGCGCACGAGGCTGCGCGAGGCGACCGGGCTCGGCCTGCCCGCCACCGTCATCTTCGACCACCCCACCGTGGACCGCCTCGCCGCCATGCTTCTGGCCGGGCTGACCGGCCCCGGCACACCCGGCACCACGACAGGGGGCCCCGAGCCGCGCCCCGTCGCCGATGACGGCGCCATCGACGATGAGACCGACGGCAGGACCGACGGTGAGATCGACGCGCTCAGCCCCGAGGAGCTCATCCAGTTCGCGAAGACCGGAGCCCGGCAATGACAAGGACCTCGAAGATGTCACCGTCCATGGACGAGGTGCTCGACGCACTGCGTACCTCGGTCAAGGAGGCCGAGCGGCTGCGCCGGCGCAACCAGGAACTCGTCGCCGCCGCGCGTGAGCCGATCGCGATCGTAGGCATGGCATGCCGCTATCCGGGCGGAGTGACCGGCCCCGACGAGCTGTGGCGGCTGGCCGCCGAGGGCGTCGACGCGATCACCGGCTTTCCCGCCGACCGCGGCTGGGACGAGGCCGCCGTGTACTCGCCCGATCACCGCCCCGGCACCACTTACTGCCGCGAGGGCGGCTTCCTCGCCGGCGCCGGTGATTTCGACGCCGCGTTCTTCGGGATCTCGCCGAACGAGGCGCTGGTGATGGATCCTCAGCAGCGACTGCTGCTGGAGACCTCGTGGGAGGCACTGGAGCGTGCCGGGATCGTTCCGGAGTCGCTGCGTGGCGGGCGGACCGGCGTGTTCGTCGGTGCGGCGCACACGGGCTACGCCTCCGACCCGGCGCGGGCGCCCGAGGGTACCGAGGGCTACCTGCTGACCGGCGATGCCGACGCGGTGCTGTCCGGCCGGATCGCCTACGTGCTGGGGCTGGAGGGTCCGGCCATCACTGTCGAGACGGCGTGCTCGTCATCCCTCGTAGCCCTTCACCTGGCGGTGCAGTCCCTGCGCCGCGGCGAATGCGACCTCGCGCTGGCCGGTGGTGTCGCGGTCATGCCCGACCCCACGGTGTTCGTGGAGTTCTCGCGCCAGCGCGGACTGGCACCTGACGGCCGCTGCAAGGCATTCGCCGAGGCCGCCGACGGCACCGCCTGGGCCGAAGGCACCGGCATCCTCCTCGTCGAACGCCTCACCGACGCCCAACGCCACAACCACCCCGTCCTGGCCGTCGTCCGCGGCACCGCCATCAACCAGGACGGCGCCAGCAACGGCCTCACCGCACCCAACGGACCCGCCCAGCAGAACGTCATCCGCGAAGCCCTCACCGACGCCGACCTCACACCCGACCAGGTCGACGCCGTCGAAGCCCACGGCACCGGCACCCCCCTCGGCGACCCCATCGAAGCCGGCGCCCTCCTCGCCACCTACGGACAACCCAACCGCCAGACCCCCCTCTGGCTCGGCTCACTCAAATCCAACATCGGCCACACCCAAGCCGCCGCAGGCATCGCCGGAATCATCAAAATGATCCAGGCCATGCACCACCACACCCTCCCCCCGACCCTCCACGTCGACCGGCCCACCACCAAGGTCGACTGGGACTCGGGAAGTCTCCAGCTCCTCACCGAAGCCCAGCCCTGGCCCACCCACCCCGACCGGCCACGCCGCGCAGGCATCTCCGCCTTCGGTGTCAGCGGCACCAACGCCCACACCATCATCGAAGAACCACCCCCCACACCCATCCCCGCCGAAGAACCCCGACAGGCCAACACCCCGCCCGTCCTGCCCTGGGTACTGTCAGCTCGCTCCGAGGCGGCGTTGCATGACGAGGCACAGCGGCTGGCCGTTCGGATCGGTGGCCCAAGTCCCTTGGATCCCCTCGACGTCGGGTTCTCCCTCGCCACGACCAGGGCGGTTCTGGAGCATCGGGCGGTCGCCCTGGTGGGCGGTCCGTCCGCCGCGCGGGACGGGCTCCTCGCCCTGGCCGCCGGCCGGTCCTCGGACGCCGTCGTGACGGGCGTCGCGCGCCGCGGGCGTGAGGTCGCGTTCCTCTTCTCCGGTCAGGGCGCTCAACGAGCCGGTGCCGGGCGAGAGTTGTACGCATCATTTCCCGTCTTCGCGCAGGCGCTCGACGAAGTGACGGCCGGCTTCGACACGCATCTCGATCAGCCGCTGCGGCAGGTGATGTTCGCGGAGCCCGGCACCGCGGACGCCGCCCTGCTGGAGCGGACCGCATACGCGCAGCCCGCGCTCTTCGCCGTGGAGACCGCGCTGTTCCGGCTCTTCGAGAGCTGGGGACTGGTTCCGGACGTCCTGTTGGGCCATTCGATCGGCGGGCTGGCCGCCGCGCACGTCGGCGGGGTGTTCTCGGCGGCGGACGCCATCCGGCTGGTCGCGGCCCGGGGGCGGCTGATGCAAGAGCTGCCCGAGGGCGGTGCGATGGTGGCGGTGCGCGCCACCGAGCAGGAGGTGGCCGAGCTGGAGTGGGTTGCCGACGGCGGGGCGGTCGTCGCCGCGTTCAACGGGCCCGAGTCGGTCGTGATCTCGGGGGACGAGCAGGACGTCCTGTCGGCTGCCGGAGAGCTGGCCGCTCGGGGACGTCGTACGAAGCGGCTCTCGGTGAGCCACGCCTTCCACTCTCCGCACATGGACGCGATGCTCGCCGATTTCCGCGCCGTCGCCGAGACTGTCACCTACCACACGCCACGGCTGCCGATCGTCTCCGAAGTGACGGGACAGGCCGCCGCCGCGGCCGACCTCATGGATCCCGGCTACTGGACCCGTCAGATACGTGAACCGGTCCGGTTCAGCGCCGCCGTGCGCGCCGCGCGGGCGGCCGGGGCCACGACCTTCGTCGAACTGGGCCCCGATGCCGTGCTCTCCGGCATGGCCCGGGAGTGCGCGGGGGGCGACGCCGACACGGCGTTCGCCGCCGCGCTGCGCCGCGGGCATCCGGAGTGCGCGACCGTACTGCGGGCCGCGGCCACCGCCTTCGTCCAGGGCGCGGACGTCGACTGGGCCGCGCTGTACCAGGGGGCTGGGGCGCGGCGCGTGGACCTGCCGACCTACGCGTTCCAGCACACCCGCTACTGGCTGCCCCCTGCCCCCACGAGGGCACTGGCCACGGACCACGAGGACAGCGCGGACAGCAGGGAACCGGCCCAGGCCCTGTGGACAGCGGTCCGTTCGGGCGACGTGAAGGCGGCGGCCGCGCAACTGGGCGCCGAGTCGGCGGGCATCGAGGAGGAACTGGGCACGGTCCTTCCGCACCTGGCGAGCTGGCACGACCGGTGCCGCAGCGCCGCCGAAACGAACGCGCTGCGCTACCGCGTCGTCTGGGAAGCACTCCCGGCTACGGCCGTCAGGCCTCGTCTGTCGGGGCGGTGGCTGGTGATCAACCAGACAACGCACCAGGAATCCGACACCCAACTCGTCCGCGACATCACCACAGCACTCCACACAGCCGGCGCCGACACCATCCCACTCACCCTCGACCCCACCACCGACACACCCACCCTCA
>NZ_JBIUBU010000069.1:0-4536 GCF_044548345.1 Streptomyces sp. NPDC052042 | reverse complement strand
TCGTCGTCGGTGTTCTTCTCCAGTTGGTCGATCGACGCGCTGGCCAAGTCCCTGTCGGCCGACGAGCGGCTGATGGCCTGGATCCCCCCGCGCCGGATGCCCTACATCCGGGCCGACTCCGACGACGGACCGGTCCGCATACCCGGCCGCCCGCCGCAGCAGGCGCCGCCCCGTCTGGTGGCCCTGCTCCGGCTGGTGGACGGCCGCCGGCCGCCGGGCGAACTGGCCCGCGTACTGGGCGTACCGCTCGCCGAGGTGACCGCCGCACTGGCCGAACTGGTGCGCCGCCGCTGGGTGACCTGGCGGCTGGAGGTCCCCTCCGGGCCCCATCCGGACCGGGAGCTGCGCGCCATTCTGGAACGGGTCGGTGATCCGGTCCTGCGGCGTGGTGCGCTGGAGCCTTTGGAGGTGCTGGAGCGGGGGCGTGAGCGGGTGCAGGCGGCCGGCCGTGACGCCGGTGCGCTGTGCGAGGCGCTGGCAGCTCTGGAGGAGGACTTCACCCGGATCACCGACACCGCCTCCCAGCGCGCCAAGGGCACCCATACCGCGCCCAACCGGTCGCTGGTCTACTCCGACACCCGGCGCTCCGCCACCGCCCGGGTCGGCAGCCGGGTCCTGGACGCCATGGCGCCCCTGGACCCGTTGATGACCAGCGCCGCCTGGCTGATGGCCCAGCTCGGCGCCCGGGTGGAACAGCGGGCCACCGAGGTCTACGAGAAGCTGGCCGCCTCCTGCGGCGAGGACCGGGTCAATCTCGCGGACTTCTGGTTCGCCTGCATGCCGATCCTGCACGGGGGCGCGGTCACCGACGCCGAGGAGGTGCTGGCGGAGTTCCAGCGCCGCTGGGCGCGGATCATTCCCGTACCCGACGGCGCCCGCCATGTCCGGGCGACGCACTCCGCGATCGCACCGCAGGTGGCCGAGGCGTTTCCCCCGGCCCCCGCAGCCTGGACCGCCGCCCGCTATCTCAGCCCCGATGTGCTGATCGTCGCCCGCGACACCGAGTCGGTCGGCAACGGCGAATTCGAACTGGTCCTGGGCGAACTGCATCTGGCGTCCAACACCGTGGGCGCCTCGCTCTTCGTCAGCCAGCACCCCGAACCGGATGAACTCCTCCGGCTGACCGGCCAGGACCATCCGGGCCCCCGGCTGCTGCCGCTGCTGCCCAAGGAACACAAGTCGCGGCTGTCCGTCCGGGTGCGCAATGTGCTGGTCCGGCCGGAGGACTACCACATCGCCCTGCTGGAACTCACCGCCGACCCGCACCGCGACCGCACCGTGCTCAGCGCCGACGCCCACGTCACCCGACGCGGCGACCGGCTGGTCGCACTGCTCCCGGACGGCGGCGAGTTCGCTGTCACCGATGTGTTCGGCCATGTGCTGACCACCCTGGCCATGGACATGTTCCGGCTGCTCCCCGACGCGGACCATGTGCCGCGGGTGGCGGTGGACAAGCTGGTGGTGAGCCGGGAGTCGTGGCGGTTCACGGGTGGGGATCTGGGGTTCGCGGAGGAGAAGAACGAGGCCCGGCGGTATGTGCGGGCGCGGAACTGGCGGAGCGAGCGGGGGTTGCCGCGGTATGTGTTCGTGGTGTCGCCGACGGAGCCGCGTCCGTTCTATGTGGACTTCGACGCCCCGGTGTATGTGAACATTCTGGCCAAGGCGGCTCGGCGGCTGGCGAGGAAGGACCCGGAGGCCAAGCTCACCGTCACGGAGATGCTGCCCACCCCTGAGCACGCGTGGCTCACCGACGACCAGGGCAACGCCTACACCTCCGAACTCCGCTTCGTCGCCGTCGACCAGGAGCACCGGCAGGGGGGCGTGTCGTCGTGGTGAGCTTCCTGGACACGATCCGGGCACACGCCGTGCGTACGCCCGAGGCCACCGCTCTGCGCACCCCGGGCCGCACCATCGGCTACGGCCGGCTCGACGCCTGGATCGACCGGCTGGCCCATGTCCTGACCGCCCGGGGAGTCGGGCGCGAGCGGGTCTGCGCCATCGCGCTGGAACCGGGGCCGGAGAGCGTGGTGGCGGTGGCGGCGGTACTCCGCGCCGGAGGAGCCTTCCTCACGCTGGACGTGACGCAGCCGCCGCCCCGGCTGGCCGCCATGGTCGGCAGCGGTGGCGCCACCGCCCTGCTCACCCGGAGCACGGTGCGCGAGAGCACGCGGCTGACGGTGGAGGGGCCGGTGATCGACCTCGACGAGCTGGACGAGCTGGACGGGCCGGACGGTCCCGTCGGCTCCGCAGGGGCGGGGACCTCCGGCGGATGGCCGGAGGCATCCGGACGGCAACTGGCCTACGTCAGCCACACCTCCGGCTCCACCGGCACCCCCAACGCCGTCCTGATCGAGCGGGCCGGTCTCGACTCGTATCTGCGCTTCATCGCCCGGGACTACGGCCTCGGCCCGCACACCGTGGCACTCCAGGTCGCGCCCCTCGGCTACGACGCCTCCATTCGCGACACCTTCGCCCCGCTGGTCGCCGGAGGCACCGTGGTCCTGGCGGAACGGAGCACCCTGCTGCGCGCCGACAGCTTCGCGCAGACGCTGCGACGCGAGGGCGTCGACACCCTGCTGAGCGTCACCCCGTCCTTCCTCATCTTCCTCGCCCAGCAGGACCGGGCCGAGGAGCGGCTGAGCGGACTGCGCCTGGTCGTGGCCAGTGGTGAGTCACTGCTGCCGTTCCTCAGCTCCGGCGGCCGTCGGCTGCTGCCCGGCGTACTGGTCAACCAGTACGGCCCCACCGAATGCACCATGACCGCCACCCGCTACGCGGTGCCTACCGAACCGGAGACCGCCGCCGACCTGGTCGGGACCCCCATCGACGGGATGACGGTCAGCCTGATCGGCCCCGACGGGCGGGAGGTGGCCCCGGGGGAGATCGGCGAGATCACCCTCGGGGGCATCGGAGTTGCCCGCGGCTACCGGGGCCGGCCCGAACTCACCGCCGACCGCTTCCGCCCGGATCCGAGCGGACCGCCGGGCGCCCGCGCCTACCGCACCGGGGATCTGGCCCGGCGCAGGCCGGACGGCGTACTGGAGTACCTGGGCCGCTCCGACCGGCAGGTGAAGATCCGGGGCTACCGGGTCGACCCGGCCGAGATCGAGGGCGTGCTGCTCGGCCACCCCCAGGTGACCGGGGCCGTGGTCACCGCCGAACCGGACGAGCGGGGACGGGTGTTCCTGTACGCCCATGTCACCGGCTCGCTGGACGCGGTCACCGACGCGGAGCTGCGCAGACACCTCGCCGGGGCCCTGCCGCCGCACATGATGCCGCGCAGGTTCCACCGCATCGACCGGCTGCCCACCACGCGCACGGGCAAGACGGACCGGGCCGCCCTGCACCACGGCGGCCCGCCGGTCGCGGGCCGGACGCCGTGACCGCCGCCGGCATCCGCCTCGGCCCGGCCGAGGTACGGGCGGCGGCGGAACGGATCCGCGGACCGGTACGCCGTACGCCGCTGCTGAGCGCCGACGCACTGCCGGAGCCGGCCGGTCCCGGGCTGCGCGGATTGCTGCTGAAGGCCGAACACCTCCAGCGGGGCGGCTCGTTCAAGGCCCGGGGCGCCGCCAACGCCATGCTCGGCCGGGACACCCCGGCGGTGGTCGCCGGCTCCTCCGGCAACCACGGGATCGCGGTGGCCGCGCTCGCCCGCCGCACCGGCGCCGAGGCCACCGTGGTGATGGCGGCCGGAGCGGGCCGGGCCAAGGCCGACGCCATCCGCGGGCTGGGCGCCCGGGTGCTGATGGTGGACGGCGGCGTCGCCGCACGCGACCAGCTCGCCCGGCAACTGGCCGCGGACACCGGAGCCCTGCTGGTGCCCTCCTCCGACGACGAACGTGTCGTCGCCGGACAGGGCACCGTGGCCCTGGAGATCCTGGAGGAGGTGCCCGACCTCGATCTGCTGTTCGTACCGGTCGGCGGCGGCGGGCTGCTGGCAGGAAGCTGTCTGGCAGCCGACCTCGCCGGTCGCCCGCTGCGGGTCATCGGCGTGGAGCCCCGACAGGCTTGCCGCTACGCCGTATCGGTCGCCGCCGGGCGTCCGGTGGAGCTGCCCGCATCGCAGACCGTCGCCGACGGACTGCGCGGCCAGCGGCCCGGCGAGATCGTCTTCCCCATCGTCCAGCGGCGGGTCGACGAGCTGATCGCCGTCGAGGACGAGGAGATCCTCCGGGCCATGGAGCTGCTGCACCGGGTCGGCCTGCCCGCCGAACCGAGCGGCAGCGTGGCCCTGGCCGGCGCGCTCCGGCGCGGCTTTCGCGGACGCACGGCCGTGGTGGTATCCGGCGGCAACTCGCCGGCCGCCCTCGCCGCCATGGGCGCGGGCGTGGCCGTGGCCGTGGGAGCGGGACCCCAGGCCCTGCCATCCCCCGTACCACCGCTGTCTGCCTTGTCATGACGCTTGTCCCACTCAACACCGCTTTCACCTTTCCTCACTTCGAAGGAATCTCAATGATCGTGTCAAGCCGCCTGTGTGACCGGTGGGGCGGAGGTGAACAGCCTTCCGTCACGGAGCATCGCCCAGAGCACGTC
>NZ_JBIUBU010000068.1:0-5237 GCF_044548345.1 Streptomyces sp. NPDC052042 | reverse complement strand
CAACACAGTGGACGCGAGCAACTGAGGACAAGCCCTCGGCCTATTAGTACCAGTCAGCTCCACCCGTTACCAGGCTTCCACATCCGGCCTATCAACCCAGTCGTCTACTGGGAGCCTTAACCCATCAAGTGGGTGGGAACACTCATCTCGAAGCAGGCTTCCCGCTTAGATGCTTTCAGCGGTTATCCCTCCCGAACGTAGCCAACCAGCCATGCCCTTGGCAGAACAACTGGCACACCAGAGGTTCGTCCGTCCCGGTCCTCTCGTACTAGGGACAGCCCTTCTCAATATTCCTACGCGCACAGCGGATAGGGACCGAACTGTCTCACGACGTTCTAAACCCAGCTCGCGTACCGCTTTAATGGGCGAACAGCCCAACCCTTGGGACCGACTCCAGCCCCAGGATGCGACGAGCCGACATCGAGGTGCCAAACCATCCCGTCGATATGGACTCTTGGGGAAGATCAGCCTGTTATCCCCGGGGTACCTTTTATCCGTTGAGCGACAGCGCTTCCACAAGCCACTGCCGGATCACTAGTCCCGACTTTCGTCCCTGCTCGACCCGTCGGTCTCACAGTCAAGCTCCCTTGTGCACTTACACTCACCACCTGATTACCAACCAGGCTGAGGGAACCTTTGGGCGCCTCCGTTACTCTTTAGGAGGCAACCGCCCCAGTTAAACTACCCATCAGACACTGTCCCTGATCCGGATCACGGACCCAGGTTAGACATCCAGCACGACCAGAGTGGTATTTCAACGACGACTCCACAACCACTGGCGTGGCCGCTTCAAAGTCTCCCACCTATCCTACACAAGCCGAACCGAACACCAATATCAAACTGTAGTAAAGGTCCCGGGGTCTTTCCGTCCTGCTGCGCGAAACGAGCATCTTTACTCGTAGTGCAATTTCACCGGGCCTATGGTTGAGACAGCCGAGAAGTCGTTACGCCATTCGTGCAGGTCGGAACTTACCCGACAAGGAATTTCGCTACCTTAGGATGGTTATAGTTACCACCGCCGTTTACTGGCGCTTAAGTTCTCAGCTTCGCCAACCCGAAAGTCGGCTAACCGGTCCCCTTAACGTTCCAGCACCGGGCAGGCGTCAGTCCGTATACATCGCCTTACGGCTTCGCACGGACCTGTGTTTTTAGTAAACAGTCGCTTCTCGCTGGTCTCTGCGGCCACCCCCAGCTCACACCGAAAAGATGATCACCAGGAATGGCCCCCCTTCTCCCGAAGTTACGGGGGCATTTTGCCGAGTTCCTTAACCATAGTTCACCCGAACGCCTCGGTATTCTCTACCTGACTACCTGAGTCGGTTTAGGGTACGGGCCGCCATGAAACTCGCTAGAGGCTTTTCTCGACAGCATAGGATCATCCACTTCACCACAATCGGCTCGGCATCAGGTCTCAGACACATACACGACGGATTTACCTACCGTGCGTCCTACACCCTTACCCCGGGACAACCACCGCCCGGGCTGGACTACCTTCCTGCGTCACCCCATCGCTTACCTACTACCACCTCGGGTCATCGGCTCCACCACAACCATCAACTCCGAAGAGATCAGGCCGGCTTCACGGACTTAGCATTAATGGATTCGATACTGGGCGTTCCAAAGCGGGTACCGGAATATCAACCGGTTGTCCATCGACTACGCCTGTCGGCCTCGCCTTAGGTCCCGACTTACCCTGGGCAGATCAACTTGACCCAGGAACCCTTAGTCAATCGGCGCACACGTTTCTCACGTGTGTATCGCTACTCATGCCTGCATTCTCACTCGTGAACCGTCCACAACTACCTTCCAGTGCTGCTTCACCCGGCACACGACGCTCCCCTACCCAACCCAACAGGCGTTAGCCCTTCACGCTGGATTGACACGACTTCGGCGGTACGCTTGAGCCCCGCTACATTATCGGCGCGGAATCACTAGACCAGTGAGCTATTACGCACTCTTTCAAGGATGGCTGCTTCTAAGCCAACCTCCTGGTTGTCTCTGCGACTCCACATCCTTTCCCACTTAGCGTACGCTTAGGGGCCTTAGTCGATGCTCTGGGCTGTTTCCCTCTCGACCATGGAGCTTATCCCCCACAGTCTCACTGCCGCGCTCTCACTTACCGGCATTCGGAGTTTGGCTAAGGTCAGTAACCCGGTAGGGCCCATCGCCTATCCAGTGCTCTACCTCCGGCAAGAAACACACGACGCTGCACCTAAATGCATTTCGGGGAGAACCAGCTATCACGGAGTTTGATTGGCCTTTCACCCCTAACCACAGGTCATCCCCCAGGTTTTCAACCCTGGTGGGTTCGGTCCTCCACGAAGTCTTACCTCCGCTTCAACCTGCCCATGGCTAGATCACTCCGCTTCGGGTCTTGAGCGTGCTACTCAACCGCCCTCTTCGGACTCGCTTTCGCTACGGCTTCCCCACACGGGTTAACCTCGCAACACACCGCAAACTCGCAGGCTCATTCTTCAAAAGGCACGCAGTCACGACACACAGAACCAAAGCCCTGCATGCGACGCTCCCACGGCTTGTAGGCACACGGTTTCAGGTACTATTTCACTCCGCTCCCGCGGTACTTTTCACCATTCCCTCACGGTACTATCCGCTATCGGTCACCAGGGAATATTTAGGCTTAGCGGGTGGTCCCGCCAGATTCACACGGGATTTCTCGGGCCCCGTGCTACTTGGGAAATGCTCAAGCAAGCCGCTGATGTTTCAACTACGGGGGTCTTACCCTCTACGCCGGACCTTTCGCATGTCCTTCGTCTACACCAACGGTTTCTGACTCGCCTCACAGCCGGCAGACCATGAAAGAACACTCCCACAACCCCACATGCGCAACCCCTGCCGGGTATCACACGCATACGGTTTAGCCTCATCCAGTTTCGCTCGCCACTACTCCCGGAATCACGGTTGTTTTCTCTTCCTGAGGGTACTGAGATGTTTCACTTCCCCTCGTTCCCTCCACACTGCCTATGTGTTCAGCAGCGGGTGACAGCCCATGACGACTGCCGGGTTTCCCCATTCGGACACCCCCGGATCAAAGCTCGGTTGACAGCTCCCCGGGGCCTATCGCGGCCTCCCACGTCCTTCATCGGTTCCTGGTGCCAAGGCATCCACCGTGCGCCCTTAAAAACTTGGCCACAGATGCTCGCGTCCACTGTGCAGTTCTCAAACAACGACCAGCCACCCATCACCCCACCCCACACAAGCAGGACGAGTACACCGGGGCCGGAACTGAAGGCGACCACACGGCCATACCCTCAGACACCCAACAACGTGCCCGACACCCCCAACCATCCACAAACCGCGTTCCACACCCCGAAGAGCAGTACTAACAGCCCGAACAGCTGAAAATGCCGAATAGTCAACGTTCCACCCATGAGCAACCAGCACCAGACGTTCGCTGATGTACTGGCCCCTGACCTCACCCCGAAAGGCTCGGTAAGAAGTGCTCCTTAGAAAGGAGGTGATCCAGCCGCACCTTCCGGTACGGCTACCTTGTTACGACTTCGTCCCAATCGCCAGTCCCACCTTCGACAGCTCCCTCCCACAAGGGGTTGGGCCACCGGCTTCGGGTGTTACCGACTTTCGTGACGTGACGGGCGGTGTGTACAAGGCCCGGGAACGTATTCACCGCAGCAATGCTGATCTGCGATTACTAGCAACTCCGACTTCATGGGGTCGAGTTGCAGACCCCAATCCGAACTGAGACCGGCTTTTTGAGATTCGCTCCGCCTCACGACATCGCAGCTCATTGTACCGGCCATTGTAGCACGTGTGCAGCCCAAGACATAAGGGGCATGATGACTTGACGTCGTCCCCACCTTCCTCCGAGTTGACCCCGGCAGTCTCCTGTGAGTCCCCATCACCCCGAAAGGCATGCTGGCAACACAGAACAAGGGTTGCGCTCGTTGCGGGACTTAACCCAACATCTCACGACACGAGCTGACGACAGCCATGCACCACCTGTACACCGACCACAAGGGGGGCACCATCTCTGGCACTTTCCGGTGTATGTCAAGCCTTGGTAAGGTTCTTCGCGTTGCGTCGAATTAAGCCACATGCTCCGCTGCTTGTGCGGGCCCCCGTCAATTCCTTTGAGTTTTAGCCTTGCGGCCGTACTCCCCAGGCGGGGAACTTAATGCGTTAGCTGCGGCACCGACGACGTGGAATGTCGCCAACACCTAGTTCCCAACGTTTACGGCGTGGACTACCAGGGTATCTAATCCTGTTCGCTCCCCACGCTTTC
The DNA here is from genome assembly GCF_044548345.1 of Streptomyces sp. NPDC052042. Classification (NCBI taxonomy): domain Bacteria; kingdom Bacillati; phylum Actinomycetota; class Actinomycetes; order Kitasatosporales; family Streptomycetaceae; genus Streptomyces; species Streptomyces sp. NPDC052042. Next base: position 979 of record NZ_JBIUBU010000068.1, on the reverse strand, counting down.
GCTCCTCAGCGTCAGTAATGGCCCAGAGATCCGCCTTCGCCACCGGTGTTCCTCCTGATATCTGCGCATTTCACCGCTACACCAGGAATTCCGATCTCCCCTACCACACTCTAGCCTGCCCGTATCGACTGCAGACCCGGGGTTAAGCCCCGGGCTTTCACAACCGACGCGACAAGCCGCCTACGAGCTCTTTACGCCCAATAATTCCGGACAACGCTTGCGCCCTACGTATTACCGCGGCTGCTGGCACGTAGTTAGCCGGCGCTTCTTCTGCAGGTACCGTCACTCTCGCTTCTTCCCTGCTGAAAGAGGTTTACAACCCGAAGGCCGTCATCCCTCACGCGGCGTCGCTGCATCAGGCTTGCGCCCATTGTGCAATATTCCCCACTGCTGCCTCCCGTAGGAGTCTGGGCCGTGTCTCAGTCCCAGTGTGGCCGGTCGCCCTCTCAGGCCGGCTACCCGTCGTCGCCTTGGTAGGCCATCACCCCACCAACAAGCTGATAGGCCGCGAGCTCATCCTGCACCGCCGGAGCTTTCCACCACCAAGGATGCCCCTGATGGTCATATCCGGTATTAGACCCCGTTTCCAGGGCTTGTCCCAGAGTGCAGGGCAGATTGCCCACGTGTTACTCACCCGTTCGCCACTAATCCACCCCGAAAGGCTTCATCGTTCGACTTGCATGTGTTAAGCACGCCGCCAGCGTTCGTCCTGAGCCAGGATCAAACTCTCCGTGAATGCTTACCGGTCATCCGGTTCACACACACGGGAGCCGGAACCACCGGAGGAATAGTCCAGTGGTCCACAGCATCCTCGCTGTGTTTTTCTTCAAAGGAACCCTGTCCCCACCGGAAACCCGGCCGGGAACGGGGTATCAACATATCTGGCGTTGACTTTTGGCACGCTGTTGAGTTCTCAAGGAACGGACGCTTCCTTCGTACTCACCCCGACCATCCGGTCCAGGCTTTCCTCCGGGCTTTT
>NZ_JBIUBU010000067.1:0-5673 GCF_044548345.1 Streptomyces sp. NPDC052042 | reverse complement strand
CCGATCCGACAACCGCTCCCCTGCCGGCGACTTCACCTGTCCTGGCCTTGGCACACCCGCTCAACGACCGGAAAGAGCCAAAGTCACCGGTATTGGGGCTAGCGGCACGATGGTGCTGAGAACGGCATTTTTTCGAAGCAAGCCATCCGAATCCGCCCCTGAGACGTATCTAGTGAGGAAGAGTTCCCCAACGAGGTTCAGGAGGAACGATGGCCATCTTCAGCAAACTCATGCCCGCAAGGTCTGACGGCCTCCGATCGTCGAGGCACGGCAGCGGTTCGGATCACCGCAGTGGTTCGGATCACCGCAGCGGTTCGGATCACCGCAGCGAACACAGCAGCCACTGACCGAACGAGTGCTGAGCGGGCCGGCGACTGGATGCCCCGGTCCGCTCCTCGGACCCTGAGGTGCGCATCCCATGATGCATGTCCTGCGGCGTCTGCTGTCGGTGGAGGCGTCCGACGCAGTCGTGGCGGCCGCGCCCGCGATGGCGCCGCGTGAGGTGTTCCGGCGGTTCTGGCCCTACACGCGCGGCGGTCGGCGATGGCTGGTCCCCGTTCTCCTCTTCAGCCTGGTCGGCCCGTCCGTGCAGGCCTCGGAGATCTGGCTCTTCAAAACCGTCGTGGACGCTGTGCTCGTCCCCCGTGCTCTGCGGCCGTTGCTCTGGATCGCACCGGTCTACCTCGGGCTCATCGTCTTGTCCGGGGTGCTGCGGTTCGCCGACAACGTGACGTCCACCTGGGTCGGCGAACGCTTCCTGCTCTCTCTTCGCGCCGATGTGTTCCGGCACGTCCAGGGGCTGTCGCTCGGCTTCTTCGAACGTCGGCGGCTCGGGGACCTGCTGTCCCGCATCACGGGCGACGTCGACGCGGTCGAGACGTTCCTGCTCTCCGGGGTGGCGAACGCCCTCTACTACGTGGTCTGTCTGGGGGTCTACCTCGGCATGCTGGTCTACCTGCGGTGGGACCTGACTCTGCTCGCCCTCACCATCGTGCCGCTGTTCTGGGCCGCCGCCCGGCACTTCTCGCGGCTGATCAAGGCCGCGTCACGGGAGCGCAGGCGCCGCAGCGGCTCGATCAGCGCGGTGGCCGAGGAAGCCCTTGGCAACGTCGCGCTGGTGCAGGCGTACAACCGGCAGGGGTGGGAGGAGCACCGGTTCGAGCGGGAGAACGTCGGCAAGTTCCGGGCAGCGATGGCCTCGACGCGGATCCGGGCCGTCTACTCGCCCGTCGTCGAGGTCATCGAGGTGACCGGCGGCCTCGCGGTGATGGGCCTCGGCACCTGGAAGCTGGCCCAGGGACAGCTCACCCTCGGTGGGCTGCTGGTCTTCCTCGCGCTGATCGGCAAGCTCTACAGCCCGGTCCGCGGCCTGGCCCGGCTCGGCAACACCTTCTACGCGGCCTCCGCCTCGGCGGAGCGGATCATCGAGTTGCTGGACCAGCGTCCACAGGTCGTCGAGGTTCCGGGCGCCCGGCGGATCGGCCGCGCGCGGGGCGACGTGGAGTTCGACGGCATCTGGTTCCGCTATCCCGATGCCGCCTCGTGGGCGCTGTCGGACGTGTCCTTCCACGTGGCCTCGGGCGAGACGCTGGCGTTGGTCGGGGCGAGCGGGGCCGGCAAGTCGACGGTCGCCAAGCTCCAGTTGCGCTTCTTCGACCCCGACCGGGGCGCGGTTCTGCTCGACGGCGCCGACCTGCGGGACCTGAGTCTGTCCGAAGTACGGGAGAACGTCGCGGTGGTGCTCCAGGAGACCCTTGTCTTCCACGGCACCGTGCGGGAGAACATCGCCTACGGCCGGCCGGACGCGACGGACGCCGATGTCGTCGCGGCGGCACGCGCAGCGGACGCGCACGAGTTCATCGAGCGGCTCCCGGAGGGCTATGACACGCTGGTCGGTCAGCGCGGCCGGACGCTGTCCGGCGGACAGTGCCAGCGCCTGGCGATCGCCCGGGCGATGATCCGGGACGCGCCCGTGCTGCTGCTGGACGAACCGACCACCGGGCTCGACGTCGGGTCGGGCCGACGGATCATGGACCCGCTGCGCCGGCTCATGGCCGGGCGGACCACCGTCGTCATCTCGCACAACCTCCTGACCGTCCGGGACGCCACCCGCATCGTGGTACTCGACCACGGACGGGTCGTCGAGCACGGCGCCCACGACGACCTGCTGGGCCGCGACGGCGCGTACGCCCGGCTGCACCGGCTCGGCGCGGGCGCGGTGCTGTCATGAGCGCCCCCGCCCCCTGGGCCCCGGGCACGGAACCGATGCAGGGCTACGTGATCCTCGAGCACCTGACGCGCACCGGTTGGCTCGACGTCTACGACGCCTGGAGCGAAGAACGCGACTGCCGGTGCGTGATCAAGGTGGTGCGGGCGGACCACCGCGGAGAGAAGCGGCTGGACGAGCGGCTGCTGCGCGAGGGGCGGTGGCTGCGGGACTTCACCCATCCACACCTGGTCCGTGGCTACGAGGCGTTCAAGTCGCCCGAGCCGCTCGTCGTCCTGGAGACGCTGACCGGTGAGACCCTGTCCCACCTCGTGCACCGGTTGCGGCGGCGGCCGGCCGCCGCCGATGTGGCGCTGCTCGGGGTGCAGATGTGTTCGGCGGTCCACTACCTCCACGGTCGGGGCCTGCTCCATCTGGATCTCAAGCCCGCCAACGTGGTGGTGGACCGCGGCCACGTCAAGGTACTGGACCTGAGTGTGGCCCGGCCGCCGGGGCCCGCGCCCGCGGGGCTGGGCACGTGCTGCTATCTCGCCCCGGAACAGGCCCGGGGCGGGCCGCTCACGGCCACCGCCGACGTGTGGGGCATCGGCATCACGCTGTTCGAAGCGGCCTGCGGGGAGAAGCCGGTCGCCTGCAGGGCAAGGACGGCCGCGGCAGACGGCCACGACACCGATGACCGGTATTGGCAGCTCGAGGAGGCCGCCCCGCCGATCGCGTCCCGGCGGCGCCTGCCGCTCGCTCTCGTCGCCGCCGTCGACAGCTGTCTGCGGGCCGATCCGTCGTCCCGGCCCACGGTCTCCGGACTGGCCGCCGCCCTCAAGGGGGCGCTGCCCGAGTGACGCTGCCCGGTCGGGGCCGGGGCCCATGCCTCCCCGGGCCGGCACCTGGCGGGCTGCGGTGAGCCGTGGCAAGGACGGTGTCGTCGGCAGACGCCGACGAGCGCCGGAGAGCGTGTTCGAGTCGACCGGGGTCACGGCATGCCGTTTCGGACGGAGAGATCGCAGACGCGGACGGTCGTCCCCTCCGAGTGCTTGAGAAGGCAGGTGACCCTGCCGGTTCCACCAGCGAGATCTACGCCCGTCCCGGCAGCCCCGGCAGGATCTTCGTGGTCGTCGATCCCACCGGTCACGGCACCTCGGGCGACCGAGGTGATGTCCCCGGCCTTCACGGGCTCGGACTCGACGGCGCGCAGGGGTGAGGCGGTGAGCTCCTGGACGGCGAGTGCCGATCGCCCAGCCGGCGAACCCCGCGAGGACCGCCGCGGCCACCGCGAGCCACCCCCGGGCCCTGCGCGCGGGGCCGCGTGGGCCGGGGAGGGCGAGGCCCGGGCCGCGCGCGGCTCTCGCCCTTTCCTCCGGTGCCGCCGCCTGCTGGGCCAGACTGCGCACCACCCGGCTCGTGAAACCGAGTGGCGGCTCGGTGTCCGGCAGCAGGCCGATCAGCCGGTCGCCCACGAGGCAGAGCTGCTCGACGAACTCCCTGCATTCGGCGCACTGGTCCAGATGGGCGACCGCCTCGGCCCGCTCCCGGCCGGGCAGCACTCCCAGTGCCAGCTCGGCACTGACTTCCCGCAGCTTCGCGCAGGCCGGACCCCTGGACATAGTCCCCTCATTCCGGAGCCGCCAGGATGGTACGCAATTTCGCCATCGCCGCCCTGATCCTTGTCTTCGCGGTGCCCAGCGGAATCCGCTCCGAGTCGGCGACCTGCTGGGCCGTCATCCCGTAGACGCCCGTCATCATCAGGGCCCGGGCCTGCTCCCGGGGCAGCCGGGCCACAGCGGCCCGGAGCTGGGCGGAGGCCTCGTCGGCCAGCGCCCACCGCTCGGGGGTCTCGGTGACGACGCCGATGAAGGTGTCCAGGTCCTCGGGTGCCATCGGCACCGTTCGGCGTGCCCGGACGGTGTCCATGGCGAGGTTGTGCGCGATGGTCGTCAGCCAGGTGCTGACCGAGCCGCGACGCGAGTCGTAGATCTGCGCGTGCCGCCACGCGCGCTCGAACGTCTGCTGGGCGACGTCCTCGGCGAGTTGCTGGTCCCGGGTGACGGCCATGGCGACACCGAAGACCCGGTGCTGGAACCTCCGTACGAAGACGACGGCCAGCTCCGAGTCGCCGACGGCCAGTCCGGACAGCAGAGCCTCGTCCGAGAGGCGCTCCACCGGGAACCGGTAACCCGGCGGACGTCTGTGTACCGCCGACGGCCGCCAGGTGATTGCCCGCCCGTCCCGGAAGATCACATACCCATTCTCCGCCGCCGGGCCAGGCCCCGCATCCCGGTCAGTGCCCGTTCTGCGCCAACCGCAGCAGGTGGTCCGCCAGCGCCTGGCCGCCGCTCGGATCACGGCTGATCAGCAGGAGCGTGTCATCGCCCGCGATGGTGCCGAGGATGTCGTAAGGCGCCTGTCACATCGTGTGGCACCGGATCGGGACCCACAGCATCCTGGACCGGCCCGTGACTGCTTTGGCCTGCTGACCGCACCGGAAGAGAGCGGAACGGCCAAAGCAGGGCATGCTGGCGGTCTGCAATACGGGCCCGCGGTCCTCCGACGGCGATGTGACTCGCCAGAGCGTCGCGACCAGCACTGCACACCTCATCGAACCCCGAGGTTCCGTACAGGCCGAGAAGGATCGCGACGACCTTGCCCCCGGTGTCATCGGGAGCACCGCTGCTCTCCAGCGAGGAGACCGGGTAGTGAGTACAGGATAGCCAGCGCATCGGCGAGGGCGACCTCGATGCCCTGACCGACGAGAACGGCCGCCTGATCTGGATATCCGCCGCCCGGCCCCGCCGCACCCACGACAACACCGCCGCCCGCCACGACCACATCCTGGCCCACGTGCACGCCGCCGGCCTCGGGGCACTGGCCGACCTCGGCTTCCGCGGCCTGGACAACGGCATCCCCGACCCCGTGATCGTCACCGGCTACATCGCCACTCGTACCCACAAGCTCACTCGAGGCGAGAAGGAGGCCAACCGCGTCCTCGCCGTCGGACGTGCACCGGTCGAGCACGGCTTCGCCCACCTCAAGAACTGGCGGATCCTCACCAAACTCCGCACCGCCCCCGCCCGCGCCACCCGCCTCCTGCGAGCCCTGCTCGTCCTGACGAACCTCGAAATCAACCGCTGACGGACGATCTACTGCTCAGACAGTCGCCCGTGACCAGCATGAGCACCCCCAGAACCGGTCACACCAGCCCTTTGACCTGCTACTTCAAGTTGGCGGAGGCTCAGTGCACGGCATCGTCGGCGGGCGCGCCTCTGCGCCTGGCTTCGTTCACGTGAAGTAGCAGCGTTTGATCAGTAGTCTGGGCAGCAGTTGGCGATCTTCAACGCTGTAGATGCTCACGAGAAATGAGGCTCTCCTGCCGCATGAGTGGGTCATTCCGTCGTGAGTTGGCGACCTGGGAGGGTGGGGCGGGGGCCGGCGAGGGTGAGCATGACGAGGGC
>NZ_JBIUBU010000066.1:0-5713 GCF_044548345.1 Streptomyces sp. NPDC052042 | reverse complement strand
ATCTTCAGGAGTCCACACAACCCCCGATGATCACGCGGTGGCCGTACCCGTTCCCAGCCGGGTCCGCGACAAGATCGCGAAGTCAGACTGGAGTATTAAGCGCTGGTGGCCCAACCTCATCCACCTGCGCGTGGCGGTCCCCGACTGGCTGCCGCCCCTCGCACACGGCCTGGTCGTCCATAGCGAGCAAGCCCGCCTCCACGGCGCCAGACACTGCGACGCGCTCACCGACGCCCTGACCACCCTGACCCGATAGAAGAAGAGAAAGGGGAGAATCCTCGTGCACGCCGCCTGGGACCCCGTCCACACCGACTACGCCGCCCGCACCGCACTCCCCGGCCCCCGCGGGCTCGCCGAGAGCACCGACGACTGGCTCGCCATCCACCGCGGCGCCCCGAACGGGCACCTGCTGCACCCCGGCACCAACCAGATGCTCGCCTCCCTCACCAGCGGCCGACCCGTCCACCTGATGCACACCACCCCCTACCTCGGCGCCATCCGAGCCACCGGCGAACTCCACGGCTCCGGCGGCTGCCTGGTCGGCGCCCTGTACTGCGCCCCGCTCACCGCCACCCCCGACGGGCTGCGCCCACACAACCTCGGCACCTACCTGCTGCGGACCAAACCTGACACCAAGACCCTCGTCTTCGAGGTCCGGCCCGAAGCACCCGCGCCGGCCAAGGGCCTGAACTACCTCCACCTCGGCGGCATCCACCTGGACACTTACCTGGCCCACCGCGGATTCCTGACCGAGGGCGAGGACGACCACCTCCGGCAGAACGCCGTGGAAAGGCTCCGCGAGGCCTCCGGATTCCTGGACCTGCTGATCGCCGACGCCCGCGGCGAGCACACCGCCTCCACGACCGCGTTCTTCCACCAGCTGGCCGCGACCGTCCCGCACATGCCGTTCCTGGGCTACCTGTACTTCGAGGTCCTGTCCGAGTACCTGCTGCTGCACTCCACCAGTGCCGAGACCAAGGCCTACGCGTTCGCGGGGGAAATGAACAACCGCCTCTACAAGGAGCTCGCGTTCGCCGCCGTCAAGACGATGGGCCACCTGTTCGACCTGGCCCTGTTCAACCCCGACCGCACCCAGCTCACCGAGCTGATCGACCGGATCGATCCCACGCTCGCCCTGGGCGCCGACGCCTACGTACGACGGCGCCTGCCGCACCTGTTTGCCTGCGCCGCGCTCGGCCCCGACCGTGATGCGGGCGAGGTGTCCTTCCGGCACGCGGGCACCGACTTCGACACCCTGGCCACCACGGCGCCGCACCTGACCGGACAGCTCGTCTTCCGCGAGATGCGGACCCTGCCCCGCTACCCGGCGCTCTTCCCAGTGTTCGAACAGGCCAAGGCGACCTCCGTGTACGCGTACTGGAACAGCCAGAACATCGCCGTCCCCTTCAGCGGGGTGCTGCCCAAGGGCGAGCTCGGCCTCAACCTCGCCTTCCCCCGCGCCTCGTGCACCGCGTGGGTGGCCGAGACCTGCGACCGCGGGCTGCTGCACCCCACCGAACAGCTCAACCTCCTGCCCATCCCGCGCCTGGCCGACCTGCGCGGCACCGCCCTGGGCCGCGCGGCCTTCCCCGGCCCGTCCACGCGCTCGGCCCTGGTCGGCGCGATCTCCGCCGCCTGACCGCCCCTTCCCACTCTCCACGAGGAGCACCTGATGCGTATCGTCCTGCTCGGCGGCGCCGGCTATCTGGGCACCGTTGCCGCACGTCACCTGACCGAACTGGGCCACCACGTCACCGTCGTCGACGGCCTGATCTACAGCCGCGGCGACGACCCCGCCCGTCTCCTGCCGCCGACGAGTACCTTCGTGAACGCCGATCTGCGAGATGCGGACGCGCTGCGCCGGGCGGCCACTGGCGCCGACACCGTCGTCCACCTTGGTGGCCTGGTCGGCGAGCCCGCCTGCGCCCTCGACGAGCAGCTCGCCGTCGAGCTCAACTACGCCTCGCCCGTCCTGGCCGCCGAGGCGGCCCGCGCGGCCGGTGTCGAGCACTACGTCTTCTTCTCCTCCTGCAGCGTCTACGGCCGCCACGCCGGCACCGTCGACGAGGACACCGCGCCCAACCCGCTCGGCATCTACGCCCGCACGAAGGTCCTGGCCGAGCGCACCCTGACCGGCCTGCTGGAGGACCGAGCGCTGAGCGTGCTGCGGCTGGCCACCGTGCACGGCCGCTCCCCGCGCCAGCGCCTGGACTCCGTCGCCAACCGCATGACCGCCCAGGCCGTCGCCACCGGGCGCATCCCCCTCAACGGCGGCGGCCAGCGCCGCCCCCTCGTCCACGTCGCGGACGTCGCCGACGTTCTCGCCCAGGTCCTCGCCACCCCGGCCGGACACCGGATCTTCAACGTGGGCGCCGAGGAGGAGAACTACACCATCGCCCAGATCGCCGCCGTGGTAGAGCAGACGGTCCCTGGAACCCGCATCGACGCCGGCCCCGAGCGCGATGAGGCGGACGCCCGGGACTACCGCACCAGCTTCGCCCGCCTGGCCGCCGTCTTCCCCGGCGCCTGCCCCACCTCCCTGGCCCACGGTGTGCGCGAGGTCGCCGCCGCCATGAAGGAGCTTGAGGACCCCGGCCTGCCCGAGTACGACAACCTCGCCGGCCTCAAGCACTCCCTGGCCCAGGGCCGCATCCGCGCGCTCGGCAATGGCGACTGCGCCCGCCTGCACGCCGACTACACCGACGCCACCTGGAGCCCGCGATGAACCAGACCCTCGCACCGGCGGCCGCGCCGCTGCCGTGGAACCGGCCGATGATCGGCGAGGCCGAGATCGCCAGCGTCATCGACACGCTCCGCTCCGGGTGGCTGACCCACGGCCCCAAGGCCACCCGCCTGGAGCTCGCCGTGCGCGAGCGCCTTCACGTCGAGGATGCCTTCGCCGTCACCTCCTGCACCGCCGCCCTCCACCTGGCCTTCCTCGCCGCCGAAATCGGCGCCGGCGACGAGGTCATCACCCCGAGCCTGACCTTCTGCGCCGCGCCGAACGCCATCCGCCACGTCGGCGCGAACCCGGTGTTCGTCGACATCGACCCCATCACGCTGTCCGTCACCCACGAGGCGGTCGAAGCCGCGATCACCCCGCTCACCCGGGCCATCGCCGTCATGCACTACGGCGGCCAGATGTGCGACATGCGCGCCTTCCGCCGACTCGCCGACCGCCACGGCCTGTTGCTGATCGAGGACGCCGCCCACGCCCTGCACGCCAGCCGCAACGGCCTGCCCGCCGGCAGCTCCGCCGACCTGTCGACGTTCAGCTTCTACGCCAACAAGGTCGCCGCCGCCGGGGAAGGCGGGCTGCTCGTCGGCCGCGGTGAACTCGTCCACAAGGCCCGGCTGCTGGGCCGGCACGGCATCGACTCCTCCGTCTGGCAGCGGCACGGCAAACGCAACACCGCCGACTACGAGGTCACCGTCCCCGGCCTGAAGTACGTCATGTCCGACCTCACCGCCGCCCTCGCCATCGTCCAGTACGACCGGCTGGAGGAGTTCACCCGGCGCCGAGCCGACATCGCCGCCGCCTACACCAGCGCCTTCGCCCACCTGCCCGGCCTGGCAACACCCGCTGTCCTGCCCGGCGCTGAGCACGGCTGGTTCCTCTACGCGGTCCTCATCGACCCCCACGCCGCGCCCCTGGACCGCGACCAGGTCGCCGCCGCGCTGCTGGAGCGCCACCAGATCTCCACCAGCGTCCACTTCAAGCCCGTCCACCTCCTGGGCCCCTACCGGGACATGGTCCACCGGCTGCTGCCGGTCACCGAGACTGCCGCCGCCCGCCAGCTGTCCCTCCCGTGCTACCCGGCGATGACCGACCAGGACGTCGAACGCGTCATCCACGCCGTCCGGGAGCTGTGGAGCTGACCGGCGGGCGCACAGAGTACGCGGAGCACCGGCGGAGCACCACGGTCTGAGGCGGTGCTCCGCCGGTGCTCTGTGCCGCACCGCTGAAGCACCACCCGACTGCCTTCCGGCCGACCGGCGCCCCACCCATCGTGGAACCGCCGCAGAACACCGCGCCCCAGCCTCTCCCCGTATGCCGTCCAGGAGATCACCCATGCCCGAAAGCCCCGAAGGCCTGCGCGTCGTTGTCGCCGGCGACCGGGCCGGCGCCGCCTTCGCCCACACCCTGTCCGGCCACGCCGCGGCCCATCCGCGCGTCAGGTCTCTGGTCCAGGTCGGCCTCGGCGAGGAGACACCGGCCTATCCGGACATCGCCTTCGCCGCCGCCCAGCTCATTGCCGGCGGGCACGCGGACCGGGCCCTGCTCATCTGCCACACCGGGCTGGGCATGGCCATCGCCGCCAACAAGGTCCGCGGCGTGCGCGCAGTCACCGCCCACGACCCCTTGAGCGTGGAGCACGCGGTGACCCACAACGACGCCCAGGTCCTGTGCCTGGGCGTCGGAGTTGTTGGCCTCGCCCTGGCCCGGGAGCTGACCGGCCAGTGGCTGAACCACACCTTCGACCCCACCTCCCGTGCCGCGGCGAAGGTCGCCGACCTCGATCCGCGGAGGGTTGGAAACGCGCTCGCCGCCAGCGTCGCGCCACGGCTCGCTTACCTGGTCGCTGCCTTGGGCGGCAGCAGCGAACGGCCCCCACCACGGGGGCGCTTCGTCCTGTTCGGCACCGAACCAGACGCGCTCGCGCGGCAGCCAGAACGCCGGTGTGCAATGCGTGCCGTCGGAGGCCAGGAAGGAATGAGGCTCGTACACCCATGGCACTTCGAGGAAGTCAAAGAACACCGACCAGCGGGCATGAAGCTCCGTGCGAAAGCGCGCCGTGACCACCTCGTACACCATGAACCCTCCCGCTGAGAAGCCTTTCCGCAGTGCCCCACGATGTTCCTGCGAACTGGCGCCGACCGGCCACCATCACCAGTTCAGCCCCCAGACTTCGCTACATAGAGGGAGTTTCCGCCTGAGCAGGTGACCGTATAGAGGGCAGGGCGGGCATCAGGCCTACTGATGGTCCCCGGGGCCGGGGTGACGCACGGCGCGGCCGAGGAAGGCCTGGTTGGCCCGGACCGACGGCACGCTCGTCGGATTCGCCCGGGCGGCGAGTTCGGCCGTCTCCTGGTCCACCGGATAGTGGTCCTTGCCGCCCAGCCAGACGTTGTACACGCGGGCGGGATGAGCGTCCGTCGGGTGCGGTAAGCGCAGTGCCTGGTCCATGAGTTCATCACCTCGTGCGGTAGTCGGGGCCCGGCCACGGTCCCCCCCGCTCGGCCCACTTCATCCGCTGGCCGCAACAGCCGATGAGGAGCAGCGGGCGGCAACGAGCCCTCCGCAGAACCGCAATGGGCGGAAGGCGGCCTGCAGATCACCGACGAGCCGCGAGACGGTGCTGGTCGACAGCCAGGTGCCCCGAGGCCCGGCAGGCCGCGCGAGCCGACGTGTTTCCCCCACGTGCAGCAGATCGGACAGGGAGGTCGGCACCACGGGACGTCCTCGCTCTGCTGTTCGCTGATCGTGACCAGGCCGACCAGCTTGCGATCCCGAGCAGTGTCTACTTGTTGACCATCTGGTGTGAGTTGGCGGATTCGGCCAGCAGCAGAACGTACGCTGAGGCGCGGTGAGTTGAAGGATGGGACTGCCCATTTGAGGCTCTCCTGCCGCATGAGTGGGTCATTCCGTCGTGAGTTGGCGACCTGGGAGGGTGGGGCGGGGGCCGGCGAGGGTGAGCATGACGAGGGCGAT
>NZ_JBIUBU010000065.1:0-6620 GCF_044548345.1 Streptomyces sp. NPDC052042 | reverse complement strand
CAACCATGCGCACCGCACGACGGCGGAGCTCAAGCGGGTAACGGGAAGGTCGTGCCATGACTCGATCCTTTCATGAAATCGAGTCTCCATTCGAATCGGGGCGGTTCAATGAGTCTTGAATCCCTGAGCGCTCGGCCCGTCACCTGTTCGGTCCGGTTTCGTTGGTGGTGATGTCGAACTGTCATCGGTGCCCGGGGCGGGATCGTGACGTACCCGCGGAGTGAAGGTTTATGCAGATGGAACCAGGACAGCAACCGCAGAGGCCGCGCTGGGAAACACCGCAGGAGCGGGCCGACCGCAACCTGGTCGAACTCCTCCAGGAACTGCGCGTCGTCCAGACCGGCGTGCAAATCTTATTCGCCTTCCTGCTCGGCCTGGCCTTCACCAGCCGGTTCCCGCGACTCGACGCCTTTGAGCGCGGCACCTTCGTGGTTACCCTGCTCCTGACCGTCATCACCTCGGCCGTTCTCGCCACCCCCGTGGCCCTGCACCGCGGCTTGTTCCACCGCGGCGCGAAACCCCGCATCGTGGCCCTCTCCGCCCGCCTCGCCCAGATCGGCCTGATCTTCCTGGCCCTGGCGCTCAACGGCGCAGTCCTGCTCCTGATGGATGTGGTGCTCGGCCTCACAGCAGCCGTCGTCATCACCGCCCTCACCACCGTGATGTTCGCCGGCTTGTGGTTCCTCCTGCCTTGGGCACTGCGTCGTTCGTGATGCAGGACGCGGCGCTGCCACGTCCTGGATGGGGCACCGTAAAGCACGACCAGGCCCAGGCCGCGGAGATCACCCGCCTCTGCCGACGGCTGAAGGACAACAGCCACGAGCGGCAACAACTCCAGACCGAAGTCGACGCCTCGGCCACCGTCATCGCTGCCCTCCTGGCCGAGAACGCCGCCCTGCGCGAGCAGGCGGCCAGGCGTTCCGCCGTCATCGTCCCGATCACCGGACCACAACCGACCACTGAAAGAGGCCCGTCATGCGGTGTCGCTGCCCGAACCGATACTGACCACGACCGTGAGCAGCCCGGACCTGCCCGCCGGCCACGCGGCAGAGCCGAAGTGGGACGGATACCGGTGCCGACTCGAAGCACACGGCGACGAGCTGGTGGTGCTGCGCTCGCGCCGCGGCGCCGACCTCACCGGCGCCTTTCCCGAAGTCCGGCAGGCCGCGCTCGACCGGCTCCCCGCCGGTACTGGGCTGGACGGCGAGCTGGTCGTCTGGGAGGACGGGCGCCTCGCGTTCGATCGGCTCCAGGCCCGCGCCGCCACACGCGGTGCCCGTGCCGCAGCCGCCTCCCGGGAACAGCCGGCGCACTTCGTCGCCTTCGACCTCCTCCACAGGGGCGACACGGACCTGACCGGGTGGCCGTACGGGCGCCGCCGGGAAGCGCTGGAACAGCTGTTCGCCGAGAACCGGCTGACAGCTCCGCTGACGCTGTGTCCGTCGACGACCGACCCGGCGGTCGCGCGGCAGTGGCTGGACTGGACCGCCGCCGGACTGGAAGGCCTGGTGATCAAGCGGCTGGACGAGCGATACCTCCCCGGCCGCCGGACCTGGCACAAATACCGGATCAGGCACACTACCGAGGCGATCGTGGCCGCGGTGTCCGGCCCCCTGTCCGCCCCACGGACCCTGCTGCTGGCCCGGTACGACACCGCCGGGCAGCTGCACTTCGTCGGCCGCACCACCGTGCTGTCCTCCGACATCACCCGTGCCCTGACCGGCCAGCTCGCACCACCGGGCGAGCTGCACCCCTGGCAGGGGCGGAGCTTCTCGGCAGGGTGGGGAAGCCGGGACACGCTCGACGTCGTCCTGGTGCGGCCCGAGGTGGTGCTGGAAATCGGCGCCGACGTTGCCCGCGACAGCGCCGGACGGTGGCGTCACCCCGTAAGGCCCTACCGTGTGCGCACCGACCTTGATGTCCAGGAGGTCCCCCGCCAAGACGACCAGCCCCCGGATACGTGACCCGCCACGGGGCGGTGGTCCGCACGTCCCGCCGGCGCGCGAGGAAGGGCGGCCCAAGGCCCGCCGCAGGGGCGCGGCAGCCCGATCAGGTGAACTCTCCGGCCGGGAGTTGATCGGCTCCACCGGGTGGCGCTCGAAGCTCTCGTCATCCTTCCTGCGAGATCTGTGTACGGAGGGCGTCTGCATGCGGCGTCCACGGCTTTGCTTGTGACCTGCGCCGATCGGGTTCGGATCCGCCGTTTCTCGCAGTGCCCCGCCCCCCATGGTCGCCCCGGTTCGTCGGCTGTCGGAGGGGCGGCCTGGTCGGGGGCACTCAGCCGAAGTGCCCGTGTGTTGACGGAGTGCCAGGTGGGTGGCTTGTTCGCGTTCTGGTCGCGTGGAGTGCTCGGCTGTGAGGCTCGTGGGCGTCGGCGCCGTCCTTCCCGGCCGGGGCCGTGGCTTGGGGAGGTGCGGCGTTCGCCGTGCCGTTGTCCCTCGCCACTGTGTTTCTAGGGACAGGAGTTCAAACGCGATGACCAGCCTTCGTGATGCGCAGCTGACCGGTGACGAGACGATCGAGACGTCGTTCGGAACGGTCGAGCTGGAGCAGAGCTATCCGACCGACACGTCGTCCGCGCTGCTGTTCGACCAGTTCGACCTCCAACGCGCCGCGCAGGCGTACGTGTGGGTACTGCCGCTGATCGGAGCTGCGACGTGGCGTGACCGGGCGGCGAAGACGTTCGGCTCCACGAGCTTCGGGGACTTCGTGGTGTACGAGTCGCTGCGGGAGAAGCGCGGCATCCTCACCGCGAACCTGACCACTCCGCAGCTTCACCAGCCTCGCGGACGGGCCCGTCCTCATCGACTACCCCGCGGGCCCGACCGCGGGCGGCGTCCTGGACTTCTGGCAGCGGCCGGTCACCGACATGGGGCAGACCGGGCCGGACGGAGGCAACGGCGGCAGCCACGTCGTCCTCGGCCCGGACGGCGACGCTGGCCCGTTCGAGGACTCGGGACGCGTCGTCGTCCGCTCCGAGACCCTCAACATCATCGTCGCGTTCCGCCTCCTCGACCAGGACCCGCAGGTCAAGCAGGACATCGAGGACAACTTCCGTATCTGGCGCGCCGGGGACGACCCGGCCCCGGCGCGGTTCATCGAGGACGTCGATGTCGAATGGTCGGCCACTCCCGCGCGGGGCCTGGACTTCTGGAGGGATCTGTCCTCCGTTCTCCAGGAGGAACCCGTCCGCGAGATCGACAAGGGCCTCATGGCGATGCTGGAACCGCTCGGCGTCGCCAAGGGCGTCGCGTTCGACCCGGACGAGCGTCTCCAGGGCATCCTCGCGGACGGAGCCGCCCTCGGCGAACTCCTCGCTCGCAATATCCAGGTCAATCCCCGCTACGCGACTCCGTACCGGGACAGCACTGCCTGGTACAAGAGCCTCGACTTCGCGCTCTCCCAGGAGAACGACACCAGCCTGCTGCTCGACCCGCGCGCCACGTGGTTCTACGAGGCCGTCACCAGCACCAAGGGCATGGCCCAGCCCTCCGTGGGCTTCGGCCAGGTGTACATGACCACCAAGCGCGACGGTGACGGCAATCTTCTGCGGGCCGACTGCGGCTACCGCCTCCACGTCCCGGCCGACGTGCCCGTGGCCCAGTTCTGGTCCCTCACCCTGTACAGCGAGGCCACCCGCCGCGCGTACGACAATGGCGGAACCGAGATCCGCAGCGTCAGCCTCGTCAGTCGCGACGAACAGCTCACCTTCAACGACGACGGCAGCATCGACCTCTACATCGGCCCCGAAGCCCCCGAGGGCTGCGGAGAACAACTGGATGAAGAGCGTCCCCGGCGACGGCTGGTTCGTGTACTTCCGCCTCTACGCGCCCCTCTACGCGCCCCTCGACGCGTTCTTCGACAAGTCCTGGACCCTGCCCGACTTCACCGCCCTGTAGCCCGGAAGTGGCAAGAGGCCGGGATCGAATGCCGGTCCCGGCCCTCTGCGGTCCATCGTCCGCGAGGTCAGGCGGACACGGCCTTCTCGAAGTCACCGGGTGTGTACTGGCGGTCGAAGAACGCCTCTTCGGGGCCGTAGAAGCGGATGATGGCGAACCATCCGCGCCCGGGAACGGTCTTGATCCAGTTCGCGGCGCCCGCAGGGCGCTCCGGGCCGGTGTGGAGAGTGATGGAGCGGTTGTCGTTGAAGACGATGTCGTTCATGCCGTTGAGGGAGGAGAAGGTCTGGTCCTCGGCGTCGACTTCGGCGGCGGTTTCGGCGTCGTAGAGGGTGAGGGACCAGAACAGCTGGGCGGGAGGGTCCGCGGGCAGATCGATGGTGTAGGTGTCCTCGCCGCGCAGCAGGTTTCCGTCGTGGTCGTGGTCGTGGTCGTGGTCGTGGTCGCGGTCGCGGTAGGCGTTGGCGTACTTGGCGCCCGCGCCGACGACGGCGCTGGGCTTTGGCGTTGACGTCGGTGTAGCCGGTGGCACGGTCGCGGAACTCCTCGTCGAGGAGTGTGTGCCAGAAGTCGTCCTGCTTGGTCTTGGCGTGGGCGACCCACTGGCGGCCGGCCCACCACAGGGCGTCGGGTTCGCGGTCGAACTCGGCGGCGAGGGTCTTGGACATCTTCCACGCTGTCTGCGCGGCCAGGCCCAGGAGTTCCCGCTGCCGCGAGGTGGGGCGAAGGTCTGCCCCTGGCGGATGCCGAGAGCGGCGAGGACGCCGTGCGTGTACGGGTCGGTGCTGTCGGCCCGGTCGCTCTGGATGAAGGCGTCGAGCGCGTCGAAGAAGGAGGCGTCGCGGGGGAAAAGGGCGTTGACCGGGGTGTCGGAGGTGCGCACGTACTGCATGTCGGCGGCGTCGCCGGAGAGGGGCCTGAAGCGGATGGACTCGACCGATTCCACCCCGGGCGAGAGGTCGTCGACGGAGGTGAATAACCCGCGCAGCAGGAAGTAGATGCCGTTGGTGCGGCTGCGGTACACGTAGTAGCCGTCCCAGTCGCTCTCGTTCTCCGGCTCCTGGCCGTCGGGGACGATCAGGTACTGGCCGCCCTTGCCCGCGTCGGGGCCGGGCAGGCCGATGTCCCCCGGTACTGCACACCATCGATCAGTGGGCCGGTCAGGGGCCGGTGCCAGAAGTCGTCCACCAGGCCCTGGATCCTCGGCGGGGCCTCGACCACCAGCGGACCCGTCTCGCTCAGGTCCGCGAACGCCATCCCGTAGATGACATCGCAGTTCGGCGTCGTGATGACCGTCCGCGGCTTCGGCCGCTGTTCGAACACCGACATCACCTGGTACCCGTACCCGTACCCGAACGCGCTCCCGAGCCCGCCCCGCATCGCACACACGTTCACCACCGGCAGCGCCCACAGATAGGTCTGCACGGCACGCTGGAAGTACAGCTCCTGGTCCAGCGTCCTTGCGGACGCATCCGCGGGATACCCGCCCTCGAACGGCAGCGACGCCAGCTCCCGGTAGCGCTCGGACATCGACGTCATCGACGAACACACCTCCAGTACCGGCTCGCTGGCCGGCCGGTCAGCGGACAGAACCAGTCGCAGGAACCTATGCACCACCCCGGCGGCAGGAAACGTAATATTCAAGATAAATGAACTGGCTGAGCCGCAAGTTCCGCGCAGCCCGCCGGTCGGGACTCGGTGTGGACGACGGCTGGGCACCGCGACGGCCTGCGCGTCGTGGAGCGCCACGCGAAGCCGTTCGTTGTCGATGCCGAGGCATTGGACGGCCCGCGAGAGCGAGGTCGAATGAGCAGGCCACCCACTACCGCGACCTCACGGTTCCACATTGCTCCTGTGCGACGCAGATCCGTCTGGCTTTGTTAGTGAGTTACGAGAGCGCCTGTTGTTCAGCGGCGAGAGCATCCTCTTCCACGGGAGAGGGGTCGCTGCCAGGGCATCCCATATCGCGTTGCTCATTCCCGCAGGGTATCCATCGCCTACGACAGGGCCGTCACCAAATACCTCGCCGCCGTCCACGCCGCCGTCCTCATGCTCCAGGACGGTGCCCGGGAGCGTGCCGCCCACGGCCCCCGACCGCGGCCCGCCCCGACGGCGGCTCCGCCGCCGCACCCCCAACAGCCCGGCGCCAGGGCCGCACCACAGGAGGAGTTGCGTGAGCACGCCGGAAGAACAGCCCAGCATCAAGGACGCCCTCGCCGCCTCCAAGGAGATGGCCGCCGCGCTCGATAAGAACCCTGCGCTCGATGACCCCATGGAGTGGGCGCAGATCTGGAAGCGCCCCCGGAAGCCGAAGTCGAAGACGGAGAAGAAGGGCTCCGATATGCCCAGGGGTACGGCGAGCGCTTCGTGCAGGGGGGCGGACCCACTCGGCATGAACTCGCGGCGCTTGCGCGTCAGCCACCCGTACGCCGCACCACCCGCTGCAAGGGCGGAGGCCGCACCAATCCCGCCCGTCTCCAGAGCAGCGAGGGCCTGGTCGCGGTTCTCCCACAGGGACTGAAGGGACCGAGCCGCAGCATCGGGCTCCCGGCCGAGCACACCCACAGAACCAACGAAAAGGTCAGTTTTCGTTGGTTCTGTGGGTGTGGCGGGTCTGCGGGTGGGGCTCTGTTGACGTGTTGTACCAGCCTTCTTCCGTTGTCTCCGGTTCGTCTGTTCCTCCTTTGTCACGGCCGCAGTTGGCGGAGGCCCGGCGTGTTC
>NZ_JBIUBU010000064.1:0-7378 GCF_044548345.1 Streptomyces sp. NPDC052042 | reverse complement strand
ATCGCCCTCGTCATGCTCACCCTCGCCGGCCCCCGCCCCACCCTCCCAGGTCGCCAACTCACGACGGAATGACCCACTCATGCGGCAGGAGAGCCCCAAATCGCCAGAGGTCGTCGTGCTTGCGCCGCCGACCCAGAGCGCTCCCTTGCCCACGCCTCAGGTGTACCTGCAATACATCTACGACGCTGACGACTGGGAGGACTTCACCGTCGAGTGGGTCCACCAGTTCGGTACGTGGTCTGGTCGTCCCTACGCCCGAGTTCAGCGGATGGGTGGGGCCGGCGACCGCGGAGCGGACGTCGCAGCCTGTCTCTCCGAGCAAGGCACCGCAGGCGAGTGGCACTGCTACCAGTGCAAGCACTACCTCAAGCCGCTCGGGCAATCAGATGCCTTCCCAGAGATGGTGAAGATCTTCGTCGCGAAGATCCTCGGCACGTACGAGTTGCCCTCGCGCTATGTCTTCGTCGCACCAAAGATTGGCACGGGACTCGAACGACTCCTGCTCAACCCGCCCCAGCTGAAGGACGAGTTCTTCGCGGCGTGGGACGACAAGGACTCCAAGCTCGGGACCAAGCCCAAGCTCACCCCGGAGATGCGTACAGCTGTGGGCGCGCTGGCGCAGGCGACGGACTTCTCGATGTTCGAAGCCCGGAACCTCGAAGAGATTCTCGAACTGCACGCTGCGACCCCCCACCACGTTAGGCGCTTCCCACAACCGCTTAAGCAGCGCCCTGCCGCCGATCCGGCCCCACCTGACCAGGCACCACACGAAGCCGTCTACGTCCGCAAGCTGCTGGACGCCTACAACGCGAAGCACGGCCTCGCCTTGGAGACGCTGCAACAGGCCCGCGACCATGCGAAAGTCAGCGGCCATCTCTTCCGCCAGCGTGCCGCCTTCTTCCACGCCGAGTCGCTGTGGCGTTTCGCGCAGGAGAGTGTCCCGGAAGCGACCTACACCGCGATCGAGACCGACCTGTACGACGCCGTGATCGAGATCGAAGACCGCGACCATGCCAGCGGCTACGCACGGCTGGAAGCCGTACTGGACGCGGCTGTCGCCCACACACCGAATCCGGCGAACATCCTCGCCCCCGTGGTGAAGGTCATCGACCTCAAGGGCATGTGCCACCGTCTGGCCAACGACGACCGGCTGACCTGGTGCAAAGAGGAGACCCCGTGACCCCCCTCAACGGCCCCGTGGAAGCCGGGATGCGCGCTCTGATCCTCCTGGCAGAGACCTTCCCCCGCCGCCTGGACGTCGCCCAGCTCGTCTACCTGGACCACGCCATGCTCCACAGCGGCGACCTCGACCACGGCCCCGCCAGTCTCCACCCCGACCTCCCCGCCGGCCCCGGCGAGCTCGGCCTGCGCCGACGCCTCATTGAACAGGGCCTCATGGTCCTGCTACGCGCCGGCCTCGCCGACATGACGACGACCGACCACGGCTTCATGTACGGGGCCACAGACGAGGCAGCGAGCTTCCTCAGCGCCCTGGAAGCCCCCTACGTTGGCCAGCTCATCGAAAGGGCCGACTGGCTCACCAGCACCTACATGCATGAAGGAACGGACGTCCGCGAGGGCATGAAGCAGATCACCCAACGCTGGTCTGACCGCATCCACGTGAGCCCCGGCGACCTGGGAGAGGACGTCCTGTGATCAGACTGACGCTCGTCCACCTGACCTTCCTCGGCATGGACAAGCCGCCAGCGGCCGTGGAATTCAGTCCCGGCCTGACGGTCATCTACGGAGCCTCCGACACAGGCAAGTCCTACGTCGAAGAGGCCGTGGACTACATGCTGGGCGCCAGCGAACTCAAGTCGATCCCGGAGGACGACGGCTACACCCGCATCCTTCTGGGCCTGCGGGTGAGCGACGGTCGCAGCCTCACCCTGTCCCGCGCGATCGGCGGCGACACCATCGAGGTGTTCAACCACGATCTCCGAGAGATGCCATCGGAGCCAGCGGACGAGACTCTAAAGTTCAAGCACAACGCCAAGTCGAAGAAAAACATCTCCCGCTACCTGCTGACCGTCCTGGGAATCGACGGCCAGCGGATCCTCCAGAGCGGCCGCGGCAACGTGCTGCCGCTGAACTTTCGGGACCTCGCGCGCCTGGCCGTCGTCAACGACACACGCATGGCAGATCAGCACTCTCCGGTACTGGGCACCCGGAATCCCCTGAACGAAACCAGGGAGAAGTCGGTCTTCAAACTCCTCCTCAGCGGAGAGGAAGAGCCGGAACGCCCTGCAGCGCCAAGCAATCTGGAGAAGCAGTTCGGCAAGGGGAAGATCGCGGTCATCGACCACCTGATCGACGCGAACCGCGGAAAGCTCACGATGGAGGCAAACCAGTCGCAACTGCGGGAGCAACTCGACCGCCTGCAGGCGGCCCTCGGCGAGGTGACCACCGCCGCCGTCGAACTTGCTGAAATCCGCACTAGCCTTCTCCGTGACCGCCGGGGCCTGGAAGAAATCAACCTCGCGGCCCAGCAGCGGGGCGACGAGGTCGAGCAACTGCTCGCACGATTCGCTCTGCTGAAAGAGCAGTACGAGTCAGACTTGGCCAGGCTCCAGATGGTCGGTGAAGCCGGAACCCTACTGGGCTACTTCCAGACCGGGACCTGCGTCTTCTGCGGCGCCGAGCCCCAACACCAGCACCCGGAGCACCACCTTGCCGAGGGCACCCAGCTGGCAGCGTCTGTATCTGCCGAGACGCGTAAGACAACAGACCTGCTCAGCGACCTGCTCCTCATGATCGAGGACTTGGAAGAGCAGGCAGTGGACATTGAATCGGCCCGCGCTGCCCGACACGAAGAGCTCACACACAACGCTGCGGAGCTCCGCGCACTCGATCAACGGATGCAACCGGTCGACACGGACGCCACCGAACTACTGAACGCCCGCTCACAGGTCGAAAACGAGCTGGCCCTGCACGCTCAGATCGAGCAGCTCGAAGACCTCAAGGCATCGCTGTCCACCGTGGCTCCCACTCCGCCGACTGCCCGTCCCGACGGCATCCCCGCCGCCGACGTCGCCGACTTCGAGCGCATGATCCATGAGACCTTGGAAGCCTGGCATGTTCCGGGGAGCAACCGCGTCCGCTACGACCCAACGACTGCCGAGCTCTCCGTTGACGGACAGCCGCGAAAGAGCCGCGGCAGGGGCATGCGGTCCATCCTCCACGCCGCCTTCGCCGTATCACTCGCGCGCCGGAACACAGCCCGCGACCTGATTCACCCGGGCTTCGTCGTGCTCGACACTCCGGTCCTCACCTACCGCCGGCCCGAAGACCCGCACGAAGACCGTCCCGAGCTGATGACCGCCGACGTCGCCGAGAACTTTTACCGCGACCTCCTGGAGAATTTGCCGGGCCAGGTCATCGTGATCGAGAACCCGACACCGCCAGCGAGCATCAGAGGGCGTGCCACCGTCCACGCATTCAGCGTGGCCGGTTCGGAACGCCAAGGATTCTTCCCACCCCGAGAAAGGCAGTGAGCACCAGCCCACCACGGACAGCCGTACGTACCCCGGTCAAGCCCAGTCCACTCCCAGCTTCGTGAGGGCGGCGAGCTGGTCGGCGGTGAGCTTGTCGCGCCGGCTCTTGGTGTTCGAGACCCACACGCCCAGCTTCACCACCACCGGCTCCACCTCGCCCTCGACCGCGATCTCCTCCCCGTGGGCGCGCGGCACCGGCCGGTCCGTACCTTCCCGCTCCACCCACTGCGCAAGGGCTGCCAGGCCCCGCTGGAACGCCTGCTGCGCCTTGCTCGGTCCCTTCGCCGCACGGTCGGCTGCCGGGGCCGGTGGCGGCGCCTGGGCGGGTTCCACGCCCAGCGCGGTCAGCCGCTCGCGCTGCTCGGGAAGCAGCCGCGCCCAGGTAGCCGGCTGCTTCTGCCGCTGGAGCCACTGGCCGATGTCGTCGCCGTCCATGAGGACGCCTGGGGCGATGTCGGGCAACTGGCCGTCAGCATCGACCAGGTCCGCCAGGACGCGCTGGTTCCTCTGCCAGTTGAGCGGCCAGGGGCAGTTCCAGTCGGGGTCGATCTCGGTGAGCTGCTGCGCGCGCTTGGCCGCCCGGTCTGGGTCCTTCCCGAGACCGCCCTTGCGGCGGAGGTTGGCGAGGTGCTGTCCGATGGGCACCATGGCCTCGCCTTCGCCCCACGCCGCGTCCTGACGCGGTGCGAGGTGCCCGGTGGCCCGGTGGTAGGACCGGAGCGCGGCCAACTTTGCCTCCCAGGCTTCTTCGCCCGGCTCCCAGAGCATGCCAGCCTCGGGGGCGTCCAGCAGGGTCTTGCGCCGTTCCTCCAGCTCGCCTGCCCGCAGCGCCTTTCTCTGCTGGTGGACCCAGCGGCCAAGCGGAAAGTCCTTTGTGACACCCACTTCGGTCTCGGTGTCGTAGGGAACGGCGTAGATGCCGGTGATTTGGTTCTCCTTCCGCCAGCGGATGAGGGCCTGGTAGCCCTCCAACCACACCAAGGACTCCGGCCGGTACACCCGGGTACGGAGGAATGCCGCGATGGTCGCGGCGTCGCGTGGGCTGGAGAAGTGCAGCAGCGCGGACTCGGCGGCGGCGTCAGTGTCGTCGTCGTGCTCCTGGTCCTCGCCGTTGCCCGCGCCGTCGGCCCCGACGATCCGTCCGTCCTCGTCGCGCTGGACGTGGACCTTGCGCTTGCCGCTGGTGAGGGCGCGGGAGGCGAGCTGCTCGACCAGGCGCTCATCGTGGCTGCGCAGGCCTTGGAGTACGGCTACGAGGGGCTTGAAGCTGGCGGAGGCGACCATGTCGGTGGGGTCTTCGTTCGGCTCCAGGAACACCGGCACGATGATCCGCGCGACCTTGGTGGAGCCGTCCTTGTTGAGCCGGAGCGCGCGGCCGATGTTCTGCACGATCTCCACCTGGGAGCCGCGGGTGTCCGCGAAGCAGATCGAGTCGACTCCCCGCTCGCCGGTGATGTCGACGCCTTCCCCGAGCACGCGAACGCTGGCGAGGAAGGCGCGGTGGACCCGGCGTCCGGCGGCGTTGATGCCGTTGGCGAACTGGAGGATCTTTTCGCGGCGTTCGGCGACGGTGTGGTCGCCGCACAGCCATGCCGACCACACCCGGTCCGGGGGTACGTGGCGGCCGGCCTCCAGCTCGTAGAAGGCCGCGTCGATCGAGGACTTGGGGAGCTTGTCGGCGGCGGCCAGGTCGGCGTCGGAGGCGTCGTTCAGGTACAGCGCGGCGGCCGTCTCGGGGAGCTTGTCCGCGAACGCGCGGGCCTCTTCGACCTTCTGGTGGAACGTCATGACCGTACGCAGGTTGTACGCCGCGGCGTGCTCCAGGAGCGCGGTCTGCAACAGGGCCAGGCGGCGACCCCGCTGCGCCTCCTCGGACTCCCCGAGGACCGGCGAGGGGTCGCGGATCTCCAGGACGTCGATCTCGAATCCGGCAAGGATTTCGCGCTCGATCGCCTCCGAGAGTCCGAGCTCTGCCCCCGGGAGCCACGCGCCGTAGGTGCCGTCCGGGTCGTCCGTCATCGTCGCGATCTCCGCCTCCCGGCCATCCGCGCCCTTCTGCGGGCGGGGCGCGGCAAGGATGCGCGGGGTGGCCGTGAGGTAGAACCGGAAGTCCGCCGGGATGCGGGCGTTGTCGTGGATCGCCGCCCACGGCCGCCCAAGATCACCAGCGGTACCGTGCGCCTCATCCACGATCGCGAGGTCGAAGCCGTCCATGCGCTGCCCGTACAGCCGCCCCCCGCCCGCCAGAGCGGCCTCCAGCGGCCCGCGAACCTTCCGCTGCCCCTCGGGTGCGTCGATGTCCTCGCGGTCCACGAGCGAGGCGTACGTGGCGAACACGACCACGGGCCCGTGCCCGGCCCACAGAGCGAGCTGGATCGGGTTAGTGGTGGTGCGCACCCCGAGCTCGTTCAGGACCGCGTCGTTCTCCAGCGAGCACACCGCGACCATCGGGGCCCGGTGACCCACCGCCCGCCAGGCCTGGGCGGTCTGGACGAGCAGGTCCAGGGTCGGCACGGTGACGAGGATCCGGCCGTCCGGGAAGCTCTCCAGCGCGCACGCGGCGGCCGTGATCGTCTTGCCCGAGCCGGTCGCTGACACGAGGGTGCTACGGGCACCCTGCGGGGGCACGGATGACCTTGCAGGAAATCCCACCCACTTCCTAAACGCGGACCGCTGGTCTACCTGGTGTTCCTTGAGCCGAATCGCTGACATTCCGTGCCTCCCCTGGAGTTGAATTCCTGCGGACTTTTAGGAGGCCGCGTGCGGAATGCAGGCCGCGCCCATGTCGTTCCAGATCGACGCATCCGCCTTGTGCCAGCCGCCCGGCTTTCCGTCCTTGAAGGGCGGCTTGTCGGCCGGGTCGTAGTGCCCGGCATCGAGCGTGCACACGACGACGTCCCCATCCGCGTTCCGTGTCCGGGCCGTGCACAGACCGCCGGCCTCGCCCAGCGCCTCCAGCACCTGGCGGCGCGCCGTGGTGTGCGGGTGCGTGGCAGGCAGTACGGCTTCCCGGACGTACCGCTCCAGCCGCACCAGATCGGCGCGCTCACGCTGCCTCACGTCCGCGATGTGTACGGCCAGTTCAGCGGCCCCGGCCGACCGGCCGCCGCGCCGGGACCACTCCCGGTCCGCGATGCCCACCAGGGCCTCGCTCACGGCCGCCACGCCGTCATCCCAGCCATCCTCGAACACCGTGCCCCGCGAGCGCGGGCCTGTGCCCTCCAGCTCCACGACCTCGCTCTGCGCCCCGGCGACCGCTCCGGCCTCCAGCGCGGCCACCAGGTCGTCCGCCTCGCTCGCGGCACTCCCTGCGCCTCCAGGAGCGCGAACAGCCTCAACCGGGCGTTCACGCCTGCCGTCTGATACTGGCTCACCCGGCGCACAGAATCGCTGCTCAGCGCGGGATCGGGTCCGGTAGATTCGTGGTGACCGGTCATCTGCGGTCGTTCCTCTCGGAATTCCGGGGAGGTTCCCGGGTGGTTGGGGGGTGTCCCGTGTTTCCGCCAACGGTACATGCTGCATCAACCCGATACATGCACTACACTAGAACTCACCCCAACGAGCGATCCACCCCTTTCACAGCCAGCCCGGCCCGCGCCAGCGGGCCCCAACGGTTCTGGAGGCGCAGCCGGAAGGACCGTCAGGCGGGGGAGCGCAGCGGACCCGCCGGTCAGGCTGAAGCGAAGCGAAAGCCTGGTAGCGGGACCAAGTCCTACCGGTCCGGGAGCACAGCGGACGGACCGTCAATCCCGGTGCGCAGCACCGGGATTGTGCGGGTGGCGCAGCCACCCGCTAGCGCTCCCGCGGAGCGGGAGCGCAACCCCCGCGCGCAGCGCGGGGGTTCGCTTGCACATCGCGCAGCGATGTGGTACCCGCTCCGCGGG
>NZ_JBIUBU010000063.1:0-7444 GCF_044548345.1 Streptomyces sp. NPDC052042 | reverse complement strand
CAGACGCCACCAGGCAACAGCCAGACACAGCCACTACCGACGGCGAACCGCCGACGAAACCGCTGAATAGATCACGAAACCGCACTGGAGTATTAAGCGGCAGGCGGTAGCGGTCCAGGCAGTCGGCCGCCTTGAGGATGTCGGTCAGGTGCGGGGCCCGCTGGTAGGCGGTGTGCTGGGCGGGGGTGAAGGCGTCGTAGGGCAGGTTGTGCACGGCGATTGCCGAGGCCGCCTCTTCGCGCAGGGCCGGGGGGACGTTCTGTCCGAGGGCGGCAAGGACGTGCTCGGCGTGCTCGGTGAACCAGTCGGCCGCGCGTCGGCCGTGCTCGGGGTCGGTGCGGTCGTCGTGGCGGCGGCAGTCGTGGAGGGCGGCCGCGGTGCACAGCGCGGCGGTGTGCGGCCCGTCGAGGTTGTGGACGCGGGCGAGGAGGAAGGCGAGGACACTGGTGCGGGCGCCGTGGCTGATGCCGTGCAGGCCCTCGGACTGCTCGGGGCTGGTGAACCACGCCGGGTCGGGGGTCAGGACGGGGATGTCGTCCGCCGCGAGGCGGGGGGTGTCAGCGGCCGGCGGGGGCGGGTTAGCGGCGATCCAGCCGAGGGTGGCGGGGTCCATCCTCTGGTGGTCCGGCAGCGTCCGGGCGGCGGCCAACTCGCGCAGTGAGCGCTCGGGTTGAGCGGGCACAGGATCTCTTCCCTCTGGGGGTGGGCGGTCAGGTGAGGGCGAGTTCGCGGGTGGTCACCGCGGTGGCCTGTCCGGTGCCCGCCGCCGTCAGCAGCGCCTCGGTCGCGGCCACGGCGTGCGCGCCCTCGGCCAGGGTCACCAGGCCGCGGGGGCCGGCGCCGAGCAGGGCGTCGCGCATCAGGCGGTGCTCGACGGTGAACGGGGGCTCCTGCTCGGGCAGCGTGATCAGCCGTGCCTCGCCACCTCGGACGCCGGGGAAGGACCCCGCTGGGGTCGGGGAGGCGGTGTTGGGGTGGTGGGTGAGGGTGCCTGCGACGGTGTCGGCGGTCAGAACCCCCGCCGCGGCGTGGACCTGGACCTGGCGGTGCTTGAACGGGGTGATCCAGTCGGCGTGGTGGTGGGCGAGGACCCCGCCGCGCAGGAGTGTGGTGGCGGTGGCCGTGTCCTCGTACGGGCCGGCGAGCGTGCGGGTGGCGGCGGTGACCGACTCGATGGGCGTCCCGGCGAGCCAGGAGACCAGGTCGACGTCGTGGACCAGCAGGTCCAGGGCGACGCCGACGTCCAGGATGCGGCCGGAGTAGGGGCCCTGGCGTCGGGTCTCCAGCTGCCACAGCTCGCCGAAGTCCCCGCTGTGAAGGAGCCGGGCGAGTTCGGCCAGCGGCGCCTGGTGCCGTTCGGTGTGCCCGACGGCGGCGAAGGTCCCGGTGCGGGCGAAGGCGTCGTGGATGCAGCGGGCCGCAGCGCCGGTGGGTGCCAGCGGCTTCTCGATCAGCGCGGGCACGCCGGCCGCAGCGAGGGCCAGGGCGTAGTGCTCGTGGGTCGCGCTCGGGGTGGCGATGACGCAGTAGTCCAGCTCCAGGCGCAGCATTTCCTCCACGTCGCTGTACAGGGGGATGTGCGGGAAGGCGGTGTGCTTGGCGGGGTCGAGGTCGCTGACGGCGACCAGGTCGACGCCGGGCAGAGCGGCCATCGTGCGGGCGTGGACGGTGCCCGCCCAACCCAGGCCCACCACAGCGGTACGCAGCTTCGTCACGGGGCTCTCTCCTTCGGAACGGGGACGGCGGGTCACCGGGGAGCGGGGGCGCTCCAGGCGTCAATGCGGCTGGTGCTGGTCTCGGCGCGCATCCAGTCGGGGATCGCGTTGGGGGTGGTGCGCACCCAGTCGACGTAGCCGTCGATGCCGGCCGCGACGCCGATGGCCGGCTGCCAGTCCAGGACGGTCCGCATCCGGGTGGTGTCGGCGCAGGCGCCGAGCGGGTCCTGGGTGACGCGGGGGGCGTCGACGATCTGAGCGCCGGGGAAGTGACGGGCCACGTGCTCGGCGACCTGTCGGACGGAGGTCTGGGTACCGGTGCCGAGGTTGAGGGTCTGCCCGGCCGCCGCAGGCGCGGTGAGGCAGAGCCGCAGGGCGTCGGCGACGTCGTCGCGGTGGATGAAGTCGCGGACCTGCCTGCCGCCGTTGTTGAGCAGCAGCTGCTGCTCCAGGGCCGCGTACATGGTGAACTGCGCCACCACCCACGACGCGGCGCCCTGCTTAGGGACCTGTCCGGGCCCGTAGACGCTGAACGGGCGCAGGATCGTGTAGTCCCGTCCGGCGAGGTCCAGGATCTGCCGGGTGTGCCCCTCGGCCCACAGCTTGGAGTTGGCGTAGATGTTCAGCGGGTCGAGCGGCTGGTCTTCGGTGAAGTAGCCGGCCCGCTCGCCGCGGGGGGCGTGCGGGTCGCCGTGGCCGTAGACCTGGGCGGTGGAGAGCAGGACGAAGCGGCGTACGTGGGGGGCGGCGGCCACGGCGCGCAGCACGGTGTCGGTGCCCGCCAGGTTGGAGCGGACGGCCTTGTGGGGGTCGGTGGTGCAGCCGTGGACGGAGGAGTGGGCGGCGGCGTGGACGACGTAGTCGGCGTCGGCGACCATGCGGCGCACCAGTTGCTCGTCGTTGATGTCGCCGATGGTCAGTGCCGGGTCGGTGGGGCCGGTGCCCAGCAGGGTCAGGGTCGTGGGCCCGTAGGCGCTCAGGTCGTCCAGCAGGGCCGGGCGTGCGCCGACGCGGGTCAGGGTGGCGCGCAGTGCGGCGCCGATGAACCCGGCGCCGCCGGTGAGTAGGACGCGGGCGCCGGTCAGGCCGTCGTGCAGCGGGGCAGGCACAGAAGTCTCCCGGTCGTGGTGAGGAGGGGTCAGGAGCAGATGAAGTGGCCGGTGTACTTGGTCAGGGTGAAGTAGCCGGTGGTCTCGATCGCGGCCTGGACGTGGGCGTGCACGCGGTGTTCGAGCTCGGTGAAGAACGCCGGCGGCAGCCCTTCGCCCGGCTTGGAGCCGGCGCAGCAGTGGTTGCAGCTGCGGTAGAAGGCCATGAAGTGCTCGGCCTTGCCGAACTGCAGCTGGTCCTGCCAGTCCACGCGATCGACGTTCGCGAAGTGCGGGGCGAGCTGCTCGGCGCCGTTGCTCAGGGAGATCCGGGCCTTGGGTGTGGCGCGGAACAGCGTCTGGGGGGCGTTCATTTCGCGCAGCGCGGCGAAATGAACGTTCCACATCTCGACCATGGAGTCCGTGCGGTCGGTGGCAAGCACGAACCGGCCCCCAAGACGCAGGACCCGGCGTACCTCGGCGAAGCAGGCGTCCAGGTCGGTGACGTAGTGCGCCATGTAGACGGCCATGACCCGGTCGAAGCTGTCGATGGCGAAGGCGCTCAGGTCATCCGCGCTGCCCTCGACGAACTCACACGGGGTGGCCACGCCGTCCAGCCGCTGCCGGGCGGCCTCCAGGGCAGCGGGGGCGATGTCGAAAGCCGTGAGGTGGCCGGCGGCAAGATAGGGGCGGATCCGGGCCAGGATCTCGCCGTTGCCGCAGCCCAGATCCAGCAGTTCCTCGGTGCCACGCAGGTCCAGAGCGTTGATCAAGTGGTCATGCAGAGCCCGCGGGTTGGTGCGGAACCGGTCGTGGACCAGCTGCTTGGCATCCAGCTTGCTGGTGTCGGTGAAGTAGCTGTCGCGGGCGTCCTCGGCCCGCAGCTCGAAGTGCTGCTCGGGGATGACCTCCAGGGCCAGAGCTTGCAGCTCCGGGGTGCTGAAGTCCAGGGGCGTCTCGGTGAACGACAAGGCGGTGCTCCCATCGTGGCCGTCCGGGGCGTCGGCGCCCGGTGGCAGATCCACTGCCGCGACCTCGGGCTGAACTCACCCTCGCTGCCGCCCCACCACAGGTGGAAGACACCCCGGCGGTGCCGTTGGGGTGCGGCAAGAAGCACTACCGGAGCACCGCCCGATGCTCTTCCACCCCGGTTGCCGAACCGCTAGCGTCGCCCGAATATCCGCCCGTGCGGGGCCCTTGCAGGAGGAACAGTGGGGAAGATCCACCGGTTAGTCATCGCACGTCAGGCCCGGAACATGAACCGGCCTGATCTCGCCCGCGAACTGCGCAGACTGAGCGCCGAGCGCAAACGCCCCCTGGGAACCGCACCGTCCGGCGTCCTACGCTGGGAGGACGGCCGCGAACCCGAGTTGGAGACGCAGAAGCTGCTGGCCGAGCTGTTCGACATCGACCCCCACCTCGTCGACACCCACCCCTGGCCCCTGTGGCTCGAGTTCGACCCGCTTCAGCAATACAGCGACTTCCCGTGGACCCCGCAAGGCGCGCTGGACGCGCTCAGAGACTCAGTCGGGAGTGACATGCATCGCCGGTCCTTCATCTTCGGCTCGTCGGCCCTGACCGCGGGCCTGTTCTCCTGGCTCACCGCCGACCCAGCAGCCGCGGGCGAGATCACCAGCGGCCGACGCATCGGCGAGGCCGCCGTCACCCACATCGAGCGCCAAGTCCGCGCCCTGCGCCGCACCGACGACGAGGACGGCGGCGGCACCCTGATCCGCGAGACCGCAGCGGCCAACGACATGGTCGCCGACCTTCTGACCCACCGCAGCTACTCCCTCGACCACGGACGGCGCCTCTACGCCGCGGCGGCCGACCTGGAACGGATGCGCGCCTGGGCCATCTTCGACATCCACGGCACCTGCGACGACCGGATCTTCAAGTCCGCCCTGCACTCCGCGCACAGCGCCGACGACCAGGCCCTGGGAGCGCACATCCTCACCTTCTGGGCCGCAGCCGCCTACAACTGCGACCGGCCCGCAGAGGCCGAGTCGATCGCCACCGCTGCCCTGAGCGCCGTACGCGGCAAGGCCTCACCCCGGGTGCAAGCACTCGTCCACGCTCGCCGCGCCCGCGCCCGCTCGCACCTTGGGGACGAGCGCTGCTGGTCCGACCTCGACCAAGCCGAGCGACACCTTCACCGCGCGGAGCAGAGCCCGGACGAGCGGGAGCCCGAGTGGGCGTACTGGATGAACCTCGCCGAATTCCAGGGCTCACGAGCCTCCACCCAGCTGGCCATGGGGCGCCCGGGCGACGCCGAAGCCACCTTCGCGGCCGCCGCACGCGCCTTCGACGGCGGCGCAGTACGCACCCACGCCCTCTACCTCACCCGCATGGCCGGCGCGCAGTGGCTCCAAGGGCACCACGAACAGGCGTGCGGCACCGCGCACCAGGCCCTGGACCTTACCGACCAGATCAGCTCGCAACGCACCATCGGCCCTCTCCAGGACCTCGTCGCCACCATGGCCTCGCACAAGACCCTGCCGGCCGTACGGGATCTTGGCGAACGAATCACCGCCGTCGGCTGATGATCCCGACGGAGCCTGGGCGGGTCAGACAATCGGTGGGCGGCCGGCGCGCGTCAACCGCCACACCGTGCGCCACGACATCGCCCGCCGCTCCCCCGCGTCCGTGCGCAGCCCCTCGGTGAATCCCCTGAACCACACCCCGAGATTCCTCGAGGACCGGAAGCGCCAGATGCTGATCACGATCCAGGCGGCCAGGTAGACAGGGGTGAGCGGAGCCGGCAGACGGCGACGCGCGACCCACACCCGGTTGCGGGCCACCATCCGGTAGAACGGCTTGTGACGGGCCGGGTTCGTCGCCGGGTGGTGCACCTCGATGTCCCCGGCGTACCAGCCGACCCGGCCGAGGTCCCACAGCCGCCACGACAGATCGACCCCCTCGTGGAAGAGGAAGAAGTGCCCGGGCCAGCCGCCCACCGCCTCAAAGTCCGCGCGGCGGACGAGGACGATGCCCTCGGCCATGACGGTGACAACCCCCGAGCGCCGGGCGTCGCCGGAGCGCAGTCGGGGAACCCACCGGCCCAGCGTCTGGCCGGTGGCGGGGTCGGCGATGCGGGGCTGGACGTAGGCGGCCTGCGGGTGCCGGTCGAACTCGGCGATCAGTCGAGTGAGGGTGTGCGGGTCGGGCAGGACTGCGTCGTTGTCGAAGAACAGCACGAACTCGGCGCCATGGGCAGCCAGGGCGTCCGCTCCGACGTTGCGCCCCTCCGGAATGCCGGCGTTTGCGGCAAGAGTGACACTTTGCACTCCGTCGGGTACATAGTCGGGTTCCACGCCGTTCCCGACGATCACGACGCGCAGGTCCACGTCCTGCTGAGCCAGGACCGAGGCGATCGCCGTGCGGAACTCCTCGTCACGATCGTTCATGGTGAGCACGACGACGTCGACCGTGCGCTTGGGCGCTTCCCTACTCACCTGGACCTGTCCTTCATTCGCTGGGCCTGCAAACCGTCTCCACGAGGGCGCTCGCTGCTTTCGAGGGGCACAAGGAGGTCTCGGAGCTTGTCCTGACTGCACGGCCCAGCGCAGCGTAGCGCCCAAAGCACCCACAGAAGAATTCAGCAGGTTGCCCCTGTGACGTAATCCGTAACGGGGCTGAACAGACATACAAGGCGGTTCTCATCGGGCTTTGCGCCGGGCGAGGGCCGGGCTCCCCGCCGACGGCCGCCTGCCTGCACGCGACTCGATCGGATCGTTCTCCGTCGCCGGGCACGGTCGGCACCGCCCCGCGTCCGAGGTCAGCCGTCGGTCCGGGCGCAGCTGCTGGTATGGCGGGAAAATGCCATCTCTCATCTGGGCCTTCCGGCTGCCAAGGCCGCGGCATGAATCAGATTGAGACATGTCGCTGCGAGCAAGCCTCGGGACAGCGCGTGGCAGGCGAAGCTCGTGCCAGGGTTTCGGTCCCCTCAACGACAAACCCTGACATCGCGATTCGTCGAAGCCACTGCCGATGACAAAGGGCTACCGGCAGGCTGCGCAGCGTGAATATCGGCGATGTCCGAGAGAAGCTGCTTCTACTGCCGGCCGCCGGGGGAGGCGGTGGCCGCCGAGGCCGGTACCGACCTGGATCCAGACCGTCTCATCGCCGTGGCGTGCGCGGTGCGGGCCCAGGGCGTAGACGGGATCAAGCTGACCGGGGGCGATCCGGGCTCAAAGCCATGCGCACCACGCTACGGCAGTCCGCTGACAGGTCTGCCGGGTGCAGGTGTGGCGGGTGAGGTGACCGCGCCGTGCTGAAGGCAGCGGCGCAGCTGGTCCTGGGCCGATGTCACGGCCCGCATCAGGTCGCTGCGCAGGGGTGCCGCTATGGTCCCGGCGTCGAGTCCTGCGGCGCGGACCAGGCGGGTCAGGGCATGACGTTGGCCGGCTGTCATGGCGCGTCGAAGCTGCGGGTGGGTGAGCGCGTCCCGGGCCGCGTAGCCGTCGGCGTGTTCGCTCTCTCGCCCTTCGGCGGCCCGCACGTCCGCTACATCCTCAACGGGGGAATGCAATGAGTTTCTGATTAATATTGATCAGAAACTTATTGGGTTCACTCGTCGAGGATGTAGCGGACGTGGCGGCTGCCGAAGTATCCGCGCACGATGTGGGGTTGGCGTTGGCG
>NZ_JBIUBU010000062.1:0-8943 GCF_044548345.1 Streptomyces sp. NPDC052042 | reverse complement strand
CGTCCTCACCGAACACCACCTCCCGCAACCGCCGGTCCAGACGCCCGTCGACATACGCACAGACCGCGTCGAAAGCATCCGCGAACACCGGGAACACCGCATACAACTCACGCCCCATCCCCAGCCACTGACTCCCCTGACCCGAGAACAGGAATGCGGTCCTGGGCTGGGAGGCCGCCGTACCACGGAGGGCCGTGTCCGCCGCCGGGCCGGGGTCGTCGGCTGCCAGGGCTCGCAGTGCGGGCAGGAAGTCCTCGCGCCGGGTGCCGAGGACGGCGGCCCGGTGCTCCAGTGCGGCGCGTGAGCTCGCCAAGGACAGGGCCACGTCCGCCGGTTGCAGGGCGGGATGGCGCTCGATGTGGTGGAGGATGCGTTCGGCCTGCTCGCGGAGTGCTTCGGGGCTGGTTCCGGAGATCAGCCACGGGACCGGCTTCGGTTCGGGACGCACCTCGGCGGGGGACGGGGCCTCGGCGGGCGGCTGCTCGATGATGACGTGGGCGTTGGTGCCGCTCACGCCGAAGGAGGAGACGCCGGCCCGGCGGATGTGTTCCGTGCCGCCCGTCCAGTCGACGGCTTCGGTCAGCAGCTCGACGGCTCCCGCCGTCCAGTCGACGTGCGGTGTCGGCGCGTCCACGTGGAGGGTCTTGGGCAGGAGGCCGTGGCGCATGGCCTCGACCATCTTGATGATCCCGCCCACGCCGGCCGCCGCCTGGGTGTGCCCGATGTTGGACTTGAGGGAGCCCAGCCACAGCGGCCGTTCCTCCGACCGGTTCTGACCGTACGTCGCCAGCAGCGCCTGCGCCTCGATCGGGTCACCCAGCCGGGTTCCGGTGCCATGTGCCTCGACCACGTCCACGTCGGCGGCCGTCAGTCCGGCGTTCGCGAGGGCCTGGCGGATCACCCGCTGCTGGGCCGGGCCGTTGGGGGCGGTGAGTCCGTTGGAGGCGCCGTCCTGGTTGACCGCGGAGCCGCGTACGAGGGCCAGCACGGGGTGGCCGTGGCGGCGAGCGTCGGACAGCCGCTCCACCAGCAGCATGCCCACGCCCTCGCCCCAGCCCGTGCCGTCGGCCGCAGCCGCGAACGGCTTGCAACGGCCGTCGGCGGCCAGCCCGCGCTGCCGACTGAATTCGATGAAGGCGTTGGGGCTGGACATCACGGTCACCCCGCCGGCGAGGGCGAGATCGCACTCGCCGCGCCGCAGCGCCTGCGCGGCGAGGTGGAGGGCGACGAGGGAGGAGGAGCAGGCCGTGTCCACGGTGAGCGTCGGCCCCTCCAGGCCGAAGGAGTAGGCGATGCGGCCGGAGACGACGCTGGCGGAGCTGCCGGTGCCGATGTAGCCCTCCAGGTCCTGCGGGACGTTCAGCAGGCGGGAGGCGTAGTCCTGGTAGCCGGAGCCGATGAACACGCCGGTGCCGGTACCGCGCAGCAAGGTGGGGTCGAGGCCTCCGCGTTCGAAGGCCTCCCAGGCGGTCTCCAGCAGCAGCCGCTGCTGTGGGTCCATGGCCAGGGCCTCTCGCGGGGAGATCCCGAAGAAGGAGGGATCGAAGTCGGCGACGTCGTAGAGGAAGCCGCCGTCCCTGGCGTACGTGGTGCCGGGCCGGTCGGGGTCCGGGTCGTAGAGGGAGTCCAGGTCCCAGCCCCGGTCCGTGGGGAAGCCGCCGACCGCGTCCCGGCCGTCGGCGACGAGGCGCCAGAGGTCCTCGGGGCCGCGTACCTCGCCGGGGTAGCGGCAGCTCATGGCGACGATCGCGATGGGCTCGCCGTCGTCGGCGGTACGGGCGGTGGCCGTCGGCGCGGGGACGGCGGCGGCCCGGCCGGTGACGGCCGCGGTCAGTTCGGCCAGGAGGTGGGTGGCCAGGGCGGACGGGGAGGGGTGGTCGAAGACGAGGGTGGCCGGGAGCCGGACCCCGGTGGTCTTGCCGAGGCGGTTGCGCAGCTCTACGGCGGTGAGGGAGTCGAAGCCGAGTTCGCGGAAGGCCCGGTCGGGCGGGACGGCCTCCGCGTCCTGGTGGCCGAGCACCGCCGCGGCCTCGGCCCGTACCAGGGTGAGGACGGTGCGGGTCTGCTCGGGCTCGGTGAGGGCGGTGGTGCGGCGGGTGAACTCGGGCAGTCCGCCGTCGGCCGGCCCGCCCGGGGCCGTTGCCCGTGCCGCCTCGGCGAGGGCCGCCGTGGCCTCGGGGATCCCGTTCAGCAGCGGGCTGGGCCGCAGCAGGGTGAAGGAGGGGGCGAAGCGTTCCCAGGCGATGTCCGCGACGGTCACCGTCGTCTCGTCCCGGGTGAGGGCGGCCCGCAGTGCGGCGATGGCCGACGGCGGGGTGAGAGCGGGCAGTCCGCGCTTGTGCAGCCGGTCCTCGGCGTCGCCGTCCTCGACCATGCCGCCGCCGGCCCAGGGGCCCCAGGCGACGGAGGTGGCGGTGAGTCCGCGGGCCCGGCGGTGTTCGGCGAGGGCGTCGAGGGAGGCGTTGGCCACCGCGTACGCCGCCTGCCCGGCGGCGCCCCAGAGGCCGGAGATCGACGAGAAGAGGACGAAGGCGTCCAGCGGGCGGGCCCCGGGCCGTTCTTCCAGCAGTTCGTCGAGGTGGCGGGCGCCTGCCGTCTTGGCGGCGAGGACCTCGGCGAATTCCTCGGCGGTCGTGTCGGCCAGCATGCCCGGGGTGCCGACTCCGGCCGCGTGGACGACTGCGGTGAGGGGGTGTTCCTGCGGGAGGCCGGCCAGCAGCCGGGCCACGGCCTCCCGGTCGGCCATGTCGCAGGCCTCGATGGTGACACGGGCGCCGAGTTCCTCCAGCTCGGCGCGGAGCTCGTCGGCGCCGGCCGCCGCCGCTCCCCGGCGGCTGGTGAGGACCAGGTGTTCCGCTCCGGCCCCGGCGAGCCAGCGGGCCACGTGGGCGCCAAGGGCTCCGGTGCCGCCGGTGATCAGGACGGTGCCGTGCGGCTGCCAGGTCTCCCCGGGGCCCGCAGGCGCCGCGGACCGCTCCTGGGGGGCGCGCAGCAGACGGCGTACGAACACGCCCGCGCCGCGTACGGCCAGCTGGTCCTCGTCGGTGTGGGCACCCGCGAGGACGGACGCGAAGCGGCGTAAGGTGCGGTCGTCGAGCGCCTCCGGGAGGTCGACGAGGCCGCCCCAGTGTGCGGGGTGTTCGAGCGCGGCGGTCCGGCCGAGGGCCCAGACCGCGGCCTGGTGGGGGCTGCGCAGCGGGTCGGAGCTGCCGGTGGAGACGGCGCCGCGGGTGACGCACCACAGCGGGGCGCCCATGCCCACGTCGCCGAGGGCCTGGATCAGCGCGAGGGTGGTCGCGAGCCCTTCCTCCAGTGCGGGGTGGGTGTGGTGCGGCTGCTCTTCGAGGGCCAGCAGGGACAGGATCCCGTCGACGGTTTGGTCCTGCGCGGCGGTGCGGAGCAGGTCCGCGAGTGCTTCCCGGGCGGTGCCGGGTTCGACCGGTACGGGGCGTACGGTCGTGCTGTGCTCCTCCAGGGCCCGCAGGGCGTCGGCCGTCCACGGGTCGTGGTCGGCGAGGCGGGCGGCGGGGACGAGGGCCAGCCAGCTGCCGCCCCGGCGACCGGGTGCGGCGGTGGGGGCGGGTGCGGCTACGGGCTGCCAGGCGATGCGGTAGCGCAGGCCGTCGAGCGTGGACCGCTCCTGGTGGCTGCGGCGCCAGAGGGAGAGGGCGGGCAGGACCGAGCTGAGAGGCGCGTCGTCCGCGAGGCCGAGGCGCTGCGCGAAGGCCGCGAGGTCGGCGCGTTCCACCGAGTCCCAGAATCCGGCTTCCGCCGGGTCGGCGGCCGGGGCGGCGGCGGGCGGGCCGGAGAAGGCCGTGGACTCCAGCCAGTAGCGGCGCCGCTGAAAGGCGTAGGTGGGCAGGTCGTGGAGGGTCGGGCGGCCCTCGCGGTCGCCGGACAGTGCGGTCAGGTCGAGCGGGACCCCGCGGATGTGCAGCCGGGCCAGCGCGGAGACTGCGGCCAGTTCCTCGGGGCGGTCCGCGCGCAGCAGGGGCACGGCGTGCGCGGAGTCCGCGTCCAGCAGGGGCTGGGCGAGGCCGGAGAGTACGCTTCCGGGCCCGACCTCGACGTACACCGAGGTTCCGGCGTCCGCCAGGGTCCGCACCGTGTCCGCGAACCGGACCGCCGCGCGCACCTGGCCCACCCAGTACTCGGGGTCGGCGAGCTCGGCGGTGGTCAGGCGGCGGCCCGTCACGGTGGAGACGACGGGAAGGGCGGGGGCGGCGAAGGGGACGGCTTCGACGAGCTCGCGGAAGGCGTCGAGCATCGGGTCCATCAGCGGGGAGTGGAAGGCGTGGGAGACGGTCAGGGCCTTGGTCCTGCGACCCTTGGCCGCCAGCTTCCCGGCCAGCTCCGCGACCGCGTCCTCGGCACCCGAAAGCACCACGGACGTCGGCCCGTTGACGGCAGCGATGTCGGCGCGGTCCTCGAATCCGGGCAGCAGGGTCCGCACCTCCTCCTCGGATGCCTCGACGGCCACCATGACCCCGCCGTCCGGGAGCTCCTGCATCAGCCGGCCGCGTGCGGCCACCAGCTTCGCCGCGTCTTCGAGGGAGAACACACCGGCCACATGGGCGGCGGCGAACTCACCGACCGAGTGCCCGGCGAGGAGGTCGGGGCGCACGCCCCAGGACTCGACCAGTCGGAACAGGGCCACCTCGACGGCGAACAGCGCCGGCTGGGTGTGGCGCGTCTCGTTCAGCAGCCCCGCTTCCTCACCGAACACCACTTCGCGCAGCGGGAGTTCGAGGTGCGGGTCCAGGGCGGCGCAGGCCGCGTCGAAGGCCTTCGCGTACGCCGGGAAGGCGGCGTGCAGTTCGCGCCCCATGCCGAGCCGCTGGCTGCCCTGCCCGGAGAACAGGAACGCCGTCCTGGTCTTGCGGACCGCGGCGCCCTCGAAGGCCTGGCCCGTCGGTTCCTGGCGGGCGAAGGCGGTGAGGGCGGCCAGCAGGTCCTCACGGTCGCGTCCCACGACGGCTGCCCGGTGGAGCAGTTGGGCGCGGGTCGTGGCGAGGGCGTGACCGATGTCGGCGGGCTCGGCGTGCGGGTGTTCCCGTACGTGCGCCAGGAGGCGGCGGGCCTGCTCGGGGAGCGCCTCGGGGGTGCGTGCGGACAGGGTCCACAGCAGCGGGGTCCGGTCCTGCCCGGTGGCCGGGGTGTCGCGGGTCGTCGGCCCGGCCGGTTCGGGGGTCGGCTGTTCCAGAACGACGTGGGCGTTGGTGCCGCTCACCCCGAACGAGGAGACGCCCGCACGGCGTGGGCCTTCCGTCTCCGGCCAGGCGACGGCCTCGGTCAGCAGCCGGACGGCGCCCGCCGACCAGTCCACGTGCGGGGACGGCTCGTCGAGGTGCAGGGTTCCGGGCAGCACCCCGTGCTGCATGGCCATGACCATCTTGATGACGCCGGCCACGCCGGCCGCCGCTTGGGTGTGGCCGATGTTCGACTTGAGCGCGCCCAGCAGCAGCGGCCGGTCGGCGGGCCGGTCCTGGCCGTACGTCGCGAGCAGCGCGTGGGCCTCGATCGGGTCTCCGAGCGAGGTTCCGGTTCCGTGCGCCTCGACGGCGTCCACCTCGGCCGCGGTGAGCCCGGCGTCGACCAGGGCCTGGCGGATGACCCGCTGCTGGGCCGGTCCGCTGGGGGCGGTCAGCCCGTTGGAGGCGCCGTCCTGGTTCACCGCGCTGCCCCGGAGCACGGCCAGGACGCGGTGGCCGTTGCGGCGGGCGTCCGAGAGACGCTCCACCAGCAGCATGCCCACGCCCTCGCTCCAGCCGGTGCCGTCGGCGGCGGCCGAGAAGGGCTTGCAACGGCCGTCGGCGGCGAGCCCGCGCTGGCGGCTGAACTCCATGAAGGCACCGGGTGTGGACATCACCGTCACCCCGCTGACCAGGGCGAGGGTGCACTCGCCCTTGCGGAGCGCCTGGGCGGCGAGGTGCAGGGCGACCAGGGAGGA
The DNA here is from genome assembly GCF_044548345.1 of Streptomyces sp. NPDC052042. Lineage (NCBI taxonomy): Bacteria > Bacillati > Actinomycetota > Actinomycetes > Kitasatosporales > Streptomycetaceae > Streptomyces > Streptomyces sp. NPDC052042. Next base: position 2,993 of record NZ_JBIUBU010000062.1, on the reverse strand, counting down.
GGAGCAGGCCGTGTCGACCGTCACCGCGGGGCCTTCGAAGCCGAAGGTGTAGGCGAGCCGTCCGGAGATCACGGCGGCGGCGTTGCCCGTCCCGAGGTACCCGTCGAAGTCCTCCGGGGAGGTGGACAGGCGGGCGTAGTCCTGGCCGTTGGTGCCGGCGAAGACTCCGGTGCGGGAGCCGCGCAGCGCGGCCGGGTCGATCCCGGCCCGCTCGAAGGCCTCCCAGGCCGTTTCCAGCAGCAGCCGCTGCTGCGGGTCCATCATCAGGGCCTCGCGCGGGGAGATCCCGAAGAATCCGGCGTCGAACTCGCCTACGCCGTCGAGGAACCCTCCGTGGCGGACGTAGCAGGTGCCGGCGTTGTCCGGGTCGGGGTCGTAGAGCGCGTCCAGGTCCCAGCCCCGGTCGGCGGGGAAGCCTGATATCGCGTCACCCCCCTCCGCGAGGAGGCGCCAGAGCTCCTCGGGGGAGCCTACGCCGCCGGGGAAGCGGCAGCTCATCGCGACGATGGCGATGGGCTCGCGGGCTTCGGCGGTCATCTTCCGGTTCTGGCGGCGCAGCCGCTCGGTCTCCTGGAGGGAGGCGCGCAGTGCCTGAACGATCTTGTCGTTCGATGTGGTCATGATGTGCTCCGTACTCAGGCCGTCGATCAGGCTTCGCTGTCGCCGAGCGCCAGCTCGATGAGGTGGTCGAGGTCCATGTCCGCGATGGCGGACTCGGTGTCGGGGCCGCTGTCGCCTTCACGGCCCTGGTCGTCGTGATCGGGTGCCGTGTCCGTCGGCCCGGCCAGTCCCAGCAGGGCGTCCATCAGCCCGGCTTCGCGCAGGCGGGCCAGCGGGATCGCGGCGAGGGTCCGGCGTACTCGGGCCTCCTCCGGGCTGCCGTCCGGGGCGTGGTCCGCGGCCCCTTCGGGGAGGAGCACGTCCAGCAGCCCGTCGGTGAGGGCGGCCGGGGTGGGGTGGTCGAAGACCATCGTCATCGGGAGCTTCAGTCCGGTCGCGGCGCCCATCCGGTTGCGGAGTTCGACCGCGGTGAGGGAGTCGAAGCCGAGGTCGCGGAAGGCCCGGTCGGGCTCGATGGCGTCCGTGCCCGGGTAGCCCAGGACCGCGGCGGCCTCCTTGCGTACGAGTTCCAGCAGCCGGTCGTGCCGGTCCTCCGCGCCGAGGTCCGCCAACTCCCGTACGAGGTCGCCGGCCACGGGGACACCCGGGGCCTCGTCGACTCCGGCGGTGGCGGCCAGCGCGGCCCGTGCCTCGGGCAGGTCGGCGAGGAGGGCGCTGGGCCGGCCGATGGTGAAGGATGGCGCGAACCTCGGCCAGTCGACGTCCGCCACCACCACGGCGGTCTCGTCGCGGTCCATGGCCAGTTGCAGGGCCGAGACCGCCAACGCCGGGGAGAGCGAAGGCAGTCCGCTGCGCCTCAGGTACTCCTCCGCCCCGCCGTCGGCGGCCATCCCACCCTCGGCCCAGGGGCCCCAGGCGACGGCCGTCGCGGCCAGTCCCCTGGCCCGGCGGTGCTGGGCGAGGGCGTCGAGGAAGGCGTTGCCCGCCGAGTAGGCGGCCTGGCTGCCGCTCCCCCACACCCCGGAGACGGACGAGAACAGCACGAACGCGTCCAGGTCCTGGTCGGCGAGCAGCTCGTCCAAGTGGACCGCGCCGGCGACCTTGGCCGAGACCACCGCGGCCAGCTCCTCGGGGGTGGTCTCCGCGACGGTGGTGAACTGCGGGAGCCCGGCGGCGTGTACGACGGCGGTCAGCGGGGCGGGGTCGCCGGACAGGTTGTCCAGCAGGGCCGCCAGGGCCGCCCGGTCGGCGACGTCGCACGCGGCGACCGTCACCCGGGCCCCGGACTCCCGCAGCTCGGCGGCGAGTTGGCCCGCACCTGCGGCGGCCTCGCCCCGCCTGCTGGTGAGGACCAGGTGCTCGGCACCGGCTCCGGCCAGCCAACGGGCGGTATGCCCGCCGAGCGAGCCCGTACCGCCGGTGATCAGTACGGTGCCCCGGGGCCTCCAGCCGCTGCCGGTGGCGGTGGCTCCCGTGGTGCGGGGCATCCGGGTCAGCCTGCGGACTCGGACCCCGGAGGCGCTCACCGCGAGCTGGTCCTCGCCGTGGGCCCCGCCGAGGACTTCGGCGAGCCGGGCGAGGGTCGGCTCGTCGGTGGTGTCCGTACCGCTGCCGAGGTCGACGAGGCCGCCCCAGCGGCTGGGGGATTCCAGGGCGACCGCGCGGCCCATGCCCCAGACCAGGGACTGGAGCGGCCGGGTGACCGGCCGGGAGCGGCTGATGGCCACGGCCCCGCTGGTGAGGCACCACAGCGGTGCCCCGACCTCCAGATCTCCGAGCGCTTGGACGAGCGCGACGGTGGCCGTGAGCCCGACCGGCAGGCCCGTGTGCACCGGGTGGCTGCGTTCGTCCAGTGCCAGCAGGGACAGGACCCCGGCCACCCGTCCGCCGTTCACGGCTCCGGCCTCGCGCAGCAGCGCGGCGAGCGCCTCACGGTCGGCCCCGGGGTCGGTGACGATGACGCGGAGGGGTTCGGCGGCCCGGTCGCGGAACATCCGCGCGTAGGGCTCGGCGGTCGCCGCGTCCGGGGCCACCACCAGCCAGGTGCCCGACGGGGCAGTGGCCGGCAGGTCGGTGCGGGGCTGCCACACCGCCTGGTAGCGCCAGCCGTCGAGCGTGTTCCGGGTCCGGCTCTCCCGGCGCCAGGCCGAGAGCGCGCCGAACACCGAGTCCAGCGGCGCCCCGGCCGCCACCCCGAGCTGCGCGGCGAGCGCTTCCGGCCCGCCGTTCTCGACGGTGTCCCAGAACTCCGCTTCCGCCGCGTCGGCCGGTGCGGTACCGGTGGCTGCCGGGGCGGGCTCCGCCGTCAGCCAGTAGCGCTCGTGCTGGAAGGCGTAGGTCGGCAGGTCGACAAGGCGGGCGCCCTGCCCGGCAAGAACGGCCGTCCAGTCCACCGGCGTGCCCTGGACGTGGAGCTGGGCCAGGGCGGTGAG
>NZ_JBIUBU010000061.1:0-10511 GCF_044548345.1 Streptomyces sp. NPDC052042 | reverse complement strand
GCTTGTGACTAGAGACCTCAAGCTTCGCAGGGAACGGCGTGTTTCACGTATCCGGCCAGGTCAGAGCGCCCACACATACGGCAGGAGAGCCCTTTATGGCCTCCGCGCTCTCCCTGCCTGACAGCGCGTACGTCCCCGTCTCCGCGACTCCGATCAAGGTGCTGATCGCCGGTCATTTCGGAGTCGGGAAGACGACGTTCGTTGGCAGCGTCTCGGAGATCGATCCCCTGCGCACCGAGGAGCGCATCACCACCGCGAGTATCGGGGTGGACGACCTCACGGGCCGCGGTCAAAAGACGACCACCACGGTCGCGATGGACTTCGGCCGTATCACTCTGCCGGGCGACGAGTTCGCCTTGTACCTCTTCGGTCTCTCAGGGCAAATGCGGTTTCTTCCAGTCACGGATGAGCTGATGCAGGGGGCGAAGGGCGCGGTACTCATCGCCGACACCCGCACCCTGGACAGTTCGTTCCCGGTGGCGGACTACTTGGAGAAGCGTCGCGTTCCGTATGCCGTGGCGCTGAACCAGTTCGATGACGCCCGCCGCCAGTACGACCTTGCGGAGGTGCGGACGGCCCTCGACTTGAGGCCGGAGACGCCATTGGTCCGGTGCGACGCCCGCGACACCTCCAGTTGCAAGGCCACGCTGATCACCCTGTTCGAGTACCTCATTTCCCTCGTGACTCCGGAGCATTCGTGACCGTCCACCCCGTCCCGGCGCCGGGAGACCGCCGCCGGTTCCCGATGTACACCCAGGAGTTCGCCGCCGATCCGCACGCCGCGTACCGGAGGATGCGGGACGAGTACGGGGCGCTGGTGCCGGTCGAGTTGCACCCCGAGCGCAACGCGACTCTTGTGGTCGACCACGCGATGGCGTTGAGGATCCTCAACGACCCGGTCAGCTTCCCCGCCGACCCGCGGGAGTGGCAGCAGACTGTGCCGGCGGACTGCCCCCTCCTGCCGATGATCGGATACCGGGAAAACGCGCTGCGCAGCGCGGGCCGCGAGCATGCCCGGTACCGGGCTTCGAACGTGGACGCGCTGCGCGGGGTCGCGTTGCACGAGGTGGAGCGGACGGTACGGCGGGCTGCGCGGCGGTCCATCAACAGATTCTGCGCGCGGGGGGAAGCCGATTTCCTGAACGAGTTCGCCAAGCCGGTTGTCCTCGGCTCGATCAGCGACATGGCGGGTGCCCCGAACCAGCTGGCTCGCAGGATCGGCACTTCCATGAAGGCGGTTTTCGAGGGTGGGGCCGATGCCGAACAGGCCAACAACGTGCTCATGAAGGCGCTGCAGGATCTCATCAACCTCAAGCGGGCCTGTCCGGATGACGATCTCGTCACCCGGCTGATCCAGCACGAGTCCGCGCTCACTGATCCGGAGCTCGCCCAGCAGTTGGTGACCGTGTTCGGCGCCGGCTATGAACCGACGACGAATACCATCGCCAACACGGAGCTGAGGATCCAGACCAGCGCACAGGTCATGGACGGTGTCTCCAGTGGCGCCTTGAGTATTCGGGAAGCCTTGGACGAGGGGCTCTTCAGCGATCCGCCGATGGCGAACTACTGCCTGTCCTATCCCCCGCGGGCGGTGGTGATGGACGACCACCAGGTGCTGCTCGCGCATCAGCCGGTCGTGATCAGCCTGGCAGCCTGCAACAACGACCCAGCGCTTGGCGGCCTTGAGCAAAGGCTCGGGAATCGGGCCCATCTCGCCTTCAGCACCGGCCCTCACGCCTGCCCCGCCGCGGACATGTCCATGATCATCGCCCAGGCGGCCCTCGACGAGGTCACCGAGGCGCTGCCGGACATGCGGCTCGCGATCAGCCCGGACGAGGTTCGCTGGCGCCCCGGACCGTTCCACCGGGCCCTGGCCGCACTGCCCGTGTCCTTCGCACCGACACCACCTCTGACCGACTGAGTACAACGGAGGAGAACCGCATGGACAGCAGCGTTTTCGCACTGAACCCGCAGGCGCCCGACCGTACCGGCGAGGACGCAGCACTCAGGGCCCGCGGCCCGGTCACGCGCGTCGACGTGCTCGGCGTCGAAGCGTGGGCCGTGAGCAACCCGCAGTGGCTGCGTCAGATGCTCACCGACCCGCGGGTCTCGAAGGACGCGCGGGCCCACTGGCCCGAATTCGAGACCGCGACGGCCACCTGGCCCCTGGCACTGTGGGTCAGCGTCCAGAACATGTTCACCGCGTTCGGACAGGAGCACCGCCGTCTGCGCAAGCTCGTCCAGACGGCGTTCACCGCCCGGCGCACACGCGCCATGATCCCCGTCATCACCTCGATCGCCGACCAGCTCCTCGACGGCATCGAGGCCACATACGCCCCCGGTCAGCCCATCGACCTGGTCGACGTCTACGCCCGCCGTCTGCCGATCCTCTTCATCTGCCGGCTCATGGGAGTGCCCGAGCAGGACCACGACCGGGTACGGCGCCTGGCCGACGTGATCTTCTCGACGTCGCACACCTGGGAGGAGCAGACGGCCAGCCAGGCCGAGCTCTACGCACTGCTGCGCGACCTCGTGGAGCTCAAACGCGAAACGCCGGCCGACGACCTGACCAGTGCTCTCGTCGCCGCACGTGACGACGAGAACAGAGCACTGAGCGAGAAGGAACTCACCGACACACTCCTTTTGATGATCACCGCCGGATTCGAGACCACGGTGGGGCTCATCACCAACGCGATCCGCAACCTGCTCACCCATCCCGACCAACTCGCCCGCGTCCGCGCAAAAGAGGCGACCTGGGGCGACGTCGTTGAAGAAACGCTCCGCCGTGACGCACCCATCGCCAACCTTCCGATGCGATACGCCACCGAGGACCTCCCGCTCCCCGACGGCACCGTCATCCCCGCCGGTGAACCGATCCTCGCCTGCTACAGCGCGGCCGGCCGCCACCCCGACGAGTACGGACCGGACGCGGACCAGTTCATCGTGCTGCGGCTGAACAAGGAGCACCTCGCCTTCGGGTACGGCGCCCACCTGTGCCTCGGAGCGCCCCTGGCCCGCGCCGAGGGCGAAATCGCCCTCGCCAAGCTGTTCGACCGCTACCCCCACGCCCGTCTGGCCGATCTCGACGACCGCACCCCGGTTCCCAGCTTCATCTCCAACACCTCTGCCCGTCTCGGCGTCGTCTTGGAGCCCGTCCCGGAGAAGGACACGCGATGAAGACACTCACCCCGCCCATCAGTGCCCCTCCGGCCGTCGAAACACCAGGTGACCAGGCCTCGTTCACAGCACCGTCGAGCGCCCGACTCACGCAGTGGCTCCTCGGCGGCAGCCACCATCACCCTGCCGACCGCCGGTTGGGCACGAGTGTGCTCCGCGCAGCGCCCTGGTTCGAGCGGGCCGTTGAGCTCAATCACCTGTACGCGCACCAGACGGTGTCGATGCTCCGCGAAACCGGGATCAGGCAGTTCGTCGACCTGGGCAGCGGACTGCCGACCAGCAACGACCGCTTCCCTTCCACGGCGGTGTCCGCAGGCCCCAGCGCCACGGTGATCCACGTCGACTCCGACCCATACGTCATCCAGCACGGCCCCCAGCTCGTAGCCGACCCGGCGCGGCACCGGTTCGTGCACGCGGATCTGCGCCAGGACATTCACCGTGTCCTGGACGGCCTTCGCACGCACGGCCTTGACTTGGACCGGCCCACAGCGTTCCTGCTCCACAACAGCCTCCCCTGGATCACCCACGACCAGGCTGCCCGTGACGTCGTAGGCGCGATTCTCGGGTGGGCGCCGTCCGGCAGTGTCCTCTCCCTCACCCATCTCACCGCTGATCTGTGCCGTGACGGATCGGCCGGCACCGCAGCCGAGTGCTTCGCCGCAGGGGGACTTCCGGTACGCCTGCGGACGGCCGAGGAAATAGCCGATCTGATAGACGATCACCCGAGTCCTTGGTCTGTCCGAGTGCCTGGCATCGTTCCGGTCGACCTGTACCACCCGAGACAGTGCCGCGCGCCGGTCCCGATCGGCGACAGCGGCGCCTACGCAGCCATCGCGATCCATCCGGATCCCGCACACCGCTGACCCACCCAGCCAGCCGTGGTCCGCAAGGAAAAAAGGGTGCTCCTCGCAGACCATGGCTTCCCCGGAGCCTTTCCGGCCGGCGCCGCACGGCGAACCCGGCACCGGAGAGGCTGGCCCGGGCCCGGCGGCCATCCCCCTGTGCTGCCTGCGTCCTGCGCCCCGGCTGTCTCCCGGCCCGTGACTCCGGGAGACAGCCGGCCCCACCCGGCTTCGCATCCGGTCGAAGTACAAGAAGTACCGGCGACCCGCCGGTGAAACCGACCAAATGGTGCCCAAGCTCACGCGCATATGCGAAGTAGCAGGCATCGACCTAGCAGCCGTTCCCCGGAGTGCTGGCCAGCACCCTAGCCCGCTTCCAGGGAGCGGTGGGCCCTTGCTTCACCCCCCTTCAGCGTTTACGAGATCCGACGACAGGAACGCCGTGAGCACCACCAGCGCGAGCACTACACCCGACTGCCCCCATTCCCCGCCCTGCCCAGCCGCGTGCGCGCCCGACTCCGGCGCCGCACGGTCGATACGCCCGTGCCCGGAGCAGGGCTGGAGCCTTTTGTGCAACGGCCTGGTCCACTTCGCCGACACGGGCGGGGTGCGGCCGGACGGGACCGTAGTGGAGCCCATTCGGCGTATTCACGATCACCAGACCATGGGGGCAGCGGCGTGACCGGCATCAGCCGTCTCCCCCGTCAGACCATGCGCCCCGGGCGGGCCGTCGGCACCGTCCTGGCCCTGTATACGGTGGTCGGCGGTGCCCCGCTGCGGGTGCCGGAGCGGTACGTCCCACTGGACGACGAGCAGACGCTGTCGGCAGCGACAGCGCCCCGGCTCGGTTCCGATCTGCGTAAGGTCACCCTGGTCGACGGCAGCGACGTCGCCGGACGCGCGGTTCGGCGGCGGGGCCGCTGATGCTCTCACAGACACAGGTCCTGCCCCTGCGCCAAATCGAATCCCTGGACGCAGTCGCCTCCGGCGGCACGCCGGAGGACGCCGCCCTGAGACTCGGCATCAGCGTCCCCACGGTGTGCCGACGACTCGACGACGCCCGCGTCGCGATGCAGGTGGTGGGCAGCAGCCTGCGGACACTGATCTACACCTACGAGGTCCATCACGGGGCAGGCCGCCCGGAGCTGAATCCGCCGTCGGAGATTCCCGACCTGGATCCGCTGACCACGCTCATATGGGCCGGCCTGCGCCTGGACGTACCGGATCGGCTGCTGGTGCCGGAACTGGCAGCCCTGGCCGAAGTGGACGCTGCCGAGGTCACGGCCGTGCTCGACCAGCTGACGGAGCAGTACCACGTCCCGCCGCACGGGCTGATCCGAATCGGACTCCATGCCGGCGTCCTGTCCGGCAAAGAGGGAACCCTTCCCTGCTACGCACAGCGCCGTCGTGACCCCAGCGGCGGGCCATGGAACCTGGGAGCTACCCGCTTCCGGGTGCTGGAACTGCGTGCCGCCGGGCTCAGCGTCATCGGCTGTGCGCAGCGGACGGGCATGGTCCAGGCAGCGGTGTATGCGCATTTGCGGGAGTGTGCGCGGCACGCCGGGGTCGAAGCACAACGGTCTCTCGTACACGAGGCGGTGCGAGCCGGCATCTTGATTCCGCCCGCTTCGGCGGGGCCTGGCGGTGTGCCGCTGTCCGGGGCGCTGGCCGCCGTGTGGCGGGGGATGGTCCTGGACGTGCCGGATCGTCATCTGGTGGGAGCGATCAGCCGACAGACCGGGCTGCCGGCCCGTGAGGTCGACCGGCATCTGAGGCACTTGCGGAGCATGGGAATGCCCGATTGCCGCCTGGTGCTCGCGGGCTGGGAGGCCGGGGTGCTGGATGAACAGGCCAAGATTGTGGCGCCCGTTCCGGAACTGAGCCTGCAGGGCGGGGCCGGTGCCCCGGCTCGGGCCCACAAGGCATCGGACCCGATGAAGCTCACCGGCCAAGAGGTTTGGGCCCTGGGCCTGGTGGCCGTGGAAGGGCTGACGATTCCGGACGCTGCGAAACACATGGGCATTACCCCGCACACCGCGCAGGAGTACCTGCGTAACTGCCGGCGAGCGGCGGGGACTTCGTCGGTCCTGACGGCCATTCACAAGGCCTGCCTCGCGCGACTGCTCAACCCGTTCCCGCTGGATCCGGCCCGGACATGGGAGGTGGCGGACGATGTCCGCGCCGTGTGGCGGGCACTGGTCCTGGACACACCTGAGAAACGCCTCGTCCGCGACATTGCGGCAGTTGCCGGCCTGTCCACGGACCGCGTGGAGGAGTGCCTCGATGAGCTGCATTCCACCGGCCTGACGAGCGCGCAGCTCATCGTCGAAGGCTGGGCGCACCAGGTGCTCGACAGCGAGGCCCGGCTGACTCCGCCCCGCCTGCTCATCCCATCCGCCGACGTTCCGGTCCCCCGCCACGCGGTCCGCCCCGACCGCGACGATCCGCTGGGACTCCTGCCCGCAGGCCAGGCCGCCGGGCCCCTCCGATCGGGCGCCGGCGGCCTGGTGGGCAACCAGGTGGCCGGTGTCTCGTACGACTTCGTGCGAGTCGCCCCTGAGACGTGCCGTGCTCTGCTGGAGCAGACTGCTGCCGACCGGTGGGGGCCGGTTCTGGGGCTGCCTGACGCTGGTGCCGCCCTGCTGGTGACCGCGGCAGGTGCGGACGGACTGGGGCGGCGCGGAGCTGTGGGACGGTTGTCGGCCCGTGGCCGTGTGGTGCGTCTGCCTGAGGACGGACACTGCACGACACCCGACGGCGCGTACTGGGCAGCCCCTGCGGACCGGCCGCTCTGGGATCACGGCCTGATCGCGCATCTTCTCAACCCGCACGAGCCCCGCCTTCCCGGGTCATGCCTGAGCACACACCTCGCGGACGGCAGAGCTGGCTCTCTCATCTGCCGCGCCACCCCTGTCGTAACCCCCGACGCACCTGGGCCACCGGCATCCCGTCCGGCCATCCACACGGGCCCGGACGTTCTTACCGACGCGACCCCGCAATGAGGAGATATGGAAACTGACTACGAACGTCGACTGCGCGAGATGGTGGAGCAGGTCGAGGCGTGTGGTTCCATCCGCACGCATGCAAACGATCGCGGCCAACTGGCCACCCACCTGAAGCACGCCGAAGACGCCCTCGAGATCGTGCGGGCCGTAGAAGACCGCCCGCTCCCTCCCGCACTGACCAGGAACTTCCACCGACACCTCCATCGGCTCTTCGCATGGCGGGCCCGGGAACCCTTCCAAGCGCTCGCCGGGGAGTTCAGTCTCGTGCACATCGGTGAAGCGCTGATCCAAGAATCCGAGGAAGGGTCCGCGTCCGCGGAAGCCACCGAAATGGAGCGGCTGGTCCATGAGTTCAGGATCTTCCACACCCATCCGATAGGAGGAACCGGCACCTACACCGCGCTCAGGCTCACCGAGAACCAGGAATCGCCCGAACTCTGGTACTACGACATCAGGCAGGACCCGACTCGGCTCCACCTCGGGTACGGCGACTACCTCGACGTCATGCTGCGCATCAAGGGCCTGTACGACTGGCAGTACCTCTTCGTGGAGCCGGATCCGAACAACTACGGCATGTGTGTGTCCCTGTCCTACCTGCACGACGGGCTGGACTTCCTGTCCCGGGAGTTCCCGGACGACGACCTGTCGGATCTCCGGGCCAGGCTGGAGGAGCGCATGCGAGTCGTGGACAAGGGCAAGTAAGCCAGCCAGCACAGTCGTTCAGGGTTCTGCAAGTAGCCGACCAGGACGTAGTTATCCTGCACACCAACCCGAACGAAATGCGTACACCTCGCCCCTGACGCCGGCGGTCACGCCCAATCGAACATGTGAGCCACTGCGTAGGCATGGTCCGGGGCTCGGAGAGCCTGCTGCGGTGAATCCGTAATTCACCGCGGCAGTTCTCCTGGCGTGCGTTCAGCTGCTGTTGTGAGCTGGTCGGCCAGATGTTTGAGAGCTGGTCTGAGCTCGTCGGGGCGGTGGATGGTGAAAGGCCATTCGAGCGAGGCGAGCAGGTGTGCCATACCGTCGAGGCGTTCCACGCGAGCCTGCATGCGGACACCGACCGGTTGAGCGGTGAGTGTGACAGCCGTGCGTGGCAGTCTGCGGGCGATCTCGGCTAGAGGGCCGTGGATGGTCACTTCGACCTGCCAGCGGTAGGGCCCCTGGGCGATGGCCAGGCGGACGCCGAGGTGCCGGTGCCCGACGGCGGCCAGCCACCCGGCGCACGCCCACTCGCGGCCCTCCTTCGTCTTGTGACACGCGAACAGCGGTGCTCCGAAGCCGGGCTCTGCGCCCGCGCGCTGCTCGCTGGTGACGCGCAGCTCCTCGTACCGGGACGCCGGGAACTCGCCCGGCTCGACGTCCTTGCGCCAAGGGCAGCGCGGGCACGGGACCTTGCAGCGCGGTACCTGCCGGGCGGTCACTCGCCGCCCTCCGTCGAGTCCAGGTACTCGTCGTAGAGCTGGGCGACCTCGTCGGCGTGCTGGACGATCCACTCGGCGGCGGCCTCCCGGGCGACCGACGTACGGGCGCCGGACTCCTCCCAGACAGCCGCGAGGGAGTCGATCGCGCCGAGGCGGGGCCGGTCGACGGCGGGCTCGTCGGTGATGGGCTCCCACCGGGCGACGATCACCGGCCATTGTTCCACCTCGACGGCTTCGACCGTGTCGCCGTACCAGCCGTGGTTCTCGGGCGGCGGCCCGACCTCGTAGTGAACCGCCCCGATTCGAATGGAGACTCGATTTCATGAAAGGATCGAGTCATGGCACAACCTCTGACCGTCCGCGCACCCACGCCGGGCAGGCCAGGCAGGTCGAAACACGTGGAGTACGCACCCGTCTTCGCCCCTCGGCTGCCCATACGGCGAAGGCCGTTCCCGCGCTGCACGGTCACCGCGTTTTGTCGTCCCCTTCCTCCAGGGCGGGAGGCTCCTTCCAGGTCAAGGTGTTCAGACCGCGCACCAAGCTCGCCAGACTTTCCGAGCTCCTCGACGCAGCCAGAACGGACGGCTCCTCGGCATGCGCTTCCGCTGGCGCCGAGGAGCCGTTGAGGTTGCGTTTACTCAGCCTCGAATCCGCGCCAGCACTCTCTCCACGTCGTCCTGGGTGTTGTAGAGGTGGAAGGAGAAACGGGCGCGTCCGTCCATGACGGAGAATCTGATACCCGCCTCCCGCATGCGTCGTTGTGCCGCCTCACTCACGGAAACCGAGGCGATAGCAGAGTTGGACGCTTCGAGACCCAGGCTGGCGCGGAAGCTATTCGCCAACGCGACGTTGTGCTGGTGGATTCGCTCCACACCCACCGCATTCAGAACGTCCAACGCCACCGCGGTGCCCACCCAGCTGTGCCACGCCGGCGAGATGTCGAAGGCACGCATGTCCTCCGCCAAGCGCAGCGGCATCCCGTAGTGTGCGCCCGGCTGACCCGCGTACCACCCCGCTGCCAGCGGCTTCAGCCGCGCGGCGAATAGCGGGTGTCGAACGGCCAGATCGGCATGGGCCGTCAGGAACGCGGTCCCCCGTGGTGCGCAGAGCCACTTGTAGGCGGCTACCGTGAGGAAGTCGACATCGGTGGCGCGCACCGGCAGCCACCCCGCAGCCTGTGTCGTGTCCAGCACCGTCACCGCGCCCACCTCGCGAGCCCGCTGGGTGATCGCGACGATGTCGGCCACCTCGCCTGTGGCCGATTGGGCTGCCGAGAAGCTCACCAGCGAGGTCTGCTCGTCGATCGCCTCGACGAGAGATGCCATCGGCGCCGTGCGGACCGTGACCCCACGATCCGCGTGGACCGCGAAGGGGAAAACGGCCGAGGTGAATTCGATGTCGGGAACCAGCACTGTGCCCCCATCCGGCACTGCTGCCGCGACCGGGGCCAGCATCTGAGACACTGCGGCCCCGGTGGCCACCCGCTCCGGGGAAATGCCGACCATCAGCCCGAAGGACTCCCGAGCGGCCTGCACGGATTCCGCCCAGGACTGCCATGGCGTGAGACCATGCCGCCACTGGTCCAGGGAGGTCTGCAAGGCCTCCCACGCCGGGCGCGGGGGCGGTCCATATGAACAGGTGTCGTGAAAGGTCGTCTCGAGATCCCACCAGCTGGCGGCCTCGGCCAGGCTCAGCCCCGATGTCAGCTGCGAAAAACCGCCCCTGGGCCGTTCTCCGGGGCCATGCAGGCCGCTCATGCGAGTTCTACAATGAGCTCGATTTCGACCGGGGCGCCGAGCGGAAGCTCCGCGACTCCCACTGCGGAACGGACGTGGCGCCCCGCCTCCCCGAAGATCTCACCGAGCAGGTCCGACGCGCCGTTAACCACGGCCGGCTGCCCTGTGAATCCCTCGGCCGACGCGACGAAACCGACGACTTTCACGATACGTGCGACGTTGTCGATGCCGACTAGTACTCCAGTCTGACTTCGCGATCTTGTCGCGGACCCGGCTGGGAACGGGTACGGCCACCGCGTGATCATCGGGGGTTGTGTGGACTCCTGA
>NZ_JBIUBU010000060.1:0-10742 GCF_044548345.1 Streptomyces sp. NPDC052042 | reverse complement strand
GAGAATCACACGCCGGCCCGCCCCCCCCCCCGGCGGGGGCGCGCGGGGGGGGGGCGGGGGCCGGCGCGGGGCGGGGGGGGGGGGGGGCGGGCCGGGGGGGGGCCCCCCCCCCCCCCCACGCCCGTGCTCCGTCCGAGGGGGAGGTGGAATCAGGCGCCGTTGACCTTCTTGGCGACCCGGTCGCCGAGGTCCTTGTCCACGTTGCGCCAGTACTGGAGCGCTCGCTCCAGGACCGGGGCGCTCACACCGTCCAGCAGATGGCCGGAAATGTTGGACACCAGGCGCTCGCGGGCGGGGTCGTCCATGACCTTGCGCACCAGCGTGCCCGCCTGGCCCCAGTCGTCGTCCTCGCGGTGCAGCTTGTACGCCTCGTGCACCATCTCGCCGGCCGTGGCCCAGCCCGCCGGATCGCCGAAGCGTTCCGTGTCCGCGGCCGGACCGCCGTACGAGTTCGGCGCGTAGACCGCTCCGGTACGCGCGGGCTCGTACCGCATGGGGCCGTCCTTCGCGTAGGAGTTCCGGCCGAACCGGGGGCGGTTCGGGGGCAGCTGCGCGTAGTTCGGGCCGATCCGGTAGCGGTGCGTGTCCGGGTACGAGAACAGCCGGCCGAGCAGCATCTTGTCGGGCGACGGGCCGATGCCGGGCACCAGGTTCGACGGCTCGAAGGACGCCTGCTCGATGTGGACGAAGAAGTCCTCCGGGTTCTCGTTCAGCGTCATCCGGCCGACCTCGATCTCCGGATAGTCGGCGTGCGGCCACACCTTCGTCAGGTCGAACGGGTTGAACCGGTAGTCCGGGGCGTCGTCGAACGGCATGATCTGGACATACAGCGTCCAGCTCGGGTGGTCACCGCGCTTGATCGACTCGTACAGGTCGCGGCGGTGGACGTCGCCGTCCACACCGGCCATCCGGTCGGCCTCTTCCTGGGGGTAGAAGTCGATGCCCTGGTCGGTCTTGAAGCGGTACTTGACCCAGAACCGCTCGCCGCCCGCGTTCACCCACATGTAGGTGTGCGAGCTGTAGCCGTTCATATGACGGTAGGTCCTCGGGATGCCCCGGTCGCCCATCAGCCACGTCACCATGTGCGCGGACTCGGGGGAGAGGGTCCAGAAGTCCCACTGCATGTCGTGGTCGCGCACCGCGCTGTCCGGGCGGCGCTTCTGCGAGCGGATGAAGTCCTGGAACTTCATCGGATCGCGCACGAAGAAGATCGGCGTGTTGTTGCCGACCATGTCGTAGTTGCCCAGCTCCGTATAGAACTTAAGGGCGAAGCCGCGCGGGTCGCGCCAGGTGTCCGGGGAGCCCTGCTCACCGGCGACCGTGGAGAAGCGGGCGAGCATCGCGGTCCGCTTGCCCGGTTGGAAGAGGTCGGCCTTGGTGAACTGGCTGATGTCGTTGGTCACCTCGAAGAAACCGTAGGCTCCGGAGCCCTTGGCGTGGACCACCCGCTCCGGGACCCGTTCGCGGTTGAACTGGGCCATCTTCTCGATGAGGTAGTGGTCCTGGAGCAGGATCGGGCCGTTGGAGCCGATGGTGAGCGAATGCTCGTCGCTTTCCACCGGAATCCCGGCGTTGTTCGTGGTGTAGGGGGTGTTCCTGGTCTTCGTTTCCTCGGACACGAGCGTCCTCCCGTCGGTGGGGCTGCGTTCAGGTCGCCTTGTCCACGACTGAAGTCAACTCTGCCGACAGGAGGTCGGCAACATTTCGCTACCGTCCGTGCAGGGGTCTCCTCACCCGGGCGTTCAGGCGTCCGGATGCCCGGACCACCGTTCCTCGTCCGTCCGGACCGCACGGAGACCCGGCGCCCGGACAGCGGGCATCCGGCCGTCCGGGGCGCATGGACCGCGCGGTCTACGAGCTCCGGGTCGGCATCTCGAACCACACCACCTTGCCGGTCGACAGCCGGGTCGCTCCCCATCGCCTGGCCAACCGGTTCACCAGGAACAGGCCGCGCCCGCCCTCGTCCATGTCCCGGGCCCGGCGCTGCCGGGGCAATTGCGGGGCGTCGTCCCCGACCTCGCAGCGCAGGAAGTCGGTGCGCAGCAGCCGCAGGGTCACGGGGCGCTCCGCATATCGGACCGCATTGGTGACCACCTCGCTGACCAGCAGTTCCACCGGCTCGGAGAGCTCGTCGAGCCCCCAGCGGCTCAGCGCCCGCCGGGCCAGCCTGCGGGCCCGGCCGGGGGCGGTCTCCTCCGGTTCCAGGTGCCAGTAGGCGACATCACTGGGCGCGATGCCGTCGAACCGGGCGGCGAGCAGCGCGATGTCGTCGTCGCGGTCACCGGGACCGAGCATGTCCAGGACGTCGTCGCACAGCGCCTCCAGCGGAGGCGAGTGGTCCGGGCCGGTCAGCCGGGCGGTGGCGGCGAGCCGTTCGCGCAGCATCTCGATGCCGGTCCAGACGTCCCGCAGCCGGGACTCCACCAGGCCGTCGGTGTACAGGAGCAAGGTGGCACCCGCGGGCGCGTCCAGTTCGACCGCCTCGAAGTCCACCCCGCCGACGCCGATCGGGGCTCCGGGCGGCACCCGCAGCACCTCGGCCCGGCCGCCCAGGTGGAGCAGGACGGGTGGCGGGTGCCCGGCGTTGGCGATGGTGATGCGGTGCGCGACGGGGTCGTACACCGCGTACAGGCAGGTCGCCATGCGGTCGCTGCCGAGGCGCTGCGCCTGCTCGTCCAAGTGGTGCAGCACTTCCTGCGGGGGCAGGTCGAGCTGGGCCAGGGTCTGCGCGGTGGTGCGGAGCTGGCCCATGATCGCCGCGGAGGTCATGGAGTGGCCCATGACATCGCCGACGACCAGGGCGACCCTGCTGCCGGGCAGCGGGATCGCGTCGTACCAGTCGCCGCCGACCCGGGCCGTCTCGGCGGCCGGGAGATAGCGGGAGGCCAGCCGGACACCGGTCGCCTGGGGCAGCGAGTCGGGCAGCATGGTGCGCTGGAGCTCGTCGGCGATGTACGCCTCGCGCCCGTAGAGCACGGCCTTGTCGATGCCGAGCGCGGTGTGCGTGGCGAGCTGGGCCGCGACCAGCAGGTCGTTGGCCTCGAAGGCGGGCCGCTCGGCCCCGCGCAGGAAGACGGCGGCGCCGATCACCCGCCGCCGCCCGCGCAGCGGTGCAAGGATCGCGCGGTGCCCGCTGGGTACGGACCGGTCGGCGCCGAGAAGTTCGGGAAGCGCCGCGCGGGCCGCCGCGGAGTCGCCGAAGACCGGCCGCACGCCGCGCAGCACCTCGGCCAGCGCACCGCCCGAGCGGACCTCGCACAGCTCGGCCGCGGGCGGCAGGTCGCCGTGCGGATCGATGACCGGCGGTCTCAGCCGTTCGATCTCCGACGGGGTGTCCGCATCGTCCTCGTACAGCCGCAGCCGGTCCGAGCGGCGCAGCCGCAGCACGAACGGGGAGACCGGCCGCTCGTCGCCGACCGGCAGCGGGTCGCGGAGGTAGACCAGTATGGCGTCGGAGAACGTCGGCACGCTGGCCCGGCACAGCCCCAGCACGATCTCGTCGAGATCGATGCCGCGGGCGATCCGCCGGGTGGCGGCCCCGACGAAGCGCAGCCGGTCGCCCTCGCGGCGGGCGGCGGCCTGCGGGTCGAGCCCGGCGGGGTCGGCGGCCACCGGGGCCCCGGCCGCGCCCGGTGCCGCGGCCGGACCTGGGATCGCGGCGGCACGGGAAGCGGCCGACGCGGCGTCCTGCTGCCGAGGCCGGGTGCGTTCCTGCGGCTGGGCGGCAAGAGGCTGCCGCCCTTCGTGGGAGGTGGGATGCTCCGTCACGCGTGGGATTCCGTCCGTCCGGGCCGGTTGTATGAGGCAGACACCTCGTGGGGCGCTACTTTGCCCCGGCAAGAGCGGCGAAAACAACGGCTGTCACCGGATGCCCCCGAACGAGGGGCCGAAACCGGATACCCCCGGAGCGGTTCGGTGACAACGTTTCCGGCGGCGGGGCGGGCGACACCGGGCACGTCTCCACCCCCTTGTAGTGGCTCATACGATTCATACGACTGATGGGGCCCATAGAGCTCATGCAGTGCGTGATGCCCGTGCGGTGACTTGTGGTCAGGTCCTGCGCCGCGTGCCCCGGTTGGGGCGGCGCGGCACTTCGGAGGACGATCCTACGGTTGCCCCCCTGGGGTGCGACAAGGGTCTCATGACGCCATGTGCGTAGGGGTACGGTCCCAGTCATCCGGGAGCGCCGGAACCCGCCATTCCGGATCCGGCCGCCAGTGCTCCCAGCCGTCGCGGAAGGGCGCGCCCCAGTTCTGGATCATCTCGACGGCGGTCAGGCCCGCTGCCCGGACCCGCCGCGCGGTTCCCGGCGCCAGCAGCCCGACCCGCTGCGCCTGGGCGAACTCGTCCTCGTCGCGCCAGACCCAGCTGCGGTCCGGGTAGACGGAGATGTCGAGGAAGTGGTCCTCGGAGTCGATCCCCCCTGACCAGCGGGTTCGTGGTTCCTCCAGGTTCACGTACCAGCTTCGGAACTGCCATCCGGTCTCCCAGAACAGCCAGACCGACCAGGGCTCACCGGGGCGGGCGAGTTTCAACACGCCGTTGCCGAGCCAGGGCGAGCGCGCGATGGTGCGCGGGGCGGTGTAGCGGGTGGCGAGCGGCTCGTCGTGCACATCGGTGCCGTCCGCCAGCACCGGCTTCACGCACTCGGTTCCCGGCGCCACCCACACGGCGAGCAGTTCGTCGGTGTCCTGGACGACGGTGACGGGGCGGCAGATGTGGACCGGCCCCCGGGCGCGCTCCGCCCCGTCGTCCCCGCCCCGGGGCGGTGGGACGTTGCCGCGGTAGCGCCACAGGATCTGGTCCCCCGGCGTCCAGTGCTCGTTGTATCCGGTGCCTGCCATGGGCAGATCTTAGAGACGCCGCGGCCCCGCCGCCGCCACTTGCCTCAAGGAGGGGCCGTGTGCGCGCCAGCGGGCGCCGATGGCTGCCCCTGCCGTGATGGACCTGACGGATGACCCGTCGGCCGTACGTGCGAGACCGGGGTGCCGTCGCCGCGCCCCGGGGGCATGGGTGCGCCGGGGGATGCCGGCCCCCTCGCCGTGACGGACCTCAGGGACGGGTCATGCGCAGCACGTCCAGCGCCTCGTCGAGCTGCTCCACCGTCAGGTCGCCGCGCTCCACGTAGCCCGAGTCCAGCACCACCTCGCGGATCGTCCGGCGCTCGGCGAGCGACCTCTTGGCGACCTTCGCCGCCTCCTCGTAGCCGATGTACTTGTTGAGCGGGGTGACGACGGACGGCGAGGACTCGGCGTACTCCCTGGCCCGTTCCACGTTCGCGGTGATCCCGTCGACCGTGCGGTCCGCGAGCAGCCGCGAGGCGTTGGCCAGCAGCCGGACCGACTCCAGCAGGTTCTTCGCGATGACCGGGAGCATCACGTTCAGCTCGAAGTTGCCCGCCGCGCCGGCGACGGCGACCGTCGTGTCGTTCCCCGTCACCTGCGCCGCGACCATCAGCACGGCTTCGGGAACGACCGGGTTCACCTTCCCCGGCATGATCGACGAGCCCGGCTGGAGGTCGGGCAGGGCGATCTCGGCGAGGCCGGTGCGCGGCCCGGAGGCCATCCAGCGCAGATCGTTGGAGATCTTGGTGAGCGAGACGGCGATGGTGCGGAGCTGGCCCGAGGTCTCCACGAGGGCGTCCCGCGCGCCCTGCGCCTCGAAGTGGTTCCGGGCCTCGGTGAGCGGCAGCCCGGTGACGTGGGCGACCTCGGCGATCACGGCGGCGGAGAAGCCGGGCGGGGTGTTGATGCCGGTGCCGACGGCCGTGCCGCCCAGCGGCAGTTCGGCGAGACGGGGGAGGGAGGCGCGCAGCCGTTCGATTCCATACCGGATCTGCGCCGCGTAGCCACCGAACTCCTGTCCCAGGGTGACGGGCGTGGCGTCCATGAGATGGGTGCGCCCCGACTTCACGACCGTCGCGAACTCGGCGGCCTTGCGCTCCAGCGCGGCGGCGAGATGGTCCAGGGCCGGGACGAGGTCGCCCGTGGCGGCGGCGGTCGCGGCGATGTGGATGGAGGACGGGAAGACGTCGTTGGACGACTGCGAGGCGTTGACGTGGTCGTTCGGATGGACCTCGCGCCCCAGGCGCTCGGTGGCGAGGGTGGCCAGGACCTCGTTGGTGTTCATGTTGGACGAGGTGCCGGAGCCGGTCTGGAAGACGTCGACCGGGAAGTGCGCGTCCCAGAGCCCCTCGGCGACCTCCTCGGCGGCCTCCCGGACGGCCCGGGCGATGTCCGGGTCGAGCACGCCCAGCTCCGCGTTGACCTTGGCGGCGGCCGCCTTGATCCGGGCCAGGGCCTCGATGTGGGCCCGCTCCAGGCGCTGACCGGAGACCGGGAAGTTCTCCACCGCGCGCTGCGTCTGGGCCCGCCACTTGGCGTCCGCGGGCACCCTGACCTCGCCCATCGAGTCGTGCTCGACGCGGAAGTCCGTGCCCTCCCGGGGGGTCGGGGAGGGGGTCTGCGCCGGGTGCGGCTTTGGGACGTGGGTGGGGCCCGGTGTCGGGGTCTGTGCGTCGTCCATGAGTGCAACCTCCTGTGGAAGTTGAGCACTTATCTTGTTCCGACTATTCCCAAGACGCCTACCGACCAGTAAATACCGGGGGTAACAACAACCTCCGGGAGGCGCAGTGCAGCGCACCAGACACACACTCCGCCGCATGGTCGCGACCGCCGCGGCCATGGCGGCGGCATTCGGCGGCATGGCCGCCGCGGCGGGGTCGGCGGGCGCGGCGGACCGGCCGACCGCGGGCACCACCGCATCCACCCCGCTCTCCCCCGAGCTGGAGGCCATCCGCGCCGCCGAGGCCACCAAGCTGTACGGGGATCCGGCCGAGCGGCCCCTCGCCGACCGCAAGACCGGGCTGATCTCGCTCGGCGACAGCGAGATCTCCGGCGAAGGCGTCGGCACGTACGAGGCCGGCACCAACGGCCCCGACAACTGGTGCCACCGCTCGCCCGACGCCGCCATCCACCGCACCGGCATCCCCGCCGACGTCACGTACAACGTCGCCTGCTCGGGCGCGTACACCGGCAACATCGTGGTCGGCGGGTCGAAGCAGTACGCCGACGAGCTCGTGCAGAGCGACAACCTCGCCATCAAGGCCCGCAACACCCGCATCAAGATGATCCTGCTGGTCGCCGGGGCCAACGACGACCTCGAGTTCGGCCCGGTCATGACCGACTGCGTCGAGCGCTGGGTCTTCTCCAAGGGCACCTGCCAACCGAAGTACGAGGGCGGATGGCAGAACCGTGTCGACGGGCTCGTCCCCAAGGTCGAAAGGACGGTCCGCGACCTGCGAACCGTCATGTCCGGCGCCGGGTACCGCGACAGTGACTACAAGCTCGTGGTCATGGGATACCCGAGCCCGATCGGCCCGGACTTCTACGACAACCCGAAATTCCCGGGCAAGCTGCCCGGCGGCTGCGCCGGGTACGACTCGGACGCCGCCTGGGGCCGCAACACCGCCGTGCCCGCCTTCGAGCGCGGCATGCGCAAGGCCGCCGCGGAGACCGGGGCCGTCTACCTGGACAACTCCCGGCTCTTCCACGGGCACGAGGTGTGCAGCGAGGACACCTGGGCCCGCGGTCTCTACATCGACCTCGGGCACTTCCCGCCGGACGCCAACTCCGTCCGGCAGTCCTTCCACCCGAACGCGCGCGGCCACGCCGCCTTCGCCTCCTGTCTGACCCAGATCTACGACTCGGGTCTGCGCGAGGCGGGCTGCGCCGACCCGGCCAGCACCGGAAAGCCGGTGCTCCAGCCGGTGGCCTGGGACGACGTCTTCAAGCCCCTGAAGAACGAGGCCACGGGCAGCTGCGTGGACGTCCCCGCCTCGGTGACCCGCAACGACACCGCGATCACCGGCTGGGACTGCCACGGCGGCCGCAACCAGGGCTGGTGGTACGACTCCGGCACGCAGACCCTGCGTACGGAGCTGAGCCACGACCGTTGCCTGGACGTGCCGGCCTCCGACTACAAGGCCGGCGCACGGCTCATCCTGTGGGACTGCGCGGGCTCGGCCAACCAGCGGTTCGTCCAGGAGGCGGACACCCTGCGCCCGGCCGCCGCGACGGGACTGTGCCTGACGCTCGCGTCGGCCAAGGACACGCTGCGGCTGCAGAAGTGCGACGGGAGCGCGAACCAGCGGTTCGCGTGACGCCGTGACACCGGCGGGAGGGGTGGGGCGGCCGGGACCGCCCCACCCCTCCCGTGCGTCGGCCGGGACCGTGTACCGGTCGAGGCCCGCGGTCAGCCGGAGGTCATGAACGCGCCCAGGACGGCGGCCAGATGACCGGGGTCGGCGGCTCCGCACAGCTCCCGCGCCGAGTGCATGGACAGCCCGGGCACCCCCACGTCGACGGTCGTGACGCCCAGCCGGGCCGCGGTGAGCGGGCCGATGGACGTGCCGCACGGCATCGCGTTGTTGGACACGAACGGCTGCCACGGCGCACCCGCTCGTTCGCACGCCGCCGCGAACACCGCCATGCCGGTGCTGTCGGTCGCGTACCGCTGGTTGACGTTCACCTTCACCGTGGGGCCGCCGTTGGGCAGCGGCTGATGGCCCGGGTCGTGCCGTTCCGCGTAGTTGGGGTGAACGGCGTGCGCCATGTCGGAGGACACGCAGAAGGCACCGTCCAGGGCCCGGGCCCAGTCCTCCGGACCGCCGTCGCGCGCGGTGACCGAACGGCTGAGGACCCGTTCCAGCAGCGGGCTCTGCGCGCCCGTCTCCGAACCGCTGCCGACCTCCTCGTGGTCGAACGCCGCCAGGACGGGAACGTACGCGGGCTCCTCGGACGCGGTCGCCGCGGCCACCAGCGCCGTGATGCCGGCATGCACGGACACCAGGTTGTCCAGCCGCGCCGAGACCACGAACTCCCGGTCCGCGCCCAGGTATCCGGGCGGCTGGACGTCATGGAGCATCAGGTCCCAGCCGAGGACGTCGTCCGGCTCCGCCTCCACGGCCCGGGCGACCCGCCGCAGCAGCGCGCCCTCCTCGGGTGCCCCCAGCGACCACAGCGGGGCGAGATGGCGCTGCCGGTCGAGGGCCAGTCCCTCATTGACCGTGCGGTCCAGGTGGATGGCCAACTGGGGCACGCGCAGGAGCGGTTCGTCGATCTGGACGAGCCGGGATTCGACCATGCCGCCGGGGCCGCGCAGCGCGAGCCGTCCGGAGATGCCCAGATCGCGGTCGAGCCAGGTGTTCAGCGGGACGCCGCCGTACACTTCCACCGCCACCTGCTTCCAGCCCGCCGTTCCGGTGTCGGGGGTGGGCTTGACCCGCAGGTTCGGTGAGTCGGTGTGGGTGCCGACGATCCGGAAGGGGGTGTGGGCCGGGGCTCCCTCGGGGACGTACCAGGCGATCAGGGCACCGCCGCGGGTGACGAAGCAGCCGCCGGTCGTGCCCGTCCAGTCGTCCGTGCCGCGCAGCTCTCGGAAGCCGGCCTTCTCCAGGCGCTGGGCGGCGCAGGCCACCGCGTGGTACGGGGAGGGACTGGCCTGGATGAAGGACAGCAGATCGTCGGCGTGGCTGCGGTGGGGAAGCGGCGTCATTCGGCGTCCGCCTTTCCGGTGTTCGACGGTGAGGTGACAGTGCCCGGGCCGCGTCCGGCCGCTCGCTGCGGTTCGGGTGCGGTCCGGGGTGCGGGGGGTGACGGCTGGGCTGCTGGTTTCCGGGTCTTCTTCCGGCTCCGGGGCCCGGACGGGGCTCCGGTTCCCCGTGGTCGCGGGGCGCCGAGTACGCCGGGGCCTTCGACAACCCACCGCAGCGGCCCGGTACGGCGCAAGTCCCCGGAACGGTCCGGTGCGTGAAAGCGGCGGTGCCGGACCGGTCGCGAACGCCCGCGACCGGGGCTCGCGGCGGCGCGCGGCGCCCGTGCGGAGGAGGTCCGAGGGCGTTCTGATAGGTCGGCGAGGGGCGCGCGGACCGGACAAGCGCGCCGATACGGGGCCGGACGACCGGTCCCGTGCGGAGCGCCGCAAGATTGGCTGAAATCCGCCGTAGGCAATCGCCTGTCCCGCCGACCGTCAAGGCCGATTCCCGGGCCGGACGGGCGGCCGGGGCGCCGCCGTCTTTCGGCCCGCGGCCGAGGGCGACGGATGGTGGCTGTCAGGCGGGCGGCTGCCGGAGGGGGCGTGCGCCGTCGCGACCGGAGGGCGCCGCCGTACCGGATGCGGGGCTGCCCGGGGACGCGGGTGCCCGCGCACGCGACCGCGCGCCCGAACGTGAGTGCGTACGACGGAAGAAGAGGCGGCCGCGTGCGGTGGGAGAGAAAGCGAGTGTGTACGACGGAAGGGAGAGGGCGCGCGCGGTGGAAGAGGGAGCGAGTGTGTACGACGGAAGGGAGAGCGAGCGCGGGCACACCGAAGGCACACGGAATGAGGGGGCGTCCACGAGCGCGCCGCGCAGGCGGCCCCAGTGGGCCTGTCGGCCGTCCGTCCGGCCGGGCACACCCGTCGAGCCCCGTCGCGTTTTGGGCGGCGGTGGGGGATCCGCGCACCCGTAGCCGCCCGTGGGGCGCGGGCCAGCGCGTGGCCGCGTCCGTACGCCGCGCGGGAGTCACCCGCGTAGGCGCGTGCAGACACCCCGCCGGCACGTACGCGTAGAGCTCGTCCGTGATCCACCCGCGTGCGCGCGTGCGGACACCCCGTCGTGCGCCCGCGGCGCCCGGGGGGGGGGCGGCCCCGGCGCCCCCCGGGGGGGACACCACCCCCGCCGGGGGTGTGGGCCGGCTGGGGCC
>NZ_JBIUBU010000059.1:0-11976 GCF_044548345.1 Streptomyces sp. NPDC052042 | reverse complement strand
GCTATTCCCGTTATTCAGCACCGGGATGATCCTGATGACTTCGGCGATGAACGTGACGGCGGCCTCGGGAGATCGCGCGGCGCAGCGGCCGGGGCGGAGGTCATGAAGCGGTGCGGCGGTCAAGGGTGCGGGCGACGCTGTCGGTGACGCGGTCGTCGGCGTCTGCCAGGCGGATCAGTGCGCGGAGAATCTCGGACTTGTCGACTGCGCGGCCGGTGTGGCGGCGCAGGGTGAGGGCGAGCTGGTCGAGGGTGAGGGCGTCGTCCTGGTCCAGGAGCAGCGTGTACTTGCTGGGCTTGGCCACGGTCGGCTGCTCGGGTACGGCCGCCGTTCTGCCGTTCTGCCGTTCTGCCGTTGTGCCGTCATCGGGCTGCTGGTCTGCGGTTTCTCCGGTGAATCGGCCGGACAGACCGGTCAGCAGGGCGCTGACGCCACCGGTGTCCACGGTGAAGCCGTCCTTCTTGGTGCTCATGCTGCGGGGGCCTCCGGGAGGTAGCCGGCCTTCACGGCCAGGTCGCGGAACATGCGCGCGACATCGGACTTCGGTTCGTACTGGGCAAGGGTCTGGCCCTTGTTCTTGGCCTCGGCCACGACGGTGCGCAGCGGGATCTCCCCGACCACGGGCAGCGGGAGCTGGTGGAGGGCGTCGTAGACCTTCTGGTGGAAGCCGGAGAAGGGGCGGGCGATGCGGTTGATGACCAGGCCGCGGTAGTGCGGCATCGGCATCCGGGTCTCGGCCACGAGGGTCTGCACCTGCCCGAGCAGTAGTTCCAGGGCCTTGAGGGAGAACTCGTCGACGTCGACCGGGACCAGGACGTGCTCGGCCCAGCGCAGGATGTTGTCCGTGTCGACGTCCAGGGCCGGACGGCAGTCCACCAGGCAGTGGTCGAAGTCGTCCGCCAGGAGCTCCAGCACCCACGCGAGACGGTCCTCCTTGCTGCGCGTGCTGTGGAGCTGCCGCGGCAGGGTGAACAGGTCCAGCGAACTCGGGATCAGCCACAGGTGCTCCGAGTGCCGGCGCACCAGGGACCGGGCCTGGTCCCGGTCGCAGCCGTCCAGCATCGCCCGGGCGAGCGTCAGTTCCCCGCCCGGCTCCAGCCTCGGGACCTTCAGAGCGTCGGTCAGGTTGCCCTGGCCGTCCATGTCCACCAGGAGCGTCTTGCGGCCCGCAGCCGCGAGCGTGCCGCCCAGATGCAGCGTGGTCGTCGTCTTCGCGACCCCGCCCTTCTGGTTCAGCAGCGCGTCTCTTGTCATCGCCATACGGCAGACCGTACCGCCGCAAGAACGGCATACCGTCACTACGGTCCGCCGTCACGACGGTGTGCCGTCACCACCCTTTCGACCAGTGGCAATCCGCCCCGACGCCTCAGCACTGGAGAGACGACCTCTTCCCACGGCTACCGCGTGGAAAGAGGTGTCGTCGCGTGGGCACGGCTTGCCCACGGGGTCTGACTAGGGGAAATACTCAAGATCGCGGAGGAGGGAGTCACACCTCCGGTAGTACCTCCGGTAGTACCTCCGGTAGTACCTCCGGTGCAACCGGAGGTCCCCCGGTCCGGACAACCGTGGGTGCAACCCCGGGTGCAACCCCGCACGGCCCGGCGGGTCCGCGCGGCGCGGTCACCCACGGGCAGTCGTGACGATGACCGCCACGGCCGCGACGTACGCAGCGGCGAACGTGCCGCACACCATGAGCGGCGTGCCCAGGCGCGGGTAGCGGTGGACGAGGTAGGCGATGGCGCCGAGGGCAAGCAGGCCGGTGACGACCAGGAGCAGCGCGACAAGCAGAGCGAGCGTGGACATGGGTTTCCCCCTCGGGTCGGGTGCGCCGGGTGGCGCACGGCTTGGCGGAGCACGGAGGTGCCTCACCCCTTGCGTCTCGGGACGCGCGACGGACAGCGGCGCCGGAGTGCAGTCCGGACTTTCGGCGATGGCGGGGTTAGCCGCGCAAGGCGACGGTAGGGGCGGGTACAGCACGGTTCCGGGCTCCCGGCCCCGCCGGACAGAAGCCGACCGGCCCCGGGCAGACTGGCGCGGTGAGCGCTGTACGTCGCCGGGCGCTCGGACCCGGCACCGACCGGCCCGTGCCCGAGCCGCCTGCCCGCGACCCGCGGACCCTGACCGCCGCCGAACGCGCAGCCGTAGGCGACTGGACCGCTGAAGTCGCCCCCACTCCCCCGCCGCCCGTTTCGGGCGGTAGCGGGCGCCGCCCGCTCGGGACCGGCCCCGCCGACCCCGGCACCGCGCCCGGCCGTACCTGACCGCTCCCGGCGTCTCGCGTGCGGGACAGGCGCGGCGGAACGGACCGCACCCCGCCCCACCCGACCGGTTCGGCCGGCGGACCGGCCGGGCAGCCGCGCGGAAGCTTTCTCTTACATGAAGGCCCGTCGGCAACACCGGGACGCCCGGCGCCAGCATTCCGGCAGGTCACGATCTGTTTCCTGATGCGTCCGTGGCCTGTCGGCCGTGACGGAGCAGACGCATCAGCGGGGCGGTGACCGGCCCCACCCGAAGAACCCGCCGACCCACCCGCCGACCCACCCGCCGGTCACCCGCCGGTCACCCGCCGGAGCGGCAGGCTCCGGCGGGTGACCGGCAGGTCGCTGGCGGGCCGTCGGCGGGTGACTGGCGCTGGTCGGATCGGCGCTGCCGCCTCATCATCACGGCGCGCACGACGGACGCCTGACATCCCAAAACCGCTGTGCGCCCCGCTGCGCGCCGAACGCGGACCGCCCCGGGCCGACGACCCGGGGCGGCTGACAGGCGCTCAGAGAGGCGCACGGGCGGGTTAGAACGCTTCTTCCTGCTCGTGGTCGCCAGCGCGCTGTTCAGGGGTGAGCGCGGCGGCCTGGTCGTCGGTGATCGTGTGCGTGAGCGAGGGGAGCGGCGCGGTGCCCGCGTACTCGATCGCCTGCCACGGCCAGGACACTCCCTGCATGAACTGCTCGGGCCAGGACCGCTCGGAGCGCGGGCCGCGCCACGGCACCCAGTCCATCAGCCGCAGTTGCTTGGCGCCCGGCTCATCGGCCGGGGCCAGGCCGAAGCCGAACTCGGGCCACCGCATCCACAGCGAGCTGCCGATCGGGCGCAGGTCCCGGCGTCCCTGCGAGGCGTGCGGGGCGTGGGCCTCCAGGAGCATGGCCGCGCCGCCGGAGACGGCGCGCATCATCTCCAGCGTCGCCATGATCGGCCGCGCCGCCTCTTCGTCGCTCTTCCCGTTGGTGGTGAGCTTGTACAGGGACCCGATGCTGATCAGGTCCGGCCGGGTCTGCTCCACCATCCGCGCCAGCCACGCCCGGTCGGCGGCCTGCGTCACGTCCAGGCCCTCCGGGATCATCCGCAGCGCGAACCGGCCGCGCTCCACGGGCGCCCCCTCGTCCGCGGCGGCCTGCTGCATGCGGCGCAGCCACGGGCGGGCCTGGCTGTCGGCGTTCTCCGCGTCGATGTGCAGCACGCGCACCGGAGCGATCCGGGCTTTCTTCCACGGATGGAGGCCGGCCGCGGCCCGCATGAGGATCTGCCGGAGCATCAGGCTCTTGCCGCCGCCTTCCCCGGCCGTGATCATCAGCCGGTCCCAGCGGGCCAGCACCCCGGGGATCACCCAGTCCGGCTCGTCGTCGTCCTGGTCGAGGAAATCGATCAGGTCGACCGGGGCGTCGTCCAAGCGCCGGTTCTGCTGGTCGCGGACCGCGCGGGCCGCGTCGACGGCCGCCTCGGCCGCCGCCTCGGCGGTTCCCTCGCGGGCCTGGACGGCCGTCATCGTCCGAGCCGCCGCCACGGCCAGCGCCCGCCACTGGGACTCCTCCCGGACGATCTCGGCGTAGGCCGGGGCGTGCGCCACGGTCGGCACCGCGTCGTAGAGCTGGTGCAGCCACACCACCCCGGCCGGGCCCGCCAGCCGCGTCAGATCGCCCCGCTCCCGCAGCATCGACCCGACCGTGATCGGATCGACCGCACCACCCGCCGCCCACAGCGACGACAGGAAATCCCACAGCTCACCAAGCCGCGGCTGCCCAAAGTCCGACCCGGACAACATGTTGATCAGGTCCGGCGCCAAATCCCGGGCCTCGGGGTGCAGCAGCGTGCCCGCCACCGCCTCCTCGGCCTCCCGCAACGCCTGCACCCGCTCCTCGGTCATGTCGTTCACAGCCCCGACCCCCGTCCCGCCAACCGCGCCCGCAACGCCGCCACCTGCTCCAACGTCGCCTGCTGCTCGACACCAGAAGCACCCGCACCCGCACGCGCCGGACCCGCCTGCCCCGGCAACGGCACCCGCGACCGCTCACAGTGCTTGATCAGGTCCGTCCAGCCATTGGCCGGCATCTCCGCCGCCCGCGCCGCCACCCACTCCACCGGACGGCCAGCCGCCAGCAGCTGAACCGCCTGCGCCCGCAGCCCCGACCGGGTCGAGGTCAGCAGCCGTCGACCCGCCGCCGCCTCGTAAGCGTCTGCGACTTGATCAGCCCCGGAGAGCTCCGGCGCAGCCGCCTCTCTCTCTTCACCCGGCTCCGACCCGTCACCCGAGGGGTCACCGAGGCCGGAGAGAGAAGAGGGAATAGAAGAGGGAAGGAGAAGGGTGCTGGGATTCAGCGCCCCTGCCCCGCTGGGATCCAGCGGGGCCCCCGCTGAATCTGAGCGCCCCCCCCGCTGGGATTCAGCGCCCCCCCCGCTGGATTTCAGCGGGGGGTCTGAGCTGGGGTTTTCCTGCGGAGTAGCGAACGTCAGCTCCTCCACGAGCGTGGGCCCGTAGTCGACGCGCGGGCGCTTCATGCTCGCCAGCAGGTCCAGGTTGACCCGGACCAGATCCGCGAGCTGGGCGTTGTTCTTCGGGCTGTACCGCTCGCCCCGGGCCAGCAGCCCGCGCTTGATCAGCTTGGACTTCTTGGCGCGGGCCGTGCTCAGCGGCAGGTGCGCTTCGTCCGCGAGCTGCTGCATCTTCGCGATGACGTTGCCCCGGTCGTCCGTGTGGTTGCAGCACGCCATCAAGAAGGCGAACTCCCCCACCTCCAGCCCGCCGGCCTGGAACACGAGGTTCATGTGCTGGATCACCGGGCCACCCCCGCCCCGGCCGCCGTGGTGGTCGGGCCGTGGTGTGGCCTGCTGCGCTGGTCTTCTCGTACGCTCAAGGGAGCGCACCTCACTTTCATCAGGTCAGAGAGTGCTTGCTCCGCCCCTGGGTGGCCGCCCGGGAGTGGAGCGTCGGGCCCCGCCATCTTGGCGGGGCCCGTTGCGTGTGTGCTCATGCGGTGTGCCGGAGATTGAGTTCCGAGCGCTCATTCAGTTTCTCGCCCGGGTGGAGGATTACGGTTGCCGGGCGCTGCGCCATCCAGCCTGAAAGCCGGTGTGGCGGCGCTTCTGTGCGCACGTGTTGAAAGCCTTCTTTTACGTAGTACTGCTGAAGTTTCGTGTTGGTTCGCCAGACATCGAGACGGACCCAAGAAACATTTTCCCTTTGGGCAATAGAGCTCACCCAATCGAGAATTCGTCCTCCGACTGATTTTCCTGCGGCGACGCGCGCTGTTATTAGCTTCGCCACGTAAACCGCGTCTTCCGGGGAATCTTCGGCGTGCCAGAAATCCCGATCGGGCTCGGCCAGAGTCACCGTTCCGACGATCCTGTCCGAGCTATTAACGGCGACCCATGTGCGCCCTTCTGCGATGTCTCTCTGCCACTTAGTGAGGGCTCTTGATCGCGTGAGGGGGTTGCGCCACTGGTCGATGCCGGCCGCAGCGAGCCAGGCCTCGGCTTCCGCCCGCAGCTCCATGAGAGCAGGCTCATCGTCGGCGGTCGCTTGACGCATGGTCAGCACTCAGACCTCCATCTCGTATACGAGGGTGTTCAGGTGGCCTGCGGCGACGGTCATCATGACCCGGATCGGCCGGTCGTCCACGCCGTACCCGATGCGCACGTGCCGGATGACCGGCGTTCCGACGCCCTCAGCGAGCTCCAGGCGCTCGGCTTCCTCGGGAGATGTGGGCGGCCAGACCCGGATCTCGTCTCTCAGGAACTTCTGTGGGTGACCGGTGCTCGCCAGGATGCCGCCCGGCATCGTGACGTCTCGCTCCAGCATCAGGGGCGTCTCCAGCGCCACGCTGGTGGGAAACCACGAGTCGGCCAACTGGAACGGCTCCCCGTCGACGCGACGCACGCGGCGACGGGCAACGACGAAGGTTCCCGGCTCCACTTGCAGCCATCCGGCGATATCCGCCGGGGCAGGCTCGACGGTCACGCGCGGGGTGTCCTGCGACGCGACGCGCCCTTGCTCCTCAACGCCAATCTTCCAGTCGTCCCGGCCCGCTGAGGGGTCGTCGCGACGGGGGCCGCGCTCGAAGCGGTGCATGTGCCACTCCAGGGGCTTGATGGAGCGGACGTACACCCCCTTGCCCTGCTTCCCCTCGATTTGCCCGCCTGCCTTGAGCAGGGAGATGGCGCGGTAGACCGTCTTCTCCGCGACGCCGTACTCCGCTGCGAGGGTCCGCGTGCTGGGCAGGGGGTCTCCAGGGAGCAGCTCGCCGGAAGCGATGCGCCGTTGAAGGTCCTCCGCGATCTCCCGCATCGGCGGTGACTTCTTGTTGGTTGGCATGCCGGGCAGCGTAGCGCAACTTCGGGTCCGAAGATGAGGTCAGGGTGTAAAGCATCGGGTCCGAAGTCGTCAACTATGGCATTGACTGGCCATCAACAGTAGGAACTCGCACGCAACTTCGTGTCCGAAGACGTTGACGATGCTCATGGGGTGCCGCTAACGTCTGCGGCGCACCAGCTTCGTGTCCGAAGTTGGTGCGCCCGGCCGGTGTTGGAAGCACCGGCCGGGCGCGTGGCCAGGGGTGTTGGAAGCGCCCCTGGCCTTTCTGGGCGGTGGTCGGGGTGTTGGAAGCACCTCGACCGCTGTCGGACCGGACTGTGTGAGAGGGGACCGACGTGTCGATTGTGGCTGATCAGCGGGTGCGTCCGCCGGGTGTACGGGCGGGGCTGGCCGAGGAGGCCAGGCGCTGGGAGGACGAGGACGACGCTCGCGGCTACGAGCCGGAGGCCCGGATGCGGGCGCTCGCGGTGGTGCTGCGGCTGCGGCGCGGGCGCGCGGTGCGGGAGGACGGCGGGCCGGTCGTGGTGACGCGGACCGTGCTGCCCGGCCGTCGTGTGTGGGAGCTGGAGACGGGTGTTCCCGCGCTCCCGTTCGGCTACGTTGCTGCGCCCGAGCGGTCGGTGCAGGGCAGCGACGAGATTCGCATCAGGCACCTGATGATCGCGGCGATCGCCCGGTTCGGGTGGGCCCGATGAGCGCCGACGTGACTGGTCTCCTCGCGTCGATCGACGACGTCCTGGCGGCCGTCGAGACCGCCCCCTCCCCTCCCCCCTCCCCTCCCCCCGCCCCCTCCCCCACCCCCGTCCCGGCGTCCTTCCGGGGCTCTTCCGACACCGCTGATGCTCCTGCGGAGCCGGTGGTCGTCGCGGCTCAGCCGATCGAGAGGCCGGGCGGTCGGGGGGATTGGTGGGATTCCCTGTACGGCACCCCGGAGGCGGGTGCAGAGGCCCCGGAGCCTCTGGCCCCGGCACCGCACGTCAGCCCGACCCCGCGCGCCGAGGCGACGAAGTCCCCGGCGGCGCGCGTCAGCCGGACCCCGCGCCTGCCGTACTGGTGGGAGCAGAAGAAGCCGGTGCCGGAGCGGCCGGTGCAGCCGGAGCGGCCGGAGTTGGAGAAGGCCGGGACGCCGGACCCGAAGCAGGCTGGCCCCACGGAGGGCACGGGCACGTGCGCGCATGACGCGCTGCTGGCTCTGCGGGCGGAGGGTGATCACGGAGAGGTCGTGGCCCGGCTGTGCCTGGACTGCGACGAGCGGCTCCCGGCGACGGACCCGGAGCCCGAGGCTGAGTGCGAGCACGAGGAGCGCCTGGAGGCCCGGTCCGAGAGCGGGACGCTGATCGGCTACGTGTGCGCGGCCGAGGGCTGCGGCACCCGTCTGTCGGTTGAGGAGGTCCACGGGCGGGTCGGTAAGTGGTTGCGCCCCGCCGCGACGTACTACCCCCGCCCCCGCAACCCCTTCTCCCCCGCCGAGGGTGAGGAGGCCAAGCCCGCGCTGTCGGCGGGGACGCTGCGGCTGCTGGCCAACGCGGGGGCGGCCGGGGTCGGGTACTGGCTGGGCCTGGTCCCGCTGATCGGTTACGCGATCGAGGAGTGCGGGCGCACGACGTCGATCGGCGGGGCACTGACCCTCGGGTTCGGCGTGGTGCTGTTCGTGGCGCACGTCTGGGACCGCAAGACGCGCCACTGGAACCCGCTTCTGGCGTGGGTGGCCCGGATCCCGCTGGCCTCCGCGATCACCGCACTCGCCCTGTACGCACCTGCGTCGCAAATCTGACATCTGTTCAAAAAGGGGACGATTTTTCATGTTTGAGCACATTGAGACGGCGCAGGCGCTCGCGGCGGGTATCGAGGGCGGGAAGATCCTCGGCTCGGTGGGGTCGGGCGGCCTTGCGATCGGCCTCACGGCCGTACTGATCGCGGGGATCCGGGAGCCGAAGAAGGGCGGGAAGGTCCGGCGCAAGCTGACGCCGACGGAGGCGTCGGTGGTGGGCGTCGCGGCGGGCACCTGCTACATGGCGGCGGGCAGCATCTGGACCACCGGCAAGGACTTGAGCCACGCGTTCGCGTCCATCTTCACGGGCGGGGATTTCGGCGTGACCGGGATGGGCGGGGTGTCCCTCTTCCTGGGGGCGCTCTTGTACTTCCGGGAGATGCGTCCCGGCTTCGCCGCCGTCACCGGGATCGTCACGGCGGGCGTCTGGGCGCAGGCCGGGGGGATCTGGGGACTGCCCGAGGCCCTGATCATGACCACCGCCGGTGCGCTGGGGGCCTCCTGATGGGCACCCAGGAAGCGGCGAAGCAGCTCCCGCCGCAGAAGCAGGCGGAGCGCCCCCAGCTCGCCCTCGTCAAGGAGCGGATCGAGGAGGAGGCGGAGCGGGGCAAGGTCGCCGCGATGTGCGCTGACCTGGGCGCCTACCTGCCTACCCCCCGGAATCTGCGGGTGCTGCTGGCCGGGGTAGGGGAAGGGTCTGCCGTCCTGCTGGGCCGCGGCTGGGCCTGGATCCGGGGCGCCGAAGGGTGGGACAGCGACTCGGCCATGAGGGCCGGAGGGGCCGCGTTCGTCGCTTACGCGGTCGGCAAGAGCGCGCTCTCCTCGCTCGGGTCGTACACCGGGTACCTGATCCCTCCCGGAATCGTGACGTGGTGCCTGGTGGCCCGCCAGTACACCGAGCTGGCCGTCGCCGTCCGGGCCGCGACCAAGGAGGCCAAAGAGGCCGAGAGGGAGCGGCTGCTGAAGGAGGCCAGGGAGGAGATCGCGGCGACCGCAAAGAAGGCCGCGGAAGCCAGGACCAAGCGCCGGGCCCAGGAGGACCAGGCCGACGCCGAGGTCGAGGAGAACGCGGCCGAGGGCGCCGCCGACGGCGGCCAGGACGAGGACGCCGGGGAGCTGACCGTCGACGAGATCGCCGCGATCGTCCGCAGGGTCGCCGCGCGACACCCCCGCCACCTCGGGGTCCACCTCTCGGATCTCCTGCCCGAGCCCGAGCTGGCGGGGTGGGAACAGGCGGAGCTCAAGGCCGCGCTCCAGGACGACTGGGGACTGCCCGTCAGCAGCTTCAAGCTGACGTTCCCCGGGGGTCTCGCGAGGGGCAGGGAGGGGGTTCGGTTGGAGCACCTCCCGCCCGTCCCCGCGACCCCTGCCGGAGCGGCCGGGGGGAGGGCCCTCGCGGGGGGCGGGGAGGGGCTCGCTCTGGTGCCCTCTCAGCCCTCCGCCGGGGCCCGCTCCAGCACCCCCGTCAGCACCCCGCCCGGGGCGGCTCCCGGGGTGGCTTCTGAGGCGGCTGTCAGCCCCTCCCCGACCCCGACCCCGACCCCCTCCCAGGGGGCCCGGTAGGCCGGTAGTCGTCGCAGGTCAGCGCGTCGACTACCAGCCGCCTACCGGCTGCCTACCTACCCGACTACCGACCCAATCCCATCCCTTGAAAGGGGGACCGGTGAGCTACGTCTACCGGTGCCGAGCGTGCCGCGCGAGCGCCCCGCCGGCCGCCACCCGGCAGGCCGCCGAGCAGCTGCGCGACGAGCACCGCATCGCCCACCACGGCGGCCTGGTCCCGGAGGGCGACGAGGTGGTCCCCGAGACCGCCTCCGCCGTCCGGTACGTCTCCGGCCGGAAGGTCCTCGTCGGCATCGGCCTGCTGATCGTGGCCGAGACCGTCGCCCGGATCTACAGCCGCCTGCACTGACGTTGCCCGATCCGCCCGGCACGACCGGGCGGTGAGGGGAGCCGTCAGCACGAGGCCCCAGAAACGACGCGGACCGGTCGTCATCCGCCAAGACAGCCGACCGGCCCGCTCCATCTCCGCAGAGACAGGAGCCCATTGTGGCCCTTCGCAAGACCATGCCGTCACGCGACCCCGAGCGAGCCGAGCGCGAGCCCCAGCACGTCCGCGAGTACGCCTCCAGCACCGGCGGCTACACCACCGTCCCCGCCTCCAAGCCGGTCCCCGGCACTCCGAAGGAGCGGGGGGACAAGCGATGAAGGTCCGCCGCCTCCTCGGTCGCCTCACGACTCTGGCGAGCGCCTGGCAGTGCATGTTGTGCGCCCGGTGGTTCGAGAGCGACACCCCGTCCCAGCTCTGTCCGCCCTGCGGCGGCTGACCCCTACCCAGCGTGACCGAGTCCGGGCGGGGTGAGCGCCGTTCGCACGGTGCTCACCCCGCCCGGGTCGGGTTTGCCCCTAAAACGAACACTACGGAGAGTAAGAATTCATGAGCAGGAAGACGTTGGAGAGGGGTCCGGAGCCGCGTCCGGTGTCGGCGCTGGAGCGGCTGCGGTCGGAGATCGGCGCGGCGGACCGGTTCATCACGGTGGTGACGTGGTCGTGCGCCGCCGGGATGGTTCTGTGGTCGATGCTCAACGCGACCCCGTATGTCAGGGCACATGTGGCCGTGGGCTGGGAGAGGACGGCCTTCGTGCTGCCCCTGGTGGTCGACGCGGCGTTCGTCGGGGCGCTGCGGGCGGATGAGATCGCCTCCCGGCACGGCGTACGGGCCGGAGCCTGGCCCGTACTGCTGCGCCTGTTCACCGGGGCGTCGTCGGTGTTCCTGAACATCGGGGGGAGCTGGGAGAAGGACGACTGGACCGGGGTGTTCCAGCACCTGGTGGCGCCGGGCCTGCTGGTGCTGCTCGCGGAGGCCGGCCCCGCGTGGCGGCGGAGTCTGGCGGCCAAGCTCGCCGCGGCCGAGACTGCGGAGGAACAAAACGTGCAGCGGGAAGCCGACCGCAAGCGCCGCCAGGAGCGGGAGGACGCCGACCGGGCGCGGGCTCAGCGCCTGGAGGACGAGCGGCGCGAACGCGCGCAGCGCAAGGAGGACGAGGACCGGGCCCTGGACCTGGAGGAGCGCCGCGAGGCCGCCCGTGTCGCCCGGCAGATCGAAGTCCGGCGCTTGGACCTCGAAGAGAAGCGGATCACCGCGACGATTCCCACACCTCAGAGCCACGTTGACGGCATGACGGCGCAGCGGCATGACGGCACAACGGCGCACCGTACTGACGGCGTGACGGCAGCAGCCGCCCCGGCCCCGGCCTCAGCCCCTTCGTTCCCTGCCGCGCCCGTTCCGGTCCCTGCTCCGGTCCGGGAGTCCGCCACGGCCGCTGTTCGGGCCGCCGCGCCGGTTCCGGCCCGTGAGAGCGTCTCGGGGGCCGTGGCCGCGTCGGCGCCCGCCCGGCCGCAGGTGTCCGCCCGGATCCCCGCCCCTGAGCCGGAGCGCCAGGAGGAGCCCGCCGGGAAGGCCGGGCCGGTGAGGGACTGGGACCTTCCCGGCCTTCCCGACGCCTGCGCGCCCGGCCGGGTGCCCGAGTACCTGACGGATGCCCAGGTGACCGCTCGTATCGACTACGGCCTCACCCAGGGATGGACCCAGCGCCGTATCGGTGAATTCGCCGGACGCAGT
>NZ_JBIUBU010000058.1:0-12990 GCF_044548345.1 Streptomyces sp. NPDC052042 | reverse complement strand
CAACCCACCACCAAAGTCGACTGGGACTCGGGAAGTCTCCAGCTCCTCACCCAGTCCCAGCCCTGGCCCACCCACCCCGACCGGCCACGCCGCGCCGGCATCTCCGCCTTCGGCGTCAGCGGCACCAACGCCCACACCATCATCGAAGAACCACCCCCCACACCCAACACCACACCCGACGAAGAACCCGAACACACCGACAACCCACCCGTCATCGCATGGCCCCTCTCCGCCCACACCCCCACCGCCCTACGCGCCCAAGCCGCACGCCTGCGGGCCTGGCTCAACCGCGCCGACACGCTCTCCGTCGCCGACATCGGCCGCAGTCTTGCCACCGGGCGTGCGGCGCTCCCCCACCGGGCGGTGCTGCTCGGTGACGGCGGTGCGCCGCTGGACGCCCTTGCCGCCGTGGCCTCCGGTGAGGTGTCTTTGGACGCGGTCACGGGCAGCGCGGCCGATGTACGTCGGGTCGCCTTCGTCTTTCCGGGTCAGGGCGCGCAGTGGGCGGGCATGGGTGCCGAACTCCTCGGTTCCTCACCGGTCTTCGCGACGGAGCTGGCGCGGTGCGAGGCCGCGCTGGCCCCGTTCGTGGACTGGTCGCTCACCGATGTGCTGCGCGGTGTGCCGGGTGCCCCCGGCCTCGATCGGGTGGACGTCGTGCAGCCGGTGACCTTCGCCGTCATGGTCTCTCTCGCGGCGATGTGGCGGTGGCTCGGTGTCGAGCCGACCGCCGTCATCGGTCACTCCCAGGGCGAGATCGCCGCCGCCCATGTCGCCGGGGCGCTCTCGCTGGAGGACGCCGCCCGAGTGGCGGCGCTGCGCTCCCAGCTCATCGCCCGTGCGCTCGCGGGACAGGGCGGTATGGCCTCGGTGGCTCTGGCCCCGGCCGACGTCGAGGCCCGGATGGCCGGTGCCGGAGAGGTCGAGATCGCGGCCGTCAACGGGCCGGAGACCACGGTCGTCTGCGGTGCGACCGGCGCCCTGGATGCGCTGCTGGGCACGCTGGAGGCCGAGGGCGTCCGGGTCCGCCGCATCGACGTCGACTACGCGTCGCACTCCCGCCAGGTCGAGGCGCTCCGGGACGAGTTGACTGCCGTGCTCGGAACGATCCGGCCGCGCCCGGGCAACGTGCCCTTCTACTCGACGGTCGAGGCGGAGCCGCTGGACACGACGGCGCTCGACGCGGGGTATTGGTACCGCAATCTGCGCCACCCGGTGCGGTTCGAGTCCACGCTGCGCGGCATGCTGGCCGACGGGGTGGACGCGTTCGTGGAGTGTTCCCCGCACCCCGTTCTCACCGTCGGCATCCGGCAGACGCTGGAGAGCGCGGGGACGGCCGCGACGGCCGTCGGCTCGTTGCGGCGCGACGACGGCGGCCTGCGGCGGTTCCTCGCCTCCGCCGCGGAGGCGCAGGTCGGTGGCGTTCCGGTGGACTGGGCCACGCTCTATCCCGGCGCCGCGTGGGCGGATCTGCCCACGTACGCCTTCCAGCGCGAGCGCTACTGGGTATCGGCGGCCGTGCCCGGGCCCGCCACCGCGGCGGCCGGGCAGCAGGACACCGCCGTGACCTACGGCGACCGACTCGCGTACCACGTGGCCTGGCAGGGGCTGCGTCCGGCGGACGGCGCGTGGCGGCCGGGGCCATGGCTGCTGATCGTGCCGACCGGGAAACAGGAGGCCGGGACCGTCGACGCCGTGGAGCGGGCCATCGCCTCCTTCGGAGGGACGGTCCGCCGGGTCACCGCCGACCCCGTGTCGGCCGACCGCGACGAACTGCGGAGCCTGCTCGGACCCGTGGTCGCCGGGGAGGACCCGGTGATCGGTGCGGTGTCGTTGCTGGGGGTGTCCACGGACGACCACCCGGAGCACCCCGGTGTGCCGGTGGGAGTCACTGCGACCCTCGCTCTCGTCCAGGCGTTGGCCGATCTCGGCGGCACCGTACCGCTGTGGACCGTCACCCGTGGCGCGGTCGCCGCCGGGCCGGACGAGGTGCCTTCCACCGCGGGGGCCCAGTTGTGGGGGCTGGGCCGGGCTGCGGCGCTGGAACTGCCCGAGCTCTGGGGCGGTCTCGTCGATCTGCCGGAGCGGCCCGACGCGGGTGTCTTCGATCGGCTCGCCGGAGTGCTTGCCGGAGCCGGAGCCGAGGACCAGGTCGCCATCAGGGCGTCGGGCGTCTTCGGCCGCCGGGTCCTGCGGTCCCCGGCCGACGCGGCGCCGGCCGCGTGGCGGACCCGGGGAACCGTCCTCGTCGTCGGGGACTCCACGACCGTGCCCGACCGGCTGCTGGAATCCTTGCTGGCCGACGGAGCCGAACGCATCGTGCTGGCCGGACCGGAGGTCGAAACGGACGCCGAGGCCGATGTGGTGCGGGTGCGCTGCGCCGTCGCCGACCGCTCCGCCCTGGCCGCTCTGCTCGCGGAGCACCGTCCCGATGTCGTCTTCCATGCGCCGCCGCTGGTACCGCTGGTGCCTCTCGTCGAGACGGCGCCCGCCGACGTCGCCGAGGCCGTGGCCGCCAAGACGGCCGTCGCCGATCATCTGGTCGGCCTGGCGGCCGAGGCGGATCTGCGGGCCCTGGTGCTGTTCTCCTCCGTGTCGGGGATGTGGGGCGGCGCCGCCCAGGGCTGCTACGCGGCGGCCACCGCGCACCTGGACGCGCTCGCCGCACGCGCACGGGCGGCCGGGCTGCCCGTGGTCTCGGTCGCGTGGAGCCCCTGGGCGGGCGGCGTCCGCGCGAAGGGCGCCGACGAGGAGTTCCTGAGCAGGCGCGGGGTGGTCCCGCTCGATCCCGACGCGGCGGTGCGGTCGCTGCACCGGCTGCTGGCGCGGGGCAGTGCCTACGGCGCCGTCGCCGACGTCGCGTGGGACCGTTTCATCGCCTCGTACACATCGGTACGGCCGACGGCCCTGTTCGACAATGTGCCCGATGTGCGCGCGCTGTCCGCCGCACAGCGTGCGGCTGACACGGACGAGTCGGCCGCCGCCGAGCTGGTCCGCGAGCTGTCCGCCCGGTCCGGCGACCAGCGGCAGGCCGCCCTGCTGCGGCTGGTCCGCTCGCAGGCCGCCGTCGTGCTGGGCAAGGCGTCCGGCGACGCGGTGAGCAGTTCGCGGGCGTTTCGCGAACTGGGCTTCGAGTCGCTGACGGCGGTCGAGTTGCGTGGCCGGCTCGCGGACGCGACCGGCCTGACGCTGCCCGCCTCCTTGGTCTTCGACCATCCCACTCCCACCGCGCTCGCCCGCCATCTCGGCGAGCGGCTCTTCGGCGGCGAGGAGGGCACGGCCGCCGTCTCCGAGGCCGCCACGGCCCGCGCAGTGGACGCCGGTGAGCCGATCGCGATCATCGGTATGGCGTGCCGACTGCCGGGCGGGGTGCGCTCCCCGGAAGACCTGTGGGAGTTGCTCTCCGGCGAGGTGGACGCCGTCACCGCCTTCCCCACCGACCGTGGGTGGGACAACGACGGCCTCTACGACCCCGACCCCGACACGCCCCGGCACACCTACGCCCGAGCGGGCGGGTTCCTGCACGACGCGGCCGAGTTCGACCCGGGCTTCTTCGGGATCAGCCCACGCGAGGCAGTGGCGATGGACCCGCAGCAGCGGCTGGCCCTGGAGACGGCCTGGGAGTCCTTCGAACGGGCCGGCCTCGACCCCACCCGACTGCGCGGCAGCCGTACGGGGGTCTTCGTGGGTTCCAACGGCCAGCACTATGTGCCGTTGCTTCAGAACGGGGACGGAGGTGACGAGAGTTTCGACGGCTACATCTCCACGGGCAACTCGGCCAGCGTGATGTCCGGCCGACTCTCGTACGTCTTCGGCCTGGAGGGACCGGCGGTCACCGTCGACACGGCGTGTTCCGCCTCTCTCACGGCGCTGCATCTGTCGGTCCAGTCGCTGCGCCGGGGGGAGTGTGATCTGGCGCTGGTCAGCGGTGTCACGGTGATGTCGACGCCAGAGTTGTTGGTGGACTTCGCCCGTCAGCGGGCGTTGGCGCCGGACGGCCGGTCCAAGGCGTTCGCCGAGGGCGCCGACGGGGTCGGTCTGGCCGAGGGTGCCGTGATGCTGCTGGTGGAGCGGTTGTCGGACGCCGAGCGACTGGGGCACCAGGTCCTGGCCGTCGTCCGCGGCACCGCCATCAACCAGGACGGCGCCAGCAACGGCCTCACCGCACCCAACGGACCCGCCCAGCAGAACGTCATCCGCGAAGCCCTCACCGACGCCGACCTCACACCCGACCAGGTCGACGCCATCGAAGCCCACGGCACCGGCACCCCCCTCGGCGACCCCATCGAAGCCGGCGCCCTCCTCGCCACCTACGGACAACCCGACCGCCAGACCCCCCTCTGGCTCGGCTCACTCAAATCCAACATCGGCCACACCCAAGCCGCCGCAGGCATCGCCGGAATCATCAAAATGATCCAGGCCATGCACCACCACACCCTCCCCCCGACCCTCCACGTCGACCAACCCACCACCAAAGTCGACTGGGACTCGGGAAGTCTCCAGCTCCTCACCCAGTCCCAGCCCTGGCCCACCCACCCCGACCGGCCACGCCGCGCAGGCATCTCCGCCTTCGGCGTCAGCGGCACCAACGCCCACACCATCATCGAAGAACCACCTCGGACCACCGGACCCGAGGCGCCCGCGGTGGACAAGGACCATGGCCCGGCCGACGCCGGTGAGGCGCGCGAGCAGGACCGGTGGCAGGGGGTGACCGTGCCGCTGATGCTGTCCGCGCACAGCGAAGCCTCACTGCGCGACCAGGCACGGCAGCTGTCTGCGGAGCTCCTCGCGCGTCCCGAACGGCGTCCGGCCGATGTCGGTCTCTCCCTCCTGACCACCCGGGCCCGCTTCGAGCAGCGGGCGGCGGTGGCAGGCGAGAGCGTCACGGAGTTGGCCGAGATCCTCGGCTCCGTCGCCGAAGGCCGCCCGCATCCGCTGGCGACGACCGGCACCGCCGGTACGGCCGACCGTGTCGTGTTCGTCTTCCCCGGCCAGGGGTCGCAGTGGCCCGGCATGGCCGCCGGACTGCTGGAGAGCCCCGGCGCGTTCCGGGACTCCGCCGACGTCTGCGACGCGGCGCTGCGGCCCCACCTCGGCTGGTCGGTGCTCAGCGTGCTGCGCGAGGAACCGGACGCGCCTTCGCTCGATCGGGTCGACGTAGTGCAGCCGGTGCTGTTCACGATGATGGTTTCGCTCGCCGCGGCCTGGCGTGCGCTGGGGGTCGAACCGGCGGCGGTGGTCGGGCACTCGCAGGGCGAGATCGCCGCCGCCCATGTCGCCGGAGCGCTCTCGCTGGACGATGCGGCCCGGATCGTCGCTCTGCGCAGTCAGGCGTGGCTCGGGCTGGCGGGCAAGGGCGGCATGGTGGCGGTGTCGATGCCGGTGGAGGAGTTGCGGCCACGGCTGGAGAGGTGGGGGGACCGCCTCGCCGTCGCCGCCGTCAACAGCCCCGGCTCCTGTGCCGTGGCCGGCGAGCCGGAGGCCCTGGCGGAGCTGGTCGCGCAGGTCACCGGGGAGGGCGTGCACGCCCGGCCGATCCCCGGAGTCGACACCGCGGGCCATTCGCCGCAGGTGGACGCGCTCCGGGAGCATCTGCTGGAGGTGCTGGCCCCGGTCGCCCCCCTGCCGTCCGGCATCCCCTTCTATTCGACGGTGACCGGCGGGCTGCTGGACGGTACGGAGCTGGACGCCTCGTACTGGTACCGCAACATGCGCGAGCCGGTCGAGTTCGAGCGGGCCACCCGGTCGCTCATCGCCGACGGGCACGACGTGTTCCTGGAACCGAGTCCGCACCCCATGCTGGCCGTCGCGCTGGAGGAGACGGTCGTCGACGCCGGGGCCGGCGCGGCCGTGCTGGGGACGCTGCGCCGCCGCCACGGCGGCCCTCGTTCGCTGGCCCTGGCCGTCTGCCGCGCCTTCGCGCACGGAGTGGAGGTCGAGCCCGAGGCGGTCTTCGGTCCCGGCGCACGCACGGTGCACCTGCCCACCTACCCGTTCCAGCGCGAGCGGTACTGGCACCAGCCCGGCTCCCGGGGTGGTGATCCCGCCTCACTGGGGGTGGAATCCGCCGGTCATCCGCTGCTCGGCGGTGGCGTGGAACTCCCGGACACCGGCGGCCACG
Source organism: Streptomyces sp. NPDC052042 (assembly GCF_044548345.1). Lineage (NCBI taxonomy): Bacteria > Bacillati > Actinomycetota > Actinomycetes > Kitasatosporales > Streptomycetaceae > Streptomyces > Streptomyces sp. NPDC052042. The sequence continues at coordinate 6,869 of NZ_JBIUBU010000058.1, read as the reverse complement.
TCTACACCGCGCGGATCGGCGTCGGTGGGTTTCCCTGGCTGGCCGACCACGCCCTGTTGGGAACGGTGCTGCTGCCCGGTGCCGCCTTCGCCGACCTCGCGCTGTGGGCGGGCCGCCAGACCGACGCCGGCCGGATCGAGGAACTGACCCTCTCCGCGCCGTTGGTGGTGCCCGACGACGGCGGGGTCGTCCTGCGGCTGAGCGTCGCGGGCCGTGGCCCGGACGGAGCCCGGCGCTTCACGGTCCACGCCCGCCCCGAGGACGCCGCCGACTGGACCCTGCACGCCGAGGGTCTCCTCACCGCGGACGAAGGCACCGACGAGAGCGGAGGCGATGGTTTCGCCGGGGTCGTTCCGCCGGACGCCGAGCCGCTCGACGTCAGCGGCTTCTACGACCGGTTCGCCGAGCGCGGCTACGGCTACGGCCCCGTCTTCCGCGGCCTGGTGAGCGCCCATCGGGACGGGACCGACATTCATGCGGAGGTCGCGCTGCCCGCGTCGGTGCGCGGTGAGGCCGGGCGCTTCGGTCTGCACCCTGCGCTGTTGGACGCGGCCCTGCAGGCGATGAGTCTCGGTGCGTTCTTCCCCGAGGACGGGCAGGTCCGGATGCCGTTCGCACTGCGCGGCATCCGGCTGCACCGGCCGGGAGCCGACCGGCTGCGGATCCGCATCTCGCCGGTGGCCGAGGACGCGGTGCGCGTCCGGTGCGCCGATGCCGACGGGCGACCGGTCGCCGAGATCGGCTCGGTCATCATGCGCACGGTGGATCCGGGGCACCTGCCTGGCGGCGGGCGGCAGCCGGGCCCCGACACGCTGTTCCGGCTCTCCTGGCACGAGCTGCCCGCTGCCGCAGGCGCCGACGCCGCCGCACCGGTCCGCTGGGTGGTCGCGGGACCGGACGCCCTGTCCCTGGCGGGGGTGGCCGACGCACACCTGCCCGACCTGCCGGCACCGGACGGGTCCGGCCTGCCCGCCCCGGGCGCCGTCGTGTTCGGCGTACCGACCGGGGCGGGCCACGATGTCGCCGCCGAGGCCCGGACCGTCACCTGCCGGGTGCTGGAACTGCTCCAGCGGTGGCTCGCGGCACCGGCCGGACCGGAGGGGGCCCGGCTCGTCGTGGCGACCCGCGGCGCGGTCGCGGTACACGGCGACGGCGAGGTGACGGACCCGGCGGCGGCTGCCGCGTGGGGTCTGCTGCGTTCCGCACAGGCCGAGGAACCGGGCCGGTTCCTCCTCGTCGACCTGGACGACGACCCGGAGTCGGCGCGGGCGTTGCCCGCCGCCATCGCGTCGGGTGAACCCCAGACGGCGGTGCGGGGCGGAAGGGTGTACCTGCCCCGGCTGGAGAGCGCCGGTGGCGCGTCCGGCGGCGGCACACTCATTCCGCCGGATGGGGACGGGGCATGGCGGCTGTGCCGGGGGGCGGACGGCACACTGGACGGTCTGGCCCTGCTGCCCGCCCCCGACGCGGACGCTCCGCTGGAGCCGGGGCAGGTGCGCGTCGCCGTGCGCGCCGCCGGTGTGAACTTCCGGGACGCCCTCCTCGCCCTGGGCATGTACCCGGGCGAGGCCGAGTTGGGCACCGAGGGAGCGGGCTTCGTCACGGAGGTCGGTCCCGGTGTCACACGGTTCCGCCGCGGCGACCGGGTGCTGGGCCTGTGGAACGGCGGCTTCGGCCCCGTGTGCACCGCCGATGAGCGGCTGCTGGCGCCGGTCCCGGACGGCTGGTCCTTCGCCCGGGCCGCGTCGGTTCCGGCGGTGTTCCTCAGTGCCTACTACGGCCTGGTCACCCTGGCCGGGCTGCGACCGGGAGAGACCGTGCTGGTGCACGCCGCCGCCGGAGGCGTCGGCATGGCCGCCGTACAGATCGCCCGCCACCTCGGCGCCGAGGTGCTGGCGACCGCAAGCCCCGGCAAATGGGACACCCTGCGCGGTCTGGGCCTTCCGGACGAGCACATCGCCTCCTCGCGCACCCTCGACTTCGCGACGGCGTTCTCCCGCGCGAGGAGGCCGGCCGGCGTCGATGTCGTCCTGAACTCGCTGGCACACGAGTACGCCGACGCGTCCCTGGGCCTGCTCGGCCCCGGCGGGCGATTCCTGGAACTGGGCCGGACCGATGTGCGCGACCCGCTCGGGGTCGGTGCCGACCACCCGGGCGTGCGGTACCGGGCGTTCGGTCTGGACGAGGTCGAGCCCGGCGAACTCGGCCGGACGCTCGCCGAGTTGATGGAGCTGTTCGGCCGGGGGGCGCTGCGCCCGCTGCCCGTCGCCACGCACGACGTGCGGCGTGCCGCGGACGCCCTGCGCACGATCAGCCAGGCCCGGCACGTCGGCAAGCTCGTGCTGACCATGCCGCCCGCGTTCGGCCCGTACGGCACCGTACTCATCACCGGCGGTACGGGAACCATCGGCAGCCGGATCGCCCGGCACCTGGTCACCCGGCACGGCGTGCGCCGTCTGCTGCTGGTCTCCCGCGGGGGCCCGGACGGGGACGGCGCCGCCGAGCTGGTGGCGGAACTGGCCCATCTGGGCGCGTCGGCCACGGTCGTCGCCTGCGACGTCGCCGACGTCGACGCGCTGCGGCGGGTGCTCGCCGAGGTGCCCGCCGAGCACCCGCTGACCGCGGTGGTGCACAGCGCGGGCGTCCTCGACGACGGGATGCTGTCCTCCCTCACCCCCGAGCGGGTGGAGCGGGTGCTGCGGCCCAAGGTGGACGCCGCGGCGCACCTGGACCGGCTCACCCGGGACCTGGACCTGTCGGCGTTCGTCCTCTTCTCGTCCAGCGCCGCGCTCCTGGGCAGCCCCGCCCAGGGCAACTACGCGGCGGCCAACGCCGTCCTCGACGCGCTCGCGGTCCGGCGGCGCGCGCTCGGCCTGCCGGCGGTGTCGGTGGCCTGGGGGCTGTGGGCGGACACCAGCAGCATGCATGGGCTGGACCAGGAGAGCCTGGGTCGGCGGTTCGCGCGCAGCGGCTTCCCGCCCATGCCGGCAACGCAGGCCACCGCGTTGTTCGACGCGGTGCTCGGGGCGGACGAGGCGGTCCAGTTCCCCATGAGGGTCGACCCGGCCGCCCTGCGCGCGAACGGAACCGTGCCGAGCCTGCTGTCGCGGCTCGTCACACGCACCCCGGGCGGCACGGCGGCCGTCCGGGCCCGGACGGAGTCGGCCGACGGGACCGGGCGGGAGAGCGGCGAGGCGTTCGCCGAGCGTCTGTCCGCCCTGTCGGACGAGGAACGCCAGGACACGCTGCTGGAGCTGGTGCGCGAACTCGTCGCCGCGGTGCTGGGTCACGGCTCCGCCGCCTCGGTCGCCTCGGACCGGGCCTTCCGGGAAGTCGGCTTCGACTCGCTGACCGCTGTCGAGCTGCGCAACCGGCTCGGCGCGGCGACGGGCCTGCGGCTGCCCGCAACCCTGGTCTTCGACCATCCGACTCCAGCCGCGCTGGCCGATCGTCTGAACGAGCTGCTCGTGCCGCGGCAGCCGGCCGGGCCCGACCCGCTCCTGGCCTCACTCGACCGGCTCGAGGAGGCGCTGGCCGCCCTGGCCCCCGACGGGTCGGCCGCCGCGACCGACGCCTCCCGGGCCCCGGCCGAGATCGCGTCGCGCCTGGACGCGCTGGCCGACCGCTGGCGTGCTCTCCACCACGGTGCCGTGAACACCGGCGACGACCCCCGAGGCACCGGCGGCGACATCGACAACGTGCTGCGCACCGCGGCCGATGACGAGATCTTCGCGTTCATCGACGAACGGTTCGGCACGTCGTGACCCCGCCCGGTCCGACCCGGCCCGGCCATGGACGCCTCGGCAGCAGACCGCACAGCCTCGAAGGGAAGACCTCTGTGGAGAACAAGACGTCGAACGAATCGGCGGAGCCGAAGGAGCCGGACGCGGCGAAACTGCGCTCGTACCTCAGGCGTGTGACGGCCGAGCTGCACCGGGCCACCGAGCAACTGCGCACCGTCGAGGAGCGGGCGCGGGAGCCGATCGCGATCGTCGGCATGGCCTGCCGGCTGCCCGGAGGGGTGCGCGGGCCGGAAGACCTGTGGGAGCTGCTGCGCTCGGAGACCGACGCGGTCTCCCCGGCACCGTCCGACCGCGGCTGGGACGTGGCGGCGATGTTCTCGCCCGATCCGGACCGGGCCGGGGCGACGTACTGCCGCGAAGGGGGGTTCGTCCGGGGCGTCGACCGGTTCGACCCCGGTCTCTTCGGGATCTCGCCGAACGAGGCACTGGCCATGGACCCCCAGCAGCGGCTCCTGCTGGAGACGGCGTGGGAGTCGCTGGAACGGGCCGGCATCGACCCGAAGTCCCTGCGGGGCAGCCGCACCGGTGTGTTCGCCGGTGCGTGGGAGAGCGGATACCAGAAGGGGGTGGAGGCCGCCGACGCCGGGCTGGAGGGTCAACTCCTGGCCGGGATCGTCAGTTTCACGGCGGGCCGGGTCTCGTACACCCTCGGTCTGGAGGGCCCGGCCATCACGGTGGACACGGCCTGCTCGTCGTCGCTGGTGGCGCTGCATCTGGCGGTGCAGTCGCTGCGGCGCGGCGAATGCGACCTCGCGCTCGCCGGCGGTGCGACGGTCATCGCCGACCCGTCGCTGTTCGTGCAGTTCTCACGGCAGCGGGCCTTGGCGCCGGACGGCCGGTCCAAGGCGTTCGCCGAGGCCGCCGACGGCTTCGGGCCCGCCGAGGGTGCCGTGATGCTGCTGGTGGAGCGGTTGTCGGACGCCGAGCGACTGGGGCACCAGGTCCTGGCCGTCGTCCGCGGCACCGCCGTCAACCAGGACGGCGCCAGCAACGGTCTGACCGCCCCCAGTGGGCCCGCCCAGCAGAAGGTCATCCGTGCCGCCCTGGCCGATGCCGACCTCACACCCGACCAGATCGACGCCGTCGAAGCCCACGGCACCGGCACCCCCCTCGGCGACCCCATCGAAGCCGGCGCCCTCCTCGCCACCTACGGACAACCCAACCGCCAAACCCCCCTCTGGCTCGGGGCGTTGAAGTCCAACATCGGCCACACCCAGGCCGCCGCGGGTATCGCCGGAATCATCAAGATGGTCCAGGCACTCCGGCACGACACCCTCCCTCCGACCCTCCATGTCGACCAACCCACCACCAAGGTCGACTGGGACTCGGGCAGCCTCCGGCTCCTCACCGAAGCCCAGCCCTGGCCCGCCACCCCGGACCGGCCGCGCCGCGCCGGCATCTCCTCCTTCGGCGTCAGCGGCACCAACGCCCACGTCATCATCGAAGAACCACCCCCCGTCACGCTCGCCGAACCGCCCGCGTCTCCGGCCCCGGGCCATGCGACCGTGCTCCCGCTGTCGGCCGTCGGCGCGGCGCCTCTGCGCGAGCAGGCGCGGCGGCTCGCCGAGCATCTGGCCGCCCATCCGGAGATCACTGCGACCAGTGCCGCGTACTCCGTCGCCACCACGCGTGCGGCGCTGTCCCACCGGGCCTCGGTCCTGGCCGACGACCGGGAGTCGCTGATCGCGCGGCTGCGCTCGATCGCGGAGGAGCGGCCGGATCCCGACGTGGTGCTCGGCGAGGCCGGCAGCGACCGGGCGCCGCTCTTCGTCTTTCCCGGACAGGGCGCCCAGTGGGCCGGGTTGGGAGCTCGGCTCCTCGCGGACTCACCGGTCTTCCGTGCCAGGGCCGAGGACTGCGCCCGGGCGCTGGCGCCCCATATCGACTGGTCGGTCCTCGATGTGCTGGCCGGTGCCCCGGACACCCCTCCGATCGACCGTGCCGACGTGGTGCAGCCGGTGCTGTTCACCGCGATGGTCTCGCTGGCGGCCCTCTGGGAGGCCCATGGCGTGCGGCCGGCCGGGGTCGTGGGCCACTCCCAGGGTGAGGTGGCCGCGGCCTGCGTGGCCGGTGCCCTCTCGCTGGAGGACGCGGCCCTGGTGATCGCCGGGCGCAGCAGGCTGTGGGGGCGGTTGGCCGGGGGCGGGGGCATGCTCGCGGTGATGGCTCCGGCCGAGCGGATCCGTGAGCTGCTCGAACCGTGGCGGCAGCGCATCTCCGTGGCGGCGGTCAACGGGCCCGCCTCGGTCACCGTCGCGGGTGACGCGCTCGCGCTGGAGGAGTTCGGTGCGCGGCTCTCCGCCGAGGGGGTGCTGCGCTGGCCGCTGCCAGGCGTCGACTTCGCCGGGCACTCGCCGCAGGTGGAGCAGTTCCGCGCGGAACTGCTGGACCTGCTGGCCGGCGTACGGCCGGTTCCGGCCCGGATACCGTTCTTCTCCACCACGACCGCCGGTCCGTGTGCCGGCGAAGAGTTGGACGCGTCGTACTGGTATCGCAACATGCGCGAACCCGTGGAGTTCGACGCCACGCTGCGGACGCTGCTGCGCGCGGGCCATCACACGTTCATCGAGATCGGTCCGCATCCGTTGCTCAATGCCGCGATCGACGAGATCGCGGCGGACGAAGGGGTCCCGGCCACCGCGCTGCACACGCTGCAGCGGGGCGCGGGCGGCCTCGACCACATGCGCAGCGCGGTGGGTGCCGCCTTCGCGCACGGAGTCCGCGTCGACTGGAGCGCCGTGTACGAGGGCACCGGTGCGCGCCGGGTGCCCCTTCCGTCGTACGCCTTCCGCCACGACCGGTTGTGGCTGCCGACCGCCGTCGCCCGGCGCGCCGTGCCGGCGAAGTCCCGGCCCACCGACGCCTGGCGCTACCGGGTGACCTGGACCGCCCTGGACTCCCCCACCGGTGGCGCCCGTCTGTCGGGGCGGTGGCTGGTGATCAACCAGACAACCCACCAGGAATCCGACAGCCAACTCGTCCGCGACATCACCACAGCACTCCACACAGCCGGCGCCGACACCATCCCACTCACCCTCGACCCCACCACCGACACACCCACCCTCA
>NZ_JBIUBU010000057.1:0-13268 GCF_044548345.1 Streptomyces sp. NPDC052042 | reverse complement strand
GGGGGGTGGGGCGCGGCCCCAGTCCCCCCCGCCGGCGCGGGGGGTGGGCCCGGGGGCCCGCCCCCCCCCCCCCCCCCCCGCCGGGCGGGGGGGGGGGGGGGGGGGGTTTCCCCCCCACCCCCCCCCCCCCCACCCCTACCGGCCGGTCCGCGGCGCGCTATCGGTGCCTCTCCATCGGAACAGCAGCACGGCGACGGCGGCGTACAGTGCCGCCGCTCCGATCACCACGGGTGCCGACCGCCCGTCGGGCGGCAACAGCGCGGCGCAGATCGCGGCGGCGCCCACGAAGGCCACGTTGAACAGCACGTCGTAGAGGGAGAAGATCCGGCCGCGGAAGACATCGTCCACCGAGGTCTGCACCACCGTATCGGTCGCGATCTTCGCCCCCTGGGTCGCGAGTCCGAGGACGAACGCCGCGACGAGCATCGGCGCGGGCACGAACCACAGCCCCAGCGCCGGTTCGAGAATCGCCGCGATCGTCGCGCACGCCGCCATCCAGCGGAACCGGCCGAGCCGTCCCGCCATCCAGGGAGTCACCACCGCCGCGACGAAGAACCCCGCGCCCGAGGCACTCACCGCCAGCCCGAGCAGGGCCAGACCTCCCGGGTCGCCCTCGGACCAGGCGTACCGGCACAGCATCAGCACCATCACGGTCAGGGCGCCGTAGCAGAAGCGCATCACGGTCATGGCGGCCAACGCCCGGGCGGCATGCCTCCGCTCCGTCAGATGACGCAGCCCCTCGGCAAGCCCACGAGCGGTGATGGCCAGCGCCGCTCCCAGGCGGACCTGTCGCTCGTCCCGATCCGGCCCGAGGAGCGGGATGGCCAGGCTCAGCGATGTCAGTGCCGAGGCGAGGTAGAGCGCGGCCCCCAGCAGCACCACCGCCGCATCGGAGTCGGCGATCAACAGCCGCACGACGAAGGCGAGGCCGCCGCCCGCCGTGGCCGCGAGTGTGCCCGCGGTCGGCGAGAGCGAGTTGGCCAGGATCAGCCGTTCCTTGTCGACGACCCGCGGCAGCGCGGCCGAGAGCCCGGCCAGTACGAATCGATTGACCCCGGTGACGCACAGCGCGGAGGTGTAGAAGAGCCATTCCGGCGCCGAGCCGAGGATCAGGAGCGCGGTGCAGCAGGCGAGCGCGGCGCGCAGCACGTTGCCGTACAGAAACACCTGACGACGTGGCCAGCGGTCCAGCAGAACGCCGGCGAAGGGTCCGACGAGCGAGTACGGCAGCAGCAGGACGGCCATCGCGGAGGCGATGGCGGCCGCTGATGCCTGCTTCTCGGGGGAGAAGACGACGTAGGACGCCAGCGCGACCTGGTAGACGCCGTCGGCCGACTGGGAGAGCAGCCGTACGGCGAGCAGACGACGGAAGCTCCGAAGGCGCAGAAGTACGCGCAGATCACCTACGACCGGCATGTGATCAAGGGTCACATACGTCGGGGGTCCCCGGGTGGAATACCCCAGGGACCCCCGACGGTGCGGAACGAGCGGAGCTCTGCGCCCTCACCGTGCCGCGATGATGCGCCGTGTCCGGTCGCGTCAGCTGTCGACCTCGCCCTGGATGAACTTCTCGACGTTCTCGCGGGCCTCGTCGTCGAAGTACTGGACCGGCGGGGACTTCATGAAGTAGGAGGACGCCGACAGGATCGGACCACCGACGCCGCGGTCCTTGGCGATCTTCGCGGCGCGGAGCGCGTCGATGATGACACCGGCGGAGTTCGGGGAGTCCCAGACCTCCAGCTTGTACTCAAGGTTCAGCGGAACGTCGCCGAAGGCGCGGCCCTCGAGGCGCACGTACGCCCACTTGCGGTCGTCCAGCCAGGCCACGTAGTCCGACGGACCGATGTGGACGTTGTTCTCACCCAGTTCGCGGTCGCGGATCTGGGACGTGACCGCCTGCGTCTTGGAGATCTTCTTGGACTCCAGGCGGTCGCGCTCGAGCATGTTCTTGAAGTCCATGTTGCCGCCGACGTTCAGCTGCATCGTGCGGTCCAGGATGACGCCCCGGTCCTCGAAGAGCTTCGCCATCACACGGTGCGTGATGGTGGCACCGACCTGCGACTTGATGTCGTCGCCGACGATCGGGACACCGGCCTCGGTGAACTTGTCCGCCCACTCCTTGGTGCCGGCGATGAAGACCGGGAGAGCGTTGACGAACGCGACCTTGGCGTCGATGGCGCACTGGGCGTAGAACTTCGCGGCGTCCTCGGAGCCGACCGGCAGGTAGCAGACCAGAACGTCGACCTCGCGGTCCTTGAGGACCTGGACCACGTCGACCGGGTCCTCGGACGACTCCTCGATGGTCTCGCGGTAGTACTTGCCCAGACCGTCGAGGGTGTGGCCGCGCTGGACGGCGACACCGGTGCTCGGCACGTCGCAGATCTTGATGGTGTTGTTCTCGCTGGCACCGATGGCGTCCGCGAGGTCGAGCCCGACCTTCTTCGCGTCGACGTCGAAGGCGGCGACGAAGTCGATGTCCCGCACGTGGTAGTCGCCGAACTGGACGTGCATCAGGCCGGGCACCTTGCCGGCCGGATCGGCGTCCTTGTAGTACTCGACGCCCTGGACCAGCGAGGCGGCGCAGTTGCCCACGCCGACGATGGCTACGCGAACCGAACCCATTCCGGTTGCTCCCTGTGTGTAATGGTTGTTCTCGATGAGGCCCTGCGGATCTGCGAGGGACCTCACTGTGAGGTGTCGTCGGACGGATCCGGCGGGGTGGTACCCCGGTGCCGGGGCAGGCCGTCCGTCTCTCCTGCGGTGTTCTGCTGAGCGTCGCTCCCGGGCGAGGATCGTCGCTGATCCCGTCCCGACCGCTCGCTCTCGATGAGCTCGTTCAGCCAGCGCACTTCGCGCTCCACGGACTCCATGCCGTGCCGTTGCAGCTCAAGCGTGTAGTCGTCGAGGCGCTCGCGCGTGCGGGCCAGAGAGGCGCGCATCTTCTCCAGACGCTCTTCCAGCCGACTGCGCCGGCCTTCCAGCACCCGCATCCGCACCTCACGCTCCGTCTGCCCGAAGAAGGCGAAACGGGCGGCGAAGTGCTCGTCCTCCCAGGCATCCGGACCGGTGTGCGAGAGCAACTCCTCGAAGTGCTCCTTACCTTCCGCCGTGAGCCGGTAGACGATCTTGGCCCGTCGTCCGGCCAGTGAGGAGGAGGGGGCGACCGGACGTCCCGCCGCGGGCGGGAGATCGGCCGGGGCACCCCCCGGCTCCTCGATCAACCAACCGTTGGCGACCAGGGTCTTGAGACAGGGATAGAGCGTGCCGTAGCTGAAGGCGCGAAAGATCCCCAACGAGGTGTTGAGACGTTTGCGCAGCTCATACCCATGCATAGGGGACTCGCGGAGCAGACCGAGAACGGCGAATTCGAGGATGCCGGAGCGTCTGCTCACCTTCGCCTCCTCCTTCGCCTTCTTCTCACTCGAACGCTCCTGTGGAGCCCCGTGCCGGGCTGATGTACCAAGCCGATGTATCGACTCGATACATCATGACGATAGATCGGCTGCCGCGTCGCGACAAGGGTGGGCATGGTGAACGGCGTCACATCGCGAATTCGTAGGCACCGACTTGCGTTGTTTGAGGTGAAGTTCGGTCCTAGGGGGGTTTTGGCCGTGCGTAGTCTGTGCGGCATGCAGACCACCGGTGACCGCAAGACACCCGCATGGGTCAGCCATGACGGTTCAACCGGACGCATGGTGGACGAGCCCTTCGCCGGGCTGGTCCGCACATCGGGGGACCGGATCTCAACTGCCGCTTCCAGGCGCTCTCGCCTGTCCGAGGAGTAGTCGTTCCATGAGCGAGCACCGTCGCAAATCGCCGCAACCGCAGGAGGGCGGGCGTGCAGCGGCCAGACGAGCCGCCCAGCAGTCCTCCGGACGCCGAGCCGCTCCGTCACGCGGAGTAACTTCCGCGTCGCCTTCCGGCGCGCACGGCGGGGAGAGCCCGTACGGCGGGCGGGCCGCGGCCAGACGAGCCGCCCAGCGCGGTGGGGGCCGCGGAGGCGGCGGCGGGGGGCGTCGTCGTGCCGGCGGCGCCGACGGGTACGAGGGGCCCGGCAGGGGGCGCGGCCGGGCCGCTCAACGCCCCGCGAAGAAGCGGTTCATCGATTACCCGCGCGCCGGGAAGTCCGGGGTGGCCCGCTGGGTGCCGTCGTGGAGGCTGGTGTCCGGACTCTGCATCGGCTTCCTCGGCCTGCTCACGGGGTTCGCCGGCTTCGCCTACGCGATGGTCGGCCTGCCGGATGTGAACAAGGCCGCCAAGGCGCAGAACAACGTCTACTTCTGGGACGACGGCTCCCAGATGGTCGCCACCGGTGGTGAGGTCAACCGCCAGGAGGTGGGCTACGAGCAGATCCCCGAGGCGATGCGGAACGCGGTCGTATCCGCCGAGAACAAGTCCTTCTGGGACGACCGAGGCATCGACCCCATGGGCATCGGCCGTGCCTTGTTCAACATGGCCACCGGCGGTGAGGTGCAGGGCGGTTCGACGATCACCCAGCAGTACGTGAAGAACTCCCGTCTGTCCCAGGAACAGACCCTGAGCCGGAAGTTCGAAGAGCTCTTCATCACGCTCAAGGTCACCAACAAGATGGAGAAGCGGGAGATCATCACGGACTATCTCAACGTCTCGTACTACGGGCGCGGCGCGTCCGGGATCCAGGCGGCGGCCCGTACCTACTACGACAAGGACGCCAAGGACCTGAACCCGAGCGAGTGCGCGTTCCTCGCCACGCTGCTCAAGGGCGCGACGTACTACGATCCGGCCGGCGCCCCCGAGATCGATGCCGAGCAGGCGACCAAGGAGCTGAACACCGAGCGCGCCAAGAAGCGCTGGAAGTGGATCCTCGACGAGGAGGTGAAGGACAAGCGCCTCCCGGCAGCGGAACGTGACAAGTACACGGAGTTCCCGATGCCCAAGCCGCCGCGGAAGAACGCCCAGCTCGGCGGTCAGATCGGTTACCTCGTCGACCTGGCCAAGAACTACTTCCTCAACAACAACAAGCACGGCGTCACGGCGGAGATGCTCGCCCAGGGTGGCTACGAGATCCACACCACCTTCAACAAGAAGCAGGTCGAGCAGCTCGAGACCGCGGTCCAGAAGGTCTACGACGACAAGATCAGGCCGGAGCAGCGCCCCAGTACCGACACCCACGTCCAGTTCGGCGGCGGGTCGGTGGAGCCCAAGAGCGGTGCCATCAAGGCGATCTACGGCGGCCAGGACGCGACCAAGCACTACACCAACAACGCCGACCCCACGGGTGCGCAGGTCGGGTCGACCTTCAAGCCGTTCGTGCTGGCGGCGGCGATGGAGTACGGCAAGCGCGACCCCTCGCTCGACCCGGATCAGGATCTGTCGCAGCGCGAGAAGGTCTCCCCGCTGAGCATCTACAACGCCGATCACAACCTGAAGATCAGGAAGTACGACGGTCAGATCTGGACCGACGAGGACGGCAAGCAGTGGCTCCAGGCCAACGACGGCGATGAGTCGAAGGGCAACATCACCCTCCGCGAGGCGATGCAGTGGTCCGCCAACTCCCCGTACGTGCAGCTGGGCATGGACGTCGGCACCGACAAGGTGAAGAAGATCGCCATCGCCGCCGGGCTCAAGGACGACCGCAACATGGCCGACTCGCACGTGCCGTCGTTCTCCATCGGCACCTCCTCGCCCAGCGCGATCCGCATGGCCGGCGCGTACGCGACCTTCGCCGCCAGCGGCCTGCAGCGCGAACCCTTCTCCGTGACCGAGGCGAAGTACCGGGGCGCGACCATCTACCGGCACGAGGACGCCCCCAAGCGCGCCTTCGACAACGCGATCGCCGATAACGTCACCGACGTCCTGAAGAACGTCGTCGAGCACGGCACCGGTACCCCCGCGAAGCTCCCCGGACGTGATGTGGCGGGCAAGACGGGTACGACGGACGGCAACAAGTCGGCCTGGTTCGTCGGCTACACCCCGCAGATGTCGACGGCCATCAGCATGTACCGGCTGGACGACGACGAGAAGAACAAGAACCGCAAGTTCGAGGAGATGTACGGAACGGGCGGCGAGAAGTCGATCCACGGTGCCTCGTTCCCGGCCCAGATCTGGCACGACTACATGGCGGAGGCGATGCGCGGCAAGCCCGCCCTGTCCTTCCCCGAGCCGACGCCGATCGGTGAGAAGGTCTACGGCGGCGGCGCGCAGAGTCCGACGCCGACGCCCACCGTGGACGTGACACCGACGACGCCGGAGACGACGCCGTCGCAGTCGGTCACGCCGAGCACGCCCCCGCCCGCGCCTGACCCCACCGAAACCTGCGACCAGTGGGACTGGGACTGCCAGCACAACAACGGTGGAACCAACAACGGAGCCGCGAACGGCGGAGACGCCGGTGACCCCGGCAACACCGCGTCGCCGCCGCCCGGCGAGGGCAACGGAAACGGCAACGGCAACGGAAACGGCAACGGAAACGGCAATGGCAACGGCAACGGCAACAGCCACGGGGGGCCGGGCGGACTCTTCGGCCCGGGATGATGAGCCCCGCCTGAGCCACCGGACCGGCTCATGAGGGCCGCTCGCACCACGTGGTGCGAGCGGCCCTCATCGTTTCCCCACACCCGTACGGCAGGATGTGCGGCATGCCAAGCGCAGAAGAAACGAGCACGGACCGGGAGCGGCCCGTCGTACGCCCCACGCACCAGGACGAGATCGCCGCAGCCGGCAGCGAGCTGATCGGCGGGCGGTCGGGGCGCTGGTCGCGGCTCGGCAGCACGGCGCCCACGCCCGTGGGCGTCGTGGCGCTGGTGGCTCTCGGCATGTTCGCGCTGGGCATGGTGCAGAAGTTGCCCTGCTACAACTGGGCGTGGTTCAGGGGCGCCGGCTCGCAGTACACGCACGCCTGCTACTCGGACATTCCGCATCTCTTCGTCGCACGGGGCTTCTCCGACGGCCTCGTGCCGTACTTCGACCGGCTGCCCGGCGACATGCAGTACCTGGAGTACCCCGTTCTGACGGGCCTGTTCATGGAGATCGCGTCCTGGGTGACGCCAGGCGGAGCCCTCCAGCAGCGTGAGCAGGCCTACTGGATGGTCAACGCGGGCATGCTGATGGTCTGCGCCGCGGTCATAGCCGTCTGCGTGGCCCGTACGCACCGCAACCGCCCCTGGGACGGGCTGCTGGTCGCCCTCGCGCCGGCCTTCGCGCTCACCGCGACGATCAACTGGGACCTGCTCGCCGTGGCCCTGACGGCCGCGGCGATGCTCATGTGGTCCCGGGGGCGGGCCGTGGCGTTCGGCGTCCTCATCGGGCTCGCCACGGCCGCCAAGCTCTATCCCGTGCTGCTGCTCGGCCCGCTCTTCGTGCTGTGCTGGCGGGCGGGCAAGTGGCGCGATTTCGCGACGGCGGCGCTCGGGGCGGCGGCCTCCTGGCTGGTGGTCAACCTGCCGGTGATGGCCCTCGCTCCCGAGGGATGGAAGAAGTTCTACACGTTCAGTGAGGAACGCGGCATCGACTTCGGTTCGTTCTGGCTGATCATCACCCAGCGCACCGGTAGTCCGATCGAGGTCACGACCGTCAACACCGTGTCGACCCTGCTGACGATCGTGCTGTGCGCTTTGATCGGCGCACTGACGTTGGCAGCACCGCGCAGGCCGCGCTTCGCGCAGCTCGCCTTCCTCGTCGTCGCCGTGTTCATCCTGGTCAACAAGGTGTACTCGCCGCAGTACGTGCTGTGGCTGATCCCACTGGCCGCCCTGGCCAGGCCCCGCTGGCGCGACTTCCTGATCTGGCAGGCGTGCGAGGTCATGTACTTCCTGGGCATCTGGATGTACCTCGCGTACACCACGAGCGGCGACAAGCACCAGGGGCTCCCCACGGAGGGGTACCAGGTGGCGATCCTCCTGCACCTGCTGGGCACGCTCTACCTCTGCGCCGTCGTCGTACGGGACGTCCTGAGACCGGAGCGGGACGCCGTGCGGCGCGGCGGGTCGGACGATCCGTCCGGCGGGGTGCTCGACGGGGCCGGGGACGCGTTCGTGCTGCGACGTACCGCGCGTCCGCCGCTTGCGACCGCCGACGCGGGGCCGGGCGCGGCGCAGGGGGTGCCGCGGGGTCCGGCCGCGGGCTGAGACGGCACGAGGGTCTTTCCGGACGTGCTCCCGGAAAGACCCTCGGTGTCTTCTGGTGTCTTCTCCGCGTCGGCTCCGCGGCCCGGGTCCGAACCCGGCGCCGACGGTCGGTGAACCGACGTCAGTGGTCGACGAGCCGGTCGAACTGGGTGGTCGTGTGGCGCAGGTGGGCCACCAGTTCGTCGCCGACCTTCGGTTCCTGGGCGTCGGCGGGCACGAACAGGATCGACACCTGCATGTGCGGCGGCTCGGCGAACCAGCGCTGCTTGCCCGCCCAGACGAACGGGGACAGGTTGCGGTTGACCGTGGCCAGGCCCGCGCGTGCGACCCCCTTGGCCCGCGGCATCACGCCGTGCAGGGCCTTCGGAGCCTCCAGCCCCACACCGTGCGACGTACCGCCCGCGACGACCACCAGCCAGCCGTCCGACGCGGCCTTCTGCTGGCGGTAGCCGAAGCGGTCGCCCTTGGTGACGCGGGTGACGTCCAGCACCGAGCCCCGGTACTGCGTCGCCTCGTGGTCGCCCAGCCACAGTCGGGTGCCGATGCGGGCGCGGAAGCGGGTCTGAGGGAACTGCTGCTGGAGCCGGCTCAGCTCCTCGGCGCCCAGATGGCTGACGAACATGGTGTGCAGCGGCAGTCGGGCCGCGCGCAGCCGGTCCATCCAGGCGATGACCTCCTCGACCGCGTCCGAGCCGTCCGTGCGGTCCAGCGGCAGGTGCAGCGCGAAGCCTTCGAGGCGCACGTCCTCGATGGCGGCGTGCAGCTGTCCGAGTTCCTCCTCCTTGACGCCGTGGCGCTTCATCGAGCTCATGCACTCGATGACGACCCGCGCGCCCACCAGGGCGTGCACCCCGTCCACGGAGGAGACCGACCGGACGACCCGGTCGGGCAGCGGTACCGGCTCCTCCCCCCGGCGGAACGGGGTCAGGACGAGCAGATCACCGCTGAACCAGTCCTTGATCCGTGCCGCCTCGTAGGTGGTGCCCACGGCAAGCATGTCGGAGCCGAAACGGGTGGCCTCCTCGGCCAGCCGTTCGTGGCCGAAGCCGTACCCGTTGCCCTTGCAGACCGGGACGATGCCGGGGAACTGGTCGAGCACGGTTTTCTGGTGCGCCCGCCAGCGCGCGGTGTCGACGTACAGGGAGAGCGCCATGGCCGGTCCGGAACCCTTCTGGTGGCTGCGGGATGGGGGAGGGGGAGGTGTACGGGGTTTGTCGCGGCACCTGCCGGACCTCTCGGAGGGGCCGCGGTGTGTGCCGTGCGACGCCCCCCATTGAAACGAATGAAGCCGGTTCCGTCAGCGGGGCGACGCGGATCAGCGTCGCGACATGTAGATGTCGAGCGCCTTGTGGAGCAGCTTGTTCAGCGGGAAGTCCCACTCACCGAGGTACTCGGCCGCCTGCCCGCCGGTGCCCACCTTGAACTGGATCAGGCCGAAGAGGTGGTCGGTCTCGTCCAGCGAGTCGGAGATGCCGCGCAGGTCGTAGACGGTGGCCCCCATGGCGTACGCGTCGCGCAGCATCCGCCACTGCATCGCGTTCGAGGGCCGGACCTCCCGCTTGTGGTTGGCGGACGCGCCGTACGAGTACCAGACGTGCCCGCCGACGATCAGCATGGTCGCGGCGGCGACGTTCTCGCCCTCGTGCCGGGCGAAGTAGAGCCGCATCCGGTTGGGGTCCTCGGTGTTGAGGGTCGTCCACATGCGCTGGAAGTAGCTCAGCGGGCGGGGGCGGAAGCGGTCGCGCTCCGCCGTGATCTCGTACAGCCGCTGCCATTCCTCGAGGTCCGCGTAACCGCCCTGGACGACCTCGACACCGGCCTTCTCGGCCTTCTTGATGTTGCGTCGCCACAGCTGGTTGAAGCCCTTGTGGACGTCTTCGAGGGAACGGTTCGCCAGCGGCACCTGGAAGATGTAGCGGGGCTGCACGTCACCGAAGCCGGCGCCGCCGTCCTCACCCTGCTGCCAGCCCATCTTCCGCAGCCGGTCGGCGACTTCGAAGGCGCGCGGCTCGATGTGGGTGGCCTCGACGTCGCGCAGCCGCTTCACGTCCGGGTTCTGGATGCCCGCCTTGATCGCGGCCGCGTCCCAGCGGCGGATGATGACCGGCGGACCCATCTTCACGGAGAAGGCGCCCTGCTGCTTGAGGTGCGCCAGCATCGGCCGCAGCCAGTCGTCCAGGTTCGGAGCGAACCAATTGATGACCGGGCCCTCGGGCAGATACGCGAGATAGCGCTTGATCTTGGGCAGCTGACGGTAGAGCACCAGGCCGGCGCCGACGAGCTGTTCGTTCCGGTCGAACCATCCCAGGCTCTCCGCACGCCACTCGGCCTTCACGTCCGCCCACGCCGGGACCTGCATGTGACTCGCAGCAGGCAGACTCTGGATGTACGCCAGATGCTGCTCTCGGCTGATGGTCCTCAGGGTCAGGCTCATGCGGGGCGCTCCTCGGCAGGTGTGTCCCCATCGGTCAGGGGCTCCGGCTCTCGCGCCGAAAGCCTACTGCGACCGGGGAGCGCGCCGGTTGGCCGCATGCGAACTGGCCGGTCCGCAGCGGAGTACGGGGCTTGTGCGAGCCCCTTCCGGTACGGACCGGCCAGGTCCTGTCACCGCTCTGCCCGATGCTCACGCCGGGCCCGTGGCCGGTCCGGCGCCGTGCGGCCGTCCGCGCGCCGGACCGGTCGTGTTCCTCGTTCCGGATCCGTCCGGCCGATCGTGCCGGCCCGCGCCCGGTCAGCCCACCACGCCGCCGAAGAGTCCGCCGTGTGCCATGCCCAGGAAGAACCCGATGGCGGACGCGCCCAGGGCGATGATCAGCGGGAACCTCTCACGTGTGGTCACCGAGATGTACTGCCCGTACGCGGCGGTGAGGATCCCGACGAGTCCCGCCCAGGAGCTGATCAGGTGCAGGTTGTGGAACATCGCCGTCACGAAGGCGAGCGCACCGAGGACCAGGGCCACCGCCACCAGCGTCTCCTGGAGCAGGTGCGGCCTGCCGTCCGTGGCGAGAAGAGAGACTCGAGGACGGGGTCGTATTGCCTGTGCCATGGAGGACCTCCCGGCGGAAAGGGCGGTGCGTTGTGGCACCGCTCACACCCGATGTGTACAGATTGCGTCTCCTCGGCCCCGGATTTCAACCGGAAGCCGGTGTGCGGGTACTCTGTACGGTCTGCACCGGTGTCTGCCCAGGTCGGCACGTAGGCCCCCGCTCGACGGAGGGCGTGACGGCCGTCCCGTGCGGGGACACCGATGCCACGCATCACGACCCTCCTGCCACGGAACGACCGTGGCCGCCGAGTCCAAAGGAGGTGGGTTCCACATGCGTCACTACGAGGTGATGGTCATCCTCGACCCCGATCTCGAGGAGCGCGCTGTCTCCCCGCTGATCGAGAACTTCCTCTCCGTCGTCCGTGAGGGCAACGGAAAGGTCGAGAAGGTCGACACCTGGGGCCGTCGTCGTCTCGCTTACGAGATCAAGAAGAAGCCCGAGGGCATCTACTCGGTCATCGACCTGCAGGCCGAGCCTGCGGTCGTCAAGGAGCTCGACCGCCAGATGAACCTGAACGAGTCGGTCCTCCGGACCAAGGTCCTCCGCCCCGAGAACCACTGAGCATTCCGCTCAGCGGTCATCGGGTCCGAGTAGCAGCAAGCAGCCAGAAGCAATCCCGCCGAGAGGTTCACCCATGGCAGGCGAGACCGTCATCACGGTCGTCGGCAATCTCGTCGACGACCCCGAGCTGCGCTTCACCCCGTCCGGTGCGGCGGTCGCGAAGTTCCGTGTCGCGTCCACTCCCCGCATCTTCGACCGGCAGACCAACGAGTGGAAGGACGGCGAAGGCCTGTTCCTCACCTGCTCGGTCTGGCGGCAGGCGGCGGAGAACGTTGCCGAGTCGCTCCAGCGAGGCATGCGCGTCGTCGTGCAGGGCCGGCTGAAGCAGCGGTCGTACGAGGACCGTGAGGGCATCAAGCGCACGGTCTACGAGCTGGACGTCGAGGAAGTCGGCCCCAGCCTCAAGAACGCCACGGCCAAGGTCACCAAGACCACCGGCCGCGGTGGCCAGGGTGGATACGGCGGCGGCCAGCAGGGCGGCGGCGGCTGGGGCGGCGGCCCCGGTGGTGGCCAGCAGGGTGGCGGCGGCGCTCCCGCCGACGACCCGTGGGCCACGGGCGGGCCGTCCGGCGGTCAGCAGGGCGGCGGCTGGGGCGGAAGCTCCGGCGGCTCCGGCGGTTCCGGCGGCGGCTACTCGGACGAGCCCCCCTTCTAGGGCGGCTCGTACCCCCACTTCTTGATCACACAGGAGAAACATCATGGCGAAGCCGCCTGTGCGCAAGCCTAAGAAGAAGGTCTGCGCGTTCTGCAAGGACAAGACCCAGTACGTGGACTACAAGGACACGAACATGCTGCGGAAGTTCATTTCCGACCGCGGCAAGATCCGTGCCCGCCGCGTGACCGGCAACTGCACGCAGCACCAGCGTGACGTCGCCACGGCCGTGAAGAACAGCCGTGAGATGGCGCTGCTGCCTTACACGTCCACCGCGCGCTAAGGAAAGGGTGACCGACTGATGAAGATCATCCTGACCCACGAGGTCTCCGGCCTCGGTGCCGCGGGCGACGTCGTCGACGTCAAGGACGGGTACGCCCGTAACTACCTGGTTCCGCGTGGCTTCGCCATCCGCTGGACCAAGGGTGGCGAGAAGGACGTCGCGCAGATCCGCCGCGCCCGCAAGATCCACGAGATCGCCACGATCGAGCAGGCCAACGAGATCAAGGCCAAGCTCGAGGCCGTGAAGGTGCGCCTGGCCGTTCGCTCCGGCGACGCCGGCCGTCTCTTCGGCTCTGTGACTCCGGCCGACATCGCCTCGGCGATCAAGGCCGCCGGCGGTCCCGACGTCGACAAGCGCCGCGTCGAGCTCGGCTCGCCGATCAAGACGCTCGGCGGGCACCAGGTGTCCGTGCGCCTGCACCCCGAGGTTGCAGCGCAGCTCGGCGTCGAGGTTGTCGCCGCCTAAGGGCAGCTCACCTGAGCATGAGCGAGTGAAGGGCCGTACCCAGCGGGTGCGGCCCTTCGTCGTGTGCGCCCAGCATGGGCGATTGCTTGGGGGTGGAAGTCCCCTGGGGGAAGAGGTGGTGCTAACCCCGAGCTGGAGGCAAGGGCGTCATCGTG
>NZ_JBIUBU010000056.1:0-14492 GCF_044548345.1 Streptomyces sp. NPDC052042 | reverse complement strand
CGCACGACGGCGGAGCTCAAGCGGGTAACGGGAAGGTCGCGCCATGACTCGATCCTTTCATGAAATCGAGTCTCCATTCGAATCGGGGCGGTTCAGGGACGACGTAGTCGAGCTACCGGTCAGCCCTGGGCCTTGGCCGCTTGCATCGCGCTCAGCCGACGGACATAGAGAGCGGCAACGACCGCTGCTGCCACGGCCAGTACATGCAAGGCCAGAGTGGTCCAGGTCTCCGGCTGGAACTGCGCAAGGGCGCTCCAGTTCTCCTTGAGGGACGTAGTCCATGGCCTCATGAGGAGCGGCCAAGTCATGAGGGTGAACAGGCAGGCGACCCACCAGGTATGCAGCAGACGGGCCCGGTCCGTGCCGTTGCTCTGGCCGGGTGGGCTGGAGGCATGCCAGACATCGTTGGCGATCTGCTTGGGCAGGAAGAGATTCGCGACCGGGATGAACCATCCCACCACCGCCATGGACGGGCGGTACCGCAGCCGGTCGGGAGCGAACTGCTCGGCGACAGAGCGCACGTCGGCGAACCAAATGAGCCAGCTCACTACCAGCCCTGCGCCGAAGAGTAGTTGGGCGGTCCATAGAGCGTAGAGGGCGAAGTCGTCCCAGGTCACCACGCCCGCGTGCTCCCAAAAGGCATCCCAGGTCCTGTAGAAAGACCTTCTATACGGGTGTCCCTGGTCGGTGGCGACGGTGATCTGCTGGACAACTGTGAGTGCGGAGATCAGGGCGGAGAGCGTGAGAAACCAGTAGACAGCGGCTCGGGACCCATCGGCCGGGCCTGTCCGGCCGCGTGCGCTACGGCGTTCGTCGGCCAGTCGGGTCGGCAGTTCCCGGACCTGCCCGGCCTGGTCGCGCTGAGGTCCCTGTGGCACCTGGTCGACGACCGTGGGCGAGTACAGCGGTTTGGCCGGGACTGCGGCTACCGTTTCGGCGTCCGGATTTGTGCTGGCCGGAGTTACCCGGGTGTGCGGGTCCTCCTGGTCGAGGAGCTGGACGGCTTCCTGGCCGAGCCTGGTCAGCACCTCCAACGGCAGCCAGGGGCTCAGCGAGTGGTACTGGGTGTCCTGCCGCTCCCACAGTTCAGCCAGAGTAGGCCGGTCTGCCGGATCCTTGGCGAGGCAGGCCTCGACAAGTTCCCGCAGGGGCTCGTGCACGCCGGTGAGGTCCGGCGGCTCGTGCACCACCTTGTACATCAAGGCGTGCGCCTGCCCCCCAGCCACCTCGAACGGGAGCCGCCCGGAGGCGGCGAAGGCGAGAACCGCGCCGAGCGAGAAGATGTCGCTCGCCTCGGTCAGATTCACGCCCCGGATCTGCTCCGGCGACATGAAGCCGGGCGAGCCGACCACCACCCCGGTGGTAGTCAGGCCACCTGTGGTGGAGTCCAGGGCACGGGCGATGCCGAAGTCGATCACCCTCGGGCCGTCGATGGTCACCATGACGTTCGACGGCTTCAGATCACGGTGGACCAGCCCGGCGGCATGGATATCACCCAACGCCCGGCACAACCCCGAGGCCAGACCCCGCACCGAGTGCTCCGGCAGCGGCCCGTGCTCCACCACCACCTGCTGCAGGGTCGGCCCGGCGACGTAGGCCGTCGCAACCCAGGGCAGTGCCGCGTCCGGGTCAGCGGCAAGCACGGCAGCCGTCCATTCCCCGCCGACCCGCCGGGCCACGGCGGTCTCCTCGGCAAAGCGGCGCCGGAAATCCGGGGTTGCCGCCAGCTCGGCGCGGATGGTCTTCACCGCTACCATCCGACCTCGCGGGGACCGGGCCAGGTAGACCACGCCCATGCCACCTTCACCCAGCCGGCCAAGAAGCCGGTAGCCAGCGATCCGCTCGGGGTCCTGCTCTCGCAACGGCTGCACGGTAGGTAGCTCCCCCCTGGAACATCACTGCGGCGCACCGAGACTACTCTTGGTGGCTCTGTACGTGTGCGTCGCCTCCGGCACACTCCTGCCCGGCCTGGCAGCACAACGCGCCGAAAGGGAAGGCCGCGCCGGCAGCGCGTGCCCGTACGCGAAAGCCAGCCCTCCAGCAAGGCGGCTCCCCCATACCGCGCCCAGGCGAACGGTCGTTGCCCGCACAGAAGCTGACCGAGTCCTTGGACACAGTCGCGGGAGGCCGCATCGGCGGTTCAGGATTGATCTGGCCTTTCCTGCAGCCGAGTTATACCTGTGGGGCGACGGAATCCGTATCGTGTTCAGTCCGCGCTCGACGCAAGTGGGGGACCGTGACGCAGGAGGCACAGCCGGATCAGGTGATCGACGGCCGCTACCGGCTGATCGCGAAGCTGGGAGCCGGGGGGTTCGGAGAAGTCTGGAAGGCCCACGATGAGACCCTGCGCATCGACGTGGCGGTCAAAGCGGTGCGGGTTCCCCCCGCAGCATTGGCCGAGGAGCAGGCCGAGCGGTTGATCCGCGCAGCGCGCGAGGCCCGCAATGCCGCGAGGCTGCGGGATCATCCGAATATCGTTGCCGTCCACGATGTCGTCGTCCACAGAGGTGTCCCATGGACCGTTATGCAACTGGTCGTAGGTGCCTCGCTCCAGGAGCATCTCGATGCACACGGCCCCCTGCCCGTGAACAGCGCGGAGACACTCGCCTCGGCGCTGCTGAGTGCCCTGGGCGCGGCCCACAACGCCGGGATCGTGCACCGCGATGTCAAGCCCGCCAACGTCATGCTGGCAGGCGACCAGATGCTGCTCACGGACTTCGGGATCGCCGTTCACCAGCAGGACACTGCCCTGACCGGCACCGGGATGCTCATCGGCTCTGCGGAGTACATGGCTCCGGAGCGGGTCCGCGGCAAGGACGGCGTGCCGGCCAGCGACCTGTTCTCCCTCGGTGTTACGTTGTACCAGGCCATCGAGGGTGTCTCGCCGTTCCGCCGGAGCACATTCGAAGCTTCGCTCAGCGCGGTCCTTTTCGACGACCCGCCCCAGTCGCAGCACGCAGGACGGCTCACCGAGCTCATCACCCGGCTCCTGAACAAGGTTCCGGACCAGCGCCCGACCGTTGTGCAGGCGCAGGCCTTGCTCAGTGCGGCACGCGACCACACCCCACCGCCCCCCGGCAGCGAGAACGGCGTCCGTCACCAGCCACCCGGCCCGACCGGAGACCGCCGGCAGCGTGCGGCGGCGGCCCTGACCACCGCCGAACACCTCGCCCGCCGCTTTACCACGGACGGAAACAAAGCTTGGGCATTGTGCCGGATCGCGCAGGTTGAGGCCTCCATTGACCCCGACAGGGCCCGGCAGCTTGCGGACGAAGCCGAGCGCACCGTCCGCGGCCTCCCCGACGGCGAGGAAGACGCCCATGCGATGGTGCTGGCCTGGGTCGCAAACAGCCTGGCCTCCATTGACCCCGACAGGGCCCGGCAGCTTGCGGACGAAGCCGAGCGCACCGTCCGCGGCCTCCCCGACGGCGAGGAAGACGCCCATGCGATGGTGCTGGCCTGGGTCGCAAACAGCCTGGCCTCCATTGACCCCGACAGGGCCCGGCAGCTTGCAGACGAAGCCGAGCGCCTCGCCCGCGAGAGCTCTGATTCCGCCTTTATGAGGATGGCACTGGGCCGAGTCGCGGACACGTTGGTCACCGTCGAACCCGCCCGGGCCCAACAGCTCCGGACTGAGGCCATGCAGGTCACCAGCACCCCGTTCCCGGGCAAGCCTAAACGCGCTCCTCGTGGCGCCTCGTTCAGCAGTGAAGCAGAGCGCCGTGCCCGCGCCACCTTCGGCCGGTTCAACCGGGTGAGAGCGCTGGTCAAGGTGGCGCGGCAACTGGCCGAGACCGACCCCGTCCGAGCCGGGCAGGTGACGGGCGAGGCCGAACGCACCGCCCAGACCATCTACTTCAACTGGAGGCGCGCAGGGGCGTACGCGAAACTCGGGGAGGCCCAAGCCCAG
Source organism: Streptomyces sp. NPDC052042 (assembly GCF_044548345.1). Lineage (NCBI taxonomy): Bacteria > Bacillati > Actinomycetota > Actinomycetes > Kitasatosporales > Streptomycetaceae > Streptomyces > Streptomyces sp. NPDC052042. The sequence continues at coordinate 10,582 of NZ_JBIUBU010000056.1, read as the reverse complement.
ATCGCGCAAGAACTTGCCGCCGAGGACCCCGACGAGGCCATGACTCTCGTGGATAAGGCCCGCACCCACCTGGAGGGGCACTACACAGACCCTCGCCAGCTGCAGATTGTGAAGGCGCTGGCCGCGATCGCGGAGGCAGTGGCCTCCACTGACCCCGACCGGGCCCGCACCTTTGTGGACGAGGCCGAACGCCTCGCCCACGACATCTCCGACGGCAACTGGAGGGACCTGGCGCTTGAGCACATCGTGGAGGCGCTGACTGGGGTCGGGGAGGGCCTGGCCGTGATCGATCCTGATCGGGCCCGACTGGTGCTGCGCGAAGCCGAGCGCGCCATCCGCAACCTTCCCCACGATGCCAGGAGCAGTCCGCAGGAGGCAGTCGTGGAGGGGCTGGCCCATATTGCGCGAGGGCTGGCTGCTGAGGATCCCGACCGGGCTCGCACTTTCGCGGACGAGGCCGAACGCCTCGCCCACGACATCTCCGAGGACATCTGGAGGGACCTGGCGCTTGAGCAGATCGTGGAGGCGCTGACCTCGATCAGCACCACCTTGATGTCGTCGCCCCAGGAGCAGACCTGACGCCAGTAGGCCGGAGCCGGAGCTGGCAGACCCCGCACTACGCGGGGCCCGCCCGCCACGTACACCTGGCCCCCCGCACAGCCGAGGACGGCCCCACCGCTGCCCGGCCTACCAGCGCATGCCGAGCGCGTCTAGGTCCGCCCGCCGCTGTTCGGTGAGCTTGGCGGCGCGTTTGCGGACGTTGTCGAGCCAGGTGCCGAGCTTGACCTCCACGACCCCGTCAGCGCCGTTCTACCCGCCCGACCAGGCGTTCGATGTGCTTCCGAGGCACTTTCAGGCGCCCTTTCTGGGCGTGGAACTGGCGGGCCGCCGCAAGGTTGGCGGCCCACTTCGCGCCCTGCCCCCGCGGCACCGGCCGCCCTGCCTCCTCCTTCTCAGCCGGTGTGAGTCCGAGGGCGTTCTCCAGCAGCCACTGCTGCGCGGCCAGCAACTGCTCCCACCCGTGCCGCTGCGCGGGCACCCACCGGCCGAAATCTTCGCCCTGGACGACCACCGTCCCCGCGGCCGTGCGTTCGCCTTGGTGAAGAAGACCGTGACCACTTCCGGCGCAGCGGTGGTGTCGGTGTCGAGGCCCTTGCCGTGGCGGTTGGGCGATGGGCTGTGCCGTCGAACATTCGCTCAGCAGGCCATCGGCGCTATGCCGTCTCACTCCGATTGAAGACGTCAGAGTTTGCGACGCGCCTTCAAGGTGACTGAGACGCGCAGAGGAGGGGAGGAGTTTGAGAGGAGCACGGGGGCGCGAGCCCTCTCTCAGGAGCAGGCCGCCGGACTGCCTCACCGAACTGGTCCTGGCCGCACCGAAGTTCGGTGAGGGGGAGCGGCCCGAAATCCCAGGATCTACACGCACACCAGTGCGATGCTGCAGCTCGGAACCCCCTGGCATCGCGCTCAAGTGCGTGTAGGACCCGGGTACGGCGCTGCTGGCCCGGGCAGCGCAGGACCCCGGGCCGCCCGCGCGCCCCAGGGCCCTGCCCGCCGGTCTCACCCGCCACTCACCAGTCGTCGGGTGCGCTGCCCACCCACGCGATCGGCCGGCCCTCCTTGTTGCGGTGAGCGGGAGTGCCGGGCCCAGCCGCCCTGGACGCCGGGGCGCCCTCCGGCTCGGCGAGGTCGCCGACGACCGCCTCGACCGTGACCGTCACCGGTCATCCTCCGGGGCAGGGGCCTCCTCGAGGGTGCCGCCGGTGGCGTGTTGGCGTGCCGTGGCAAGGGCGGTCGCCCGGCCGAACAGGTAGGGGCTGGCTCCGGTGAAGCGGGCGTGCTGCCAGGCGCTGCCGTCCCAGTGGCGGGCCTGCGCGGCCCCCTCGAAGACGGCCCAGCGATCGGTGTTCTCGGGGTCGCGGGCGACGACGTACTCACCGCCGCGACGCTGTCCGGGGATGCGGTACTCGGAGATGAAGGACGCGGACTCGGTCGCCGACGCCTTCTCCTTCTCCTCCCAGAGCCGGAACTTCTCCTCGTCCTCGGCGTCGTAGAAGCGAACGGTGCGCCAGCGCTCGGTGTCGAACCCAGCGACGTCCTCCCACTTGGACGCGACATTGGTCAGCCGATTCCAGGTGGTCTTGATGTCCTGGATGCGGGTCAGCTTCTTGCGTTCGTTTTCCCGGGCCTCGGCCACGACCGCGTCGCGGAACTCGTAGCTGAGGGACCCGGCGAAGCCGGGCACCAGGCTGCGCAGGGCGGCGTTGGTCCGGTACTCCTGTGTGCCGACCTTGAGGTGCTGGCCGTTGAGGACGTCCATGAGGAAGTTGGTGACGGCGTCCACGTCGTCCAAGGTGATGTCGGCGGCGTAGCGCAGGGGTTCGGTGGCCATGCGGTGGGTGCCCTCCCTCGTCTCCGGCGACCGGGTGACTGGTCGTCATGTCCCGTTCTGTCGCGTCGGATAACGGGAGGTTATCCGACGCGATCACTCGTCCGGCTACCGTTTCCGCCATGACCACCGGATCCCGCCCGCGCTTCTCCGTCCGCGTCGGCCTCGCCGCCGCGCCCGACCACGACGGCCCCTTCGAGGACGTCCCCGAGCACCTGCTCGTGCCGCTCCAGAAGTGGGTCAACGACGCGCTCCACTGGAACTACAGGCAGCCGAAGGAAGAGGAAGCGCGTGCCATCTGCCTGCGGCTGCGCATCCCCTCGGTTGTGGATCCGGCCATCTTTCGGAGGGTGGATTTCGTCCAGCCGCTCGCGCAGGCAACCGGCGCCCAGTTGCTGGACGTGGTGGACGAGGTCCTCCAGAGTTGGACTGCGGGCGAGCACGGAGCCAAGGTCCTTACCGACATCCTTGACGATGCCGGGTCGGCCTATCGGGTCAACGAGGCCATGGACGGGCTGGAGGAGCGAGTCACCCCGGCCGTGCGCGACGCGGTCCGCCAGACGATCGCCGACGCGGCGGTCGGGCCCGCCACCGGGTCGGCCGCCGACCACCTCGCCGCCGCCTGGCAGGCGGCCTACGGGCGCGGCCCGGACCCGGTGCGCGCGTACAGCGAGGCCATCAAGGCGGTGGAGGCCGCGGCGCACGCCACCATCCAGGCCAACAACAAGAAGGCCACGCTTGGCACCATGCTCGGCGAGATCAACAACGCCCGGCACAAGTTCGACACCGCCATCCCCACCCCGGCAGGCAAGGACGCCATCGCCCCGGCCGAGGCGATGATGCGCGCACTGTGGGAAGGCCAGACCTCCCGCCATGGCGACAAACACCCACAGTGCCCGAAACCCTGGAGGCCGCCCGCGCCGGCGTCCACCTGGCTGCTGCCTTGGTTCAGTGGTTCGTCTCCGGTGCCGTGGTACGCACGCCCTGAGTCCCGCCAAGCCGCCGACCCAGCGGCTCACGATGTCTTATCCGACGTGATGCGAGTCACTTGGATCAAATTCCGCAGAGAAACGTTCAACCCGCCCGATCGACAGGGCTGCTCCGGCAGACTTCTCCTGGTCTCCACACCACCCGCGCATCGACTGGTTCGCCGTCCTAGCCGAGCCGCAGGTGGAGTGCATGAGCGCCTGGGGCCCGGGGCGAGGAGACCACCAGCGACGCCCATCTCACGAAGGAGCACCGGAGCGGTCGGGCCTCGCGCTCCGGGCTGCCGCCCTCTACAGTCGGCGGCAACCTGACACTGACGAGCAGAAGGGAGGGAGGGTTCCGTGCGGTCCGAGGTGCTGCGAGCGTTCCGGTTCACGCTGAACCCGACCTCCGCCCAGGAAGAAGTGCTGCACCGTCATGCCGACGCGGCGCGGTGGGCGTTCAACCACGCGCTCGGCATGAAGGTGGCCGCGCACCAGCAGTGGCGGCAGCAGGTCCAGGCCCTCGTCGACACCGGAGCCTCCGAAACGCAGGCCCGCAAGCACGTCAAGGTGCCCGTCCCGACGAAGCCCACGGTTCAAAAGCACCTGAACCAGATCAAGGGCGGCTCCCGGACCCCGGACCTGCCCGAAGGAGCCCTCGGACCCGCAAGACCGTGCCCGTGGTGGCACGAAGTCAACACCTACGCGTTCCAGTCCGCGTTCATCGACGCCGACCGCGCCTGGGCGAACTGGCTGGACTCACTGCGCGGCCGCCTTATCCTCCACGGATGCCTCAAAGACCGCACCCGCTACGACGAAGCAACCGCCTGGTCCCACCACGCCCAACCCCACCCCGCTTGACACTCAACGAGATGAGATGTCTGTCCACAGGCGAGCCGTGAGGCCCTGGAGGCATGAGCGATCACGAGCAGCAGCAGCCGGCCCCGAGCCGCGGCAAGGTCCTGGATGCCCTCGTGCGGGCGGAGCGGAAGGTCTTCACCCGGCCCGCGCCGAAATCCGCGAAGGCTCAGGTGAAATTCCTCCTCACGCGGGCGAAGGGCTCGACCAAGGCGGTGGCGGAGCGCCTGGGCGTCTCGCGCCGCACGGTCGAGCGCTACCGCGCCCGGAAGCTGACACTGACGACGCCGCAGAAGCGCCTCCGGGCCGCCCTGGTGGGGAGGAGACCGAATCCGAGTGGCAGCCGCAGGTCAGAGCACAGGCACGTGCGCGGGCGGCCACCTCGCGGGGGATGATGGTGGAGGTGGTGGCGTACTTCGGATTCACCTGCACCGGCAGCTCCGACGACGGCCGTCAGCCCCACAGCACCACGGACATATCACCCGCCTACGTGCGGCAGATCCAGGATCTCCAGACGGCCGGAGCGACGGACGAGGAGCTGCATCCGGTCGTCGCGGCGGCCATCACCGAACGTATTTCACGGAATGGGGCACACGGGCAGACGGTCTGCGCGCGGATTTCACACACGTCCAGTCCATAGAATTCCGGTTCTGACCCAGCCGAATTTACGACCTGCTAGAAACGTATCCGTGAGCCGAAGCACGATAGTTGCCACAAGGGCAGACTGGTTGTCATTAATTTCACGAGCTATTCGCCGACCGGGCGAATTGTTGCCTGTGGGGTAGTTTGTTCCGGTATATACGGCGCACTGCATGTGGGCATGAGCACCTTATGGGTACTGTGTGCGCCCTCCCGGTCCCTCAGGGTGACGGAAATGATGAGCGCACCGCACATGAGCCAGGTGATCCGCGGTCCCCTGTCCCTCGGCCGGGCGGACTGGCGGCGAAGGAGGTCAGGGTGTTGCTTCTCATCTCCCCGGACGGTGTCGAGGAGGCTCTCGATTGCGCGAAGGCGGCCGAGCATCTCGACATCGTCGACGTCAAGAAGCCTGATGAGGGCTCTCTCGGCGCGAACTTCCCCTGGGTCATCAGGGAGATCCGCGACGCGGTCCCGGCGAACAAGCCGGTGTCCGCGACCGTGGGGGATGTCCCGTACAAGCCCGGCACGGTGGCTCAGGCTGCGCTCGGCGCGGTCGTCTCGGGGGCCACGTACATCAAGGTCGGCCTCTATGGATGCACGACGCCTGATCAGGGCATCGAGGTCATGCGCGCGGTCGTCCGGGCGGTGAAGGATCACCGCCCGGATGCGCTCGTCGTCGCCTCGGGCTATGCCGACGCCCACCGGATCGGCTGCGTCAATCCGCTCGCTGTACCCGACATCGCCGCCCGCTCCGGCGCCGACGCCGCAATGCTGGACACGGCGATCAAGGACGGGACGCGGTTGTTCGACCACGTTCCGCCGGACGTCTGTGCCGAGTTTGTCCGGCTGACTCACGCATCCGGTCGGCTCGCGGCTCTCGCGGGCAGTGTCGCCCAGGCCGACCTCGGTCCGCTGACCCGCATCGGTACGGACATCGTGGGCGTGCGGGGAGCGGTCTGTGAGGGCGGTGACCGCAATGCCGGAAGGGTTCAGCCGCATCTGGTGGCCGCCTTCCGGGCGGAGATGGACCGGCACGCCCGAGAGCTCACCGTCGGCGTCCCCTCCGTGCACTGACGCTGTCATGCCGACCTCTGAGGCCGATCGTGTCCCCGGATGCCGGGCCGTACGTTTCGCCGTCGTTGACCCGGCCACCGGGGAGATCTTCGACGAGGCTCCCGGTCAGCCGCCGGACGAGTTGGACGTCGTGGTCGACCGGGCTCACCGGGCCTGGCACGGCTGGCGGGCCGACCCCGTCGCACGCACCTCTGCGTTGCGCGTGGCGGCCGGCGCAGTGGAGGCGGCCGGCGCTTCCCTCGCCCGGTTGCTCACCCGGGAACAGGGCAAGCCCCTGGCCGAGTCGTACGCGGAGGTCGCCCGTGCGGCGGCCCGCCTGCGCTACTTCGCCGACCTGGCCCCCAGAACCCGGCGGATCACCGACGGCCGGCCCGTGCACAGCGAGATCCGCTGGCGCCCCCTCGGACCCGTCGCCGCCATCGTGCCGTGGAACTTTCCCCTCCAGCTCGCGGCGGCGAAGTTCGCGCCCGCGCTCGCGGCGGGCAACACCATGGTCCTCAAACCGTCCCCGTTCACCCCCCTCGCCACCCGACTGCTCGGCTCCGTCCTCGCCACCGCCCTGCCCGAGGACGTCCTGACCGTCGTCACCGGCCGCGAACCCCTCGGCGCCCGCCTCGCCTCCCACCCGGGCATCCGCCACGTCACCTTCACCGGCTCGGTGCCCACCGGGCGGGCCGTCGCCGAAGCGGCGGCGGCCTCCCTCGCCCGGGTCACCCTGGAACTGGGCGGCAACGACGCCGCCGTCCTGCTGGACGATGTCGACGTGGACCGGATCGCGGACCGGCTGTTCTGGGCCGCGTTCCGCAACTGTGGGCAGGTCTGCATGGCGGTCAAGCGCGTCTACGCCCCGGCCCAGCTCCACGCCGAAGTCGTCGAAGCCCTCGCCCAACGCGCGAAGACCGTCGCCATCGGGGCCGGCCTCGACTCGAACACCCGGCTGGGCCCGGTCAACAACGCCCCCCAGCTGGCCCGGGTCGAGCAGGTCACGAAGCAGGCCCTGGCGGACGGAGCCCGGGCGGCGGCTGGCGGCCACCGACTGGACGGGCCGGGCTACTTCTTCGCTCCCACGATTCTTACCGATGTCCCGCCCGGCAGCCCGGTAGTGACCAAGGAACAGTTCGGACCCGTCCTGCCGGTGCTGCCGTACCGGAGCCTCGACGAAGCCGTCGACGCGGCCAACGGCACCGGCTTCGGACTGGGCGGATCCGTATGGGGCACCGATCTCGACCGGGCCGAGGCCGTGGCAGACCGGCTCGAATGCGGCACGGCCTGGATCAACCACCATGCCGAACTGTCCCTCGCCCAGCCCTTCGCAGGCGTCAAGAACAGCGGTGTCGGCGTCGCCGGCGGACCGTGGGGGCTCTACGGCAACCTCCGGCCGTTCGTCGTCCACCGTCCGCAGGAGGCATGACGATGAGGTTCCAGGCGGCTGTACTGCGCTCGTACGAAGACCCGTTCACGGTCGAGGAGGTGACCCTGCGCACGGAACCCGCCGCTGGCGAAATCCTGGTCGAGATCGCGGGCTGCGGGATGTGCCGGACCGATCTTGCGGCCCGGCGATCGGCCGGCCGCAGCCCGCTGCCGGCGGTGCTCGGCCACGAGGGGGCCGGGGTCGTGGTGCGGACGGGCGGCGGCCTGGACGCCGCGGTCGGCGTCGGCGACCACGTCGTGCTGAGCTTCGACTCCTGCGGGCACTGCCAAACCTGCCGCGGCGCGGCCCCCGCCTACTGCGACTCCTTCGCCTCCCTCAACCTCTTCGGAGGACGCAAGGAGGACGCGCCGCGGCTCACCGACGCGACCGGGGGAGCGCTGGCCCCCCGCTGGTTCGGCCAGTCCTCGTTCGCCGAGTACGCGCTCGTCCCGGCCCGCAACGCCGTCCGGGTCGACCCCGCACTGCCCGTCGAGCTGCTCGGGCCCCTCGGCTGCGGCTTCCTCACCGGCGCCGGAGCAGTGCTGAACGCCTTCGGCGCCGGCCCCGGCGACACCCTCGCGGTCTTCGGCGCCGGATCGGTGGGCCTGGCCGCCGTGATGGCAGCCACCGCCGCCGGGGCGGTGACCGTGGCCGTCGACCGGCATCCCGGGCGGCTGGCCCTGGCCGAACGGTTCGGCGCGATCCCGCTGCCCGCAGCAACGGCCGGACTGCCCGAGCTGATCTGGCGCCTGACCGAGGGCGGCGTGCAGTACGCGCTGGACACCACGGCCTCGTCCCTGCTCATCAACGACGCGCTCCGGGCACTGCGCCCCACCGGCAGCCTCGGCTTGGTGGCACGGCTCCACACCGCGCTGCCGCTCGAACCAGGCACGCTGGATCGAGGCCGCAGCATCCGTCACATCTGCGAAGGGGACGCCGTACCTGGACTGCTGATACCCCGATTGGTCGGGCTATGGCAAGCCGGACGCTTCCCCTTCGACCAGCTGATCCGCACCTACCCACTAGCCGACATCAACGAGGCCGAACGCGACTGCGACGCGGGCCGCGTGGTCAAACCCGTCCTGCTCCCAGAGCGAAGAAGCCGATGATCGAGGCATACAGCACCGCAGACTCACCGCATCCGACAAGCAGACACCTCACGCTCACTACTCCCGACAACGGAGGAAACATGGCCGGCACGGCGCCACAGCCCACGGACGTGGAAGGCGTGGACGCAGGCGTGGGTCTGACCGCCCTCCTGGTCGCCGCGGCCCGGGCGATCGAGACCCACCGCCACGACAGCCTGGCCCAGGACACCTACGCGGAACACTTCGTGCGCGCCGCCCCGGCGTGCGCGCACTGGCCGGTGCGCATCGAACAGGTTCCGGACGGGGACGGCAACCCGCTGTGGGGACGGTTCGCCCGCTACTTCGGCCTGAGGACCCGGGTCCTCGACGACTTCCTACTCCGGTCGGTCCGTACAAGCGCCCGCCAAGTCGTCCTGCTCGGCGCCGGGTTGGACACCCGCGCCTTCCGGTTGGACTGGCCCTCCGGCTGCGTCATCTTCGAGATCGACAGAGCGGGCGTGCTGGCGTTCAAGCACCAAGTGCTCACGGACCTGCCAGCCACCCTGAAGGTAAAGCGCATCCCTGTACCGGTCGACCTGCGCGCCGACTGGGTCACCGCGCTGACCACCGCCGGCTTCAACCCGGCCGCACCGAGCGTCTGGCTGGCCGAGGGACTCCTCTTCTACCTGCCGGGCCCCGCCGAGACGTACCTCATCGACACGGTGGACCGGCTGACCACCGAAGGCAGCACACTGGCCTTCGAGGCCAAGCTGGAAAAGGACCTGCAGGCATACCGCGACAGCCCGATCTACACGGCGACGCGAGAGCAAATCGGCATCAACCTGCTCCACCTCTTCGACAAGGGACCACGACCCGACTCCGCGGGCGATCTGACGGCCAAGGGCTGGTCCACCTCAATGCACACGCCCTTCGACTTCACGCGCCGGCACCGACGTGGCCCCCTGCCCGAGCCCAACGATGCGCTGGAGGGAAACCGGTGGGTGTTCGCGCACAAGCCCTCGCCCTGACACCCGCAACGCTCACGATGACGTCCGCACGAAGGCTGAAGGCGGGGCCCCGGCCGCAGGCCCCGCCCGGCGGAACGCGTCCCGCCGCAAGCGGCTACCAGCTGCTGCTCGACTCGGTCCAGCGCACGGGCCGCACCGTAGCCCCTGCCATCACCCTGCCGAAGACGACCTTCGCCTACACCCAGTTGGCCAACCGCCTCGACAGGACCGGTGACGGCTACGCGCCGTTCATCAAGGCCCGGCTGTCCACGGTCGCGGACGAATCCGGCGGTCAGATCGACGTCAACTACTCCGAACCCGCCTGCGACTTCGCCGCGCTGCCGACCCCGCAGACCAACACCACCCGCTGCTTCCCGCAGTACATCGGCGGCAGTACCTCGGACGACCCCGAGCGGCAGTGGTTCAACAAGTACGTGGTCACCTCCGTCACCGCCACCGACCGGACCGGCGGGGCACCGGATGAAGTCACCACCTACCGGTACCTGGGTGGTGCGGCCTGGCACTACGACGATGACGACGGCCTGACCAAGGAGAAGTTCAAGACCTGGTCGCAGTGGCGCGGCTACGGCAAGGTCCGGGTGCGGACCGGCGGCCAGGGCGGCGCCCCGGACACTGCCCAGGTCCTGCGGTCGCGCTACCAGCGCATGACCGCAGGCTCCCCCGCCCCGGCCGTGGCCTGGCTGAACTGGGTGATCCGGCTGCGTGACGAGTCCTGCCTGACGGGCACCGTCCAGGCGACGATCAGCCCCGGCGTCCGCGGCGCCGTCGCGGAGATCGCCTGGGTGGTGGGAACCCCATGGCAGGGAAGAGGCATCGCCACCGAAGCGGCCCAAGGACTCGCCGGCTGGCTCAGCCGGCCCTCGGTGCACGCCATCATCGCGCACGTCCACCCTGAACACCGAGCCTCCGCTGCCGTCGCCGCAGCCGCCGGGCTCACGCCCACCAACGAATGGCATGACGGCGAGATCCGATGGCACCGGAGCGTCAGGCCGTAACTTCAGCGATCCACAGATCTTGACAATTGCTCCACTGTGGCCGTTGTGTCTGTTCCCAGTCGTGGTCTGTTGAGGCCGTGGACATGGCCGGTGGGGGTGCGGGGTCTGTGGGTGTGCTCTGTTCGTTTGTGCTGCCGTTGGCGAAGATGAGCA
>NZ_JBIUBU010000055.1:0-16223 GCF_044548345.1 Streptomyces sp. NPDC052042 | reverse complement strand
TCGCCCTCGTCATGCTCACCCTCGCCGGCCCCCGCCCCACCCTCCCAGGTCGCCAACTCACGACGGAATGACCCACTCATGCGGCAGGAGAGCCAGAAAAAGGCTGTCGTGCCCGGCACGTCGTGCGTCTTGAGGTCCATCCAACAAAACTCGTTCAGCGCACCGAGGTGAGGTGTCGTCAACTGCCTGCTCCTTGCCGCGTCGACCAACTGCCGTGATAGCCGACCTGCTGCTCTCTCAGCAACCCTTTTGGGGCTGGTAGCAGTGGAGGAACGCCCGCACCCCGGCGGTGATGAGCGCAGTGCGGGCCGGGGCGGACAGCGACGCGGCACCATAGTGGCTGCACCCGGACACCGCGCCGGAGGTCAGCAGCAAAATAGTGGTCGGCTGCCAACGCGGCATCATCCGCCTCCAGGACACCGAGGTTGGCCAGGCGGCGCAGCTGGTGGGCAAGTTCGCGCTGGGTGCGCTGCGGCCCGGACCGGTCCCACGCCTTGCCCTCCGCCGGAGTCCACTGCCACGGATACGGGCCGGTGAACTCCTCCAGGCGCGCCACCAGACGCAGCCGTGGATCGATTGTCCGGGCCTTCAGGAAACGTGCCGCCCGCTGGCGAGCCCCATACGGCGACGCCGCCCTCGCCCGCGGGCGAGGGCGGCGTCGCACAGGACGTAGACGAGGTGGCGGCGGGCTTCGGTGATCGACGCTCGGCGCTGATGGACCGCTGAGACCGCATCCCGGAACGTTACACAGGGCTACTCGCCACTGGCTGTAGCTATAAGGAAATAAGGCTTATATCAGCGCATGCGACTGATGCTCCAAATGCGGCATATATGACAAAATGGCGTGTGGAGCGTTTGGTGTTGAAGACAGGCGAGAGGAGCGCATCATGATCGCCAAGCTGCTCGCCAAGTTGTCCTTCACCCGCCACTACGGTGCGTACGGGGAACACGACTGGGGTGCGTAAGGCGGTGACGACCGGGTCTGATCGCATTGTCGGCGGGAGCCCCCGGGCGCCCGTCGGCTTCTGACTGTGCTGCCGACGATTTCGGCCTGGAAAGGTACGAGAGTCAGGGGCGATGCCATGGGCCGCATGAACGAGCCGCCGCGGTTGCACGGAGGCAGCTTCGCGGCCTGGAGCCGCGACCGGCTGGGACTGGCGCGCCGTGGCGCTGCCGAGTGCGGGGACGTCTGGCAGCTGGAGCCGGGTGTCTACGTAGCCGCTACGGCCAGGCCGTGTGAAGCAGTTCTGCACCGCGCGCAGGACTTCCCCAAGCCACCCTCGCCGCTCTTCCCGCCGCTGAAGCGGTCGAGTGGAGCACGGACGCCCCAGGAGCGTGCGCACGCTCACGCCGCCCGCATGCGCGGACTACGCCCGCAGGCGGTTGCAGCCCGGATCGGTGAGATAGCGCCCAGGACCGCTCAATTTGCTGACCAGTGGCCCACGGGCCAGGACGTCGAGATTCTGCCCCCGATCAGGCATGCCCTGGCAGAGATCGGCGTGCGCTACCTCTTCTCCGAAGACGCTCCCACCCTGCTGCCCTTTGCCTCACAGCTCTTCCTGGCCCGGGAGGTGCTCGTACGTCCCTCGCGCTGGGTGTGGCCGCGCTGGGTCCCCACACCGGCACGGCGGTTCCGCACACGGCAGCAAGTCGCCTTCGTTGACGCTTTGCGGCCCATCGTCCGCCGACGCCGTTCATCGGGCCGGCTCGGTGACGACGTGCTGGGACAGATGCTCCGGTCGTCCTCCCGCTATGGCCTACTGCCGGAAGAGGCCATCCTCGACTCTCTCCCCGGAATCACCGTCGCCACCTTCGAGACACCTTCCCGGGCAGCCGGATGGATTCTGCTCCACCTGGCCCGGTACCCCCAGGCAGCGGGCCGCGTCGCGGCCGAAGCCACCTTGCTGCCCGCGGACCCGGCCGCGACGACCAGCACCCACCTCGACAGGCTGCACTACACCCAAGCACTGGTACGCGAGGTGCTCCGCCTGTACCCCCCGAGCTGGCTACTGACCCGGCGCGTCAGGCGACGGACTCAGCTCGCCGATTACACCATCGACGCCGGGGCCACCGTGCTCATCTGCCCCTACACCGCCCACCGCGACGCACGGGAACACTCCGATCCGGACCAGTTCCAGCCCGAGCGCTGGCTCGATGATTCGGACTCGCCGACGAAGCCCGGGGTATTCCTCTCCTTCGGTACCGGCCCACACGGCTGCGAGGGAGCCGCTCTGGCCATGGCGATGCTGACGCTCCTGACCGCGCAGACAGCCCGCTGCTACCACTTGAGCGAGCCGCCCGGACCGGAACCCGGCTACCAGGTCACCACCTTGGAAGGTCTCGCACCTGTCGGCTTGCGCCTGCGTGCCACCTCGCGCAGCGGAGGGCCGTCCTGCTTTCAGTGACAGGCCGTCTCCACCCGCGAACAGCGAACGTTGATCAAGAACAGCGAACGTTGATCAGACGGCATCGAGACCCGGGAGACCTAGCTTGACCTCTATCTGCAGGATGGGCACACCGCAGAGCAGATCCGGGAGGAGCCGGCGCGCCTCGCCCGCCGCAGCGACCCCGATATCAAGGTGGACTCGCTCATGCAGAAGATGGGGACGATGCCCCGAATGATCGGGCGGACCACGGAAGCATCCCGCAGGCACCACCTCCGATGCTGTCCGCGGCCAAGCCGCGAGCCGGCATCGTCCGGCCGCACAGCCGTCACGCGCAGGCTGCCCAGTTGCTGACGCCCGACTCACGGCTGTCCCCCGCGTGGCAACCGTGAACGCTGTCGAGCCGCACCGGGGAGACGCCGCGGACGGTGACCGCCCGCTCTCGCGCAGCCAGCGCAGCGGAAGTGCTGCGCATCACCGACCCCGGCCCCGGCCCCGGCGCCCGCTTCGAGAACCTGCCGGAGAGCGTGAAGTGCTGGGACCGGGGCCACCGCAACCCGCTGCGCGACCCCGGTCCGCAGGAGGAACACTCTCCGCACCACAGCGCGTACGCTACGAGCGTTCGGCCGCCTTTCAAGGAAGAGTTGACCAGATGAGCGACAACCCGTCCGTGCCCGGGCCGCGCCGGGACATGGCGATGCACAACGACTGGTGGGCGTCGGGCTGGGACCACGTCCTACCCCGCCAGGGCTTCCCGCTGATGATGCTGATCGGGACCGCGAGCCAGCCCGATTTCACCGGTTCCCTGGATGACCTCCTGCAGGAGATCTTCGAAGGCCACTGGGACATGATCGGCGGCGACCTCGACGGTGCGCTCACTTTCTCGTGGCCTGACGAGGAATGGGACTACGAGGAGGCGCCGGAGGGGCGCGAAGCATCCGAGGCGAACCGCTGGGAGAAGTTCGGCGCCATGCTCACGGCCGCCGGGTTCCCGGTGCCCACGACCGTACGGGATCTGTCTGAGCTCTACCTGACGTGGGGCCTGGCACACCGCGAGGAGACGCCGGACGGCACCCGATGGTCCATGCCTGCCGCACTGCCGCTGCCTGGTGACCTGCTGCCCCTGGACGCCGAACTCACTAAACGGCTCGACTGGATCCGGTGGACGATGCGCACCGGTCCGCTCGTCAACGGGCTCATCAAGTACCTGGTCGATGATCTGGGCGAGCCGCAGGAGGTGCTCACCTCCCTGCACCGCCTGGCGTCTGCTACCGGCCAGGATGCCGACGATGTCCGCATCGCCCTGGCGGAGCTCGTCGAGGCCGGAGACGCCCAGGTGCGGCGCGGGCAGGAGCAGGCCGACGCGGAACGGCTGGAGGCGCATCGGCGCTTCCGCCTGATCATGGACTGGGATCACTTCCACGAGACCCGGATGCGGCTGAGCGTGACGCGTGACTGAGATCCTGCCGGGCATGGTGGGAATCCTCGCGCGGTTCAGCCCCGACACCTGGCAGCGGCTCGCCCCGATATCAGTGTGTCCACCACTCAGGAGAGATCCCATCGCCGCCAAACGGGCGGCTGATCCCGTGCGCGCCCGCTGACGGCACGCGGCCGAGCACGGTCGGCTTCTGCTATCCGAGCACGGTCGGCTTCTGCTATGGGGAAACTCCTCCCTCCGGGATTCTGGTCTGTTCGATGGTGGTTCCAGCACCGGACACCGGGCCGGCGCAGTGTCTGTGGAGGAACCGATGAACCGATCAACGTCCGTCACCGATGCCCGCACTGTCAGGGCAGCAGAGATCGCCGAGCTGCTCGGACGCGACTGGCGGCTCCTGATCGGCGGTGCCCTGGTGCCCGCCACCACCGGCGCGACCTTCAAGGTCAGCGATCCGTTCACCCAGGAGGTGATCGCCGACGTCCCCGACGCGTCGCCCGCCGATGTCGACTGCGCCGTCGAGGCGGCCGCCGCGGCAATGCCGGGTTGGCGTGCGACGCCGGCGCTGCGGCGGGCCGAACTGGTCCGCCGGTTCGCCGACCTCGTGGAGGAGCACGGCGAGGAATTGGCGCTGCTCGACACGGTCGACGCCGGCTCCCCGATCTCGAACGCGCGGTTTGATGTCGAGATCGCGCTCGCCCAGATGCGGATGTACGCAGGCTTCGCGCTCGAGATGAAAGGCGCGACGATCCCCGCAAGCGAGAACCTCCACCTGACCATACGCGAGCCGGTCGGCGTGACCGCGAAGATCTTCCCTTACAACCATCCCTTGATGTTCGCCTGCCGGATGGCGGCCCCCCTCGTGGCTGGGAACGCGGTCGTCGTCAAGCCGCCAGAGGCCGCCCCGCTCTCGACGCTGCGGCTCGCCGAACTTGCGAACGAGGTCTTCCCGCGGGGCGTCGTGAATGTCGTCGTCGGTGACGGTCCCGCCGTGCCCGACCGGCTGGTGCGCCACCCCGCGGTCCGGCGGATCGGCTTCATCGGCTCCGAGCCGACCGGGCGCGCGATCCAGCGCGCCGCGGCCGAAAGCGGTGTCAAGAAGGTGACCCTGGAGCTCGGTGGCAAGAACGCGATGGTGGTCTTCGAGGACGCCGACCCGGAGCAGGCGGCGGCCGGGGCGGTCGCGGGCATGAACTTCACCTGGTCCGGCCAGTCCTGCGGGTCCAACTCCCGCCTTCTCGTCCACCGCTCACTGCATGACCGTCTCGTCGACCGCGTCGTCGAACTGGTCGAGGCCCGTACAGTCGGCGACCCGCTTGAGGAAGGGGCCGAGCAGGGGACGATGATCAACCGAGCGCAGTTCGACAAGGCGATGTCGTACGTCGACATCGCGCGCGACGAGGGTGCGGTCGTCAGGGCCGGTGGTGGACGCCCGGACGGCGACGGCTTCGCCGGATCGCTCTTCGTGGCGCCGACCGTGCTGGTGGACGTCGCGCCGGCGTCGCGGATCGCCCGTGAAGAGGTTTTCGGCCCGCTGCTCTCGGTGATCCCATTCGACACCGAGGAGGAGGCCGTCGAGATCGCCAACAGCGTCGACTACGGCCTGACCGGCAGTGTGTGGACCCGAGACATTGATCGGGCGGTCCGCGTCGCGCGGGCACTTGAGGCCGGCTTCGTCTGGGTGAACGGCTCGTCCCAGCACTTCCTGAACGTCCCCTACGGCGGTGTGAAGGCTTCGGGGGTCGGCGCCAAGGAGGAGTGCCTTGAGGAGCTGCTCTCCTACACCGAGGAGAAGGTCATCAACATCATGTCCTGAGGCCAGGGCTCGAAGCCTGCTCAGAGCCCGAGCGTGTCCACGTCGGTCTGCAGGTCGTGGTGGCTGGCCGTGATCAGCTGGATCGATTTGGGCGCGAGCAGCTCGCCGAACCGGGAGGACGGCGCCGACACCGACATCGACGCAATGGCGCGGCCCGTACCGTCCCGGAGCGGGAACGCCACCGCGCTGACGCCCTTCTCGGTCTCCTGGTTGGTGGTCGCGAAGCCGTTGCGCCGGTATACCTTCAGCTCCCGTAGGAGGGCGCCGAGATCGCGGTCGCTCAGGGCGTCGCCGATGGCGTCGGCGCCCTTGCCCTGATAGAGCCGGCGGAGCATCTCCTCGGGCAGGTCGGCGAGCAGCGCCTTGCCACCCGCCGACGTGCTGGCCGGCAGCACTGCACCCATCCGGGACACGATCCGCAGGGTGCGGTTGCCCTCCTGGCTCCACAAGAAGTGGATCTTGGTGCCGACCCGGACGACGAGGTTCGCCGTCTCCCCGGTGCGGCTCGACAGCAGCTCAAGGTGAGGTACGGCGACGTCCCGCAGCTGGCGGGTCCAGGAGAGCCTGACCGGACCGACCCCCAGCGCCTGACCGGGCCGGTAGGCCTTGGACTCGTCCTGCACCGAGAAACCGTGGAACACCAGCATCGACATCAGCCGGTGCACCGTGGACTCGGAGACGCCCAGGTCGTGAGCGGCGGTGCGTAGCCGCAGCTCGCCGTGGTCCCGCAGCATCTGGATCAACCGCAGCGCGCGGTCGACCGACGAAACCATGTAAGCCGGCACCTCTCGGGACTTCTCAGGCTTCTGCATCCCAGAAGTATCTGGCCTTCATTTCTGCAAGACAACAAAGTTGCGGCACAGGCGTGACAGGCGTCACTCGGCCCAACCGGCCGGCTCGCCGCCGTTCATGGACGTCCGTGCCGCTCGCTCTCGGGACGCCTGCCAGCTGCGGGGCGGACGACGTCCCGTTCAGGAAGGAACAAGGCCTTCGATGGAAAACAGCACCCCGCCAAGCGCGTCGGCGTCACTGCCGGAACGCTCTGAGCCCGTCGCCGACTCGCCGCACCGGACACCTTCCCGACGACGGCCGACATCACCTCGCTTGCCCAGCTCACCGGCGGTCCTCAACGCCTTCCTCGCGACCGGAATCAGCGGGCCCGTCCCCGTGGGGCTCGATCCCCGGAGACGAGATGTGGTCCACGGCGCCACCGCCGTCGCCAGCAGCCGGGTGGTCGCCGAGCTGTCCGATGACGATCTCGGGCCGAAGGCGCTCGTCACCGCCGCCTACCGCTCGGTCGCCGAAACGCTCGGCGCACCGGCCCTCCTGCGTTGAACCAAGGAATCAAAGGAACTCGAGGAATGACCAAAACCACTCATCGCGACACCGAGGCGGGCGGCAGCCAGGACCTCTACATCGGCGTCGACACCGGAGGCACCTTCACCGACATCGTGGTGATGGACGCCGTCGGTGCCGTCTACGCAACGAAGGCGCCCACCACACCGGACTCCCTGGACGTCGGCGTCTTCGACGCCCTCGCCCTGGTCGCTGAGCACCGCGGCGAGTCCGTACGCGAACTCCTCGGCAAGGTAGTGACCTTCGGCCACGGCACCACCCAGGCGACCAACGCACTCATCGAACGGCGCGGCCGGCCCACCGGACTGGTGACGACGCGAGGCTTCGGCGACACACTGATCATCCAGCGTCTGATGGGCTTCACCGCCGGCGTCCCCATCGAAAAGCTCGGCGACTTCAGCGAGCGCTCCTACCCCGACCCGATCGTGCCGCGCGACCTCATCGCCGAGGTGCCCGAGCGGATCGACCACGCTGGCCACGTCGTCGTGCCGCTGGACGAGGAGGCGGTGCGTGCCGAGGTGCAGCGCCTGGTCGAGGCCGGCATCACATCCTTCGCCGTCTGTCTGCTGTGGTCCTTCCGTAATCCGGAGCACGAACAGCGGATCGGCGAGATCATCCGCGAGATCGCCGGCACGTCGGCATACGTCAGCCTGTCGAGCGACGTCAGCCCGGTGCTCGGCGAGTACGAGCGGACGGCGACGACGGTGCTCAACAGCTACCTCGGCCCGGTGGTCGAGCGTTATCTGGAGAGCCTGGAGGCGAGGCTCCGTTCCGCGGGTCTGACCGGCAGGTTCAGCGTGCTCAACAGCATCGGCGGCGTGATGAACGCCCGGGACGCGGCGCAGCGTGGCGTCCTCCTGCTGGGCAGCGGCCCCACGGGCGGCGTGCTCGGCTCTCACCACCTCGCAGCCCAGCTCGGGCACCGCAACATCATCACCTCCGACATGGGCGGTACCAGCTTCGACGTCGGCCTCGTCGTCGACGGCAAGCCGGTCGTCAAGGCGGTCACCGAGGTCGCGAAGTACCACATCGCGACACCGATGGTCGACATCACCGCGATCGGCGCCGGTGGCGGCTCGATCGCGACCGTGGTCAACGGCAAGCTCCGCGTCGGCCCGGCCAGCGCTGGCTCCTACCCGGGACCGGTCTGCTATCTGCGCGGCGGTACCCAGGTCACCGTCACCGACGCCGATGTCGCCCTGGGCGTCATCGACCCGGACAACTTCCTCGGCGGCCGGATGGAGATCGACAAGACCGCGGCCGAGAAGGCGATCCGCACCCAGATAGCCGAGCCTCTCGGGATCAGCGTGGTGGAAGCTGCCGCCGGCATCCGCGAGATCGTCGACGCACGCATGGCCGACACCCTGCGCGAGCTGACCGTCGGACGCGGCCACGACCCGCGCGACTTCGTGCTCTACGCGTACGGCGGCGCGGGGCCCATGCATTGCGCCGGCTTTGGCGCCGAACTCGGCGTGGCGTCGATCGTCGTCCCTGCGACGTCGATGGCGCACAGTGCCTACGGCGCTCTGAGCGCCGACATCCACCACGGTGCCGAGCGCTCCGAGTCCGTCCGCAGCTCCCGCGCGAGCAGCACCCCGTGGGAGGAATTCGACCCCCTCCGCATCGCGGCGATCTTCGAGAAGCTTGAGGTGGAGGTCCTGGCCAAGCTCGCCGGGGACCATGTCGCCGAGGCCGACATCATCATCAACCGGTCGGTCGACATGCGCTACCGCAGCCAGACTCACGAGCTGATCATCCCGGTCACCGGCAACCTCGCCGACCCCGACAGCATGCGCGACCTCGTCCTGCTCTTCGAGCGCACCTACGAGGAGACCTACGGCAAGGGGTCGGGGTTCCGTGAGGCCGGCATCGAGCTCACGACCTTTCGAGTGGCGGGCATCGGCCGCACGGCCAAGCCCGCGTTCCGGGCCTTCGCCCCGACGACCGACGCCGTGCCACGAAGCAGACGGGTCTTCGACGTCCGGGCGGGGGAATGGCTCGACGCCGCGGTCATGGACTGGGAGGCGATGGAGCCGGACCGCCGGTTGGCGGGCCCGGTCGTCGTCGAGCACCCGACCACCACGGTCTACGTCGCCCGGGGACAGCGGGTCCACACCGACGCGACCGGCAACCTGCTGATCACCCCCGAGACCACCACAGACCCCGCCAGCACCGCAGGAGCAGACGCATGAGCACCACCGCACCGCAGGACGCCGGCACGACGTCCACGCTCGACCCGATCACCTTCGAGGTGATCCGCAACAAGCTCTCGGCGATCACCGAGGAGCAGGCGATCACCCTCAAGAACGTCTCCGGCTCGCCGGTCGTCACCGAGGCGACCGACTTCAACGTCGGGATCTACCTCGGTGATGGATCGGTCGTCACCATGGGCCCGCAGGTGCTCTTCCACTCGGGCTCGATGGCAAGCGTGGTCCGCAACATCATCACGGACTGCGAGGACAACCCCGGGATCGAGGAGGGCGACATGTTCGTCCTCAACGACCCCTACAAGGGCGCGCTGCACCAGATGGACGTCACCTTCGTGGCGCCGGTTTTCGCCGAGGGCCGCCGCGTTGCCTGGGTTGGCGCCTGTGCCCACCAGATCGACGTCGGCGGCATGAACTTCGGCAGCTGGAGCCTCGCTGCACGGGGCGTCCAGGAGGAGGCCATGCTGCTGCCCGGCATCAAGCTGGTCGAGCGGGGCGAGATCCGCGCCGATCTCTGGTCGATGCTGATGGGGATGACGCGGATGCCCACCACCGTGGGCCTGGACTTCAAGGCGATGATCGCGGCCAACAACGTCGCGACCAGCCGGCTCCAGGAACTGTTCGAGCGCTATGGCCTCGAAACGGTGCTCGAGGTGATGGCCCACGAGCTCGACCACTCCGAGCGCGAGCTGCGTCAGGTGCTGAGCGAGCTGCCGGACGGCGTGTTCCGGGCTCAGGACTGGATCGAGCACGACGGGCACGAGGACAAGCTCTACGAATTCCGTGTGACGGTGACCAAGACCGGCGACGAGCTCACCTTCGACTTCACCGGCACCTCCGCGCAGGCACCCGGCTTCATCAACTGCACCTACTCCGGCTTGGTAGCCGGCGTCTTCACCGCGCTGCTGCCGACACTGGCACCGAACCTGCGCTGGAACGAGGGCCTGCTGCGTCCGGTGTCGATCACGGCGCCGACCGGGACGGTTGCCAACGCGCTGTGGCCGGCGCCGGTCTCCGGTGCCACCGTGTCCGCAGTGTGGGTGGTCACCAATGTCTCCTTCAGCGCGCTCTCGCGTCTCGTGACGACCTCGCCCGAGCTCTCCCGGCACGGTGCGGGCGTGACCAAGGGTTCGATGAGCGTGATGGTGCTCAACGGTCTATACCCGGACGGCAGCCCCTACGGCACCTTCCTGCTCGACTCCACCGCCGGCGGCGGCGGGGCATACCGCGACCACGACGGGCTCACCGCGTCGGGTGACTTCTGCGTGCCCCGCCCGGCGATCGCCAACGTCGAGTCGCACGAGGCCGACGGCCAGATCCTCTTCCTCTACCGCGGGATCGTGCCGGACTCGGCGGGGCCTGGCCGACAGCGGGGCGGGTCGACGGTCGGCCTCGCGCTGACCCCGCACGGCGCCGACCAGCTGCAGGCGATGCTCATCGGCCACGGCGTCGAAGTGCCCAACAGCGCAGGCATCTTCGGCGGCATGGAGGGATCCTGCAACCGCAACGAGCTGCTCCACCGCGCCGAGGGCGTCTCGCCCGTGGGACGGGTGCACTCGGCCGCCGACCAGGAGACCTGGGTCGGCGAGCGGGAGGTCATGGGCGCCAAGCCCGGCTTCTTCACCCTGCGCCGCGGCGACGCGGTGTCCTACAGCTTCCAGGGCGGGGGTGGCTACGGCGACCCGGTCGACCGCGACCCCGCCCTGGTCGCCCAGGACGTGGCCACCCGGCAGGTGAGTCGAGGATCGGCGGCCGCCATCTACGGCGTCGTGCTCGACGATCGACTGCAGGTGGACGACGCGGCCACGCACGCGCGCCGCTTCGAGATCCGCGCGAACCGCCTGGGCGGCGCGCAGTCGAGCCCGCCGACCAATGACCCGGAGGGCGGCCTGAGTGGTTGCCACGACCCGGGCGGGGCGGCCGGACGGCGCCTGACGCCCGACCTGATGGTGGATTCCGACGGCCACGTGGGCTGCACCTGCGGGCACGACCTCGGCCCAGGTTCGGACTGGAAGCGGTCGGCACGCCGCCGTACCGTCCCGGCGGAGTCACACGGGCCCCTCGTGCGTCTCCACGAGGAGCTGGAGCTGCGTGAATACGTCTGCCCCTCGTGCGCCCGGCTGCTGGAGTCCAACGTCTGCCGGATCGGCGCCGCGGACCTGATCACCTCGGAGCTGACGTGACCACGGCCTATCCACGGTTCGCCGTGCGCACCGAGGTCGTGACCGGTCTGGGCAGTCTCGCCCGGCTGGACGAGCTCATCGCGACCTTCGGACACCGCGAGATCGCCGTCGTCGCGGACAGGGCGCTCGACCGGGCGGGTGTGCTCGCCCGGGTGCTCGACCCCGTCGCCGCGGCGACGGTCGTGAGCCGGGCGCTCGTCGACCCGAACCCCGACATCGAGGTCGTCGAGCAGGCGGCCGCGCGAGCCCGCGCGGCCGGGGCACGCTGCGTGCTGGCGATCGGAGGCGGCTCGGCGCTCGGTGTCGGCAAGGCGGTCGGTATCCGGCTCACCAACGACCAGCGGATCGACGCCTACGAGGGTCGGGACAAGGTCGGCGAGGAGCCGGCTCCCACGATCGCGGTGCCGACCACGGCCGGCAGCGGGAGCGAGGTCTCGAACGCTCTCGTCCTCCACGAGTCCGGCCGCGACAACGAGATCGTCGTGCGGGGCGACCTGTGCGCCCCGCGGGCGGCGGTCCTCGACGCCCAGGTGCTGCGGTCACTGCCTCGCAGCCCGCTCGTCCACTCGGCGCTCGACGCGCTCTCCCACGCTCTGGAGGCGCTATGGGCCCGGGGCGGGAGCTACTTCACGGCCGTGACCGCGATCTCCGCGGCCCACTCGATCTTCGCCCGGCTCCCCGTCGCCGCGGCCGGCGCCGACGACGGTAGCAACGCCGCCGGTGCCAACGACGTCGACCTGCAGGAGCTGCTCGAAGCCAGCTGCGCGGCCAACATGGCGTGCGGCAACAGCGGGTTGGCACTGGTCCACGCCCTGTCCTCCTCGCCGGCGGTGCGCGTGCCGCACGGGCTCCAGAACGCCGTCCTGCTGCCGCACGTGGCCCGTTTCAACGCACCATTGCTCGGCGAGGAAGTGCTCGCGCTCCTCCCACGCATCGACGCACTGTACGAGGACCTCGGGCTGGTGCCCTCCTTCCACGCGATCGGCCACGGACCGGTGGACGGCGCCCGGATGCTCGACGCGGGAGCGCGCAACCCTTTCCGGTTCAACAACGTCCGAGCGACCACCGACGACGACCTGGTCACCCTGCTCCGCCAGGCCGGTGCGACCTTTCCCCCCGACGAGGAGACCCGATGACCGACACCGACCCGCGGGTTCAGCTGGCCCACGCCAACCGCATCCTCGTGCACCAGGGAGTGCTCGACGCCTTCGGCCACGTCAGCGTCCGCACCGCCGAGGGAGCCGATCGGTTCCTGCTCGCCCGCAACATGGCGCCGGCATCGGTGACGCCCGCGGATGTGCAGGAGTACGACCTCGACGGACAAACCGGGGACCCCGCCCCGTCCTACCTCGAACGCTTCATCCACGCCGAGATCTACCGGGCACGGCCCGATGTCCAGGCGATCGTGCACAGCCACTCGGCCTCGGTGATCCCCTTCGGGCTGTCGTCGACGCCCTTGCGGGCGCTGTTCCACATGGCCGGCTTCCTCGTCGACGGGGTCGGGCGCTTCGAGATCCGGGACGTCGCCGGCGACGCGACCGATCTGCTCGTGCGCGACGCGCGGCTCGGCCAGGCACTCGCCGCGTCGCTCGGCGAGGCGCCGTTCGCCCTGATGCGCGGTCACGGCTCCGTCGCGGTAGGACCTTCGCTCCCGCTCGTCGTCTACCGAGCGGTGTACGCGGAGCAGAACGCGGCGCTGCAACTGCGCAGCCTCGCCCTCGGACCCGTCGAGGCGCTCACCGCCGGGGAGGGACGAGCCGCCGCGGCCACGAACGCCGGCCAGGTCGAACGCGCCTGGAATGTGTGGCGGCAGCAGGCCTTGCGTCCCGAGGCCGTTCCCACGGCCTGACCAGGGGTGCGGGCCCCTGATCCCGCTCCGCCCCCCGTCCTTGGTGGGCTGCCACTGTCCGCTCTCCGCCGGACACATCGCCGCTCCCGACATCACCGGTACGACCCTGAACGACACCCGACCACGCAAGGCGCTCGGCTGGGATACCCCCAGCCGAGCGCCTGTCTGGACTGCTCGTCACCACACATCAGTGATCACGTGTGCGATGATCCCCGGAATCCGCCCGCCGCCACTTCTTCTTCATCTTCGTCCGGCACAGAAGGGAACACCGCGCCCGCGGCATGCGGTGCCGTGTCCGAGGCGGGGGTACCGACCTGTCCGGTCAGCGGGCGGCGAGGAGCTGGAGCGTATCGATCACGCGGTTCGAGAAGCCCCATTCGTTGTCGTACCAGGCGACCACCTTGATGTGGCGCCCGTCGACCCGGGTCAGGGCCGAGTCGAAGATCGACGAAGCCGGATTGCCCGTGATGTCGGACGACACGAGGGGGTCGTCCGAGTACTCGAGTACGCCGGCGAGCGGTCCCTCCGCCGCGACGCGGTACGCGGCCAGCACCTCGTCGCGCGTCACGTCGCGGGTGACAGTGGTGTTGAGTTCGACGATCGAGCCCACGGGAACCGGCACGCGGATCGAGTCACCCGACAGCTTGCCGTCGAGGTTCGGCAGCACGAGTCCGATCGCCTTGGCGGCGCCCGTCGTGGTCGGCACGATGTTGACAGCGGCGGCGCGGGCCCGGCGGGCGTCACGATGCGGACCGTCATGCAGGTTCTGCTCCTGCGTGTAGGCGTGCACCGTCGTCATGAAGCCGTGCTCGATGCCGGCGAGGTCGTCGAGCACTGCGGCCAGCGGCGCCAGCGCATTGGTCGTGCACGAGGCGTTCGAGACGATGGTGTGCACGTCCGGGTCGTACGCATCCGTGTTGACCCCGAACGCGAGCGTGACATCGGCGCCATCCGACGGAGCACTGACGAGCACCTTCTTCGCGCCCGCGTCGAGATGGCCGCGGGCGGCCTCGGCAGACGTGAAACGGCCGGTGGCCTCGAGCACGATGTCCACGCCGAGCCCGGCCCACGGCAGCTGCGCCGGTTCGCGCTCCGCGAGCACCGCGATGCGACGGCCGTCCACAACGAGGGCGTCCCCGTCGACGGCCACCGGGCGACCGAGCCGGCCGGCCGTCGTGTCGTAGGCGAGCAGCCGCGCGAGGGAGCCGGGCTCGGTGAGGTCGTTGACGGCGACGACCTCAAGGTCGCTGTCGCGCTCGAGCAGAGCGCGGAGCACGTTGCGTCCGATGCGGCCGAATCCGTTGATGGCGATGCGAGTCATGAATGGTGTCCCTTCGGTTCGCCATCAATCTCGCGTGCCGCATCCGCCCGCGACAGCGGCTTGACCGCCATGGTTCAAAAGGATCTCGCCACGTGGCCGCGGGCTACTCACCCTGGGTGAAGGTGCGCCGGTACTCGCTCGGCGTTGTGCCGAGGATCCGCTGAAAGTGCAACCGCAGATTGGCACCAGTGCCGAGACCGACGTCGGTGGCGATCTGCTCGACGCTCCGCTCCGAACGTTCGAGCAGTTCGCGGGCCAGGTCGACGCGCGCACGCATGATCCACTGCATCGGCGTGTATCCCGTGTCTTCGACGAAGCGCCGCGAGAACGTGCGCGGCGATACCGCCGCGTGCTGGGCGAGCGACTCCAGGGTGAGGGGTTGGCCGAGCCGGTGAAGCGCCCACTCGCGGGTGGCGGCGAACCGCTCACCGAGTGGCTCGGGCACGCTGCGTGGCACGTACTGCGCCTGACCGCCGCTGCGGTAGGGGGCCGCAACAAGGCGCCGGGCCGCATGGTTCGACACGGCCACTCCGAGGTCGCCCCGCAGGATGTGCAGGCACAGGTCGATGCCCGAGGCGGCTCCGGCCGACGTCAGCACGCTGCCCTCGTCGACGAACAGAACGTTCTCGTCGACCTGGACGAGCGGATGCCGTGCCACCAGTGCCCGGGTGTAGTGCCAGTGCGTCGTGGCGCGCTTGCCGTCGAGCAGGCCCGTGGCGGCGAGCGCGAAGGCGCCCGTCGAAATGGCGGCGAGCCGCGCGCCCCGGACATGGGCGGCGACCAGTGCGTCGAGGACGGCCTGCGGGGGGTCGTCGCGATCCGGAAACCGGTAGCCGGGGACGAAGACGATGTCGGCCCACTCAAGCGCGTCCAGGCCGTGGGCGGCGCCGTACGAGAGGCCATCGCCGCCGGTCACGATACCGGGCGCCGCCCCGCACACCCGCACCTCGTACGGCATGCTCGCGCGGGTCGCGAAAACCTGCGTGGGAATTCCGACATCGAGCGGCTTCGCACCTTCGAGCACGAGGACGGCGACGCGATACAGACGGGAGGCTGGCACGGGGGAGAGGCTACGTGGGGTGTGCCCGCACACACGAACCCGTCGGTCCGTCCGGGGCCGGATGGGTACGGGGTGGCCCGTGCCGAGTCGACGGCGGCACCAAGTCGGCCGGCAGGAACCCCAGCCCCTGATGGTCGATGACCTTGTGGCCGAAGGCGGTCCGTTCCTGCGCCTAGGCGACCGCGGCATCAGGGCGCATCGGGCCAGGCCGGTGGCGCAGGCAGCGATGCCGAGCCGTCCGGAGTCCAGCGCGCTGAAGGCGATCCGGAGGCCCTGGCCCTCCGCGCCGATGAGCCGGCCCAGCGCCACCGGTGGCCTGGACCTGCCCGCCCTGATCGGCCCGCTCGTCTCCGCCGTCTCCAGCCTGGACAGTGTGCTCTTGGAGATGCCGGTGGCCTCGGCCAACGCCGACAGGGACACGCCGCGCTGGGAGCGGATGCGCCTGAGGCGGGTGCCGACCTGGGCCAGCGTGGCGGCGGTCGGTCAGCGTTCGTCCATACCCCCATTCCACCCCTCGCGTCCCAGAAATGGCAACAGAAGTTGTCGCCCCGGCGCCGGGCACGCACTGTTGCGGCAGGAGGTTGTTCCCATGATCAATACGACGAACGACAA
>NZ_JBIUBU010000054.1:0-18667 GCF_044548345.1 Streptomyces sp. NPDC052042 | reverse complement strand
CACCCGTCGAGTACGAGACCAACTACTACACGGAACTGACAAAACCCCAGGTCACAACCACAATCTGAGATCTCTACCGAACCCGGGGCGGTTCATGTCGGAGGTACACCTCCGTACCACCGCCCCGGGGGATCGCCCGGGACAGGGGGAGCCGTCCCGGGCTGTAGTAGAGTTGTGGTTCTCCGTGGTGCCCGTGTGTCAGTAATTGGTGGTGACGGTGACGCCGCTGAAGCTGTTCACGGCGTACAGGCTGATGTAGTTCGCACCGGCCGGCGGGTTGGTGATGGTCAGGGTGTGGCTGTTGCCGGCTCCCGTGGAACCCTGTGTGTAGCTGGTGGAGCCGGGCCAGCCGCTGTTGCTGTAGTACAGGTCTGCGTTGCCCGTGCCGCCGGCGCTAGTGATTTTCAGCTGGGTGGTGCCAGCCGGGATGTAGAGGTAGAGGTAGGCGTAGTTGCCGGTGGTGGCGGACTGGTTGCTGCGCTGGCAGTTCTGGCCCAGCTCCCTGGCATCGGTACCGGTGCACTCGGTGCCGGTGCCTCCGCCGTTGTCGACGGTGACGGTCTTTGTGGCAGTGGCGGTGGCGCCCTTGTCGTCGGTGACCGTCAGCTTCACCGTGTAAGTTCCGGCGGAGCTGTAGGTCTTGCTGGGGTTGGTAGCGGTGGAGGTGGTGCCGTCGCCGAAGTTCCAGGACCTGGAGGCGACGGTGCCGTCGGCGTCCGTGGACTGGTCGGTGAAGGTGGCGTTCAGGCCCTGGACGGACGTGGTGAACGCGGCGGTGGGTGCCTGGTTGCCGGGCGGGTTGGTGCCCCCGCCACAGTTGCCGGCCGCGCAGCCCGCCAGCCAGGTGTACCAGTCGTTGTTGTAGCGAGCGCCGATGGTGCTGGTCAGGTAGGTGCGGGCGGCGTTCCAGTTGCCGGAACGGTAGTAGCCGAGGACCGTGTCCATGTCTGTGCGGTGGTTTTCGAGCATGTACGGGGAGGCGAGGTAGCCCCAGCGGTATATGCGTGTGGTGTCGTTGCTGTAGATGGTGTCGAAGAGGGTGCTCAGGGCGTAGGTGCGACGGCCCGCCTCCGTCATCGCCTCGGCGTAGGGGACACCGCAGTAGGAGTAGGAGACGTATTCCGCGAAGCCTTCGATCCACCAGGTGGTCGGGGTGGTGAGGTTGGCGTTGAAGTCGCCGTACATGTCGAAGCGGCCGTCGAGGTAGTGCGTCTACTCGTGGTTGAGATTCCAGATCTGGAAGGTCGGGCGCACCCACTCGGCCTCGTAGGCGATGAACCGGGGCTGGTTGCCGGCCGCTGCCGGGTCTCCTTCCAGGTACATGCCGCCGTTGTTGGTGTCGATCCCGTACATGGCACCGGCGTAGGTCTGGTAGTCGGTGCTGGAGTCGAAGACCACGACCTCGATGGTGCTGTTGTTGTCGTTGGCGACCGGGCCGTTGTCACGGACGATGCTGTGGAAGTACGCGTCCTGGCTGCGCAGGCTGGAGCAGCTCGACGACAGCTCGCTCGTGGTCATCTGCTGGGCCTTGATGGTGATGCTGGAGCTGCAGGGGTAGGTCACGGTCAGCACCGAGTTAGCCAGCTGCGACTGCAGGTTGCAGGTGCCGTAGTAAGAGCAGTTGGCCTTGTCGTAGTAGTCGGTCATCTCGGCCACGCCGACCCAGAGCGGTGCGGTAGTGCCCTTGATCGAGCTGGCGTTCAGCAGACCGTTGGCCATAGGGCGGACCTTCGACTGCAGTGCGGAGTACTGCAGAAACCTGCCGAGCTCTCGCCCGGCGTTGGACGTCAGATAGGACTGATCCGTCCCCAGCAATGCTACGTGGCCGGAGGCGAAGCTGTAGAGCGCGTCGACCAGGCTGGGGTCGGACTGGACCGCGGTCACGAACGCGGGCACCTGGTGGCCGCGGAAGGTCACGGTGTAGACGTTGTTGACCGCGTTGAGCATCCCCCAGGAGGTGTTCCAGGAGGAGTTGTAGTCCGCCAGCATCCGCTTGACGACGTAGATGTAGCGGGCGTTCTCCTCGGCGCTGTCGATCAGCGTGACGGCCTCGGAGAGCGTCTCGCCATTGGCGTCCGTGACGTCACGGGAGTGAGCGCTGGCGAAGAAGGCATCGAGTCCCGCGCGGATGGCGGTCTGCAGGCCGCTGCCGTAGGAGCCGACCGTGCTGGCGTTGTAGTAGTGGACGTAGTAGCCGGCGCGCAGGTAGAGCACGAGCTGCGACATACCGGTGCTGGAGTTGCCGGGATAGGAGGCCGAACCGTCACGCAGGGCGTAGGCGACGGTGCTCATCTGCGCCTCACGGAAGGCGTAGTAGGCGTCGTTCCCGGTCAGGTTGAACAGCGTGTTGATGCAGTCGAGCGTGGACGCCTTGATCTGCTGGACCAGCGCGCTGCCAGTGCGGCTCGTGAAGTCGGAGGCACTGCACGCAGCAGCGCTCTTCTCTCCGGCCGTCTTTCCGAACGCCTTCTCCGCCGACTTCAAGGAGGGCACAGGCGGTTTGGCGTCCTTGCCGTACTCCTCCTTGAGAGCGTCCTTGCTCGCGGCCAGGGGCGGCAGCTGGGATGCCTTCAGGCGTCCCTTCGCGACATGTTCGGTCTCCGCTGTGGTGTGCTGCCCGATGGGCGCGGGTTCAGCCCGGTCCGGGGCTTCCGCCGTGATCGTGCTGCCAGCTCAACGTTCTCGGTTGCTCCGGCCGGCTGATTCAGCAGGCCGATGCCCATGGCGAGGGTCAGAGTCAGCGGCAGCGCCGCGCCCAGACTTCGTCGGACAAGCGACTTTCTCACTACGCCTCCCATGAGGGAATCCGGCCGCGCAGAACGTGACCGATGGGGTGGGGGAGAGGGCGTGGACAGCGGGAAGACCATGCGGACGACGTGACGGGATACAGAAGGGCCGCCCGGCTTGGCATGGCCACGCCCTGCGAGCTGGACCATTGCACAGGTGACATGGCACAGGGAAGGCACTTGAGGGAACGCGAGGTTGCCAACTGGTGTGTAGTAGCGCCTGCGCTGAGCCGGTGTAGAGCAAGAAGGGCCTGGTGGGAGGGCGGGTAAGCCTTGCCGATCCGGCTCCACCCTCCAAAACGGCAGGGGCATAACAGTTCCGCCGGAGCAGGCATAAGACTTGAGGTGAAAAGCGTCACTGAGCCCCGCGATGGACAGCGTGTACGCATAACCAGGCTATGCTCCGGCCGCACAAGAACGTGAGCCTGTTTCGTCCAGAGCAATTACTGAGGTTGAACTCGTGGTGTCGTAGGGGGTGACGGCTGGTCGTTCGCTGCGGTATCACCGGTGCATGCGGTATCCACAAGGGGGCGGGCTGACCGCCGAGCGTCAGGAGTTTCGCGAGGGGTTGCGGCTTCAGGCGGCCGAGAGGTTCGCCGGGGGTGAGGCGAGTTCGGTGATCGCGAAAGACCTGCGGGTCAGTGTCCGCTCGGTGCAGCGATGGCGGCGGACATGACCTTCCGTGCTGTAGAGATGACACGTTGTGTCTTCTCTTCGGTGGAGGTGCCGAATGCCGTCTGTGATGGGATTGCTGGAGGAGCGGGAGGTCGCTGCCCGGCAGCGGGTGGAGTCGCTGCGGGACGAGTTGGACCGGCTCGTTGCCGAACTGGAGGAGGCCGAAGCCGCGCAGAATCGCCTTGTGATCGCGAAGGAGACAGTGAGCCAGGTGCTGTCCGAGTCCGGCGAGCCCAAGGACGTGCAAGTTTCCGGGTATGCCCGGCCGATTGAGCCGGAACCGGCGACGCGCGGGGCGGTGTCCCGTTCGACGGTCCCGGTGCGGCGGGAAGGGCTTGACGTGATGGTGCTGTCGCCGGACTACCAGCGGATCATGCACGTCCTGGCCGACCGTGAGCGGTCCGGCGAAGGGCCCGCGATCTGTCGGCAACTTGCTGATGCGTTGGACCTCGAGTTGGTCCCGGCGAAGATCGAAGGGGTGCGGTCCAAGGCGAAGCGCCTGGCAGCTCGTGGCTGGCTCGTTGAGAACACCCCGGGCTCCTTCAGTGTCGCCGCTTCGCAAGGCGGCGGCTCATAACCATGGTCATCGACCACAGCACCATTGCCTCGGACGTGTCGGTCCGCCTCTCGTAGTCGCGTGTCAGGCGGCGTGATCGCATCAGCCACCCGAATGTCCGTTCCACCACCCACCTGCGGGGCAGCACCACAAAGCCCGAAACGTCCGCACTGCGTTTGACCACAGTCAGCGCGAGATGAAGCGCCTTCGCGGCGAAGTCGACCAGGGGCCCGGTGTAGCCGCCGTCGGCCCAGACCAGTCGCAGCAGGAAGAACCGCTCGGCCAGCCGGGCCAGCAGAACCTGGCCCGCCTCCCGGTCGGTCACGTTCGCCGCGGTGACCATGACCGTCAGCAGCAGCCCCGTCGTGTCGACCACGATGTGCCGCTACGGCCATTGATCTTCTTCCCGCCGTCGAAGCCGCGGGAGGACGCGGGCACGGACGCGGCGGCCTTGACCGACTGAGCGTCGATGATGCCCGCGGTCGGCTCCGTATCCCGGCCGGCCGCCTCGCGGGCCTTCCCATGCAGCCGGTCGTGGAACTCTTTGACCAGGCCCTTGTCCCGCCAGCGACGGAAGAACGCGTAGACCCGGTCCCAGACGGGGAAATCCACAGGCATCGCCCGCCACTTGATTCCGTTGTCGACGAGGAAGCGGATCGCGTCGACCATCTGCCGGTGGCAGTAACTTTCCGGTTGCCCGCCATGGCCCTCCAGCCATCCGGGCACCGGCATCGCGGCACGGACCTCGGCCCACTCCTGGTCCGTCATGCCCGAGGGGTAGTGACGCGTCCGCTCACCATGGTCGGCCGCGTTCCCGTACGCATGGGCGAGACAGTCACACGACGGGGTATCCAGGTTGGACTCCGCGGACACCGGCACGGAAGACTGAGTCACAGGGCCTCCTGACGCTCGAATGGACTTCAACACCCATGAGCTGTGCGGGAGGCCCTGCTTTTCCTCGGCCACGAGCCGATCACCCGACCGGGAAACCACGTTCGATCCGCAACCGAACCTCTCGGTACGACAACAGCTTCTTACGGCTCCTCACCAATTCGTCTCGCCGGCGAAATAGTTGGCCGCCTTGCGCAGGATGTCCCGCTCGGTGGCCAGCTTCCGCTCGCTCGCCTCAAGCTCGGCCACCCGGGCCTCCAGCTGCCGGATCCGCTCGTCCCGGTCGGCGGACGGTGCCCGCTGTCCTGCCCGGGCCGGTGCAGCCCCACCTGACCTGGCGGCCGCGGCGGCGACGCCGCGACGCTCCCGGTCCCGCAGCACCCACTCACGCAGCGTCGCCCTGTTAATGCCCAGGTCAGCGGCGATGCTCTTGTAGGTCGCCCCGGGCGTGGACTCGTACAGGGCCACGGCATCGGCCCTGAACTCGTCCGAGTAGTCCTTCATCGCCATCGGCGGTGTTCTCGCTTCCTCTGGATCAAGCAGATCCAGTATCAGCGTGTCCACCACTCAGGGGGAGGCCCCGTTCACTCGTTGAGGATGTAGCGGACGTGTGGGCCGCCGAGGTATCCGCGCACGATGTGGGGTTGGCGTTGGCGGCGGTGGAAGAACCGGCGGGTTTCAGCGGCGAGTTCGGCCTGGTCCCGGGCCCGGTGGGTGTGGGGCAGGCTGCGTTTGAGGTCGGCGTTGACCAGCTCGTCGGGGTTCAGCTCGGGTGAGTACGACGGCAGGAAGCGCAGCTCGACCTGGTCCTCGTGCTCGGCGAGCCAGGTCCGGACGGTCTTCGAGCGGTGGGCCGGTCGACGATCAGGTGGACCTTGCGGTCGAAATGCCCGACGAGCCGGTCCAGGAAACAGCACATGACCTTCGCGTCGAAGGTCTCGGTGAAGACCGTGAAGTGCATCCGGCCCTTCGTGCTGATCGCGGACATCGCGTTCACGGAGAACCGGTTCCCGGTGCGGCGGACGACCGGCGTCGCGCCTTTGGCACCCCAGGTGCGGCCGGTTACCTGGTCCGAGCGGACCCCGACCTGATCGGCGAAGAGGGCTTCACCCCTCTCAGCTCTCGCTTTGGCCGAATCGCCGGCCAGGTCTCCTCGTGCCAGACGCGGACCGCTTCCGCGTCCTGCTCGACGGCCCGCTTGTCCAGACGCTGGAACGTCAGCCCCCATCGCTTGAGGTACTTGCCGACCCCGGGTTCGGTGAACCGGATCCGGTACAGCTTGAAGATCAGCTCGCCCACCAGGGCCCGTGTCCACAGCTGACCGGAAAGTCCCAGGCCGGAGGGGGTGTGATCGAGGACGGCCTGCCAGATTGCGGCCTGCTCGGCCCCGGACAGAACCTGATGCTCGCCCACCCGGCGGCCGCGCCGACGGGACAACAGCGCGTCCCGGCCACCGGTCCGCCACCTCGCCCACCAGTTGTCCACTGCCCTGACCCGACACCTTGAACAGGGCCGCGACCTCTACACGGTCCCGCCCGTCCACCAGCGCGGACACCGCAAGCAACCGCACAGCCTCCTGCGCGTCCGGCGACCAGGTCCGCGCATCCCCCAACAGATCACTCACACACCATCAACGAGCGTGAACCCAAAGCGTTTCGGATCAATACGTTGTCCGCTCGCGGAGTGGCTGGGGGCTGTAGCGGCGGGGGACGATAAGAGCTCGTAACACGATTATGATCGTGTTACGAGCTCTTAGAGAGCGAAGCTCATCCCACTCAGGCCCATTACGTTAAAAGCCTGCCAGGCGCAGTGGGTGGCTTCACTGTAGCTACTTTGTGCGCAGAGGAGCTATTGAGATGTTGGGATCAGTCTTCCTCGTATGCCACCACTCAAGGATGTTCGATCTCACCATCAAAGTGAACCAAGAGTGTTCACTCGGCGATGCATCGGGCGCAGCCGCAGCGGAGTCTTCTGCGGGGAAATCCAGGGTGATGATCCATTGCTCATCGCGCATGCTGCTGGAGGTAACATCAACTGTTGCGACAAGGCGAATTCCGTCCCCTTCAGGCTTTACGACTGCCTGAGCTATCCTGAATACAGGACTCCCTGGTTCGCTAAAGCCCTCTGAAAGCATTGCATTGAGGGTCGCCGGACCTTGCTCCTCGTCCATATTTTCCACTCTAGCAGGCTGCTGCAGCCCTACTAGGGGCCACAGATGTGATATGCCCAGGCTGGTAGTACGCGGTGATGACGCCTTGAGGGCTTACGCCGCTCCCGCCGATCGGACCGTTGTTGAAAACGACTTTGAACGCCATGGGGGGCATTGGGAGAGGTTCTGGTAGTAGAATCCGAAGCTTTGCTTCCCGCGGGAGACTGTGCTCGCGATCATGGAGCTGTCGTATCCGTGCTTCGGGGCCAGGTGGCGGTACCCCCACGTCGACGTCCCGCAGCGAAGTGGAACGTTGACGAGCCCTCGCGTGAAGTTCTTCAGTATATGATTCGTTGACTTCCCGGCACATGGGTCTGCTGCAGCGGCTGGACTGACTGATGCGACCATGATGGATGTGGAGACCACAGCCAATGTGGCACCGATGCTGAGAAAGCGGCGCGCGAGATTCATTTTATCTGCTCAATCCCCGTAGGTGAAACGGAATGGCTACTTTCTGTCGATCTGGTCGCGAATGAATATATGTTGTTTTGGTGGAATTTTGAAGTCATATCAAAATGATGGCTTAAAATCGATCTTTCGTGATGGTCTGCAACGGAGTCGGCAGTGTTGTTGCGGACTATGGCGCTCGCGGGCATGCAGGCGGCCCGACTGGCGTACGCCGGAGTATGAAGTTGCCCCGGTGTGACAGACACCGATGGGCTTGCGTGCTATGCGACTGCGTAGAGCACTCTGACGACGTTCGAACTCGGCCGGACTGAGCTGGTCGTTCGCGGAATGCGAAGAAGCTCTCGGTGACAGCGTTGTCGAGGCACGAGCCGGTGCGGCCGCTGGAAGGCCGCCTCATCGCATCGCTGACCGAACGTCAGGCTGGTGTATGGGCGGCCCTTGTCGCTGTGGTGTACGAGGCCGGGGCGGGGCCTGCGAGCGGCGATCGCCATGGTAAGGGCATCGGTAACCAGTTCGGTTCTCATGTGGTCGGTCATCGCCCAGCCGACGATGCGGCGGGAGAACAGGTCGAGGACGATGGCGAGGTGCAGCCAGCCCTCGCGGGTGGGCACGTAGGTGCTGTCCGCAGTCCAGTAGAAGACTGGGACCAGGCGACTGGAGCCGTTCTCGTCGTCGACTCGAAACGTGGCGCCCTTCGCCCGGTAACGGATTACGAGGCCTTCTCCCACCTGGAGAAGGCCGAGCAGGTCGTGGCCGCGGTGCTGAGGTTCCCCCGTGCTCGGGAGGGGCTGATCAGCTGGCCAGAGCGGGTTGATGGGGTTTCAGGTTCGCCCGTTCGGTCGCTGCCTGCTCGGCGTAGTGCTTCTCTTCGAACTCGACGGGGCTGAGGTAGCCGAGGCGTCTTTGGATACGCCGACTGTTGTAGAAGCCGTCGATGACCCTGTTGCCCAATTGAGTGAAGCTGCCGTGATCGCCTGTCGCGTGGCATTCCGGTTCGCGAGTGTGTGGTGCAGGCGGTTTCGAGGGCGTGAACTGGGTGTCTGGCCGCGGAAATCGGGGGTGGCGTTGTGTCGATGCGGTCGAGTTCGGAGGTGGAGGTTCCCGTGGTGACACGGGATGTCGCCCGGGCAGCGTTCCCCAAGGGGTGTCTGGCGATGAGGATCCGGGACAGTCTCGGTCCGCTGTTCCTGGACGAGGAGTTCAGAAGGGGTGTGACCGAGATACGCGGCAAAGGGGCAACGGGATGATCTTGAAGCCCTGAGTGCTCGTCGCCCGTCACCCATTCGGCGCAGTGTCGTTGGTGGTGGTGTTGAGCGTCGTCTGGGGCCTGGGGTGGGTTGTGACATCGATTGAACGGACCGCGTATCCGCGGTTCAAGCGGCTGATCACCGCGCATGAGCTGCATCTGTTCTTCTCCCCGAGCCGCGATGAGCTGGAGTGGGCGGCCGATGCCACGGACTGCGATGAGCATCTGCTGGCGCTGCTGCTGATGCTGAAGTCGTACCGGCGTATGGGGTGTTTCCCCGCGCTTGAGGACGTCCCGGAGATGGTGGTGGACTTCGTGCGGCGGGCGGTGGAGCTGCCGGAGGGCACGCTGCCGGTGTACCGGGCGGAGCGGACCGCCAAGCACCACCGGGGCCTGGTCCGCAAGCAGGTCGGCGTGACATACGACCAGGCCAAGGCCCGGGAAATCGTCGAGCAGTCGGTCCGCAAGGAGGCTGCGGCGAAGAACCGCCCGGCGGATCTGATCAACATCGCGCTGGAGAAGGTGGTGGAGGCCGGGCTGGAGCTGCCCGGGTTCTCGACCTTCGACAAGATGGCCTCGAAAATCCGCACCGAGGTCAACGCCTCGATCTGCGCGGGTATCCACGACCGCATGAGCGCTGCTCAGCGGGCGGGGCTCATGCGGCTGCTGGAAGACCGTGACAGCGACGGGACGACGCTGTTCAACCGGCTGAAGAAGTCCGCCAAGGGCCCGACCTGGTCGCATTTCAAACACCTGACCAGGCGTCTGGAATGGCTGGACGAGCTCGGCGACACCGATGTGTGGATGGACGGAGTCGCCGCGGGGAAGGTCACCGACTTCGCTGGAGAGGCGGACGCGGCGGACGCCTCGGAGCTGCGGGACTTCGTTCCCGTCAAGCGCATCGCGCTGGTCGCCGCTCTGACGCACAAGGCGAGGATGCGGGTGCGGGACGACCTGGCGACGATGTTCTGCAAGCGTGTGGCGACGGAGATCAAGAAGGCCAAAGCGGAGCTGGAGGAGATCCGGCTCGCCGAGCGGGAGATCGTCGAGTCCCTGATCGGGAACTACCGCACGGTGCTCAAGCACATCGACGAGGACGGCCCGGCCCAGGAGGCGCTCACGAGGGCCGCGACCATGACCGCCGAAGTTCGCCAGGCCCTGGATGGCCTGGACGAAGAGCGTCGGTGGACGAGGTCGCGACGCGGCTGGAGGGAAGGGTCTCCCCGGCGGTCCTCGCCCTGGTGAAGGCCCAGGTGGTGCAGGCCGGCGGGTTCGGCGCGGTCACCCGCGCGGTGGACGGCTTCGGAGGGTTCGCGAAGCAGTACGAGCAGAACGAGAAGGTCTCCGCCCACCACGGCAACTTCTGGGAAGTGCTGCTGTACGGCCAGATCGGCCGGGACCGGGCGGTGATGTTCGACCTGGCCGACAACGACAAGCTGAAGTTCACCGCGACCAGCGAGGACAGCCGGGTGCTGGACGCCCTCGCGCACGCCCAGCGGCACCAGGCGGCCCGCGGCGAGTACATCACCGCCTTCAACGAGGAAGGCAAGGAGGTCGACATCTCCTTCGCCACCCAGAACTGGCGCAAGGCCGTTCTCGACAAGAACCGGACCGGGCAGTTCGTCCGCAAGCACTTCGAGGCGATGGCCTTCAACGCGCTCGCCGAGGAACTGCGCACCGGCGACGTCGCGGTGGTCGGCTCGGAGGAGTACGCCGACTGGTCCGAGCAGCTGCTGGCCTGGGAGATCGTCCAGGAGATGCTGGGGTCCTACCTGGTGGAGGTCGGCCTCGCCGAGCCGGGCGAGAGTGCCACGTTCGACGCGAAGTTCTTTCGTCGGCAGCTGGAGGACGAACTGCGCGGCGCCGCCGCCGCGGCGGATGCCAGGTATCCGGAGAACGAGGGTCTGGTCATCGATCCGGAGACGGGCATCCCGTCGCTGAAGGCGTTTAGGGCTGACGGTCAGCGGCCGTCGGCGAAGCGGCTGGAGCAGGAGATCAAGGCGAGGATGCCGAAGCGTTCCCTGATGGGGATCGTGGCCCGGACCGCGTACTGGGTGGAGTGGTGGCGCCGCTTCGGCCCGCCGTCGGGGAACGAGCCCAAGCTCACCGATCCCCTGGGCCGGTACGTGATCGTCACCTTCGTCAAGGGCACCAACATGGGCCCATACGAGGGCGCCCGGCACATCCCCGGCGTGAGCGGGCACGAGCTTTCGTACGTCGCCAACAAACATTTCTCGATCGTGCTGCTGAACGAGGCAGTCGCCGACCTGGTGAACGCGCACGCCCGCCTGGACATCGCGCAGGCGTGGGGTGACGGGACCGCGGTGGCGGCGGACGGCACCCACATGGACACCTATCTCGACAACCTGCTCTCCGAGACTTCCGTCAGGTACGGCAAGCCGGGCGGGATCGCCTACCACCACGTCTCGGACACGTACATCGCGCTGTTCACGCACTTCATCCCGTGCGGTGTGTGGGAGGCCGTCTACATCATCGAGGGCCTGCTGAAGAACACCAGCGAGGTGCAGCCGACCACCGTGCACGCCGATACCCAAGGCCAGAGCTTCCCGGTCTTTGCGCTCGCCCACCTGCTGGGCTTCGACTTGATGCCCAGGATCAGGAACTGGAAGGAACTGACCTTCTACCAGCCCTCCAAGCAGACCGAGTACGTGCACATCGACGCCTTCTTCGGCGAGCCGGGCAAGAACACAATCGACTTCGACCTGATCGAGTCCCAGTTCCGCCACCTGATGCGGGTGGCCGTTTCCGTACGCGAGGGCACCATCTCCTCCTCCACACTGCTCAAGCGGCTGCGGTCGGGGTCGCGGAAGAACGCCACCTACGCCGCCTTCCGCGAGGTCGGCCGTGTCATCCGCACCGTCCAGCTGCTGCGCTACCTCTCCGACGCGCTGCTTCGCCGGCGGGTGACCGCGGCAACCAACAAGGTGGAGTCGTTCAACCGATTCTCCCAGTGGATCGGTTTCGGCAACCGCGGCGTCATCGCCGACAACGACCCCATCGAGCAGGAGAAGGCAATGAAGTTCAACGCGCTGCTCACGAACGCGGTGATCTTCCACAACGCCCTGGACATCGCGGAGATCGTCCGTCAGCTGCTGGAGGAAGGGTGGGAGATCGACCCCGAGGACCTGGCCCATATCTCGCCATACCTGACCGAACACATCAACCGGTTCGGCGAGTACAGCACACACGAACTCGGCATCCAGCCCGACGCCTACGACCCGAAACTCGACGTCGACTTCACCCCGCTGCGCGAACACGACCTCAGCACTGCCGTCCTTGGACAGGCCGCCTGAGCCCGCTGACAAGCAGACCTGGCACACCTACCCGAACGGGCACGCCTTCCCTGGGCGCATCCCGTACGCCTTCCGCGATTCCGAGACCACGGCTCGTGCTGCCGACGGCACGCCGATCGAGTGCAGGGCGCCGGGAAACGTAACGGCGGTCGGGAACTGATCGGTGTACGACCGCCGTCGGCTACCCCAGCGCCAGGTGGTAGCCCTGTTGGCCGTCAAGGTCAAAGTGCGGGACGGTCCTGGGGAGATGCGCCCAAGGGGCAATGAGATGATCCTGAGGGCTTGCGCGACTTCTGGTCAGGCTTCTGCGCTATGCCTGTTCGAGAGCATTTCGCAAGGTGCTATCAGCATGGTCGTCGAGGGTTGTAGCGATCTTGCGCAGCTCGGCACGTCGTTCCGTGCTGCCTCTTTCGGTCAGAGTGTTAGCCCACGCTGTCTTTTGCGCGTCGGTGATTCCGACCGTCTCGTTGAACAGCGCATACAAGGCATACCAGCGCACTGAGTCGTTCTCGTCCTCGGACAGCGTCAGGAGAGCCTCGACAACTCTGGCCTCGGTGTGTTCCTGGTCGGCCAGCGCAGGAAGCGCGGCAGCTACCGAGAACCGGACGGGCTGTGCTGTGTGCGCCTGGTAGCTGAGTACCAGATCGAGGGCCTCCTGGGCATTGTGGTAACCCAGTGCGGAGATCATCCAACCCAGAACCCAAGGGTCCGGCTCGTCGGGCATCTCCGCCACGATGGCCTTGATGGTCTTCGTGGTGAACGGCCGGTGACCCGTTCCATCGTCGGGGCCCAACTCGCGCAGAATCCGTGCTCCCAGCTCTCGCTCATCCGGCGATTCGTGTGCCAGCAGACGAACCGCGCGTTCAAAAACATGGGAGGTCGGCCGGTCCTGCAACGCTTCCAGCGCCGGAAGGCGGTCGTCGTCTGTCTCCTCCGTGCTGACCTCGAACAGCGCTCTCTGGAACAGCTCGTCGTCCGTCGCTGCCTCGGCGTCATCGACTCCCATGCTGCACTTCCTTAGGTTTCCGATGAGTTGTACTCTCCTGCAGTCAGCAGGGGCGAAACTGTCAAGTACGTCAAGCGCATGGGCGCGACTGCCTATTCCATCAGTTCCGTGAAAGGTACTTCTTTACCTTGTTGCAGTCCGAGGTCGGACCCGTCTTGTAGGCCCTGTTCTCGTATAGCTACGGCGGACGGACATGTAGCGCAGGGTGATGCTCGGGGCTGGGTCGGGCGTGGGGGTCGGCGGTGCAGCGGTTGGCGGTAGCAGCCGTTCCGCTTCGAGGCGGCTTATCGGGACTTCCGCCACCCTGACGGTTCGCCGGGTGGTGCCGCAGTAAATGCCGGATTTACTGCGACGGATCCCCTACCGTGATCATCGCGACCTGCGGATGGTTCTCCGGCCGCCACGGGCGAGGTGTACGCATTTACTGCGGCAGTAACGGGAGGGTGAGGCGAACATGACGATCGAACCAGTGACCGAACTCGGAAGCGGGGGCGCGCTCCGCCTGCCGCGCGCCCGGGCCGTGCCGCTGTCCGCCCCGCCCTCGTCTTACACCGCGGCGGTCGAGCGGTACCTCACCGGAGCGGGCATCGCGAAGTCCTCCACGCGGATCTACCGGATCTCCCTGACGACGTGGGGGTGGTTGCTTGCCGGCGAACCCGCGCCGACCGGACCCGCCCGCCGAGGCGCGAAGCTGCCCGTCTTCCCCGTCACCGTGATCGATGACCCGGCGCTGCCCGAAGTACTGGCCGAACTGGCGTCAGCTCGCGCGGACGAGATGGACGCCGACACCGTCAACCGGGAGCTGTCCATCGCGCGCAAGGCGATCGGCTGGTGGCAGCGCCAGGGCTGGATCGACGGCGACCCGACGATCGGGATCGAGCGGCGGCCGGCACCGCCCGACCGCACCAAGGCCCTGGCCGAGAACCAGATCGTCGCCCTGTGGCGCCTGGACGTCGCCCTGCGTGAGAAAACGCAGTGGAAGATGCTCTACGAGTCGGCAGCGCGGGCCGATGAGGTGCTGTGCCTGAACGTGGAAGACCTGTACCCGCAGGACAAACGCGGGAAGATCACCGCCAAGGGCGGGGCCACGGAGTGGATTCACTGGCAGTCCGGCACGGCCCAACTGCTGCCGCGACTCATTGCCCGCCGCGCCCGCGGCCCGCTGTTCCTCACCGACCGCAAGGCCCCGGCCGGGACACCGACGATCGACGTGTGCCCGGAGACCGGCCGGGCCCGGCTCTCCTACCGCCGGGTCGAGGAGATCTTCGAGGAGAACACCAGACTACTGGCCAACCCCCTCGCCTCACCCGAGGACATCGAGGACCTGGACGGCTGGACCCTCCACCGGCTACGCCACAGCGCACTCACGCACGACGCCGAAGACGGTACATCCACGCCGATGCTGCTGGCCCGCTCCCGCCACGCCTCTGTCCGCTCCCTGGAGCGGTACGCCCGCCCCGGCGTCGACGCGGTCGCCCGGCACGTCGCGCAGCGCGACCCCGCTGCCCGCCGCCGAGGCTGAACCAGGCACCTTGGCGGTCAGGGCGCGGAAACCGTCTGCCGAGCGCCGTCACTTCCCGTCCTGAGTCGGTTGCGGCGAAGTGGCGGGGCTGGACACTGTCGCTGGCCGACGCGAGATAGCGCCGATCCGCCAGGTGGCGGAGTACAGCAGCAGTATGACCGTGAACGAAGCGCCCGCTCTCTTGGCGGCCCCGGTCAACACGCCTTCGGCGAGGGTCCCCCACGGAGCTTGGACCGTCTTGGAGGGATAGGTGGTCTCGCTCACGCCGTCGCCCAGGTCGACGGTAGTCGGTTGACTGTAGTCCACTTCGGTCACATGGCGGTAGGCGTTGAAATCATCACGGGTGTTGACGGCGCCGCCCAGCACGGGTGCCGCAACCAGCAGAGTCACCACGCTCCACCGTATGACGGGACCCAGGCGGGCAACGGTGTCGGTGTCGCCGTGGGTGCGCAGACGGTCCCGGCGCCGCCAGAGATGCCAGCCGACGGCCG
This sequence comes from Streptomyces sp. NPDC052042, assembly GCF_044548345.1. Taxonomy (NCBI): domain Bacteria; kingdom Bacillati; phylum Actinomycetota; class Actinomycetes; order Kitasatosporales; family Streptomycetaceae; genus Streptomyces; species Streptomyces sp. NPDC052042. The sequence goes on along the minus strand of NZ_JBIUBU010000054.1, from coordinate 3,563 downwards.
CCAGGCCGAAGGCGGTGCTCGCGTACTGCAGCAGCCGGGCGACCGCCAAGCCTCCCAGGGCCGAGGCGCGCAGCGGCTGCACGTGGGTGACCAGGAAGCCGTCGCCGTGGGTGAAGGAGTCCCACGCGAGGTGGGAGGCGATACCGATCAGGGCGGAGACCAGTAGCCACATGGTGTAGCGGACCTTGGCCGGCAGGCCGATTATCCGCTCGGGTTCCGGAAGGCGGAGGCTGGATGGGAGCAGTGCTGTGATCGGCGCGCGCAGCATCCGGTAGGCGGCGACCAGACCGATGGCAAGGGGCAGATTGACCACCAGGCCCACACTGAGCGAGTGGGTCGCCGTGGCGTTGAGGAGCGGCCCGTACCAGTCCTGGGGGCTGGTCTCGGACACGCCGAGGACGGCCAGGAAGTACGGACCGTCGGGTGCCACGGCACCCGCGACCAGAGACGCCGGAACGAAGGGCCGACGCATCAGCGGCAGCACTGCTGCGGGGTGGGACAAGGTGAACGGCAACTCGATGATCTTCTCTGCTCGGAAGGGACACCGGGCAGGGGTGCACGTCGCGCTGCGGGCGCCCTTTCGCCGGGGCACCCGAGATCGCACGGCTGGCCTAAACAGCACTCCCGGATAGAACACTGGAGAGAGTATTCATCTCAACGGACTATTGCAACGTGCGCGGGGCGCGGTGTGCCGCCAGCGTGGAAGCCGTCAGGCAAGACACATGGGCGGCACGGCAAAGCCGGCCGCCCGTTGGTGGGCGGCCGGCTTGTAAAGGCGGGGTCAGCGTCGGCGGCGCACCGCGTGGAAGAACGCCGTGAGCGCGGCCACGACCGGCAGCAGGAGAAGGGTGCCGAGGACGGGCCAGAGATCGCCCCAGACAGTCGCGTAGGAGTAGGCGACCAGTGGCGGAGAGGCCACGGTCATCGCACCCATCTCACGCAGACCTGAGGAATGCACGCGGAGGGCGAGGACGGCCCCCGTGAAGGCGAGGACCAGCATTGGCCAGGCGCCGTAGTCCGTGGTCACACCGAAGGCCCCTGTATAGGCCCCTGTATTCACGACGACGACGGGAAACCACCCCGCGGCAGCCATGGCTCCGGCCGCCGCCGACAGTCGCCTGTCACCGCGTCGATCCGGAGGGCAGGCGAGGACGACGGCGACGGTCAGCAACGCCACGACCGGAGCGATGGCCCCGTCGTCGGACACGTGTGCGCCGGCAGCCCACTGCACGGCCGTCCCCAGCAGCCCGCACACGGCCACCCCCACACCCGGCCCCCACCGGCCGGTCAAGGCGATGACCGCGCCGACGCACACCAGCAGCGAGAGCAGCATGTACAGGGTCCACGCACCATCCATGGCGGAGAGCTGGACCCATACCGGGGCCGGCGAGAGAACAAGCCCGGCGTACCAGCGCGTCAGATGCAGCCCGCTGGCCACCGCACCAGCCGCCAGTGCGAACGGGGCAGCCAGGGCGAAGAAATGCCCCGCAGGCGACGCCGAGTCGAGCCCCAGCCGAACCCGCAGGGCGTGCGCGGCCAGGTCGGCGCCCGCACGCAGCCGGGCCGGACACGGCATGTCCGCCGTCATCTCCCGGTGCACGTCGATGATTTCCTGCCCGTAAGCAGCCCGGTATGCAGCCGGATACAGACGGACGAGGGGATCGCTCACGCCGGCGCCGCCGCACCGTCGGCCAGACGCCGCCTGACCTCCCGGGCGGTCGCGGCCAGCCGCTCCGCCTCGGCCTCCAGCCTCTGCCGCCCGGCGGGAGCGAGAGCGAAGATACGACGAGCCCGGCCGCCCACCACCTCCTCACGCTCCACCTGGATCAAACCCTCTGCCAGCAGCCTGTCCAGCGCCCCGTAGAGCGCCCCGGTACGCGGCGCCACTCGGCCGTCGGTGATGGTCTTGACCTCCTGGGCGATGGCATACCCGTGCCGAGGGGCATTCGCCAGCGCCGTCAGCAGCAGCAGGGCCAGCTCCTGCATTCCTCGTTCGCTCATACCGACAGAGTATTCCGCCCGGGGGACTTTCGGCGGGCAGCACCTGCGTGGCTCTGTCCGCGAGAACGGGCAGCGGATGTACACCGGTTTGGGAGGCAGCCGCCGCCCGAGAGGAAATCGAAATGTTCACGGGTTTCGACAGCAGCAAGCGGCGCCCGAGACCTCTGTCCCGGACGCCGCTGAAGGCTGCCCCTTGACAGATCGGCCCCACATATCAGTGCTCCGACCGCATCGGTGCGTCGGCTTCAGGCAGGTGGAAGCGGCCCCGCGACGGTGACCGTGCGGGTCCACCAGTCCGGTTGATCGGGTGCGTGCCAGAGGACGTCGAGCCGGCGGTGGGTGAGTTCCTCCGCCTTCTGAACCAGGGCCGCCTGCGCGATGTCCGGCTCGGACGAGGGCGGAGGACCGGCGAGCGCGCTGTCAGCGATGCCGGTCGGCTCGGTGAAGTGGACGGCATACCTCCATCCGTCCGGGGTCCGGTAAAGGACGAGGCTGGTCGGCGTCCGGAGGGTGCGCCAGCACGGCCGCCGTTTGCTCGCCATGACGTAGGCGCCCCCGACCGTCCGGATAAACGGATGGTCGGGGGCGAGCGTGACGCGGCAGGATGCTCCGCATGACATTGCCCACCCCCGAGCTGAACACCACCCGCCTGCGACTGCGGCCGTTCACCGACGCCGACGCGGCGCCGCTCTACGCGCTGCACAGCAGCGCCCACGTGCTGCGTTACTGGGACTCCCCGCCGTGGACCGAACCGGCCCGCGCCCAGCGCTTCATCGCGACCTGCCGGACGATCGAGGAGGAAGGCACGGGAGCGCGGGTGGCCGTCGACCGTGTCTCCGACGGCGCGTTCATCGGCTGGTGCGGCCTGACCAGCTGGAACCCGGACTTCCGCAGCGCGTCCCTGGGCTACGTCTTCGACGCCGCCGCGTGGGGCCACGGCTACGCCACGGAGACCGCGCACGCCGTCCTGCGGTGGGCGTTCGACACCCTGGACCTGAACCGCGTCCAGGCCGAGACCGACACCCGCAACGTGGCGTCCGCCCGGGTCCTGGAGAAGCTCGGCTTCGTCCGCGAAGGCACCCTCCGCGAGGACTGCGTCGTCAACGGCGACGTCTCCGACTCCTGGGTCTTCGGCCTTCTCCGCCGCGAGTGGCACCCAACGGCCGGCCGCTAGGACCGAGGCCTGCCCGCCTTTCGGTCCGCAACCCCCACCGAGGTCACCGCGGGTCGCTCCGGCGAACTCAACGTCTTCGCTTGCCCCACCGATCCCGACCATCCGCACCGCTGGAGCATCCAGTAGCTCGGAGGGTCCGCCTGGAGCGGCAAGATTCTCATCGGCGTGCGCGGGTGCCGCCCGAAGCACTGAACAGCTGCTGTCGAAACCGGTGAACAAAGCCACAAGTCAGACAACTAAATCTGCGGCACCCTCTTTTGCCCGCTTCACCCGCCCGATTATGTCTGTTCCCGGTCGTGGTCTGTTGAGGCCGTGGACATGGCCGGTGGGGGTGCGGGGTCTGTGGGTGTGCTCTGTTCGTTTGTGCTGCCGTTGGCGAAGATGAGCA
>NZ_JBIUBU010000053.1:0-18754 GCF_044548345.1 Streptomyces sp. NPDC052042 | reverse complement strand
GGGCGGCCATTCCTTCGGAGTCATCAACGACAGACCACCATCAGCCACACCCGGTCCTCCCGGACCGCCAACCATTCTTAGGGAGCACCACCATGCGCATCACCGACCACACCGGAACCGCCATCGGCGCCTGCGTCGAGGACTTCGACCACACCTCGGCCTCGGAGGACGAAATCGCGGCCCTCAAGGAGACCGTCTACCGTCGCAAGATCGCCGTCCTCAAGGGACAGGACCTCTCCCCGCAGGCGTTCCTGGAGACGGGCCGGCGGCTCGGCCGCCCGGAGACGTACTACGAGCCGATGTACCAGCACCCCGAGGTCTCCCAGGTGTTCGTCTCCTCCAACGTCCCCGAGAACGGCAAGCAGATCGGCGTCCCCAAGACCGGCAAGTTCTGGCACGCCGACTACCAGTTCATGCCCGACCCGTTCGGCATCACCCTGATCTACCCGCAGGTCATACCCGCCAGGAACCGCGGCACGTACTTCATCGACATGGGCGCGGCCTACGAGAAGCTGCCCGAGGACCTCAAGGGCGAGATCGAGGGAACGCGCTGCCTGCACTCCGTACGCAAGTACTTCAAGGTCCGCCCGCACGACGTCTACCGTCCCCTGTCGGAGATCATCCAGGAGGTCGAGGACAAGACGCCCGCCGTCCGCCAGCCCACCGTCTTCACCCACCCCATGACCGGAGAGAAGGTGCTCTACCTCAGCGAGGGCTTCACCGTCGGCATCGAGGACGAGGACGGAAGGCCGCTCGACGAGGCTCTGCTCCAGCGGCTCTTCGAGGCGACCGGACAGCTCGACCGCGACTTCGAGCACGAGAACATCCACCTCCAGAGCTTCGAACAGGGCGACCTCCTGGTCTGGGACAACCGCAGCCTCATCCACTGCGCCCGGCACACCAGCACGCCCGAGCCGACGGTCTCCTTCCGCGTCACCGTCCACGACGAGCGCAAGCTCCACGCCGGACTGGAGGCGGCATGACCGTCACGGACGCCGTCCCGACGGGGACCTTCGCCACCGACCAGGATCTGCTGCCCCGGGTGCTCACCCCGTACAAGAACCACTGCCGCTACCTGCTCACCGCCGAGGTGTCCGCCCTGCCCGCCGGACTCTCCCAGGTGCGCGCGACGTTCGCGATTCCGGAGTCCTGCTACATCGACGACACTGGCCACCTGAACGCGGTCGAGGTGAACATCGCCTACAACCAGATGATGTATTACCTCGTCGCCAAGTCGGTGAAGGAAGGACTGCTGACCGGCTTCGAGAGCTGGACCCTGGAGGACTTCTGGCGCCACCAACTGCCGGACATCCTCATCGCCCGCTTCGCCTCCCGCTTCCAACGGCCCGTAGATCCACGCGACTTCCACGGCGAGATGGAGTTCCGCTCCGTCGAACGGCGCTCGCCCGGCGGCAAACCGCTCCTCATGGCCACCACCGCCTACCGCTACGGCGACGCCCAAGGCGGCCGGTGCGACGGCGACGCCACCCTCGCCTTCGTCAACATCACCTGACCTCCCCGCCCGCCAGCGCGGGCCGGTACCGGACGGACATCACGCATGGCATCCCCTGACACCCCACGGCCGGGCACCCGGCTGCACCACCGGCTCACCACGCTCGTCGACACCGCCCGCTTCCACGCCGCACACCAACCGGACACCCCGGCCGTCATCTGCGGCGACACCACCCTCACCTACGCCGCACTGCATCGCGAGAGCAGCCGCACCGCGCAGGCCCTGCGCACGGCCGGTCTCACCGCCGGGGACCGGGTCGCCTACCTCGGCAAGGAGTCAGAGCGGTACTACGAGATCCTCTTCGCCTGCGCCAAGACCGGGACCGTCCTCGTCCCCGTCAACTGGCGGCTGACCTCACCCGAGGTTTGCCACATCCTCCAGGACTCCGGCACCCGACTCCTCTTCGTCGAGGAGGAGTTCCGGCCCGTCGTGGACGGCATGCCCTCCGCAGCGCCCGAACATGTCGTAGCCCTCAACGCGGCCGAGGGCTACGCCACCTGGAAGGCCGCCGGCACTGGAGCCGACGAGGCGTACGCGGCCACCCGCGACACCCCGGTGGCCCAGCTCTACACCAGCGGCACCACCGGGCTGCCCAAGGGCGTCGTCCTAGCCCACCGGAGCTTCTCCGCCATCGCGGACGCCATGGCCCAGGCGGACGTCGACTGGATCGACTGGCGGGCCGGGGACATCGCGCTGATCGGCATCCCCGGCTTCCACATCGGCGGCCTGTGGTGGGCGACGCAGAACTTCAACGCCGGAACCACCGTCGTGGCGATGCCCGCCTTCGACGCGGCCCGAGCGGTCGAGCTGATCCACCGGCTGGGCATCACCACCGCCTGTGTAGTCCCGGCCATGCTGCGGATGATGCTGACCCGGCCCGGCGTCACCCCGGCCGACTTCTCAACCCTCCGCAAGATCGTCTACGGCGGGTCGCCGATCTCCGAGACCCTGCTGGAGCAGAGCCTGGCGGTGTTCCGCTGCGAGTTCGCCCAGATCTACGGGCTCACGGAGACCGGCAACACCGCCGTCTGCCTGCCGCCCGCCGTCCACGAACCCGGGTCGCCCCTCATGCAGGCGGCGGGCCGCCCCTACCCGGGCGTGCGCGTCCAGGTGATCGACGACCACGGCACCGTACTGCCGCCCGGGGCCGTCGGCGAAGTCTGCCTGGCCACACCGGCGCACATGGTGGAGTACTGGAACCTCCCCGACAAGACCGCCGAGACCCTCGTCGACGGCTGGATACGCACCGGGGACGCCGGCTTCGTCGACGAGGACGGCTACGTCTTCATCCACGACCGGATCAAGGACGCCATCCTCGTGGCCGGGGAGAACGTCTACCCGGCGGAGATCGAGAACGTCCTGGAGCTCCACCCCGGCGTCGCCGAGGCCGTGGTCGTCGGCGCGCCGGACGAGCGGTGGGGCGAGTACGTCCACGCCTTCGTGGTCCCCGCCGACCGGGGCGGCGAGACCCTGCGCGCCAGCGACCTGCACACCTTCCTGACCCCGCGGCTGGCCGCGTTCAAGCTGCCTGCGAAGTACGAGTTCATCGACCACGTCCCCCGTAATCCCAGCGGGAAGATCCTCCGCCGCGAGCTGCGGAACCGGTTCTGGGACGGCTCCGACCGCAAGGTCAACTGACCGCCGCCTATCGGGAAACGCATGCCGCGCACAGCGAAAGGATCACCATGCCCGCCACCCTCACCCTCCAGCAGTTTCGCGCCGATCTCGCCGAACTGCTCTACCAGGAGCCCGAAGAGGTCGACCTCGACGACAACCCCGTCGGCGCGGGACTCGACTCCCTGCGCCTCGTCACGCTCGTCGAGCGCTGGCAGGAGTACGGCATCGACGTCTCCTTCATCGACCTGGCCGACCTGCCCTCCTTCCAGCACTGGTGGCAGCTGCTGGACAAGAGTCAGGAAGAACGACAGGAGGCAGGACACCATGGCGACGTCTGAAAACGCCCCGCGCCGCCACCCGCTGCTCGGCGCACAGGAGGGCATCTGGACCGGGCACCAGCTCGACACCTCCAGCCCCGCCTACAACACCGCCGAGTACGTGGTGATCGAGGGCCCCGTCGACGTGGATCTCTTCGAAACCGCCCTGCGCCGGGCGGTCGAGGAGACCGAGGCCCTGCACTGCGTCTTCACGGCAGACGAAGAGGGGCACCCCTGGCAGGTCGACACGTCTGCCCCCGAGTGGCACCTCCACACCGCCGACCTCTCCGAGGCATCCGATCCCCGCACGGCGGCGCTCCGCTGGGTGGACGAGGACATCGCCCGCCCCGTCGATCTCACCCGTGGCCCGCTGTTCGGCCACGCGCTGTTCCGCCTGGCCCCCGATCGTCACCTCTGGTACCACCGGGTGCACCACATCGCGCTGGACGGCTTCGGCCTGTCCCTGGTCGCCCGCCGCGTCGCCGACCTCTACTCCGCGCTCGCGGCGGACACGGAGCCGGGACCGAGCGGCTTCGGCACGCTCGCCTCCGTACGCGAGGAGGAGGCCGCCTACCGAACGTCCGAGCAGTTCGCCCGCGACCGGGACCACTGGAACCGCCGGTACGCCGACCGGCCGGACGTCGCCACCCCCGCGGATCGCTCCGCGCTCCCGGCCGCCTCCTTCCTCCGGGATGCGGCGGACCTCGACGCCGGAACCACGGCGGCGCTGCGGGCCACCGCCCGTGCCCTGAAAGTGTCCTGGTCGGAAATCCTGCTCGCGGCCACCGCCGCCCACCTCCACCACGCCACCGGGGCACCCGAGATCGTGCTCAGCGTCCCCGCGATGGGCCGCTTCGGCTCGGTGTCCCTGCGCGTGCCCGCCATGGTCCGCAACGTCCTGCCGCTCCGGGTGACCGTCGGCCCGGACGACAGCCTGCGCACCCTCACCGCCGCCGTCTCCCGAGAAGTGCGCGCCGCCCTGCCGCACCAGCGCTACCGCTACGAGCAGATCCGCCGCGACCTACGGCTCGTGGGCGGCGGCCGACGCCTCTCCGGCCCCGGCGTCAACATCATGCCCTTCGCCTACGACCTGCGCTTCGCCGGGCACCGCAGCACCGTCCACAACGTCTCGGCCGGCCCCGTCGACGACCTCACCTTCAACGTGTACGACCGCTCCGAAGGCACCACCCTGCGCTTCGCCGTGGACGCCAACCCCGACCTCTACACCGCCGCCGACGTCGCGGACCACCGGCGCGCCCTGTTCGGCCTGTTGACGGCAGCAGTCGCGAAACCGGACCACCCTCTCACCTCGCTCGCCCCAGCCCCGCGGGCACACGACCCCGCACCTCCCGTCCCCGTACTGGAAGGAGACCCGCTCCCCGCTCCACCGCGCCCCGTGCTCTCGCTCATCGCCGACCACACGGCCCGCCGGGGCGGCGCGATCGCCATCGAGGAGGGCGACCGGAGCATCACGTACGCCGACCTCTTCGGCGAGGCCCGCCGCACCGCCCGGCGGCTCGCCGGACGCGGAGTGCACCGCGGTGACCTGGTGGCCGTGGCCCTGCCCCGGGGCATCGACGCCGTCACGGTCCTGCTCGGCATCATGGCCGCGGGGGCCGCGCACTGCCCCCTCGACCCGAGCGCCCCGGCGGACCGCACCGCCGCGCTGCTCACCTCCGCCGCGCCTGCCCTCGTCGTCACCGAGCAGCGGTACGCCCACCTCTTCCCGGACCGCGAGATCCTGCTGCTCGACGCTCCGCCGGGCGCCGAGCCCCACCAGGCCCCGCTCTCCGCCCCGGGGCCCGCCGACCTCGCCTACGTGCTCCACACCTCCGGCTCCACCGGGCAGCCCAAGGGCGTCGAGGTCGGGCACGGCGCACTGGCCCACTTCGTCGCGGCGGCGGGCCTCCGCTACGGGCCACAACGCACCGACCGCGTACTCCAATTCGCGCCCCCGCACTTCGACACCAGCATCGAGGAGATCTTCCTGACCCTGTGCTCCGGTGCCACTCTGGTGATCCGCGAGCCGGATATGACGGACTCGGTGCCGCACTTCCTCTCCGCGTGCGAGCGCCTGTCCGTGACCGTCCTCGACCTGCCGACCGCGTACTGGCACGAGCTGGCCTACGCGCTGTCCACCGGGGCGGCTGCCCTGCCGAGCACGGTGCACACCGTGATCATCGGCGGCGAGGCGGCCCTACCCGAACGGGCGGCCCGCTGGCGCAAGGCCGTCGGCACGGACGTCCGCCTGGTCAACACCTACGGGCCGACCGAGGGAACGGTGGTCGCCACCGCTGCCGATCTCCACGACACCGCCCTCGCCCCCGAAGACACCCCCGTGGGCCGCCCCCTGCCCGGCAGCCGGGTCGCCCTGATCGACGGCGAGCTGCATCTCCTGGGCCCCGCGCTCGCCCACGGCTACCGCAACCTGCCCGAGGAGACCGCCGAGCGGTTCATCCGGCTGGAGAGCCTGACCGGCTCTCCCCGCGCCTACCGCACCGGCGACCTCGTGGAGCTCGGGGAGGACGGACTCCTGCGCTATCTCGGGCGCGCGGACGACGAGTTCAAGATCAGCGGCCACCGCGTCGAGCCGGCGGAGGTGGAGAGCGCCCTGCTCTCCCACCCCGGCATCAGCGACGCCGCCGTGGCCGGCCAGGTGCTGCCCGACGGCACCCGCAGGCTGGCGGCCCACCTCGTCGCCGCTGGCGCCAGGCCCCTGCTGTCGGCGGTACGTGACCACCTCCGGGCCCGGCTGCCCGCACCGATGATCCCCACATCCCTCACCTTCCTGCCCCGCCTGCCGCGCACCGCCTCCGGCAAGACCGACCGTGCCGCCCTCCTCGCCCGGCTCCCCGTCCAGCAGGGCGGCCCTCTTGAGGCCGCCGGGGACCGGACGCTGACCGAGGCCGTGACCGGCGTCTGGCGCCAGGTCCTGGCGTCCGGCGACCTCACCGAGCACGACGACGTCTTCGAACGCGGGGCCCAGTCCCTCCAGGCGATCCAGGCCGCCAACCGCCTGGCGGCGGAGCTGGACCGGGAGGTGAAGGTGGCCTGGCTCTTCCAGTACGCCACCCCCACCGCCCTCGCCGCGTTCCTCGGCTCCGGGACCGCCCCCGCCTCTCACAGCCCGACCGGCTCCGTACTCCCGCCCTCCCTGACCGCCGACACGACCCTGGACCCCGCGGTCCGCCCGGGAGCGGAGAAGGCTCCGTGGCCGCCCCGACGGGTCCTGCTCACCGGGGCCACGGGCTTCGTGGGCACCCATCTCCTCGCCCAGCTCCTGCGGGCCACGGACGCCGAGGTGGTCTGCGCCGTACGGGCCGCGAGCCCCGAAGCCGCCCTGGAGCGCGTCCTCTCCGCGTTGGAGACGGCCGGCCTGGCACTGCCCCCGGACCAGCGGCACCGCGTGACCGGGCTCCCGGCCGATCTCTCTCGCCCCCGCCTGGGCCTGAGAGAGGAGCGGTGGAACGTGCTCGGGTCCGCCGTCGACGCCATCGTCCACAACGGCGCGGCCGTCAGCGTCGTCCGCGACTACACCGCGCTCCGCCCGGCCAACACCCACTCCACCCACGACCTGCTGCGGCTGGCAGCCCCGCGCCGCATCCCGCTGCACTATGTCTCCACCCTCTCGGTCGGCCCGCCCCGCGCCCTGCGCGCGGAGTTCACGGAGTCGTTCCTCCTTGCCCACGAAGGGCTGCGCTACGGATACCAGCAGACCAAATGGTCCTCCGAACGCCTCCTGGAACAGGCCGCCGAGCGGGGTCTGCCCGTCACCGTGCACCGGCTCGGCCGCGTCGTCGGACCGATCGGGGCGGGGCAGGTCAACCGCCAGGACTTCCTGTGGACCGTTCTGCGTGCCGGAGTGCCCGCGGGCCTGTTGCCCGACCTCTTCGCGGAGGAGTCGTGGACCCCGGCCGACCGGGTCGCGGCCGAGATCGTGGCGACGGGCCCCGCTGCCCGCCACCCCGCCGCCGTGGTCCACCACCACGCCGGAACCCCGGTGCGCCAGGAGGACCTGCACCGCTGGCTGCGCGAGTACGGCTACCGGGTCCAGACCCTGCCCCTGGACACCTGGCGGGAGCGGATACCCCGGGACACCGAGGACGCCGCGGCGGTCCTGACCTTCTTCGACTCCCTGCCCGAGGCCCCCGACGGGGTGGACAAGGACCTCGCACTGGCGACCGTACGGGCGAAGAACGTGCCCGAGAGCCTCGCGGCGGCGGACCGCCCCGTACCGCCCACCCACCCCGTCATCGACCGTGCCGCATTCTTTCGGCAACTGGACCACTGCGTCGCCCACGGCGACCTGCCCGCCCCGCCCGCAGACGGACCGCAGAGGCCGGGAACTCACCCCGGAAGCCAGCCGACTGTTGATGCGAACCCCGGCCACGGGCCGGCCTCGAACTAGGAGCACACATGTCCACCAAGCGGATCGCCGCCCTCGGAGTGATGGCCGTCGTCGGCCTCGCGACCGCCGGATGCGGGGACTCGTCGGACGGGAAGACCGCGGCGGCCGAGAAGCCCGCCGCCTCGTCCTCGGCCGACGGCTACCCGGTGACGCTGGAGAACTGCGGGGTGAAGCAGACCTTCACCAAGGCCCCCAGCAGAGTGGTCGTCATGAACGGCGCCTCGGTCGCCGAGGTCTCCACGCTGCTGGCTCTCGGGCTCAAGGACCGCATCGTCGTCAACCAGCAGACCTACGGCATGTCCGAGGTCCCGGGCCGGGCCGACGAGATCAAGGCCCTGCCGAAGGGGGACATCAAGCTCAATGACGCCTTCGACATCCCCCGCGAGGCGATGCTCGCGCAGCGCCCCGACCTCGTCCTGTCCACCACCGCCTACGGCTTCGACGCCAAGAACGGCTTCGCCACCCGCGACCAGCTGAAGCAGGTCGGCGCCAACAGCTACATCTCGCCGCAGGGCTGCGACCAGGACACCTCCAAGATGACGATGGAGGACAGCCGGACCCTGCTGCGCGACATGGGCAAGGCCTTCGGCGTCAGCGACCGCGCCGAGAAGCTGATCGCCGAGTCCGACAAACGGATCAGCGAGGTCGCGGAGAAGGTCAAGGACGAGAAGAAGTCCAAGGTCATGGTGCTCTTCTCCAACATGAGCATGGGCGGCAACGACTTCAGCTCCGTCGTAGCCAAGGGCATCTACAACGACATCCTCGCCAACGCCGGGGGTGCCAACGCCTTCGAGAACGCCGCCAAGGGCTCCTTCGCCGACCTCAGCAAGGAGCAGGTCGCCGCCACCGACGTGGACTCCCTCGTCGTCATCAGCTACAACGACCCCGACCCGACGGCGTACGCCAAGAAGCTGCTCAAGGAGTTCCCTCAGTGGACGGCCGCGAAGAACGACGCGTACGTGGTGTTGTCCGACTCGATCTACCTCGGCCCCAGCAACGATGTGGCCGTGGAGAAGATCGCCAAGACGCTCCATCCCGACGCGCTCTGACCGGGTTCCGGCTCTCCCTGGGCGCCGCGGTCCTGCTCGCCGCGCTGATCGCCGCCATGATCACCGCGATCAGCATCGGCGCGGTGACCCTACCGGTCGCCGACGTCTGGAACATCGTGGCCCACCACCTCACGGGGCAGGGGGCCACCGACGACCCGGCACTGGACCAGATCGTGTGGAACTTCCGCACACCCCGGGTCCTGCTCGCGGCCCTCGCGGGCGCCGGACTGGCGGTGGCCGGCGCCGTCCTCCAGACCCTCGTCGCCAACCCGCTGGCCGACCCGACCGTGCTCGGCTTCTCCTACGGGGCCTCCTTCGGCGCGGTCCTGGTCATCACCCTCGGCGGCATCGGCATCGGCATCGGCGGCATCGGAGTGGCGGGAGCGGCCTTCCTCGGTGCTCTCGTCACCGGGGCGGCGGTCTTCGCCCTGGGCCGCCGCCGCGGACGCCTGGCCCCCACCCGCCTCGTCCTCGCGGGCGTCGCGGTCGGCTACGTCCTGCTCTCCGCCACCAGCTTCGTCCAGCTCTGGGCCACCCCCACCGAGCTGCGCACAGTGATGTTCTGGATGCTCGGCAGCGTCGCCGGAGCCCAATGGGACCAACTGCCCGTCGTCGCGACGATCGTCCTGGGCTGCACCGCCCTGCTCGGCCTCTTCGGACGCCAGCTCAACGCCGTCCTCGCCGGCGACGAATCCGCCACCGCGCTCGGCGTGGACGTCAACCGCCTGCGCGCCGTCCTGCTGGTCATCACCGCGCTGCTCACCGGCTCGGTCATCGCGGTGGCCGGCGGCATCGGCTTCGTCGGCCTGATGATCCCCCACCTCGTACGCCTCACCGTCGGCGCCGACCACCGGCGGCTCCTCCCGCTCACCGCGCTGCTCGGAGCCGTCTACCTCGTCCTCGTCGACCTCCTCTCCCGCACCCTCATCCGCCCGAACGAACTGCCGCTCGGCATCCTCACCGCCCTGCTCGGCGCCCCGTTCTTCGTCTGGCTGCTGCGCCGCAACAAGGGCTTGGACACCGTATGAAGCTCACCGTCGACCAGGTCCACGTCGAACTGGAAGGCACCCCCGTCCTCCACGGAGTCGACCTGGAAGTCCTGCCCGGAGCGGTCGTCGGACTCGTCGGCCCCAACGGCAGTGGCAAATCCACCCTCCTCCGCACCGTCTACCGCTCACTGCGCCCCACCCAAGGCATCGTCAGAGTCGGCGAGGACGACGTCTGGCGCCTCGCCCCCCGCACCGCCGCCCGCCGCACCGCAGCCGTCCTCCAGGACCCGGCCGGCAGCACCGGGGGCCTGTCCGTGACCGAGATCGTGGAACTCGGCCGCACCCCCCACCACGGGCTGGTCGGCCGCGAAGGCCCCGACGACCGCCGCGCCGTCGCCGACGCCATCGACCGCTGCGGCATCCGCCCCTTCGCGACACGGGAGTACGCCTCCCTCTCCGGGGGCGAACGCCAACGCGTCCTGCTCGCCCGCGCCCTGGCCCAGCAACCGCGCCTGCTGGTCCTGGACGAACTGACCAACCACCTCGACATCCGCGCCCGCTTCGAACTCCTCGACCTCATCCGCTCCACCGGCGTCAGCACCCTCGCCGTCCTCCACGACCTCGACCTCGCCGCCCGCCTCTGCGACCTGATCGTTGTCCTCGACCACGGCAGAGCGGTCGCCGCCGGCCCCGTACTCGACGTCCTCACTCCCGCCGTGATGCGCGAGGTCTTCGGCGTCGAAGCCTCCACCACCCGGCACGAGGACGGCGTCGTACGGATCGTGTACGCGGCGAAGCCGATCGCGGAGACTGCGAATTCGCTTCCTGCTTGTCCTCTCGGCAGGAGCGTCGAGCAGAGCTGAGTCGGTAAGGGAGCCTTGACGCTTCGGTGGACGCGTTGGCAATGGAGAGCTTGTGACGGCAGCATCCTTGTACCAGGGAAGGGGACCAAGCTGACCGGGCTTCTCAAGGACGCATAGACCCCAGCCCAGCCGCGTGATGCGGCACCGCCCCGGGTGGTGAGGGCCGCGACCACCGCCTGGGCGGTCTGCGGGGTGATCCCGGCACTCACCTGACCGGTGGGCCAGCACCCGCGCGTACGCATCGGTGCCGTGCACACGGAGCGCGTCCGCGAGCGCGGCAGCCGCAGTCTCCGCCGGCCCGGCCCCCCAGCCGTCATCGTCCCCCTGCCGCGCCTGCCGGGGGAGAACGTCGCCTGGCCGAGGAGCACGGCCAGGGCCTGCGTCTCGGGGGCGTCCATGAGCGGCGAGCGCCTGGCGCAACGCCGTACTCGTTCCAGCCGCAGCTCTACTGCCGACGCCCGGGCCGGCTCCGGCCCCGGCTTGTTCGGCGCGCTCGACGGCGGCGGCCGCCGCCACGGGCACGACAGCGAGGATCTCCGCGCACTCCGGATCGAGCTGGGCGAGAGCACCGGCCAGGACCTCGAGGGCGGCGGCCACGTCCTCCACCGCGCCCATGCTCCACCGCGACGGATCGGCGGCGTGGGCCAGCGTGCACGCTGCGACGACGGCCTCCTCCGCCAGCGCCTCCACAGAGCCCCGCTCGGTCTGGCCCTACACCGACGACAGGCTGCCTGGCCGGAGGATCCCACCTTTCGCCGGGCCGACAGCAACGTCGTAGGGGAGTTCAGCCTTTGTGGACGTACACGGGGACCCCGAAGCCGTCCTCAGACGTGAGCACCGCGTCGATCCCGGCGCGTTCGTCGGCCGTCCGGTAGGTGACCTCGACCAGGGCCCGGTCCTTGCATCCGGGCGAATCGACGCGCACGGCGACGCCGGGGCCCTGGCTGGTCAGCTGGGCCACTAGGTCCGGGTTCGCCGCGAGCGCGGCCTGCGCCTGCGACGCGTTGGGCAGCTGGTCGCACGGAGGGTGCGTGGTTCCACCGCCGAGGGGCAGGATTCCTTTCAGGACGAGCGCGCCAGCCGCGACCAGTCCGACGACGAGGACGACGACTGCGGCGATGAGCCCTCGACGGATCCTGCACTTGGTGGTGACGGGTGTGGTCAAGGTTTCGCTCCTCAGTTGGCGGCGGCGGTGACGGCTGGGACGGTCAAGCGGTGCTGGTGGTCGCAGGCAGCGATCATGCCGTCGTCGTGGGTGGAGACGATGACCGTCGCGCCGCGGCGGGCGAAGTCGGCGAACAGGCCGACGACCAGGCCCCGGTTGGCGGCGTCGAGGGAGGCCGTGGGCTCGTCGACGAACAGGACGCTGGCGTCGCGGTAGATGGCGCGGGCCAGGGCGAGGCGCTGCTTCTCCCCGCCGGAGAGGTGGCTGGCCGGTTCCGCGTCGCGGCCGGCGAGGCCGACGTGCTCCAGGGCTGCGTGCAGCTTCTGGTGAATACCGTGTCCGGTCCGGCGCATGGCGACGTTGAAAGAGACCGGCTCGTCGTCGATGATGCCGTAGTCCTGCAACACGAAGGCGGCGTGGTCCCGCCAGAACGCCCGGCGTGCGCGGGGCGAGCCGCCGGAGACGACGATGCCGTCGGCGGTGACCTGCCCGGTGGTGGTCGGCAGCAGCAGTCCGAGCGTGTGCAGCAGGGTGGTCTTGCCAGAGCCGCTGGGGCCGATCAGGGCGGTCATCTCGCCAGGGGCGCACCGCACGGATTCTCCGTGGATGATCGGGCGGCGGTCGATGGTGACGCCCACGTCGTGCGCTTCGATAATCATGGTGGTCCTCTTCCTAGAGCTTGCGGTGGGTGACGCGGGAGAAGACGGTTGCCGCGGCCGCGCCATGGCTGAGGTAGAGCGCGGCGAGCCCTGCGACGCCGGTGACGGCTGTGGCCGCCAAGGCGGCGGGGCTGCCGAGCTGGAACGCGAGGGCCGGCACGACCAGCAGGGCCCCGACGAGCAGGTCCCGCAGGGCGCGTGGCCGTGCGGTGCGCTCCCAGGTCGCCCCGCTCAGCCGCATCGGGAAGTCGCGCCGTGCGTTCAGCAGCGCCGAGACCATCGCGTTCACGCCCGCGGCGACGAGAAAGGCGACGGCCAGTGCGGCGACCGAGAAGGCGAGAATACGGGCCAGATAGGCGGCGTACTGGGTTTGCAGGATGCCCTGCTCGGCCACGTACACCAGGTGGACCGCCCCCTCGACGCCGAGCTTGGCCAGGTCCTTGTCCTCCAGCCCGGCGTCGTCGAGCCGTTTCTGGGTGGGGCCGACGCCGGTCAGGACGACGTTGCCGCTGGAGGCCAGGCTGATGGTGTTGCGGTCGTCGAAGACCGTGGCGATCGTCGGTGCTTCGAGCACCAGCACGTCGTCGCGGAAGCTCAGCTGGCCCGAGGAGCCGCCGTCGGCGACCGGGTACTGCACGCCGGGCTTGGGCGCGTAGGCATTCAGATCAGCGAGGACCGTGTCCCCTGTGCGGGACTCGCCTCCCCACAGCGCGAGCGAGGGGCCGAGCTCTCGACGGAGCATCCCGGAGACCGACTCGGATCCGGCCGGCACGAGCGCGTCGGGGCCGACCGTCGCACCGACCAGCTCGGCCCAGCGCGGATTCACGATCGAGATCGCCGAGTACGGACCGAAGTCGCCCTCCCAGTCCCTCTCGGTGATCGTGTACGACAGTGCGGCCTGTTTGTCTGCCTCTGCGGACGAGACGACCTCTTGTACCTGCGGGGCGATCTGGTCGAAGTACTTCTCGTCCATCGCGAAGGTCAGCGCCACCTGGTCGGAGAACTGGTTCCAGGCCGCGAGCTGGCGGGCCGTCCGACCGGCGTCCTGCGAGGCGGCCCACGCGGGGCCAGCGCACGCGATGAGCGCGAGCAGCGTCGCCGCCTGCACGACCCTCGCCGGTCCCCGCAGCGCCACCACCGCGGGCCTGCGGGTGGCGAACAGGTCGGCACTGGGCCACGCGAGGCACGACATCACGACGATGACGACGACGGAGATCGCCAGGGTGATCGCTTCGAACAGCAGCAGGCTCGTTGCGAACACCGGCACGTAGGCCCAGCCGCGGAACACGCCCACCAGGGCGCACGAGACGGCCGCGACCAGCGCGGCACAACCGAGCAGGAGCGGCAGGTACCCGCCAACGTCCTGGGCCTGGATGCGCCAGGGGCTGCCTCCCCCGAGGACTCGCAGGGCGCGCGAGCGGGCGCGGGACGCCAGCCAGAAGACCGTCAGGGCGGCCACGAGCAGAGCGCCGGCCAGCACGGGCGCGACGAACCCGGTCTCGGCGGTCAGATGACGAACCGTGTCGAGAACCGCAGCATCTGTCCGGACCACGACGACGCCCTGCGCTTGAAGGCCGTCGACAGCCTCGCCCAGCCGTGAGGCGTCTTGGACGTAGTACGTGCCGTCCGGCGACGAGTTGGCCAGGCGCTCCGGCCCCAGGACGTCCGACGCCTGCTGCCCGCCGAACCAGTCCACGCCACGCATCGACTGCCCGTTGAGGGCGACGAACACCTCGCGGCCCGTGTCGCCCAGGTCCGGGACGACCTTGAACAGCCCCAGACCGTATGTCTCGCCCACTGAGGCGACCACGTCCGTGGCCTGCGCGGGGTCCGACGACGCGTGCGTGAAGTCCAGCGAGACCTTGGCCTCCGCTCCGAGGCCCTGCGGCCAAGAGCGGTCGTGGAAGTCCGTGACCATCACCGCCACGAACCCCAGTAGGGCGAATAGGGCGACCATCGTCGCCGCTACGATCTTCTTTTGCATTGCGCCAGTCAAGGAGAGCCGACCATGCCGGGTCCTCGGCCCGCGGCCCAGACTTTCGAGAGGCATCGGACCCTGGACCGTGGGCCCGTGGTCCGATGCTCAGGTCAGACGCGTTCTATACGATCGGGGCATGGCAGCACCTTCGTCCTCGGCAATCGCGAAGCGGCTTGTCGTGGCCGTCGGAGCGGCCGCGGCGCTCGGCGCCGTCGCCATGGTGGTGCTCGGGCTGAACCCATGGATGACCGCCGTGGTGATTCTCGTCGTGGCCCTCGGTATGGCTGCGTGGGCGCTGGTGGAGGTGCGCAATGAGCGCGCCCGGCTGAGAACTGAAGTCCACGACCTCGAGGTCTCCGCGTTGCTGCTCGCCGAACGCATCCGGGTGGCCAGAGAGGTCCACGACCTGGTCTCCCACGGGCTGGGAATGATCACCGTCCGCGCATCGAGCGCCCTGCACCTTGCTCGACAAGACCCTGGCACTTCACCGACCGAGCGCGAGCACGCCCTCTTTGAGGCGCTGACGGACATCGAGCGGACCAGCCGAGAAGCAACCACCGGGCTGCGCCGGACGATTCAGGCACTTCGTGACCCGGATGAGACCGCCGCCCTGCAGCCTGTGGAGTCCCTGGAGGCGCTGCCTGCCGTTATCGCCCAGTCCGAGGCAGCGGGCCTGGCTGTCACGTACCGGCACGGCGACATCTCCGGCATTCCGGCCAGCGTCCAGGCGACGATCGTCGCCCTCGTCCGAGAAGGCCTGGCCAACGCCGCGCGTCACGCCGGACCCACGGATGTCCACCTCAGCCTCGACCACGACCAGGGCGTCGTGACCGTCAGCGTCCAGGACGCCGGTCCCTTCCCGTCCTGGCGGGCCCGAGCCGGCTCAGGCCACGGACTCATCGGGATCCGCGAGCGAGTCGCGGCACTGGGCGGTACGTTGCACGCCGGCCCCAGAGACAGCGGATCCGGCTACGAAGTGCGAGCCGTCTTCGGCGAGGTGGGCGCATGACGGCCCTCGCAGAGCAGACAGAGAACATCAGCGTGGTCCTCGTCGACGACCACAGCCTGCTGCGCGAGAGCCTCGCGGCCGTGATCAACTCCGACCGCCGACTGCGCGTCGTCGGGCAGGCCTCTGACGGCATGGAAGCGCTCGAAGTCATCGGCGTGACCACGCCCGACGTCGTGCTGATGGACGTGCGGATGCCTCGCATGGACGGCCTGGAGGCGACCAGGCGCATCTGCTCCAACCCGGAACTGGAGCACACCCGCGTCATCGTCCTGAGCATGTTCGCGCTCGACGAGTACGTCCACCAGGCACTGCGCAACGGGGCCAGCGGCTTCCTCCTCAAGGACGCGCGCCCGGCCGACCTCATGGACGCGATCAAGCGCACCCACAACGCGGAGTCGTTGTTTGCGCCGAGCATCCTCACCCGGCTCGTGGAGAGCTACCTCAACGCCGCGTCGGGCCAGCCGACCACACGGAAGCTGGAGGAGTACCGCCTCACGGAACGGGAGACTGAAGTGCTCGCTCTCGTCGGGAGGGGCCTGTCCAACGGCGAGATCGCTGCTCACCTCCACCTGGCGGTGAAGACGGTCAAGCACCACATCTCGCACCTGCTCAGCAAAATCTCTGCCCGCGACCGCGCCCAGCTAGTCATTACTGCCTACGACACCGGACTCATACAGCCCAGGCCGGGCGTGAACCAGCCTCGTTGAGACCGGCTCCGGCCCGGCCTCACCTCCGCCTGGATCGGCACAGCCGATCCAGGTGCCGCCTGGCGTGCAACGCGTCCGTCGTGCACATCACCCACGCCGACGGCCGCGAGGAGCTCGTCTACGGGGCGGGCTCGAACTCGACGGTCGAGTCGGCGCACGGCTCTGCGCTCCTCGTGCGAAGGTCGCCAACACGGCCGCCGTACTGGAGGAGGCCGGCCGCCGCTACTGGGCGCCGCGCCGGTACCGGACCCTCCACCGGGGGATCACGGCGAAGGACTACGGCCAGGCGGTGCCCGTCGTCGTCACCACCCTGGAGCAGCTCCAGGAGCACGGCGCGGACGCGGCGGTGTGGCGCCGGCTGGGACGCAAGGGCGAGCAGACGCTGACGGCCGCCCTGGACAACCCCGACAGCGACGTCCTCTTCCGCGACCAGGAGGCCCGCGCCGACGCGCAGGAGGGCGGCGCGGGATGGTGACCCGGGCCTCCGCCAGGACGACGCCGGTCGCCGGGTCCGGCTCGGCTGGGTCCACTCCCCGCAGTCGATCGAGGTCCGCTGGTGGGGAAAGGCGCTGGCGTTCGCCGCTCGCGTCGCTGCGCCCGGCAGCCGCGTAAGCCTGCTGCGGGTCAGCCCTCCGTACCCGCACTTGTGGTTGTTGCGGGTACGGAGGGTGGTCACACGGTCTGGGGGCGCGGGTGTCCAGGCGGTCCACGCGTTCGCAGAGGGCGCGGACGAGGCGGTCAGCTTCCGACCGACAGCCGGCTCAAGGACAGCACAGGCTGTTCGGTACCGGAGACGAGATCACGTTAGCGGACCCACATCTCCCAGTAGCCGTCGTTCCACCGGCACTGGAATTCGGTGTAGCCCTTCCTGTTCTCCTGCATGTAGGCCGTTCCCTCCACCTGACATGTGTGGTGGTCCCTGAACCCAGCGGCATGGTGGAAGCCGTCGGGATCAGTGGCCGACGCCGAGCCCCCCGTCAGCACGACGGCGACCGCCGCGGCCCCGACAATGGCAGCAACACGAGAACGCCACGCTTTCATGCATCTCTCCTTAACGGACGGGGCCGGGCTGTCGGCCCCTTGTGCGGTTTTCAGCAAATACAACGGCTGTGCCGCGGAGAAGGTTCAATCCGGGGGGAACGAAGTCGCCCCTGGGGGACGGGACTTGACCCCGGATCCTGGACAGGGCTTATGCGCCTGCTGTCAGCGTAGTTGATGTGGTTGGCGGATGCTGCTTCGTAGGCGACCGGGCTGCGGTGCCCGAGGTGGGAGTGACGGCGTCGGGTGTTGTAGCGGTGCAGCCGGCGGAACGCCCCGTTGTTCTGGTCCCACGTCCGGCCCTACGACGAGGTGAACCTCGACATGGGCGCCCGCCTCAACCTCGCCGCGGTCTCCGTACCGGGCCCTCGGATCCCGGTCGGCCAGGCGGCGCGATCCACCGTGGAGAACGAATGAACCTGCGTCTGTTCGGCACTGCGAGCGGGCCACGCCTGCGTCTGGCGTGGCGGGACCCCGTTACGGCCCTCTTCTCGTATAGCTACGGCGAACAGACAGTAGCGCTGCGTGAGATGCAGGGGACCAACCTCGGCAGGAGAGCCGGCGGTGCAGTGGATGACGGTAGTAGTCGTTCTGGTTCCGGGTCGAGAGTGTGCGAAGGATGTATCAGCCGAGGACCGTCGCCAGGATCAGTTTTTCGAAGATGAGGTAGGCCAGTAGCGAGAAGGGAATGGCAGTCAGGAGGGTCAGTACGCGTTCCCTGTGGGTGCGGCCCATGAGCAGCGGCACGAGGACCAGAACGGCGAGGCAGGCCCATGCCTGGGGGGCGTAGTGCAGGACCCAGGCGTAGTGGATGGCCTCCATGCCGAAAACGCCCGCGAGGGCAGCGAGGCCGACAACGCGGTGGCGCGGGCTGATGCCTCGCCACCAAGAGCCCGCCACCCCGAACAGGGGGCCGGCGATGAACGCCATACCCAGCCAGACGAGGGGAGCGAGCAGAGAGCCCATGCCGTCGCGCGCGACCTCTGCGTAGCCGTAGTAACCGACGACGAGGCCGGACTCGGCGCACAGCCCCGCGACGGCGGCCGCGGGCGGGCTGACCTGCCGGGCCAGCAGCGCGCCCGCGGCGAAGGCGGCGACGGACCAGACCGCACCGGAGTTGGCGATCTGGTTCCATGCCCCCGGAAGCCAGCCCTGGACCAGGTTGGTCAGTATGCCGAGAAGGAGTCCTCCGGCGAATGCTGACGCCGTTGCGTAGGCCCAGACTCTTCCGCTCGTGTCGGGCACCGAGGCGGCGACAGGAGACGCGTTCATGATGGTGCTCACTATCTGTTTCGAGGGCTGCAAGGCTCACGCCGCTTGGCGCAGTTATAAGGACGCGCGGGGCTATATTGATCCGAAACGCTTTGGGTTCAGGCTCGTTGACGGTGTGTGAGTGATCTGTTGGGGGATGCGCGGACGTGGTCGCCGGACGCGCAGGAGGC
>NZ_JBIUBU010000052.1:0-18769 GCF_044548345.1 Streptomyces sp. NPDC052042 | reverse complement strand
GACAGCAGGCCCTGTCCCAACTATCCCCATGACCAGGCATCCAGCACCCTGTCCCGCTGACACCCACCCAACGCCACCAACGCGCCCACTCACACATCTGCTGGCAAAACGGGGGGTACCAGTCCGCGTCGTCTGACCTCGGAGCACTGACACGTTCACTCGACCATGCAACAGCGCACTGTCCAAGGGGGGACTATGCAGGGGACCTCTCCATCCGAGGGCGGGAGTGCATCACGGGCCGTGGCTCTGGCCGTGCAGGCCTGGACGTGCCGGGGAAAGCGCTGGGTAAGCGGCCTATCGTCGTCACTCAACGGCCGCGTGGCCCGCCCGGCCGGGACTGCAACCAGGACCAGCGGCCACCGAGCACGCCCCTCTCAGCTGCAAAAGTGCCCGAGCGAGACGGCAACACGGCACTGTAATGGAGTGACACATCACCCCGGCCTACTGCGAACCGCTCCCCTACAGGGGGAGACGACTTCGTCGCTGATCTGCCGCATCGCGAGCCGCTACGGGATGGAAGCGAACGTGTTGCGGTTGTGCTGGAAGTGGCGCAACTACCAGCCTGGGCACGACGGCGGGGGCGCGCGGGCCGACGCCGAGGTGCTGCTGAACGCAGCCGGACGACAGCTCCTGGCAAGTTTGTGCGGCGTCACCGAAGACGTGCTGGCGCGGGCGTTGCCGTCCTGGGGACAGGAGGATGCCAAGCTGCCGGGCGGGGAGGCTGGGGGGCCTGCGGCAGCATGGCGGATCGGCGGCGCGGTCGCCGGACCAGCGGCATTCGGCTGCCGCCTGTGCACGGCCCGGCGTACCGGGGCGGTCGTGCAGGTCGTGCGGTACGCGCCGCGGTGGGAGCGGGTGTGCGTGCGGCATGGGCGGTGGCTGCTGGACGCGGACGCCAATCAGCCGCTGGACCATCTCGATCTGCGTGGCCTGCCGGAGGTGGTGGCGGCGCAGCAGCGGTGGGTCTCGGTGTCGCGGCGGGCGGTGCGGGCTGGTACGGAGCCGGAGCGGGTGTTCGCGCTGGCGCGGGCGGTGGTGGCCCGGTGGTGGGAGCAGGCCCTGCAGTGGGAGCGGGAGACGATCTGGCCGCGGCGCTTGTATCAGGTTGCGGGCGGGGATGCCGGGGGTGATCTGGAGTGGTGGCGGATTGTGGGGCGGGACGCGGTTGTCTTCCCGGAGGTGGTGGCGGTGGCCGACGCGCTGCTGGACCAGGCCATGGCCGAGCTGGTGTGGGTGGACAGTGGTGCCGGGCGGCCGCGGGCGCTGCCCGCCGACGGGGTGTTCTGCCGCCGGCTCGGTGAGCGACTGGGGCGGGGATGGCTGGGGCCGCTGGCCGCGACAGACCACGGCGGGCCGCTCATCGCGTGGATGGGCAGCGTGATCCGCCTTCGCCGCGGCGCCGGCGGGCCGCCCGGGTACGACAACGACCCGTGGTGGCTGCGCCAGGAACACCAGGCTGCGACCATGGCCGGCCAGCTGCGGGTGCTGGGCAAGGAGAAGAAGGCACCCGGTTCGGGGACGATGTGGCGGGCTGCGGTACCCGCCGAGCAGCGGATGCTGATCACCAGCGCTATCGACAGCGTCGAGGAGCAGTTGCTGCAGCTGCGCGGGGTGCAGAGCGGGCCGACCGCCGACGTCGCCCGGCGGCTGCTGCGCGGTCTCGGTCACAGTGCCGGTCTGGTCGAGGCGGCCTGGAAACGGACGGCAGTGGCGGCGGTGAACGGCGGGGTGCCGCTTGAGGAGGTGGCCCGGTAGGTGGACATGCCCGTTGAAACGCTCAGCCAGATGCTGACGGCGGGCAGGCAGGAGAGCGGCGGCTGAGAGCACTGTGCCGAGGGGCGGGTCGGCTGTTAGCCGATACGGCACTCGTTCGTGGCAGAAACACTGAAAACGGCGATGCTTTCGGCGGGAGCGGCTTGGCTGGCGCGATGACCAGCACAGAAGCGGCCCGGCACCGGAGCCGGGCAGGGCGAGCGGCCGTGGACCAGGGCGGCGGGTTCGAGGCGGTGTTCCTCGACCCGGTGGGGCAGGCGGTGCAGCAGCGGTGGGCGGATGCCGCCATGACCGTGGCGTTCGAGGACTTGCCGCCGGTGTCGGCGTTCCCGGTGGTCCCGGGGCGCCGCTGGGGGCCGGGCCTGTGGTGGTCGGCGACCACCGGGCGGCACGTGGCCGCGGGGTCGAACGCGATGCGCGTCCAGCTGATGGTCCTGGACCGCGACCCGGACGTGACGGGCCTGGCGGGGCGGCCGGTGCGGCTGCTGTGGCGTGATCTGCGCGGGCAGGTGCGTTCCTGGGTGCCGCAGCTCTTCACCCGGCGTGCAGACGGCACCGCGCTGCTCGCCGACTGCCCCAGCTACCCCGACGCCGGCGACGAACGCGCCCGGGGCGCCGCCCAAGCCGTAGCGGAAGCGTGCGCGCACATCGGCTGGACCTACCAGCGCCTCCCACCGCTCCCGCCTGGCCGCCAACCTGAAATGGCTGGCCGGCTACCGCCACCCCCGCAACGCCGGCCGGCCCGGCCTGACGGCGTCCGTCCTGGAGGCGTTCGCGCGGCCGCGGCCGCTGATCGAGGGCACCGGAGCGGTCGGCGACCCGATCGAGGTCCTCCCCTGCGTCTTCCACTCCCTGTGGCACGGACAGCTGACGGCCTGCCTGGACACGCCGCTGCACGAACGCGTCCCCGTCGGCCCGCAGGGCTGGAGCAACCCCGAGACGGGAGATGCCGGGTGACCGCGCGGCGCAATGCCCGGCCGGCCGTGAAGGTCGGTGCTCACGTCCGCTTCCGTGGCATGAAGTGGCAGGTGGTCGCCCTGTCGGGACAGGACATCCACCTCGTCGGCCCGGACGGCGGCGGCGAGGCCGTGCTCACCGGGCACCTGTTCGCCGACCCCGGCTTCACCGTCATCGGGGCCGACTCGCCCCAGGCGGCCCCGCAGTGGGGGCTGTTCGAGACCGCCCCCGCCGCCGCGCGTGAGAAAGCGCTGGCCTGGCAGCGGCACGTAAGGGAAGTCGAATGCGGGCTGCCCGGCGGGCCCGGCAGCGACGGGGCAGTGCGCGAGCAGTACGACGCCGAGCGGCACACGCTGGCCGAGCGGGAGCAGGCCAAGGCCGAGGAACTGACCGCGCTCGGCTTCGGCCGGATGTCGCGCACCACGGTGCAGCGCATGCGGCTCGCCTACCGCAAGCAAGGCCTGTGGGGGCTGCTCGACCACCGCACCACCCGCGCCTCCAGCCCTACCGGGCGGGCCGACGAGCGGGTCGTCGCCGCCGTCCGCGAGGCGCTGCGCCGCCGCGGCCGCTCCCGGGGCACCATCAACGGCCTGTTCCCGCTCATCAACCAGATCCTTGAGGACCGGCACGGCCCCGGTACGGTGCCCGCGCCGTCACAAGCCACGCTGTACCGGCTCGTCACCGCCCTGGCCCGGCCCGGCGAACTGCCCACCAAGCCCGTCCGGCAGGTGCCGGCGAGCGTCGACGGGCGGGCCTTCACCCCCGCCACGGCGCTGCGGCCCGGTGAACAGGTCCAGGTCGACACCACCCGCCTGGACGTCCTGGCCCTCTTCGACGACGGGCGTCTCGCGCGGCCCGAACTGACCATCGCCGTCGACGTCGCCACCCGCGCCATCCTCGCCGCCGTGCTGTGCCCGAGCGCGACCAAGGCCGTGGATGCGGCCTTGCTGCTGGCGGAGATGGCCGTCCCGCACCCCGCCCGGCCGACCTGGCCCGACATCCTGCGCATGGACCACGCTCCCGCACTCCCCCACCGGCGGCTGGCCGCGCTGGACGAGCGCCTGGCCGGCGCGGCGGCCCGGCCGGTCGTCCTGCCCGAGACGATCGTCGTCGACCGGGGCAAGGTCTTCGTCTCCGCCGCGTTCACCGCCGCCTGCGAGCATCTCGGCATCAGCGTCCAGCCCGCCCCGCCCCACGCCCCCACCGCCAAAGGCATCGTCGAGCGGACCTTCGGCACCATCAACGCCCTGTTCTGTCAGCACCTGCCCGGCTACACCGGCTCTGATGTCACCCGCCGCGGCCCCGACATCGAGAAGGACGCCTGCTACAGCGTCCCCCAGCTCCAAGACCTGCTTGATGAGTGGCTGGTGCACTACCACCACCGGCCCCACGAAGGCCTGCGCCACCCGATGATGCCCCGCAAAGCGCTCACCCCGAACCAGATGTGGGCCGCCCTCGTCGCCGCCGCCGGACACGTGCCTGTCCCGCTGACCGGCCGCGACTACCTCGAACTGCTGCCTGTGCGCTGGCAGGCCGTCACCGCCTCCGGCATCCGCATCCACCACCGCACCTACGACGCGGACCTCCTCGCCCCCTACCGCGGCCAGCCCTCCCCCGTCGCCGGCCGGGGCGGGAAATGGGAGATCCACTACAACCCCCACGACGTCCGCCAGATCTGGGTGCGTCTACCCGACGGCGAGCTGACCGAGATCCCGTGGATCCACCGCGATCACGTCCACCAGCCGTTCAACGACCACACCTGGCAGCACATCAGAACCCTCACGCTGCACAGCAACCACGGCGACGCCGAGCAAGAGGAAGCCGATCTCGCTGACGCCCTCGACCAGCTCATGCGCCGCGTCCACACCGGCCACGCCACCACAGCCGAACAAGCCCTCATGGCCCGCACCGCTCACATCCCGCTCCCCACAGCCCGCCATCCAGAACACGACACCGAAACACCCGCCGACGGTCTGGCGCAGCGCGACGAGGACGACAGCATCGACGACCTCGACGACGTGCCCGACGACGACTTCAGCCCCGTCCCGGCCACCGGATTCGGGCTCTACGACGCGCACGAGGAAGCCGACAAATGGTGAACCCGAGCCCGCAGAGCGCGAGCAGCACACCACCCGACACCAGCGACAGTGGTGCGGCCGAGCCGTCCTGGCCGCTGACCACCTGGCAAGGCTGGCAGCGCTTCGCCACCACCCACCCCGTCACCCCGCCTCAGCCAGGCGACCCGCCCCGCAGCACGGAAGAACGCCTCGCCTATCACTCCGCGTTCGTCACCATCCGCACCCCGGCAATCAGCACCCTCGCCACCCAGGTCCGCACCCTGATGATTCTCGGCCGCCACCAGCAGACCACCGCACGGCCCTCCCTGATCGTCACAGGACCCGCCGCAGCCGGGAAAACCACCGCCCTCCTCCACGTCGGCCGCGCCTGCCACCTCGCCCACATCCGCAAAGACCCCGCACCGCCCGGATCAGCGCACACTGCGGCACCCGTCGCGTACGTCCTGGTCCCGCCCGGCGCCACCGCGAAAACCCTCATCACCGAATTCGCCCGCTACCTCGGCATCCCCGTCGCTGCCCGCATGACCCAGACTCAGATCACCGACGCCGTCTGCCACACCTACACCGCCGCCGGCGTCCAACTCGTCCTCATCGACGAGATCCACCGCCTCAACCCCCGCACCACCACCGGCGCCCAAACCGCCGACCTGATCAAAGACCTCACCGAACGCCTCCCCGCCACGTTCGTGTACGCCGGCATCAACGTCACCGACACACCCCTCTTCACCGGAGTCCGCGGCGCCCAGCTCGCCGGACGCGCCACCCTCGTTGGCTGCGGCCCCCTACCCGCCCGCCACGGCCAACGCCAACCATTCCGCGACGTCATCACCGACATCGAGAACGCCCTCGACCTCCACCACCACAAACCCGGCGCCCTCCCGGCCCACGCCCCCTACCTCCACCAACGCACCGCCGGCCGCATCGGATCCCTCACCCGCCTCATCCGCCAAGCCGCTATCACCGCCATCCACGACGGCACCGAACGCATCACCAAGGCGTCCCTTGAGGCCATCCGTCTCGACCACCTCGCCGAAACCCACCACTGCCCCACCCGAACCCGCTAACCCCACCCACGACCAGGCAGAACGCCCTAGCGAGTAGCCGGGAGGGATCTCACCTCCCGGCTCTCTCAGAACCGTGCGTGAACCTCTCGATTCACACGGCTCCCATCATCCGGTCGTTCGAGGTCGGAGCAGTTTCCAGTGGGCGAAGAGCCCCGGGTAGAGCCTGGCTGTCTTCTCCAGGCCCTGCCATGCCCGGCTTCGGCGTCGCCGGAGCCGCTTGTACTTCTGCATGGCCCATCGCATCAGATAGTGATCGATGCCCTTCAGGCTCGGGACCAACGCGGACGGATAGAACCGGCCGTAGTAGTTGATCCATCCCCGCACGACGGGGTTGATCTCCCGTGCGAGGTCTGCCAGGGACGATCCACTGCGCAGGTGCAACCGCGCCAGTACACCAGTTTCCGGCTGGCCGAGCACCTGGACGCGGCCGGCATCGCGGCCTCGATCGGCTCCGTCGGCGATGCATACGACAACGCCCTGATGGAGAGCACGATCGGCCTGTTCAAAACCGAGTTGATCAAGCCGCAGCGGCCTTGGAAGACCCTCTCCCAGGTCGAACTGGCCACCGCCGAGTGGGCCGACTGGTACTGCCACCGACGCCTGCACGGTGAGACAGGCCACGTCCCACCCGTCGAGTACGAGACCAACTACTACACGGAACTGACAAAACCCCAGGTCACAACCACAATCTGAGGATCTCTACCGAACCCGGGGCGGTTCACTACTTGCAGCAAGCAAGGCCGTCACCAGCTATCACAACCGCTGAAGAATCGAGGTTACTCGTGCGCGAGGCGATCTCGCGATGGAGCAGCCGAGTTGGGCTGCCCGGCCATCAACACGGAAGGCCCCGGCATCGGGGCCTCCTGTTGCTCTATGGATTCGGTACCCACGAGCTATTCAGGAGGCCCCGTCTTCATACCCTGACAGGGACAGGATCGCCCAACCGGGGATCCGCGTTCGACCGCAACCGTTCAAGATCGAAAAGGTGTCGACTTCTCAGTCACCGATCGGTGGATCCAGGTTGAAGCGGCCGTGTTACGGGCTTGCTTTAGTGAAGTCCAGATCCTTTTTGTACATATCCGGATCACGCAGGTGCAGAATAAGGTCGCCGGGCTGCTGATATATATAGAAAAGGCTCCCAATTCCCCCTTTCCCGCAGACGCCCGCAGGGAATTCCAGCGCAATCACACGCGAACCACCCATCCGGGGAAACCTTACGCTCCATGTGCCGCGCAAGGGTTCGTCCGGAATTTCCGTAGAGCTCGGGGTTACCTCATTGCACGTGATGTTCGTGAGCGTCACAGTACCGTTCTTCTCGAATTCAGCTGTCCTGCCATCGGCCGCATGCCAGGTGCCAGTGACTTCGGAAACGGATGGGTTGCGCGAACCCTCGATGTTTTCTAGTTCCCAGGCGCAAGCAGCCATGACGGGAGCCAGTGCGAGAAGGGTCGCCGCTCTGAGCCGCGCGCGGAGCTTATCTGAACTCAATGGTCTCACTCCAAGAGACAGTGACGTCGACGTCCCGCTGTCCTTGAGGGAAGTCCCGCAAAAGCCCATCGAATATGAACTTGAGCGCAGGATTGGCCTCACCCTTTTTATAGCCACCCCCTGTCGGACTTCGCATCCCGGATTCCCGGTTCACGGTGTCAGTGACAGTGAAGCCTACCTCGGCCGACCCGCTCTTCTGGTTCATCGACTTGACCTCCACGTCCAAATAATACGACCCGAGTACTGAGCTGGTAGCATTCGCGAAGTTACCGTCGGTCGCATCGGAGTACGTGCCCAATGTTCCCACAGCGATGCCATCTTCAAGAATCTGGGTCAACTTCTGTGCCTGGGACAGCTTCGACATTTTACGGTCGTACGACTTCACATTGCCGACCTTCATGCCCTTCAGGTCGGTGGCAAGCATCTTCTTCACCTGCTTGATCCAGCGCTGTCGCTTCAGCTCTGCACCGAACGCGTCCTGGTCTGTGAATGTCCAGTGTTGGGGCGCCGTTCCCACCAGCCATGCCTCAAGGATGGTAGCCGAGTTGACCGTCGTAACCTGGCGGGGAACTCCATTCCTCCAGAGACTCAGGTTCAACTGGCACGCCGCATTGCAGGTCGGCTGGCCCTTGGCGCTGCTGGTGGTGGGCTTCTTCGTGCTGGTGCCGGTGTTTTTCTTCTTGTTGGTGCTGACTGGGATGCCGCTGCGGCACTCGATCAGTCCTTGGAGGCACTCGGGGACGGCGAGGCCGGACGGGTCTGCGAAAGTCGCTGGGTTCTGGGTCGCGTACGCGTAGCCGTTGAGGGTCTGTGGCTTGTCGGTTTCCAGAAGGGGGTCGACGCTGATGAAGCGGCCCAGGGTGGGGTCGTACTCGCGGGCGCCGAGGTGGGTCAGGCCGGTGGTTTCGGTGTCGTCGGTGCCGCCGACGAAGCCCTTGGTGCCGGGCCAGTCGGCCGGCGCAGTGCCGCGGGTGCCGCCGAAGGGCAGGGTGCGGCGCTGGACGAGCTGTTGGGTGGCCGTGTCGACGGCGAGTTGGGCGGTGCCGTGGTGGTCGGCGATGGTGACAGAGACGCTGCCGTCGTCCTTCTGGACGGCCTGGTGGCCGCCGCCGAGGTCGAAGTAGCGGGTGGCCTTGGGAGTGCTGGAGCCCTTGGCAAGGGTGATCTCGGTACCGCCGAGGTAGACGGTGGTACCGATCGGGGTGCGGCTGATCAAGCGGTCGCCCTCGGCGTCGTAGAGGTACTCCGTGACCTTGTCACTGCCATCCGCGCCCGGTTCGGTCACCTTGGCCAGGTGGCCTTCGGCGTCCCAGACGAGAGTCTGGGTGGTACCTGCCCGGGTGCGGGTGGTGGTGTTGCCCGTCTCGTCGTAGCCGTAGGTGTCCTTCGCTGTGCCGCTCGGGCCGGTCATGGTGACCGAGGTCAGCGTGTGCGGCTGCGCCTGGCCCGCGCCCGGGTAGGCGTAGGTACGCATAGTGTCCTTGGTCGCGTCTCCGGTGGTGTCGTGGAGTGTTTCCGTCGCGCGGTTGCCGGTCTTGTCGTAGGTGTAGGAGTGCCAGTACGGGGCCGGGCCCCCCAGCACACTGCCGCTGGGCGCGGTGGCGCAGGTGGTCGTGTTCTGGGTCCAGGCCTCGGTCAGGCGGCGCAGGCCGTCGTAGGTGAAGCACTGGGTGTCGGTGCCGGAACGGGAGACGTCCGACACGGACAGCACGTTGCCTTCCTCGTCGTAGCGGTAGGTGTTGTGCTGGTCGACGCCCGCGATGCCCTCGCGGTCCACGCGGGAGGTGGCCAGGCGCCGGGTGCCCCACTCATAGGTGTTGCTGACCTCGATCGGCGTACTGTCGCTGTTGGACAGCAGGTACTGCAGTGGCTTGCCAGTCAGGCTATAGCTGGTGGCGGCCTTCACGCCCTGGCTGCTGCCCATGGAGATCAGACGCTGGGTGGCGTCCTCGTAGGTGTAGGCCACCGTCGTCGCGGCCAAGGATCCGGCCTTCGGGTAGCCGATGCCTCCTACGAGACCGGAGACCTTGTAGGAGGTCGATGACAGGTAGGTGCCGGCCAGGGCTCCCTCGGAGGCCGGAACGGTGACGGACGTGCGCAGCGTGCGGTAGAGGCGGTCGTAAGCGACGACCTTGGTGGTGTAGGCGTTGCCGTCGTCGTAGCGGGTGGACTCGGCCAGGTGGCCCTTGGCGTTGGTGACGGTGTCGTAGGTCCAGGTGGCGCGCAGTTTGCCGGTGGCTGAGCTTTCGCGCAGTTCGGTCTGGCGGCCGAGGTTGTCGTAACCGTGCCACAGGGCTGGACTGCCTGGACGGGCGTCCTTGGTAGTGGTCAGCTGGCTGAGATCGTCGTACTCGCTGAGCGTAGTGCCCTTGTCCGGATCCGTCGTCCTGGTCTGCCGACCCAGCAGGTCGTAGGTGTACGACCAGGTGTTGCCTGCCGGGTCGGTGAGCTTTGCCAGCTCGCCGCGCGGCGTGTAGGCGTAGGCGGTGGTGTCGTACGTGGCACTCGCGCTGCGGGTGTGGTGCTGGCGCAGTTCGGTGGTGTGGCCGTGGGCGTCGGTGAGTGTAGTGGTAGCGGTACCGCCGACGGGCGGGATGACCGTGGTGCGGTCGCCGCCGTGGATCGTCTTGGTGGTGGACAGTACGGTGCCGCCGTCGCCGTTTCCGGCGATCTGCTTGGCCTCGGTCTGACGTCCCAGGCCGTCGTAGGTGTAGCGGTTCTGCGTCTCCACGCCCAGCGCGTGATCGTCATCCGGCTTGATCAGGGTCGTGGAGGGTGCGCCGTCGGCGTAGTAGGTGGCGAACTCCTTCTCTGTCAGGCCGCGTTCATCGTAGAAGGTGTCGGCCAGCAGGCGTCCGCCGTCGGGTCCGGGGTCCTGGGTCTGGCGGGTGCGCAGGAAGCCGTCGTAGAGGGTGTAGGAGGTGCGCTGGGCGCCGTTGTTGTCCAGTGTCCTGGTGCCGACCGCGACCGGTTGGTCGTCGGTGATGGTGTAGGTGAACTGGTAGGTCGGGGTCTGGCTGGTGAGTCGGTCGGCCAGCCACACCTTGGTCGCGCGGCCTAGGGCGTCGTAGGCGAAGTCGGTGGCGTTGTTGTTGGTGTCGGTCTGCTTCTGGGGCAGGCCGCGGAGTATGTCCTGGATGGTGGTTGTGGTCTGGGCGGTGGCCGCATTGCCCGTGGTGGCCGGGGGCGTGGTCACCTTCACCTCAGTGGCGAAACCTGCGGCTGGCGTACGCTCGGTCGTAGTGGTCCGGCCATCTCCACGCGCGGTGCGGGTGAGTGCGCCGGCGCCGGTGACGGTCACGTCGGCGGTCAGGTCGGTGCTGGTCAGCTCCCGGCCGTAGGCGTCGTAGGTGGCTCCAGACTCCAGGTACACCGCGGTGGTGCCGTTGTACTTCTTCAACATCGCGCTGGCCGTCGCGTCCCCCTTCGTGGGGGCGGCATCGTATGCGCCGCCGTCGTAGGCGGTGCGCACGTCGGACATCACGTCCGCAGGACGGCTGACAGTCGCGTCGCAGGCCTTCGACACCGCCTCGACGCGGGACGGGAGGGTGAGGATGTTCTTGCCGGTGTTGGTGGCATAGGTGGTGCGAGTGCAGGTGTTATCAGCGGCGGTGCTGGTGTCGCCGCGGTCGTCGACCTGGGTGACGCGCCCGGCCACTGTGTCGAACTCGTTGCTGGTCTCGGTGGTGCGCCACTTCGCGCCCGCCCCGTTGTCCAGAGAGGTCCAGGACGTGGTGGTCTTGGTGCCCGCGAAGTTAGCGGTGACGGTGCCCCAGCTGCGCGTCTTCTTTGCCGTCTCGTGGTGCCAGGGCCGACTGACCGTCTTGACCAAGATCTTACCGCCTGGGCCGGAGTAGCTGACGGCTTTGTAGGCGAAGCCGGCCGCCGACTCGTGGTCGGTGATCGGGTCGCCCTCACCGGCGCCCAGGGTGACACTCACCGACTTCGTACCGCCGCTGGTGTCCTTGCGGTCGCCGTCCATGCCCCGCAGGAAGTAGGTGTCCTGCTGCGACTTCATCGCCGACGCGCCGCCCTGGCCGCCGGTCCGCACCCGGACCTTGCCGTAGCCGCGCCACTGCGACCAGGTCTTGAACTTCTCCTTGGTCAGGCCGTTGTCATCGTCGTAGTGCCAGGCCGCCCCGCCCAGGTACTGGTAGGTGGTGACTTCATCCGGTGCCCCGCCGGTCCGGTCGGTGGCGGTGACGGAGGTGACCACGTACTTGTTGAACCACTGCCGCTCGGGGTCGTCCGAGGTGCTGCCGCCGATGTACTGCGGGAAGCAGCGGGTGGTGTTGGTCTGCGGGGTCGGCAGTGCGGCGAAGTCGCAGGCGGGTTCGGAGTAGTTGACGTCGATCTGGCCGCCGGATTCGTCCGCGACCGTGGACAGCCGGGCCTTGATGAACGGCGGGTAGCCGTCACCGGTCCTGTCGAGGCGGTTGGCCAACTGGGTGTAGGCGAAGGTCGTCTTCGGCAGGGTGATGGCAGGGGCTACGGTGCGGCCCGTGCGCTGGACCGAGTCGAGCAGCAGCTGGTAGTCGATGTCGGCCATGCCCCAGCGGTGGGTCAGCTTCCAGGAGTCGACGTTCTGGTAAGTGCTGCCGTTCCAGACCTGGGTGGTCACTTCGCTGAGCCGCTTTCGGGTGAAGAAAACGGGGGAGAGGCGGCCCTTGTCGCAGTCCTTGCCCGCGTCGCAGTTCAGGTCCCAGGGCGTGTCGTACCAGTAGGCGGCGTCCTTGCCGATGTCGGTGCAGGTGGTGGAGGAGTCGGGCAGGCAGCGCTCGGCGTCAGTGAAGTCGACCTTGGCAAGCGCCTTCGTGCCGTACATGGAGGAGGACTTCAGGCCGTACTCGATCCGGTCCAGGGTGCCGCCGCGCACGTAACGGGTGTTGTCCTTGGCCTTCAGATTGCGGCCGTAGGAGTTGGTCTCCTGGTTGTAGTAGTACGCGATGGCGTTGCCGTGTACATCGACGGCGTAGTCCAGGTTCCACCGCCAGGCCTGCTGGCACCAGGAGTCGGCGAATGCGGAGGCGTGGCAGGGCTCACCGGCGTCGTTGCCGAAGACCGGCACGGTCCAGGTGGAGTTCGTGGCTGGCTTGCCGTCCGCCCAGCCCGGCAGCCGGTTGTAGCCGAAGTAGTACTGGGTGCCGGCCGGGTCGGTCAGCCGCCAGTACTCGCCGTCGTTGTCACCGTTGCCACGGGCAGTGGAGGTCAGCCGGTCGATCTTGGTGCCGTCGTCGTCCTTCAGCTTCCACGAGTTGGTCCCGTTGGGAACCAACTCACCGCCCTTGCCGTTGAACGTCAGGAACGCATTGTCGTATGCCCAGCACAGGTCACCGGGCTTGCTGCCGTCCGCGTTCTTCACACCGTCCTCGGCACACGACTTGTAACGGCGCTCGATGAACCCTGGCCAGAAGTCGAACCCGTCACCCACCCACGACGCCTGGTTGTTGGTGCTGCCGGTCCGGCCGTCGATGGAACCTGAGGAGTACGACAGCCCGACGTTCGGGGTCAGGCTGCCGGGGACGTCCGGTACCGGCATGTCGTACGACCAGGCGAAGTCACCCGTGTTCAGGTTCGTGTCCCAGGTCGCTGAGGGAGAGAGCGAGGTCGCCTTGTAGTCCCCGTTCTCGCTGCTCGTCTCCGCCACGGTGGCCAGCACCGTAGGGGGGCCGGCGCTGAGGGGCACGCTGGATGCGGTGAGAGTCTGCTTCTCGCTGTCGTTGACCGCCGCAACCGGCTTGCTGGTGCGGCACCGGGCCTCGTCCGGGGTGGTCAGCACGCACGCGGGCAGCTCCACCAGACTCAGCCGAGAGGCATAGCCACCGCCGTAGTTCTCCGCGAAACCAGAGTAGTCCAGCTTGGCCCGCACCCGGCCGACCCGACCGGTCAGTCCGTCCTTGCTGTCGGCCTTTGAACGCAGCGTGAACAGCAGCCCATCGACGTCTGCCTTCTTCGCCACCTCACGGCCAAGGACACGTGCCTCGACAGCACCGCTCGCCGACTCCGTGCCGGTGATACCCCGCGTGTCCAGCGTCAGCGGCAGCCCCTTGGCCCGGACAGCCATGGCGGCGGTTTCTTCCGCAGCGGAAGCCGGCAGCTCCATGACCGCCGTGGCCGCCTTCGGCCAAGCCGCGTCCGGAGGCGTCTGCGGAATACGCGGACCCTTCATCAGCGTGCGTGGCTTGGTCTCGACCACCGAGACAGATACGGGCTTCTCAGACTGGGGAAGGGCAGAGAGCCCCTTCCCGTCATCCGCCGCGACAGCGGGCTGTGCCATCCCTTGCAAGAGTGTGCCGACCATGACTGCGGCCGAGACCAGCGCGACTCTTCGCCGCAGTGTCCGAAACCGTGTGCTCGATCTACTGTTCATCCTGTCCTTCGTCCTTCACTGCAGGCCCCACCCTGCGCGTGGAACGCAGGGTGGGAGCGGAAGTTGTGCTTCGAGACGAGACGTCGTGGGGTCCCTGGCCGGAGCCCACGGTCAGGTCAGTCGCCGGCGGGCACGTCCGTCGCCATGCCCGGCAGTCCGTAAGCGAGTTGGGCGACCTGGGCTCCGGTGAGCACGCCCTGGAAGGCCCATATGTCCGAGATGGCTCCAGGCCAGTACTCGCCCCAGGTACTCGCCCCTGTCTTCGCCCGGCCGAGTTGCATTGGCTGAGCCGACTTGAACGAGAGCACGTCATCCGCCCACGAGAAGCTGTCCGTGCAGGCCGCATCGTCCGCGTCCGTGCACGCGACCTCTTCCAGCTCACCGTTCACGTACAACGACAGTTGCTTGGTGAAGCCGTCGTAGACCAGGGCCAGGTGGGTCCAGTCGGCCGGGCTGAAGAACTGGCCGTTGTCGACCTGGGCCACCGTGGCGCCGTTGCTGTCGGCCGACGCCACGGCGATGCGCCATCGACCCGGATCCCGGTCCGGATCGGCACTCGGCTCGTACCGCACCGCGAAGGCGTCCTGTGCCGTCCCCGGCATGCTGAGCAGGGCAACGCCCTTGTCCGGTACGGCCGCCGCCTGAGCCCAGGCGGCGACGGTGAAGCTGGTACCGGTGTCCACGGGCACCGCGGACGTCACCCCGTAGCCGCTGACGCCGTCCAGGCTCACGCCGCCGTCGACCCAGCCGGAGTCGAGCTGCGCACCGCCGTGCAACGTCATCCCGTTCCCCGACGCGGACGCGTCCGGCGTCACCAGCGGAGATCCCGATGCCGTCTCGAACGTCCAGCGCCCCTTCACGATCGGGCGCTGCCGGAACATCTGCTGGACCTCGTCGCCGGACACCGGTCGGTCGAACAGGCGCACGTCGTCGATCTGGCCGGGGAAGAACGAGTCGGGCTCGCCGTCGTAGAAGCCGGCACCGATCTGCACTGGGCCGTTCGCGGTCCAGTTGGCCTGCAGAGCCGTCTCGCCCGCCTTCACCCCGTTGACGTACAGGATCAGCTTGCCGACGACCGCGTCGTACACACCGACCAGATGCGTCCACGTATCTCCGTAGGCTGTCTGCCCCGCGGGTTGCATGGCCCGGACCGGTTTGGCGTCCGCCGTGTCCGCCGCGTACTGGTTGACCACCCACCTGTCGTAGGCAGAGGAGTAGTACAGCTCCATCCCCGGCTTGTGCGTGCTGGTCTGCGCGACGACGATCGCCGCGTGGTCCGGCTTGGTCTTCGGCAGTTTGGCCCACGCCGAAACGGCGAAGCTGCGTCGGTTGTCGAGCAGCGGCCGGTCGGTGGTGGCGTAACCATCGACGCCGTTCAGCGTCAGCGCCTTGCCCGCGACACCCGCCTGCCCGGAGGTGACGCCGCCGACGAACGTGGCCGCCGGCACCTCCGCCTTCCCGGCCAGCTGCGTCGCGTCGGCAGGCTCGTCCATCGAGAACACCGCCCGTGCCGGACGGCCCGAGGTGATCGGCTCCTTGCTGTACAGGCGTGTCACCTCACCGATCGACAGCGCGTCGTCGAAGATCTGCACGTCGTCGATCGCCCCGGGGAAGAAGGAGTCCAGCCTGCCGCCGTCATAGAAGCCGGCACCGATCTGAAGACCCCGGCGAGCGTCCCAGGGTGTGCTGTAGGGCGTGGTGCCGACCAGTGCACCGTTGACGTAGAGCTTCAACTCCTCGCTGGCCGCGCTGAAAGTGCCCACCAGATGTGTCCACTGCCCGGCCTGGACACCGCCCGGCGAAGGCGCCATGGCCCGCGCGATACCCGCTCCGGTGGCGTCGGCCTTGTACTGGTTGAACACCCAGCGGTCGTACCCCTTGGAGTAGTACAGCTCGAAGCCCGGGGCGTAATTGCCGGGCTGGGCGGCGATGATGGCCGCATGGTCCGGCACCGTCGACAGCTTCGCCCACGCGGAGACGGAGAACCCGTTCGAGGTGTCCACGGTGGGGATGTCACTGACCGCGTAGCCGTGCACCCCGTCGAACGACACCGCCGTACCCCTGGCCCCGGGCACGCCGGGTGTGGCGCCGCCGCGCAGCTCGAGCGTACGTTCCGGCGCCGAACCCACGGCCTGGCTCGCCCCCGCGGCCTCGTCCATCTGCCACATGGCCCGCTCCGGCTGTCCTGCCTTGACCCTGAACTGGTACGTGCGGACCTCACCGGCGTTCCCGGCCTGGTCGAGGGCCTGTGCGGTGACGAAGTTCAGGCCCGGCCTGGCCGGCAGCATCCGGATGATCTTCGCGGCACCCGCGGACGTGGTGATCGCGTTCTTCGAGGTGGGGTCGCCGTTGATGCCGTACCAGTACTTGGTCACATCGGTGTCGGCGGCCTTGAGCTCGAAGGTGCCGTACTTGCCCAGCCCGTCATACCACGGGTCCTCGGGGTCCTCCGGGTTCGAGGCCGGGTACTCGCCCGAGGTGATCGACGGCGCCTTGGGGACGCTGGTGTCGTAGGAGAAGTAGCAGGCCGTCGGATCGCCCGCATGCGACCACGGCGAGTACTGTGCCCCGTCGTAGCTGCGTACGTACCAGTTGATCTGCTTGTTCTGCGGCACATTGGACGGCAGGCTGATCGAGAAGCTGGACCCGGACTTCTTGAACGAGGTCAAGGCAGGCTTCCACCGTGCAATCAGCCCCTTGCCGTCCCCGGTGTCCCACTTCGCCTCGAACTGCACCGCGACGTTGTCGCCGTCCGGGTCGGTGATGTTGTTCGCGTAGATCTTGCCGAGCGTGCGCACGTGCGCGGCATCGGCAGGCCTCCTGCAGGTACCGCCGTACTCCATCGTCAGCTGCGACATCTTCACCTGCGGCGGCGGCCGGTTGTACCGCACCCGCAGATGCGCCTCGTTCGAGAACCGCTTCCACGCGTAGCCGTCGGTCTCACTGGCCGCCCGCAACCCGAACGTCATCGTCGCGCTCTTGTTGTTCGCAGCCGTCTGCACCGCCGACTTCACGTCGAACTCGGCGTCCTTGGCCGCACAGCCCGTGTAGCCGTAGGCGAACGACTTCGACGCCAACTGCCTGATCCAGAAGCCCGAGGCGTTCTGACTGTTCCATGTGGTCGAGGAAGAGATGTCCTTGGTCTGCCACAACTGCACGCTGCGCGCGCTGCAGGACGCCGACCAGGTGTTGTTGACCACGAACTCCGCCGCCAGGATCGACTTCCCCGCGAACGCAGAAGTCGGAATCCGGTAGAAGAGGCGCTTGGTGTCGTTCGGGGCGCAGTAGGACCAGTTGCAGTAGCCCAGACCGGCGTCCGAGGCACCGTTGAACTTCCACTGCGGGGACGACGCCCAGTACTTCGACGCCATAGTCCACGCCGACGCCTTCGGTGTGGACCACTGCGGGTCGATGTAGACGGGATAGGTGGTGTCGGCGCCCCTGAGCACGTCGGCGTCCGGCGTCAGCACCAGCTCGCCCTGACCAGCCGTCACCTCAACGCCCACTGGCGCAAGCTTGCCTGACTCCGCCGCGCCCGGCTCTCTGCCTCCATCCGCCTGCTCCGATTCCGCCGCGGCCTGCGCGCCGGATCGGACGGCGACGGGCTGCTCGCCCGTGCTGGAGTCCCACATCATCGGCTGCGGCGCCTCGAACACCGCGCCGGCCGCGCCCTTGTCGACGGCTTCCAGCCCGCCCTGGTTGGTCTCGCGCACGTCCAGCCCCGACGCCGAGAGCGTCAACCGCAGCTTGGCCAACTCCTCATTGGCAGCGGCCTCGGCCGTCTTCACCACCAACAGCTGGGTGAATCCGTCCTCCTGCGCGGTCATCCGCAGATCAACATCCGGCAGCACCGACGGGTACGTAGCCACCGCTCCTTCCAGCCGCGGCTTCGGCAGGTCGGTCGGCCACATCAGACTCAGCTCACGCCCGGCACGCCGCATACGTACCAAAGGTGCGCTCCCGCCGCCCCCGGAGAACTCCACGTCCACCGTCGCAGCTTTGGGCGCGACCGTTCCCTCATTCGTCGCCACCAGATCGGTGTCCACGCGCTTCCAGCCGCCCTGGCCACGGGCCCAGACCGGACGCAGATACTCACGCGCCTCCAAGTGGCCATCCGGCGTGGCGAACACCTCGCGGCTCTCCCCGCGCTGCCCAGAGATTTCCACCGGCTTCCCCGTGCGCTTGGCCTCCGCCAACGCGTCCGCCTCCGACACACCCTTGGCTGTGGGAGCGCCTTCCGTACTCCGCGGCGCGGCCGGTGTCGCGGCCGCAGCCTCACCGCCCAAGACCGGAACCGCCCCCACAGCCAATGTCACGCTCAGCAACGCCCCCACGGCCCTGCCCCCACCCCGCAACCGGGTCCACATTTTCACCACATCCCACCCACAGTGCTCTCACAGTCGTCTCCGGCAACTAAGACCTGCGGGTAAAGGTGAGGTCAACAGTTGGGAAAAGGGCATTTATGGACCAAGATCAAAAAGCGGATGTGACGATCAATACGTTTAGGTAACATAGTCAAGATCAAGTAAATCTCTAGGTTGCGGTGAAGCCCATTACCGCGGCCCGCCGCAAACCCACCCGAGCTTGCCGCGAGATCACAATGAGTAACGACTGCCTCGCATCGGTGCTTGCAAGTGAGCTACCTCGGTCACAGTCGGGACATCCTCTGACGCAGCTCCCAGCTCCGAGAGGACCCGGGGCTGAGCCCTCGTGACGCACAGCAACTGCCCGTACCTTGTACAGCGCAACCCTCCACCGGCCCCCGTTACCAGCGGGCCCGATCCACCAAGAACACGGGCGAGAAGGCCAGCACAACTCACGCAGCACCCGGCAAGAAGCCCGCCCCGAAGAAGCGCGCTACCAGCACGTCCAAGGGACGGATCGCTTGGCCAAGTCCAAGTTGTACGAGAAGTCCACCAAGGCTGGTGTCAAAGGGCGTTCCGGCATACTGACTTCGGCTCGTTAGGGTGATCTCTTTCGAAGTCCCTGATCGACCTGGGGCGTTGGCTGTATTCCGTGGTGTGTGAGATATGCGGATG
>NZ_JBIUBU010000051.1:0-19735 GCF_044548345.1 Streptomyces sp. NPDC052042 | reverse complement strand
CACCCTCATCGAATGGCAAGCCGACTGGCTGCGCCGCGGCCTGCCACTGTCCGGCAAGCCCACCAAGTTCCAGGTCCGCGACGGAAGGTTCTGATACCCGTGTCCCGTACGCCCGCAGCCGCGACCGAGCCTGCACCCGGCCCCGTAGCCGCGACCACTCCCACACTCGTACCCGCCTCGGCGGCCTCGGCGGCCTCGGCGGCCTCGGCGGCCTCGGCGGCCGCGGCATGCACTCCGATGGACGTGCTCGCCGAGGGAGCTGTCATCCCCGCCCATCCACTCGCCCTCGGCGTCGACCGCAAGCTCGACGAACGTCGGCAACGTGCACTGACCCGTTACTACCTGGCCTCCGGCGCGGGCGGCCTCGCCGTCGCCGTGCACACCACCCAGTTCGAGATCCGCGAACCGGGCATCGGCCTGCTGGCACCGGTCCTGGAGCTGGCCGCCGAGACGATC
Source organism: Streptomyces sp. NPDC052042 (assembly GCF_044548345.1). NCBI lineage: Bacteria > Bacillati > Actinomycetota > Actinomycetes > Kitasatosporales > Streptomycetaceae > Streptomyces > Streptomyces sp. NPDC052042. The sequence goes on along the minus strand of NZ_JBIUBU010000051.1, from coordinate 19,279 downwards.
GACGCCGAGGCCGGCCGTCCGTTCGTCAAGGTCGCCGGGGCCTGCGGCCACACCGCGCAGGCCGTCTCCGAAGCCGAACTCGCAGCCTCCCTCGGCTACGACGCCGTGCTGTTGAGCCCCGCCGTGCCCGGCGCCGACGAGAAGGACCTGCTGGACCGGGCCCGTGCCGTCGGCGAGGTGCTGCCGGTGATCGGCTTCTACCTCCAGGAGGCCGTCGGCGGCCGTTATCTCTCGCCGTCGTTCTGGAGCTCATTCGCAGACCTGCCGAACACCGCGGCCATCAAGACCGCGCCCTTCGACCGCTACCGCACCGCCGACGTCGTACGGGCCGTCGCCGCCGCCGACCGCGCCGGCGAGGTCGCCCTGTACACCGGCAACGACGACGACATCATCGGCGACCTGCTTACCCCGTACGAGACCAAGGGCACTCGCCGGTGGTTCGCCGGCGGGCTGCTCGGCCAGTGGGCCGTTTGGACCGGCTCCGCCGTCACCCTCCTCGATCAGGTCCGGCGGGCACGCGCCGGTGACCACGACGCCATGGTCGGCTGCCTCGCCCGCCGTCCGGAGCTCACCGACGCCAACAACGCTGTGTTCGACGTGCGCGGCGGATTCCGCGGCTGTATCGCGGGTGTCCATGAAGTGCTGCGCCGCCAGGGTCTGTTGGAGGGCATCTGGTGTCTCGATCCGAAGGAGGTCTTGTCTCCCGGCCAGGCCGAAGAGATCACCCGGGTCGCCACGGCCTACCCCTGGCTCACCGACGACGACTTCGTCGCGGAGCACGTCGATGACTGGCTCTCCTGACCCGGGGGCGGCCCGCCTGCCGCGGGTCGTCGTCGCCGTACCCCCGCACCTTCGTGAGCAGCTCTTCACCTCCGCGGTGTGGCAGAGCCTCTGCGCCGCGGCGCAGCCGGCCGTCCTCGACGAGCACACCGACCGGGACGCACTCGCTGCGGTGCTGCCCGGTGCCCGTGCCCTGATCACCGCTTGGGGAACGCCCCGCCTCAGCGAGGAACTCCTCGACGTCGCTGACCGACTGGCGATCGTCGCCCACACCGGATCGGCGGTCGCCCCGTACGTCACCGAGGAAGTCTTCCGGCGTGGGATCCTCGTCACCCAGGCCGGTGACGCGATGGCACGCCCGGTCGCCGAGGTGGCCCTGGCGTTCACCCTCGCCCTGCTGCACCGCATCCACCGCTTCGACCACGCGCTGCGCGGCGGAGCCGACTGGGACGAGGCCGGCCAGGCCCCGCCGCGGCACGAGATCCAGGGCTGTGCGATCGGCGTCATCGGAGCGTCCCGCACCGGTCGTGCGTATATCGAGCTGGCGAGGGCACTGGGGGCACAGGTCGCGGTCACCGACCCGTATCTGACGGCCGAGGACGCACAGCGGCTCGCGGTACGGGTGGTGCCGCTGGACGAACTGCTCCGTGGCAGCCGGATCGTCGCCGTGCACGCCCCTGCCACCGCCGAGACCCGGCGCATGCTGGGTGCGCGCGAACTGGCGCTGATGCCCGACGGCGCCGGTCTGGTCAACACCGCCCGCTCCTGGCTCGTCGACGAGGACGCGCTTCTGGTGGAGGTGTCGGCGGGCCGGCTGGACGCTGCGATCGACGTCTTCGACACCGAACCACTGCCGGTCCGCCACCTGTTCCGGAAACTGCCGAACGTTCTGCTGACCCCTCATCAGGCCGCGGGCACCGCCGAGTGCCGTCAGCGGCTCGGCGCAAGTGCCGTGGAGGAGGTGCTGCGGTTCCTGCGCGGCGATCCACCCTTGCACTTCGTGGGGCCGGACGCACTGGCTCGCGTCCTTTGATCACTCGACCACAACCACACCGGGCCCCAGAGGCCGACCAGTTGTTCCTCGGGGTCGAAGACATCTCTGTTGCCTTCGGGGTCGAGGAATTCCTGGGGGTCATAGACGATGCGTGGCGGGAGCCGGAACAGGCGCAGCCCGTCGCGGAAGGAGCGGCGGGCTTCTCCTTCTGGGTTGGTGGAGGCGTGGCGGGACAAGGCCAACTCGCCACCGTTACCGGGGCCTGGCGATTCCCACTCCCTGGGACGCCACGGGATGAGGACAATCACCATGATGCCGTCGGGGCTTGTGGAGAGCCGGGTGCGGTGCTCGCATGCCCGGTCACCGACCTGCCCGGCAACGTAGGCGCACAGTTCGGCTATCAGCCACTCGACCAGCAGCAGCGAGCTCTCGCGCAGCGTGCCGTCCTCCTGCCAGCTCTCCAGCGTTTCCGTCAGCGCGCGGTGCAGCTCCCAGTTGGCCGGAGGCGGTCCGTCCGCGCCCGGAGCGTGCCGGGCGGCTTCATCGAGGGCCGTCGTCCTGATCAGGGACAGCGCGAACGCGCCGGTCGTCCGGCCGGTGGGCCGGGGTCCGGTGGTGTCGGGTCGGGGCAGTGCGTGGCGGCCGCGAACACGTACGTCAAAGCCGCGGGCATCGCCCTGCTGGACCAGGTCGCCGAGCACACCGGCGGCACCGTCGAGAAGGCCCTGGCTGACCAAGGCTTCAAGAACCAGGTCATCACGCACGGCGCCGGTCTGGGCAGCGACGTCGAGATCGTTGAGCGCAACCCGCGGGACACCGGCTTCGTCGCGCGGCCGAAGCGGTGGAGGGTCGAGCTAGTGCCGCATCAGGCAACGTTCGCCCCGTCGCGACGTCTGGCATGCCCTCTCGCCGCACCGGCCGAAAACCCGAGTACGTCCAGTACGAGGGTTTCCGGCCGGCACACCGAGAGCACACACCGGACGCACCCCTTGACGGGCAAACGTCGCTTGCCGCGGCACTAGCTAGGGCGTGGGGGGTGTCACTGATGCCAGATAGGTTGCGGGTTCGTTCGTGTCGTTGGTGTAGCGGTGGGGTTGTGTGGCGTCGAAGGTCAGTGCCTCGCCGGCCCGTACGTCGTAACGCTGGTCGGCGACGTGCACGGTGACGGTGCCGGTGATGACGTAGGCGCACTCGACCGCGGCGTGGCTCCATTCCTCGTGGCTGGATGCCTGGCCCGGTTCGAGGGTGCCGAGAAGGACTTCGAGCTGGCCGTTGCTCGGGGTCAGGCGTTCGTACTGGACGAGGCCCTTCGGCATGAGCAGGCGGGAGCGTTCGTGGGGGCGGCTGTGGTAGGCCGTGAGCGGGGCTTGGCCGTGGAACAGAGAGGCGGTTGACGGGCCGAAGACGGTGCTCAGGGCGCGGAGGGTCTTGAGGCTCGGTTCGCGGACGCCCCGCTCGACCTGGCTGAGCAGGCTCGCGGACAGGCCGGTCTGCGCTGCGAGGTCGCGCAGGCTGAGTCCCGCTTCCGTCCGCAGGGTGCGTAGCTGGTCTCCCATCACGATGGTCAGCCTAGCGGAGCCGTGCGCACTCTTGTGCACACGAGGCATGGGGGTCATGGAGGCATCAGCACGTTTTCGCTGGAGAGTCAATGGTTGACAGGAGAGGCGTTGTGCATTTTTGTGTACTGATGTAAATAAGTGCACGCCTGGGGTTGTCCTCGGCGTTGTGGGAAAGAGGTGCAGCGCCATGACCGCAGACCAGGGTCTGGTCTTCCGTGGGGGAAGGGCACTGGCGTTCTTGCCGGTCGTCGTGTTCCTCGCGTTCTGTGTCGTCTTCTTCGTCGTGTTCAAGACCTTCGACATGACCGCGCTTGCCGCGGGGGGTGTCGTCGCGCTGCTCGTCGGTGCCCTGTTCGCCAAGCCGTACGCGGCGTACTGGTCCGCCGTGACGAGGGGGATCGGATCGCCCACCGCGGTGACGATCGTGATGATGCTGTTCTGCGTGGGGCTGATGTCCGCCCTGATCAAGGAGACCAACGTCTCCGGCGGCTTCGTGTGGCTCGCCGGACTCCTCGGCGTCGGCGGTGGCACCTTCACCCTGTTCACGTTCGTCGCGGTGTGCATCATCTCGATGTCGACGGCGTCGTCCATCGGAACGATGTTCACGGCGTTTCCGATCTTCTACCCGGCGGGCGTGCTCCTCGGCGCCGAACCGGCGTTCCTCGCCGCCGCGATCATCTCCGGTGCGATCTTCGGAGACAACGTAGCCCCCATATCCGACACGACCGTCATCTCGTCGTCGACGCAGACGTTCCGCCGGAAGTCCGGCACCGCGGACATCGCCGGAGTCGTGCGCAGCCGCGCCCGCTTCGCCTTCACCGCGGCAGGCATCGCGGCCGTCGGGTTCTTCCTGCTGGGCTCGTCGGGCCGCTCGAGCGACTCGGCGCACTCGCAGAAGCTGCTGGAGCAGGCCGCCGACCCGCTCGCGCTGGTGATGCTCATCCCCGTCGCACTCATGCTCACCGTGGCGCTGCTGACCCGCGACATCTTCAAGGCGGTCACGGTCGGGCTGGTGGCCGGGATCATCACCGGCCTCGCCTCGGGCCTGCTCACCCCTGAGGGCATCATCGGCGTCAGCGACGGGGCGCCCACCGGATTCCTGGTCTCGGGCGTCAGCGGCATGCTCAGCGTGATCGCCCTGGTGGTGACCGTGTTCGGCATCATGGGCGTCCTCACCGCCGCGGGCATCCTCGACTGGCTGGTGAGCGCCCTCACCCGCAGCCGCCTGTCCCGCACCCCGCGCGGCGCGGAGCTCGCGATCGGCATCGGCATCTCGGGCACCACGCTGCTGTTCGGCGGCGTGAACTCGGCCGCGATGCTCACGTTCGGCCCGGTTGCCGATGAGATCGGTGCCCGCGTCGACCTGCACCCCTACCGCCGGGCGGTCGTCATGGACTGCTTCGCGATGGGGATCGCCTCCATCGTCCCCGTCCTGAGCGCCTATCTGTTCATCGGCGCGCAGCTCACGTCAGGGATCAAGGGCGTTCCCGCCCTGGCCACCACGGAGATCTTCGTCGCGATGCTCTACCCGCTCGTCCTCACCGTCGTCATGGTCGTGGCAGCCGCAACCGGCTGGGGCCGCCGTTTCGAGGGCGCGGACGGTGTCGAACTGAAGCGGCCCGAGCGCACACCGGCCCGGGCCTGAGCAGCACACCCCAGCAAACACCGCCGGACCACTGGTCATTGGAGCACCCATGGATCGCAACACAGTCAACTGGCGCGGCTACATCCCCGCCATCACCACACCGTTCACCCGCGACGGCGCGCTCGACACCGACGCGTTGCACGTGCAGGTGGCGTGGCTCGCCGACGAGGGCATCCAGGGCGCGATCCTGGCCGGTACCAGCGGCGAGTGGTTCTCCCTGTCCAAGAAGGAACGCGCGGACCTGTTCGCGGCGGGCGCCGAGCACCGAAGCAGCACCTTCCCCGTCCTCGGCTCCTGCAACGCGTTCACCCCGAACGAAGCGATCGCCCACGGCCGCGCCGCCCAAGCAGCGGGCCTGGACGGCATCCTCCTCACCCCGCCGCCCTACATCGTGCCCAACCGGAGGGAGATCGTCGCGTTCTACCAGGCGGTGAGCGATGCCACCGACATCCCGATGACCGTGTACAACTGGCCGCGCGGCTGCGTCGTGGACATGGACGTGGACCTGCTGGCCGAGCTCGCGCAGATCGAGAACGTCGTCGCGATCAAGAACTCGACAGGAGACTTCGCGAGCTTCCTCGCCGGGATGTACGCGCTGGAGGGCGAGGTGCGTTACTTCGGCCTGCCCACCAACGCGCTCGGCGCCGACCTCGCGATGCTCGGCCACGGCGACGGTCTGATGGGAACGGGCGGCATCCTCGGCCGCGACCAGGCCGACTTCTGGAATGCCGTCGACGCCGGGGACCGGGAGCGCGCGATCCGCCTGGGTCACAAGGACCGCGTCTACATGGACGCGTGGTTCCGTCCCGACTACGGCGTGCAGTTCGGCAACCAGCAGGCGATCATCAAGACCGCGCTGCGGCTGCGCGGCATCCCCGCGGGATTCGTACGGGCGCCGCTGCTCGAACTCACGCCGGGCGAGGTCGCCCGCGTCGAGGCGACCCTGCACGAGCTCGGCATCGAGACGATCCCCCTCACCGATGACTGAGCACTACGACGTTGTCGTCGTGGGCGGCGGCCTGCTCGGCTGCCTCACGGCGTGGACGGCCGCCCGCGACGGTGCGCAGGTGCTCCTGGTCGACAAGGACCAGGTGAACCAGCACGCCTCGGGACAGAACGCCGGGAGCCTGCACTTCCAACTCGAATACAGGATGGTCGAGGCAGGCGAAGAGGCCGCGCGCGTCGCGGCGGAGGCCATGCCGCTGCACCTGGACGCCGCCGCGATGTGGGCACGACTGGAAGACGAGATCAAAGAGCCGCTCGGCGTACGCCAGACGGGCGGGCTCATGGTCGCCGAGAACACCGACCAGGTCGGGATGCTCGAGTTCAAGGCGGCGCTGGAACGCTCCTGGGGCCTGGACGTGCACACGCTCGACCGCTCCGAACTCGACGACATCGCACCGTACCTGTCACGGGACATCGTCGCGGCCAACTACAGCCCACTGGAAGGAAAGGCGGACGCCCGCATCGCGGCTCCCGCGGTCGGCCGCGCGGCCCTCGCGGCCGGCGCGACGGTGCGCGCACGCTCCCGCCTGACCGGCGCGCACCGCGCCCCGGCCGGGTGGGACGTCACCCTCCAGGAAACCGGCCCCGCAGGAGACGAACGGGCCCGCACCGTACGGACCGCCGCAGTCGTGCTCGCCGCCGGCGTGTGGACGACCGAACTCGGCAAAATCTTCGACGCCGACCTGCCCACCATCCCCCTCGCCCTCACGATGACCGTCACCTCGAAGATCCCCCCGCTCATCCCTCACCTCGTCCAGCACGCCGGCGCGCGCCTGTCGCTCAAGCAGTCACTCGACCACACGGTCCTCATCGGCGGCGGATGGCCGGCCCGGCTGACGCGGGACGCGCACGGCGCCCCTGCATTCGACCGCAAGCACCAGCTCATCCCGCAGTCGATCGCCGGCAACGCACGAGCGGCCGTGAACACCGTCCCCGCACTGGAACGGGTGCCCGCCGTGCGCAGCTGGGTCGGCGCGACCACGGTGGCACCCGACCAGCTCCCGCTCGTCGGCGCGGTCAAGGATGCGCCGGGCGTGTTCGTCGCCACCGGCGGATCGGCGTTCACCCTCGGGCCGAGCTTCGCCCGGGTACTGACCGGCCTCATCGCCGGGCGCTCACCCGACATCGACCTCGCCCCCTACGACCCGGCCCGCTTCACGGAAGGGAGCACCTCATGACGACGGACGATGCCTGGCGCCGCACCGCACACGAACGCGGCGACACGGTGACGATCAACGTCGACGGCGAGCCGGTCCACGCCTGGACGGGCGAGACAGTGGCCGCAGCCATGCTCACCGCGGGCGCCGCGTTCGAACGGGACCGCGACCGGGCCCCCCGAGCACCGCTGTGCAACATGGGCACGTGCTTCGAGTGCGCCGCCACCGTCGACGGCCGGCCGCTGACCCGCACCTGCCTCGTCCCGGTGCGCGAGGGCATGACCATCGCCACACCAGGGAGGCTGTGATGTTCGACCTCGCGATCATTGGTGCGGGGCCGGCGGGCATGTCGGCGGCGCTCACCGCAGCCGATCACGGCCTGACGGTCGTCGTCATCGACGAGCAGCAGCGAGCGGGCGGACAGATCTTCCGCCAGCCGCCCCGGACCTTCCCGGGAAGTGTCCTGCACCCCACCGCCGGCTACGGCTGGGCCACCGACCTCATCCGGCGCTTCGAGACGGACCCGCGCCTGACAACGGAGTTCGGCTGGTCGGCGATCGGTGTCCTGAACGACGACGCAAGCCCGGACGTCCTGCGCGTGGCGATCAACCATCCTGAACACGGCACGCGCGTGATCGGCGCGCGCCGACTGCTGATCGCCACCGGCGCCCACGACCTTCCCATAGCCTTCCCCGGCTGGACGCTGCCCGGCGTCCTGACCGCCGGCGCCGCCCAGACCCTGGTCAAGGCACAGAAGATCGCACCCGTCGGCGACGTCGTGCTGGCCGGCGCGCACCCACTGCTGCTGCTCGTGGCCGATCTGCTCGTCCGCGACGGCGTCCCGGTGCGCGAGGTCGCGTTCGCGCAGAGCATCCCGACACCGGCAGACCTGCTCAACGCCCTGGGCGCCGTACCCGGTCATCTGCGGATGCTCGCGGAGACCGGCGCGATCCTGGCGCGACTGATAGGCAAGGGCGTCCGCGTCTCGCCCCGGACCATCGTGACGGCCGCCCACGGCACGGAACGCGTTTCCCGGATCGAACTCGCCCGGGTCGACCGGCGGTGGAAAGTGACGGGCGCCCCCCGCGAGGTCGCCGCATCGCATCTCGTGCTCGGGTACGGCTTCTCCGCGTCGACGGAACTCGCCCGCCAAATCGGATGCGACCTCGTCTTCGACTCGCCACGGGGCGGCTGGGTGGTCGCACACGACGAACGGCTGCGGACGTCCGTGCCCGGAGTGTTCGTCGCCGGCGAGCCCACCGGCGTCGCCGGCGCCGACCAGTCCCGCGCCGAGGGCGCGCTCGCAGGCCTCGGGATCGCCGCCGACCTCGGACGCGCCGTGCCCCCCGCACTGTTCGCCGAAGCAGAACGCGGCATCCGCACCGCGACACGATTCTCCACCGTGGTGCAACGCATGTTCGAACCGGTCCGTGAGGCAATCGGCGACCTCGCGACACGGGAAACCACTGTCTGCCGATGCGAGATGGTCACACGCGGCACCCTCGACGACTACCTCGCATCCTCTCCGTTCGTCAGCAGCATCAACGCCGTCAAGCTCTCCTGCCGCACGGGCATGGGCCCCTGCCAGGGACGCTACTGCGAAGGCAGCGTCGGCACGATCCTTGCCTCGGCACGCGGGCAGTCGATCGGCCTCGGCGGACGATTCTCCGCCCACCTGCCCGTCAAACCTGTACCCGTCGGAGACCTCCGAGCCCTCGACGCGGCACCCGAGCAGCCCGAACCGGACGGACCGGACACCCGTCGCCCATAACCGGCATGGCACGCCCCACAAGGCTGTGACCGGTGGCAGGGCGGCCCGCGCCGCTACGACAATCGCTTTCTGCTTGACGAGGTGGTCGGCGAGCCTGCTCAGGCACCAGGTGGAGAGCGCGGTGATCTTCCAGTCGGCGGGGGACGTTCGGACGATCAGGCAGATGTGCTCGCAGTACCTGGTCACTGAGGGCCGGTCGGGACGCAAACCGGGCACTGGAGAGGGCCGGCCGCGCCGTAGGCGCCCAGGACACGCTTGCTGTGGCCCCGTCCTGTCGGGCGGGCAGTGCGTCCCATGGGCTCAAGGCCTTGGCGGGAGCTGTTGGTCTGCGCGTGCCGCGAGGGCAGGGCCGTCACAGTGCCTTGTCGTCCCATTGGCCCAGGAGATCGTCGCCCATGGCGTGACCGGGCTCGGCCGCACCGTCGCGCAGCGATTGCTCGGCCCAGATGACCTTGCCGTGGTCGGTGTACCGGGTGCCCCAGCATCGGGCGAACTGGGCGATGAGGAACAGGCCGCGTCCGCCCTCGTCCGTGGTGGCCGCCCGGCGCAGATGCGGCGAGGTGCTGCTGCCGTCGGAGACCTCGCAGAGCAGGGTGTTGCGGTCGTGCAGCAGGCGAAGCCGGACGGGGGCAGCGCCGTAGCGGATGGCATTGGTGACCAGCTCGCTGACGATCAGCTCGGTGGTGAAGGCGGCCTGGTCCAGGCCCCAGGTCTCCAGTCGGCGCGCGCAGGCGGAGCGGAGGGGGGCTACGGCTGTGGCGCCGCCCGTCACGTCCCACTCGGCGACCTGCTCGGGGTCCAGCATCCGGGTGCGAGCCACCAGAAGGGCGATGTCGTCGCCGGGGCGGGCGGGCAGCAGTGCGTCGATCACCGTCTGGCAGGTCTGTTCCGGAGTGTGGTCTCGATGGGCGAGGGCTTCTCGCAGAAGTTCGAGGCCGGTGTCGAGGTCGCGGTCGCGGCTTTCGACGAGTCCGTCGGTGAAGAGGACGAGCCTGGTGCCGACGGGCAGGTGCAGCTCTGCGCTTTCGATCGGCAGGCTGGTGCTGAGGCCGAGGGGCGGGGAGACGGGGATGTCGGGGAAGGTGACGGTGCCGTCGAGGTGGACGAGGGCAGGGCCCAGGTGACCGGCCCGGGCCACGACACACCGGCCGGAGACCGGGTCGTAGATCGCATACAGGCAGGTGGCGCCGGTGATGGCGGCGCCGTTGCCTTCAGCGGCCTGCTCCTGGTCGATGCGGGCGACGAGCTCGTCGAGGTGACCGAGGAGTTCGCCGGGTGACAGGTCGAGCGCGGAGAAGTTGTGGGTGGCGGTGCGCAGGCGGCCCATGGTGGCGGCGGCGTGCAAGCCGTGGCCGACGACGTCGCCGACCACCAGGGCCACCCGAGCACCGGGCAGCGGGATGACGTCGAACCAGTCGCCGCCCACCCCGGCCTGGGCCGGCAGATAGCGGTAAGCGACCTCGACGGCGGACTGCTCGGGCAGCTCGCGGGGCAGCAGGCTGCGCTGCAGGGTGACGGCCATCGTGTGCTCACGGGTGTATCGGCGGGCGTTGTCGATGCACACGGCCGCGCGGGCGGCCAGCTCCTCGGCGAAGGACAGGTCGTCCTCATCGAAGGGCTGGTTCTCCGAACGCCAGAAGTCGGCCGTCCCCAGCACGATCCCGCGCGCCTGCAACGGTACCGAGACCAGGGAATGGATGCCGTACTCCAGGATCCTCCGAGAGCGTTCCGGGTCCTGGGCACGCCAGCCCTCGGAAGCAGCCAGGTCGGGCTCGAGCATCGCACGACCTGCCGCCAGACCAGCGGCTATGGGGTTCGCGGGCACGAACCGGATCAGCTCGCCGACCGGAAACAGGGGCTGGTCGTCGCGGATGCCGCGGACGGCGGTGCGGCGCGTTTCGGTGCTCGGGCCGTCCGGCTCCTCGCCTCGCAGGACGGAGTCCTGAAGCTCGACGGTGACGAAGTCGGCGAACCGGGGGACGGCCACTTCGGCCAGCTCCTCGGTGGTTCGTACCACGTCCAGCGTGGTGCCGATCCGGACCCCCGCGTCGTACAGCAGCCTCAGACGCGCCCGCGCCACCTCCGCCCGGCTCGTCACGGAACGCAGCTCGGTGGTGTCGCGCAGCGTGGCCACGCTGCCCGCCTGGCCGCCATTGCCGACGGGCCGCACATTGACGGCCAGCAGCCGGTCCTCCGCGAGGTGAACCTCGTCGGTGGCCGTCCGCCCGGAGGCCAGCAGCCCGGCGATGTCCGGCGCCAGGCCGAGGTCGTTGACATGGCGCCGCTCCGCGTCCGCGGGCAGGTCCAGCAGCCGCCGGGCCTCGTCATTGGCCAGCAGTAGCCGCCCGTCCCCTGCGATGATCAGCACCCCCTCCCGAACCGCGTGCAGCACCGCGTCATGGTGCTCGTACATCCGGGTCATCTCGATCGGGTCGAGCCCCCGGGTCTGGCGCCGCAGCCGCGCGCTCACCAACGCGGACCCGCTACCGGCCAGAACGAGCGCTCCTGCGGCGCCGCCGAAGAGCACAGGCAGCTGCCGCTCCACCGCCTTGTTCACGTTCTTGACCGTGATCTCGGGAGTCACAATGCCGGCGACCGAGCCGTCGGGCCGGAACACGGGAACCGCCGCGTACACAGACAGCCCTAGAGGGTCCACGACGATATGCGTGAAGGCCTTGCCGTGCACGGCCTCCTTGTACGGGCCGACATAGTGCTTCCCGATCAGGTGCGGGTCACGGTGGGTGAGACGGATGCCGCTCGTCGTGGCCACGACAAGATTGTCGAGATTGGATCGCTTCTCGGCCTTCTGGGCAAGCGGCTGAAGCACTGCGGTGGGATTGGGGCCGTCCAATGCCTTCACGATCCCCGGAGAGTTGGCGAACGCCTCACCGGCGGCAAGCACCTCGCTGCGCGCCGCCTCCACGCCTTGACGCCGGGCCTGGAACACCAGTGCCCCCAGCGCTGCGACGACCATGATCCCCACCACCGCCAGCTGCAGGAGGAACACCTGGCCCGCGACACTCCGCACGCGCAGCAGTGAGCGCAAGCGCCGCCTCCGCGAGCGGCGCAGCACTTCCCGTTCATCCCCGGACCGGGCACTCCGCGCATGCAACTTTCGAAAATAAGAAAGTACATCCATACTTTCAAGGCTCTATGAGCGGATGGCAGCTGGCACGCTGTAGAGGGGCCCGGGGACCATCCATGTCAGATGTGCGCTAACAGGCCGGCGAAGCCTTCAGGTGACCAGTTTCCTTGCTGAACGTCGGCAGACCCAGGTGCCGGGACAGGGCGCGGGAGTTCCGGCGCTTTCAGGCTATGCCGGACGGAGGCTGCCCGCCCGCTCGGCGGCGACCCCAGAAAGGGCTCAGGGGCCAGCGTTGCTCCTGGCCGTATGCATACGCATGGTTCTTTCGGTAGGCCGCCGCGATCCCACCCAGGAACGCTGTGTAGTCGGCGAGCGCGGCGCTCGTGCGCCGTCCGTCGGCGAGGCAGTCGGCCACGGTCTGTCCGGCGCGGGCACCAGTGTGCAGCGCGGTGAGGATGCCCTGCGAGGAGAGCGGGTCGAAGGCGAGGGCAGCGTCCCCGGCCGCCACCCAGCCAGGACCGGCCGTCGGCGTGAGCCGCAGGCCGTGCGCAGGTGCCCAGCACGGTACGGGAGTTACGGCCGGACTGTGCCCGGCCAGGCGACGCCGGACATGGACGGTGCGGCTGAGCGCGTGCCAGAATCCCTGCGGGGTGCGCAGCGGCGGGTCGGCGAGGTCGGCGTCGGTCAGGTGGGCGACCAGGCGCCCGGCCGGGATCCGGGTGGTGTACCACCAACCGCGCGGAGCCGCCTCCACCAAGGTGCGGGCCTCGGCGTCCGCTTGGGCTGCCGGGCCCGCCAGGCAGCGGTCGGGAAACACGACGTACGCGGCTACGAGCCGGTCCTGCCGTCGGCGGTGGCCGTGGCGGCGGCCGATAACACAGCGTCGGCCGGTGGCGTCGACCGTCCAGCGGGCGGACAGCTCCACCACGGCGCCGGTGGCCCGCTCGCGGACGATCAGGCGGTCGCCGAGCCGGTCCAGTGCGGTGGCCTGCCGCAGTTCGGCGCCGGCCGCGACGGCCGCATCCCGCAGAAAGGCGTCGAAGCGGAGCCGGTCGAGGTGCCAGCCGTGCCCGTACGGGTCGAACAGGTGGCTGCGACCGTGCAGCGCTGCCGACCCCCAGGCGGCGTATGTGCCGGTGGAGACGGGGTGGCCGGAGGCCAGGAAGCCGTTCAGCAGCCCGAGGTCGCTCAGCAGCGGCCGGGCGACGGGCGGCAGGAACTCCCCGATCTTGAACACGGGACGGCCGCGTGGCGCGGCGCGTGGCGGGGCCTGGCCGCCGTCGTCCAGCAGCTGGACGTGGTGGCCGGCCCGGGCCAGGACGAGCGCCGCCGCAGCGCCGGCCGGACCGCCGCCCGCCACGACGGCGTCGACGGGTCCGGACTGGCGCACGCGATGCGGCGGGGCAGGGGTCACCGGCTCGGCCGGAGGCGCTTGACCTTGTCGATGAACCCGGCCGAGACCTCCTCGTCGGGAGCGTCCGCCATGGTGACTGCGGTGGCCAGGGTGGCCGTGCCCAGGACCGGATCGGCGCCGCGGTCCACGTGCACGGTGATCAGGTTGCGCCCGGCCGGCGGTGCGGGCTCGGGCGGGAAGCTCACCTCGGACTCCACCAGGAGCTCGGCCGGGAGACGGGGATCGTCGGTGGGCCCGGGGCGGCGCTCGACCACACCGAGCTTGCCGAAGTCCTGCACCATTGCGTTGATGGCGGCCGTGTAGTTGCGGGGCAGCCAGCGGAGCCAGGTGCGCCGGGTCTGGAACGCGGCCAGGCGATCGGCGATTGGGCGGGAGGTGTCGACCACGACGTCGTAGTCCTCCTCGGCGAGCACGTGGTTGGGCACCCGGGCCGGCCAGAAGGTGGGCAGGAACGGGTCGTAGGGGCCGAGGCCGGAGCCGTACTCGTAGCCGGCCCGGCAGCTCGCGGTGTCGGTCTGCCAGGGCACGGCCATCCACCGGGTCAGGCCACCCGGCGCCTGGGCGTAGAGCGGGCCGTCGAAGGAGAGCGCGATCTCAGGGGTGAGCTTCGGGCCGTAGGAGGGCGTGGGCGTGAGCGGATCGCGGTGACGGATCCGGAACGGGCTGGTGTACAAGGTGGTGTGGCGCATCGGCCAGGTGAGCTCGCAGCCGGGGTGGAAGGCGTCGGCGAGGCAGAACGACAGGGCCGCCCGGTCGAGGGTCGCGGGCTGGTCGGGGAACGGGATGTCGTCGAGGGTGGCGGGCAGCGCGGCGTGCGGGTCGTAGTCGTTGACGAAGTCCCCGCCGGCCCACCGCTTGAGGAGCCGGTACTGGAGCGCGGAGAGCGTCACATGCTGCCGTACGGACTGGGGCGGCACGTTCATCGCGTCGCCGTAGACCGCTGGCCAGGGCACCGGTGACATGCTGTCGCGGTCGTAGTTGCGGACGGCGAGCCAGATCTGCCGGCGGAGCTCCTGCTGGACCGGTGAGGGATCCGCCAGCTCGGCGATTCGGGCGGGGGCGAGGAGGTCCTCGCGTCCGCCGAAGCCGAACTGGGTGGCCAGCCCCTTGTTGACCCACTGCAGATCGCACAGGCGGCGCAGCACGGGCAGGATGTCGCGGGTGAACGACACCTGCTGTGGTTCGGGGAGGCGGCCCTCGGTCACGAAGGCGTCCCGCACCAGGTCGTACATCGTGCGCACCGAGGTGAGTTCGGGCGCGTAGTTGGGCGGTGCGGTCACTACCCAGGCCGGTTCGACCGGGATCGGCCGTCCGCCGATGCTCACCTCGGCGGTGACCGGGCCGTCGGAGACGTCGTCGTGCCAGCCGTCATTGTTGGCGAAGGTGTCGGCGGGGGTGCTGGTCGCCGAGGCCGAGGCGCCGCGGCCGCCGAGGAAGATCAGCCGGCCGTTGCCGTCGGTGCGCAGCTCGCCGAGGTAGACGGGTTTGCCCATGAAGGTGCCGGTGTCGAAGCGGTGCTCGGGGGCGGAGCGGTCGCGGCCGCGTACCGAACGGGGGCCGGGGTCGATGGTCAGGAGGTGGTCGCGCTGGGCGGCCGGAATCGTGGGGTTGCGCAGGTTGCTGTCGTCGGCCTGGCCCGCCTCCGGGATGTCGAGGGCGATCTGGAACTGGTACCAGGCCGCCTTCGAGTTGGCGATGTGCACGGTCCAGCGCAGGTCGGCGTTGTCGGCGGTCAGTTCGGCGATCGGCTCGCCGGCGGCGTTGTAGCCGTAGACCCGGAACCGGACGGCCTGGCGCTTCAGGGCGCCGGTGACGTCCTTGTAGCTCCCGGCGGGCAGCGGGGACGGCTCGTCGACCTCGGGGGCGAGGACGAAGTCGTCCATTGTGCTGTCGCCGACCCGGGCCACACCGATGGCCGGGTGCACGGCGGCCCGGACGATCCGGGTGTCGCGGGCCGCCGGTGGGGTGATCTGCGGGCGGGCGAGGCCGGGCTCGGCCGTCGGGATGCCGTTTACATCGCGACGTTGTTCGGCCGAGGCCAGGTACACCGCCCTGCGCACGTCGGCGATGCTGCCGATCGGGCGGTGCTCCGCGAGGCTGTGCCAGGGGTTGAGGGCGAGGTTCTCGCCGTAGGCGGCCTGGCCGCGGGCGGTGATGTCCTGCTGCTGGACGGTCAGCCGGGCCACCTTCACTGGAACGCTCTCTGACTCCTTCCAGCGCACGGTCGCCATGTCCAGCGGCATTGTCTCGTCGTCGGTGCGGAACTGGAGCATCAGATCGAAGACGGCCGGACCGGACGCGAGCCGGTGGGCCAGGTCGGCGCCGAGGTAGGTGGGGTTCTCGTCGGGCGGCGTGGCGGCCGGGTCGCCGGGCTCGCAACCCGCGGGTACCAGCTTGTACTTGACGAAGCGATCGGGTCCGAAAGCGTAGGGGAGCACGCCCCAGTAGGTGGCGGTGAGCACGCTCGGTTCGAACTTGGCCATCGCGTCGAGGATTTCGCGGGTGACCGGGTGGGTTTCCAAGTACGCGTTGTAATTGCCGTCGACGACACCGGCCTTGGTGAACTCGCACATGTCCTGGGCGGTGTCGACGAAGAAAACGTCGTGGTTCTGCAGCAGCAGGTCCTGGGTGCCGGCCTCGGTGTAGCCCTCCAGCAGCTTCGGGCCGGGCACGCCGAACAGCTTGAGGCCGATGCCGAGGGTGGTCTTCAGGTCGGGAAGGCCGGGGACGGTGTCGCTGGAAAACCGTACCCAGGCGTTCAGGCCGCCGGCCTGGGTACGGGCGTTCTCCAGGAAGCCGACGCGCATCTCGGGCGGCAGGTCGTCGGCGACCGTGAGCACGCCGCGGGCGATGCCGTGCGGCTTGAGGAACACCGGCCGCTTGACCGGGTCCTGGCCGCGAGCCATCCGCGCGCCCTGGGTCAGGTCCACGAACATCTGCTTCAGGGCGCCGATCGCGTTCTCGGCACAGCCGGGCAGGGATGGCATCCCCGTGGTGTCGTCGAAGGGCTCGGGGGTCCCGGTCATGCTGTGCTCCCATCGGTGTGGTGGTCGATCGGGGCCGGCGGACCGGCTTGGTCGACGCCGCTCGCGGCTTCCGGACCCCAGTCAAGCGTGCACAGACCTTCGAGGCGCGGCGCGTCGACGTACGCCCGAAGCGACGAGGCCGCGGGCCCAACGCGGGCCGTTTCACTCCAATCGGCCAGCAGCGGTCGCCCCGACAGCGGCCCGGTGACAGCGTCGTCGGTGACCGGTCGACCGTCCCCGGGAAAAGGAAGGGCCATGACGAAAGAGGGACTGCGTGTTTCCGTCCATGGCGACCTGCCGCACGAGGTGCTGGAGAGGATCGGGGACTCGGTGCGAAGAGCCGTCCTCGACGAGGTACGGAGCTCGATCTCGCGCTGAGGTGCCGTTCGGTAGCGTCGGCTCTCCCCGCCACGCGGTGGAAGAGGTGATGCGGCGGCCGGGGCCGATCGGAATCGCGATGGCGCAGGAGGAGCAGGGGGCGTCGCCGAGCCCGATGAACCCCAGCTCGCAGCCGCGCGGCGTCCGGGACGCATCTGCTCGGACGATCCCCAGGCAGCAGCGGAAGCCAGAGCAGCGAAGGAGATCGAGTACGCCAAGCGCATCGGCAGGGATGGCGCGGCCGTGGCCGCGTTACGCGCCGAGTTCCTGGCCGAGAGGGCAGAGACCGTCGTCAAACGGAGCTGGGAACTACCGAAGGAAATCGAAGAAGAGCTGGACCGCACCATGGCCGCTCCAACGCGACCAACACAAGCTGGTTTCACACCACATCACGGGCGCACTGGTAACCGTAGCCCTTGAGCACCTGCCCGAATTTGCCGAACGTCTGCGTGGCGTCAACGCTGCCCGCCAGGCGGAGCACGAGCAGAGCCGCGCGAGCAGAGCCGCGCGAGCAATCCCGCCCTCAAGGAGGCGCGGGCTCCTGAAGTGGGGGCTGCACGCGCGAGCCGCCGCTCGCTCCCCTGGCCCGCCCTTGTCCCGGATGATGCGCCGACCCCCGATCGGGGCGGTCCATGCACAACCGCGGCGGCGAGGACACCGTCCTGAGCGGGGCCCGTGCTGAGCGCGCCGGTACGGCCAGGGCCGTCCCGCGGTTGGAGCGGACCGCGTGATCCGGCGAAGCAGCCGGTTCACGATGTCTGGGCTCGGGCGGGAGCGCCGTCCAGGGAGCTGCGGAGTTCAGGCCCGGCAGGTCGCTTCGTGTACTCCGACCAGGGGCGGACTGCACTTCAATCGCTGGAATGCCCGCGCAGGAGAATGAAATCTGATAGCGCGCGAACCCTGCGAGGAAGGTTCAGTGAGAAAGGCGTCGATTCTTTACTGAAGGAGTGGCTCCATTGCCTGAGATCGTGAAACTGCAGCCGGAGAACGGTGATGGCTATCTGCCGCCTGTGTTCTACCTCAAGTTCGACCAGGAGGAGTTCCCGAAATTTCTCGAGAACCCCACAGGCACGCTCAGGGAGCTTGGCCAGCCGGTGAACAACGTGTCAGTCGTCGTGAAGGATCACGTCTGGGAAACCAGCAAGCAGAGGTGGATCACCGACCAGGACGATCCAGTTGTCCGGGATTTGCCCGGGTCCAGCAGCTGGGGGTGGCTGTGCGGATACCAGGACGAACAGTGCGTGTGCGAAAGAGTCCTCATGTAGTGCAACTGACGGCCCATTGCATTGGCCGTAGAACCGAAGTCGTCGGAGGACGAACGTGGCATGCCCAGTCTTCGTCGACCGCCGACGGCTTCGGCATACACCAGCTGGCCGCGTGGGTTCACTGGCACACGGACGCCGACGGAGGGGGATCGGTCTCATTCACAATACGCAGCATTTCGGCAGAGGGCGCAAACTGCTTCGTCAGGATCTGCGGGCAGCGTCGACACAGATCTCCACTCTTCTGGCGAAACCAGCGGCACTGCGCCCGGATCGGATGAAGGCCGCGCGTAGCGCGGCCTTCATCCGTCTCGCTCCGGCGGCTCGGAGCAGGTTGAGCGCAGTGCTGCGCAGTACCGCGTGGACCGCCGCCAGGTTCCCCGTGCGGGCCCGGTGAAGGTCCTCGCCGAACACGGTGTCGCGCACGTGGTGCAGCTTGTTCTCGATGCCCCGGTGCCCGCGCACCAGGGCTTCCAGATCGACCGGGTCCGCAACCCGCGACGGCAGGTTGGTCAGGTAGTAGACCGTGCGCCGCGATGCCTTTCGTCCTGCTCGGCGTCGGTAGCGGTGCACCCGGACCACCTGCGCCGCGCCCAACAGCCCGGTGGCCTCGTCCTGGTTCAGCGCCAGGACCTTCAGGGTGCGGGTCTCGCGGCGCCCGTGCGAGTCCTGTCGGGACCGGGCTCCGAATCCGACCTGCCCCCAAGGCCTTGCCGCCAGCTTCCTGTGCAGGGCCGAGCTGTTGTGCTTGACGGGCAGCAACCAGAACGCTCCTACCGCCCCGGTAGCCGCCACGACCTGGGTCAAGGGCATCGAGGACTGGCCCGTGGCCGCTGCGCGCATGGTCTTGCCGTCCACCGCCACCGCCGCCTGCCGACGAGGCGAGCACCACCAAGACAGGACCCGGTCGAACGTCCACCTCGAAGGAGTCCCGGACCACCGCCTCCGGCCCTGGACCCGCAGCACCCGCTGGTCCAGGTCGGCGGACTACTCGGCGATCTCCAGGCTCGTGCGTGAACCGGCTGTCACGGCCGGACTGCCAGCGCGAGCACGAAAGGCAGCGGGTGAACCCGGCCGCGCCGGTCACGCGGGTCGGTCACCTCTGCCACGACCTCCAGCAGCAGCCTCAGACGGTCTTCGTGCAGTTCCTGCTGAGTGTCCGGGGCCGCGGGCCCGGCTGGCAGAGGCCGACCGGGCCGGGGC
>NZ_JBIUBU010000050.1:0-24059 GCF_044548345.1 Streptomyces sp. NPDC052042 | reverse complement strand
GATCAGGCTGCCCCCAGCTTCACCAGGCCGCTGCGACGGCCCGGAGGTGGTGGCCTTTCACCTCCACTCGATTGCATCGCGCCTCGTGGCGCACTCCCGTCTCATCGAAGGTTGGGCGGTCTCGACGGGTCTTGAGCGCGGTGGGTGTCGGCCGCTGCCTGGATGCGGGCGTGATACTGCTGCCACTTGGCGTAGTCGCCGAAGTCGTCGTGATCTGGTCCGGCTTTGCCGTCGATGAGCTCTCGCAGGACATCGGCGTGGCCAGCATGCTGGGCAGTCTCGGAGACCATGCGGACGAGCAGCACGCCCAAGGTGGTGGCCCGGCGGTCTTCGGGCCAGTGCGGCACCTGGCCCGGGGTTTCGAGTGCGAGATCCGTGATGGTCCGGTCGGCGTGCCCGCAGGCACGTTGATAGAGCCCGATGATGTACTTGCTGGACTCATCGGGCCTGGCCCACATATCTGCGCCTTCCCAGATTGAACCGTCCTCGACCCAGGCCAGTGGCTCTGGTGCCGGCCGGTCGAACGATTCGCCGAGGTATCCGTACTCAAGGCCTGCCAGATGCTTGACCAAGCCCAGCAGGTTTGTGGCGGTGGGTGTCATGGGCCGGCGCATGTCGTATTCGGTGAGTCCCTCCAGCTTGGAGAGCAGACCGGCCCGTCCTGCCTGCAGCTTGCGGTGCAGCTCCGCTTTGAGATCGGTCACGTGGTCCTCCTTCAAGGATGCGGCCACCCAACCACGCGGCTGTGACAAGAAGCCGGCGATGCGCCCGAGGCTGACTCGTACGGTGTTCGTACGCAATCTGTACGGTAAGAGCGCGCTATGCGTACGGTTCATGGGGTAGGGTGTGGGTCAGGAGGTGTTCCATGTCCGAGTTGTTCGATGCGGTCGACGCGCTGGTCGCGTCCCGTTCTCCGCTGCCGTCGGCGGAGGAGCGCAAGCGGCTGCGGGTCGCGCACGGCCTGACGCTGGACGATGTGGCCGCCGCGCTGAAGGTTCGTCGGGCCACGGTGTCCGCCTGGGAGTCGGCGAAGAAGCCGACCGAGCCGCGCGGCCCGGAGCGTGAGGCGTATGCGCGGCTGCTGAAGCAGCTTGCGGAGCTTTACCCGGCCCCGGTGTCCGCCACGTTCACCGGCGCATCCGACCCGGCGGAAGCCGGAACTCTGTCCACAGGCCCGGTCACCGAGGCTGCGGTCATGACTGCAACCGAGAACACCCAGCCCCCCGCCTCTGCCCCCGTCGCCGCCGCTCCGGCCGCCGCGACCCGCCCGGCGAGCACCACCAGGCCGTCGACGTCGCGACGTCCGGGCGCGCGGAAGACGGCCCCATCCGGTGCCCCGGCGGCCACCGATCCGCGGTTCGAGAACGGCCCGTTGGCGGTCGTCGACGTCGATGCCGACGGGCAGGTGGTGGCGTACTGCACCGGCGGCCTGGTCCTGGACGTGCCCGCCAAGTCCCTTCCCTCCCTGGTGGACTGGACGCTCAAGGAGGCGAGGCTCGGTCAGCCGAAGCTGTCCGGGCCGGGCAAGGATGCCGACCCGCTGCTCGTGCTCACCCAGGCCGCGCTGGAGCGCTACGGACTCCCCGCCGCCCTGAGCGAGGAGGAGCGGATCGCCGGGCGCCTGCCGGAGGGTCACAAGGTCATCAAGCAGCTGGTCCGCGCGAAGTGGCAGCTGACCAAGCGCGGCCTTGGCCCGTGGGCGCGGATCTACCGGCCCGCGCAAGGTTCGGAACGGTCCTGTGTGCAGCTGTGCATTCCGTCGTGGAACGCGCTGGACATCCGGCACTGGGGCGAGGCCTGGCGGCTCCCGCCGGCCGAACTTGCCCGCGTGCTGGGCGTGTACGCGTCCCGGGTGATGACGCCGCGCGGCTCCACGGCCGTGACCGGCCTGGAGCTGATGACCGCGCTGCACCCGGCGACCCGGGCCTCCGAGCCCGACGCGACGGGGAAGCGGCACTCCGAGCGCAACCCCGGCAGCCTGGGCAAGGACCCGGTCGACCCGGCGCCGTGCGAGGCCCCCGACGGTCACCCGGTCCTCAAGGACCTGCCCCGGTTCCACGTCCGCGGCCCCGGTGAGAAGCTCCTTGAGGAGGCGTACGACTGGGCGCGGCCGATGACCGATGCCGAATGCCTGCGCCGCAACCTCGTGGGCCTGGACGTGAACATGGCGTTCGCCGCCGGGACCAACGGCTTGGTCGTCGGCCTCGGCGCGCCTGAGTACGTCAAGGCGCCGGTGTTCGACCCGAAGCTGCCCGGCAGCTGGCTGGTGGACCTGTCCCACGTCGACCTGTCGCGGGTGAAGGCCGGTAAGGAGTGGGTGGAGCTGGACGGCTCGCTGCTGCCCAGCCCGTTCACGCCGAAAGGCGACCGCCCCGAGGGACCGGCCTGGTACGCGACGCCGACCGTGGCATACGCGGTGGAGCTCGGCTACGACGTCACGCCGGTCGAGGCGTGGGTGCGGCGCGAGAACGGCCGCTACCTGGACGGCTGGTACAACCGGCTGCGCGACGCCTACCTCGCCACGATGGCCGACCTCGGCGTCGACGCCGACCTCGCCCCGGCCGACTTCCTCGCGGCGATGAGCGGCTACAAGAGCCGTGACCCGGAGATGGCGATCGTCGTCTCCGCCATCAAGGCCACGGTGAAGGGAGGCCTGGGCAAGCTGCGCGAGCGCCCGCGCGGGGAGGGCTGGCGGCCGGGCGAGCCGTGGCGTGCCCTGTCCCGCCCGACGTGGCGGCCGGACATCCGCGCGGCGGTCATCTCCCGCACCCGGATCAACCTCCACCGCAAGATCGTCCGCCACGCGGCGTTCACCGGGCAGTACCCGGTCGCGATCCTGTCCGACTGCGTCGTGTACGCGGTCGACGGCGAGTCGCCGCTGGACTTCCTGCCCTACCGCCAGGGCAAGCCGCTCCCGGGAGGGTTCAAGCTCGGCATCAACCCCGGCCTGGTCAAGCACGAGGGCACCCAGTCCGTTCTGTGGGGTGAAGGTGTACGGGAGCAGTTCAACGCCCCGGAACTCAACCTCGCCCGGTACATCAAGGACGGCACCGTCACCGACGCCGACAACGGCGAGTAGGGGAGCAGGAAGGCGATGAGCATGTTCGGGGACGGCCTCGACAAGGCGGTGCAGAAGGCGTTCACCCGCCCCGCACCGAAGTCGGCCGGCGCGCAGATGCGGTACCTGGTCAAGCAGCTCAAAGGCACCAAGGCGGTCGCCCAGATGCTGCGGGTCTCCCAACGCACCGTCGAACGGTACGTGAAGGACCAGATCAAAAAGCCCCGCCCGGATCTCGCCGCGCGACTGGAGCGCGAGGTGAAGAAGCGTTGGCAGCCGCAGATCCGGGCCAAGGCCAGGGCGAAGGCGGCGAGCACGGGCGGCATCGTCATCGACACCCGCGCCCGCATGGGCTACACCGCACCGATCGGGTCGACGGACGAGGACCGGATCCGGCACCTGACCGTCGCCCTGCCGCCCACCTATGCCGCCCGCCTCTTCGACGCCCAGGAGCAGGGAGCCAGCGACCAGCGGCTCAAGGAGATCGCTGCCGAAGGGCTCAGGGAGGTGTACTTCCAGGACGGCGGCCGCCGCGCCGGGAGCCTGGAGGAGGTCCGGTTCACAGACGTGGAACACCTGGAGTTTGACCTGTAGGCCATACCCTGAACAGTCCGCGAGTACCCGACCTGTGACTGAGCGCTTCAGTTGGCCAGTGAGCGTGCGAGTTGGCCGTTTGAGTGCTCCGTTTCGATGTTGTGGCTGAGCTGCTCGGCGTAGGCGTCGAGTAGTGGCTTCATCTGCTGGTAGAGAGGCACTTTGTTCTGCCGGAGCCACTGTCCGATGCTGAACCGGTCCTGGCTCCAAGCCTTGTTGAGCTTGGGGTTGTTGCGGGATTCGGATGGTTGTGGGGCGAATTGGGTCTCGCCGTGGGTGACTTGGGTCCAGATGTAGGCCGTGGCGGCGAGGCGCGCGCGGTTCTCGGAGATGTAGCGGGGGCTCGGTTGTCGCTTGAGCTGCTCGGCGATCTTGCACCATGCGTCTGGCGGGATCGCCCAGTCGGTGAGGTGTTCGCGGCGGTGCCGGTAGTCGACCAACGGCGCGGAAGTGAACTCGGCGGTGATCGCGTCGAGGGCGCGATCGTAAGCATCGGGGGTTCCCTGCCCGCGGGCCCATCGTGTGATGGGGGTGCCCAGGCCCTGTCCGGCGATGCCGAGGCCCAGGAACTCGGCGGCGTCGACGACGCTCCCTCCGAGGGCTCGGCGGACGAGGAAGACAGCGGATGTGCGCCGCAGGACCGGCATGCTGATCCCGGAGGTGAACGCGCCGAGGTGACGCTCGGCCCCTCCAGCGCGAGGAACGCCGGAACGTGCTGGGGGCCGTAGTCGAGTCCGTGATGGGGAAGCTTCAGGGCTGCGCGTACCCTTCAGTTTGGTCAGGGCCGCCCCGTTGTACCGGGTCAGCCCGCCACGGGACCGCCCAAGAGAGTGGTCGTCAGGTTCTCCCGCTGGAGCCCCTTTCTGCGGGCGCCGACGGCGTGCTGGTGGGCCCGCACGTCGTGATGGCCTGTCCGACGCCGTCTTGCCGCAAGGTCTCGAAACCGATGAGGGCAAGGGGGCGTGGGATATACCCGGAGCGAGCCTGTCGCCGGACCGTCCACACGAGCGCGGTGAGCGTCAGGACACGATGCTGGTCGCCCGTTTACCGTGATACGTGGAACGCATCCGAGAAGTACTGCCGCAGCGCGATCATCGCAGGTGTCGGCTGGTGCGCGCTGGCCCATGCGAGGCCGACCTGCATGTCGGGGATGGGGTCGGCAAGCGCTGCGGCGTGGATACGGCGGCCCTCAAGCGACCACGGGCGGTAGACCATGTCGGACAGGACTGTCACCGCGGTGCCGTTGGCCACCAGGCTGCGGATCGCCTCGATCGAAGAGGTGGAGACGAAGACATCGGTTCGAAGGTCCGGCCAATACGAGCGGGTCGACCTCTCGGACTCGTCGACGGTCAGCATCGCGTAGGGATGTTCGGCGATGTCGGCGAGGCGCAGGTTCGCGCGTCCCGCGAGCGGATGGGTGGGCGCTGTCCACAGGCGCCGAGGGGAACGCACGAACGTCTCGAAGTCGAGGCCATCATGGCTGACGTTGGACGTGAGCAGGAGTGCGAAGTCCAGGTCGCCGTCGATGAGCCGCTGCTCCATGGTGTCGCGGTGCATCTCGTGCCACTCGAATTCCACCGCTGGATACCGGGCAGCGACCCGCTGGATGTGATGGGGCAGGAAGTAGCCCATCACGGTGTAGCTGGCGCCGACGCGCACGCGGCCTGCGACGCTGGCCTCGCTGGCGACGGTCGTCTCGGCATCCTCGACGAGCTCGAGGATGTGGCGGGCCTTGGGCAGCAGGGCCCGCCCGGCATCGGTGAGTTCGACGCCGTGGACGCTTCGCTCGAAGACGTGGTGTCCCAGCTGGCGCTCGATGCCCTGGACCGAGGTGGTGATCGTGCTCTGGGAGATGTAGAGCTCGCGAGCGGCGGCGCTGAACTGGCCCGTTTCGGCGACGGCGACGAAGTACCGCAGCTGACGCAGCGAGAAACCCAACGCCGTCTCCCTTCCGCTTGTCGCTCTCCCGATCTCGCAAGTGTATCTGTTTCTCCGATGGCTGGACATCGCAAGACTGTTGTTTTCAATGGCAGGCCCGCTCTCTAGGGTCGTTGAGGAGGACGGGAGGCGCGTATGGAGAAGAGACGCGATCCACAGAGGGAGACAGCCAATGAGGGCCGCGGTCGATATCAACAGCGACATGGGCGAGGGGTTCGGCCCCTGGACCTTCGACGACGATGTGGATGCCCAGATGATGCCGCTGGTCTCCTCGATCAACGTGGCCGGAGGCTTCCATGGGGGCGACCCGAGCACGATCGACCGCACGGCGGCGCTGGCGAAGGAGTACGG
Source organism: Streptomyces sp. NPDC052042 (assembly GCF_044548345.1). Taxonomy (NCBI): domain Bacteria; kingdom Bacillati; phylum Actinomycetota; class Actinomycetes; order Kitasatosporales; family Streptomycetaceae; genus Streptomyces; species Streptomyces sp. NPDC052042. The sequence goes on along the minus strand of NZ_JBIUBU010000050.1, from coordinate 18,118 downwards.
CGTCGGCGTCGGTGCGCATCCGGGCTTCCGCGATCTCGTGGGCTTCGGCCGACGCCATATCGAGGCCTCGGCCGACGAGCTGGTCTGCGATGTTCTCTACCAGCTTGGCGCGGTCCGCGCGCTCATAGGTCAGCACGGCTTGAATCTGCAGCACCTCAAGCTGCACGGGGCGCTCTACATGCATGCCGCCCGTGACGAGGAATTCGCCACTGCCCTCGTCGAAGCGCTCGACGTCGCCGACTCCGAGCTGCCCGTCCTCGCCATGGCGGGCAGTGTTTTGGACCGGGTGGCTCGCCGGCACGGGCATCCGGTGGTCTGCGAGTTCTACGGGGACCGTCACTACGGCGATGACGGGCAGATCGTCTTCACACGCGATGTCGGCTCCCTTGAACCCGACGCGGTGGCGGCCAAGGTCGTGCAGGCCTGCCGCGAGGGCACGGTCGAGACCGTGACTGGCTCGACCGTCCCGATCGAATTCGATTCGATCTGCCTTCACAGTGACACCCGTGGCGCTTCCCGCCTTGTCGCGGCCACCCGCGCGGCCCTTGAGGATGCGGGCATCGCCGTCCGCTCCTTCGCCTGACATGAGCCCGATAGCAACACACGAGAGAGAACACAGCGATGTCGACTTCCGTAGCAGTTCAGGAGATCTCCATCCAGGAGCTCCTGCAGGCATACCGTGAACGCCGCACGACCGTCAGGGCCGTGGTGGAGGAGTACCTCGGGCGGATCGAGACGCTGGACCGATCCGGTCCCGGCCTGAACTCGATCGTGACGACCAACGAGGACGCGTTGACTCGGGCCGACGAGCTCGACGCGTATCTGGGGGAGTTCGGTGAGCTCGCCGGGCCGTTGCACGGTGTGGTCGTCGCCGTCAAGGACAACATCGACACCGTGGACATGGACACCACATGTGGCAGCGAGGCGCTTCGCGGTCACCGTCCCGAGCGCGACGCGGTCGCGGTGGCCCGGCTCCGGGCAGCGGGCGCGGTGATCATCTCCAAGACGACGCTGCCCGACTTCGCGACATCCTGGTTCTCCTACTCCTCAGTCAGTGGGGAGACCCGGAACCCGCACTGTCTCAACCACGACCCGGGCGGCTCGAGTTCCGGGTCAGCGGCCGCGGTATCCGCCAATCTGGCGACCGTCGCACTCGGAACCGACTGCGGTGGATCGGTGCGCCTGCCGGCGTCATTCTGCAATCTGGTCGGCATCCGCTCCACGCCCGGCGTCGTACCGCGGACCGGGACCGGCTTCCTCGTTGAGTTCCAAGACACTGTCGGGCCTCTGGCGCGCAGCGTCGAGGACGCCGTGACGGTCTTCGACGTCATTGCCGGCTACGACGAGGGCGACGACTTCTCAGTGGCGGCGACGATGGCGCAGCCCCCGGTCAGCTACATGGCCTCCCTTGGCGACCGCAGCGTGGCCGGTGCCCGCATCGGTCTGGTCACCAACGCTCTCGGCAGCGAGGCCGACCCGCGCAGCGCGGCCGTCAACGCTCTCACTCGGCAAGCGGCCGAGGACCTGCGAGCGGCGGGAGCCGAGGTCGTCGAGGTCGAGATCCCCGACCTGGACGAGTTCCTGGTGGATACCAGCCAGTACGTCGCCTGCTCGCGTCACGACATCGATCTCTACCTCAAGCAACGACCGGCCTTGAGCGACCTGCGTGTCGCCGACGTCGTCGCGCGCGGCAGGTACCACCGCGAGCTGGATCTTCTCGAGGCGGTGAGTGCCGGCCCCGAAGCTCCGGAGTCGGACCCGGACTACACCGGACGCTTTGTTGCCCGCGACAGGTTCACGCGCGTGATCCTCAAGGTGATGGATCAGCACGGACTCGACGCGCTCACCTATCCCACAACCCGTGTTCCGGCGCCGTCGAACGAGGAACGCAAGGAGTGGACGGTGCTCAGCTTCCCGACCAACACACTGATTGCTTCGCAAGCACTGCTTCCCTCGATCACCGTCCCAGCGGGATTCACCGACGCCGAGGTCCCGGTCGGGATCGAACTCGTCGGTCGACCCTACAGCGAGGCCGACCTGTTCAGCTGGGCCGCAGGGTACGAGAAGCAGTCCCGGCACCGCCGTGCCCCCGCGCTCTGAGGCCGCCGAGGCGACTCGGCGGCGCGGGCCGGGCCAACCAGGAACGGGCTCACAGAAGGTTTCCGCTGTCCGATGGCGGCGGCTCGAGCCCGTAACGGTCGGCGCAGAACCTCGCGCCGGCCACCGGGCTCCGGACCGCCACCAGGGGCGCTCCTGGTGCGCCATCGCACTTTGCCGCCGACCCTGCCCGAGCCCGAAACCCCGCCAGACCACCGCCGGTTCCGGCCAGGCACACGCAGCGGAACTGGTCAGGTTTGCCCGGGTGCGGTGCCGGGGCCGGCGGGGCCGGTCCCGAGCGGGCGCCGACGCCCGCTTGGTACAGGTGCAAGGGAGACAGGGACGGTCCCGGCGGTCCAGTCGCCAGCCGCAGCGCGCTCGGCGGCGGTCAGGGTCCGAGGGTCCCGGACGGGCCGCTCGGGCAGGGGGCGATCGGTGCCGGGGCCCAGCGCCCGGCGACTTACGGCATTCACCACCCCAGTCTCCCAGGGCTGGCGCAGGACCTTGCACGACTTCGCTCGCCAGCCCCCGAGCTGCGCATGGGCGGCCGGGCCCGCTGGAGCGGGGAACGAAAGGAGACATCGGCGGGCACGACCGGGACCAAGGCGACGTCGCCAGCCCGGGCGCGTCACCTCTGGTGCCCGTCCGGGCGGGGAACGGCCAGGCTGTTCGTGAGCGATGACTATGGGCATGGAGATCGCCACCTGAACGGCCCGACCGGATTGAGCGACAGAGTCCTACAAAAGCTCCAAGAGGGTGGCGAACCTCGATCCCGGCGCTGCGGCCGCCACCGCGGCGGCGTCGGGCGCTGTGTCCACGTCGCGCAGGAGCGGCAGGTCGCGCACCCGGAGGCCTGCCCCGGTGAGGCGGTCGCGCTGGGCGGCGCCGGTGTGCGCGGTGGACATCGGGACGCCTCGCAACAGCGCCGGGGCGGGCGCGGCGAGGCCGAGCGCCCAGAACCCGCCGTCCTCCGCCGGGCCGAACCATGCGTCGCACTTCCGCCACGCGCCGGGATCCAGTGCGGGGGCGAGGAGCTCCGGGGTGAGCTGCGGGGTGTCCATGCCGACCAGTAGGGCGGGGCCGTCCGATACGGCGGCGAAGGCCGCGGCCAGCCGCTCGTCCAGGCCGCCGGACGCCTGCGGGATCACCTCGATGCCGGGCGGCAGCCAGGGTCCGGGCGCGCCGTCCAGGATGAGCATCCGGCGGCGGGCGGGGCAGCGCAGTACGGTCTCCAGGGTGTCGGCGAGCGCCGCCTCCGCGAGGGCGGCGGCTTGGGCAGGAGTGAACGGCGGCGTGAGCCGAGTCTTGACGTGCCCAGGCCGTGGTTCCTTGGCTATCACCAGCAGCGCGGTCGGTCCGTCCGCGCCGCTCACCGGGGGGTTCCCGCTGGACGCCGAGACGGCTCGCAGAGGACCGCGCGCATGTCGCGCACCGCGTACCAGGTGCCACGCCAGGTGCCCGTGACCTTGGAGCGGCCGGCACGTGGGCGGTAGGGCACGTCGACCTCGCGCACCCGCCATCCGGCGTCGGCGGCGCGGATGACCATCTGCAACGGGTAGCCCGACCTGCGGTCGGTCAGGTCCAGGTCGAGCAGGGCCTTCCGGCGGGCCACCCGCATCGGGCCGAGGTCGTGCAGGTGCAGGCCGGTGCGGCGGCGGATCAGCCGGGCCAGCTCGCGGTTGGCGAGCCGGGCGTGCACCGGCCAGGCGCGGCGTGTCGTCGGCCTGCGCCGCCCAAGCACCAGGTCCGCCTCGCCGTCCAGGACGGCGTGGGCCAGCGACGGCAGCAGCCCGGGGTCGAGGGAGGCGTCGCAGTCGCATAGACAGACCACGGGCGCGGTGGCGGCGCGCAGCCCGGCCGCGCAGGCTGCGCCGAAGCCGCGTACCGGTTCGCTCACGACGTGCGCGCCCAGCGACGCGGCGAGTTCGGCGGAGCCGTCGGTCGAGCCGTTGTCGACGACCACGGCGCGCCACCCGGGCGGTATCCGCTCCAGTACCCAGGGAAGGGCGGCCGCTTCGTCAAGACATGGCAGCACGACGTCCACAAGGGGCCGATGCCTCTCGGTCATGTCTTTCAGCGTATGAATATCTGTGTAGGGGAGGAAATGGAGTGATGCATCCGGATTACCTGATGCGGTCTGCCGTCGCCCTATGGTGTGGGCGAGTGTGCCGTCCCCCTTTTCGACGGCGACGCGGGGGTCCGGGCGGCGGGCGCCTCGAACCGGTGCGGGCCGCGACGGTTCCGGCGGCCGCGGGTTCGAGGCCATCTCCCGCACGCGCGTTACCGAGGCTCCGATGCCCGGCCGCGCAGGGGGGCTCCGGCGAACTCCCGCATGCCGTCGGTGAACGGTACCCGGGGCAGCCAGCCGAGTTCCTCGCGCAGCCGTGACGAGGAGGCGGTGATATGGCGGACGTCGCCCAGCCGGTACTCACCGGTTACCACCGGTGCGGGCCCGCCGTGGGCCGCGGAGAGCGCGGTGGCCATCTCCCCCACGGTGTGTGGGCTTCCGCTACCTACGTTGTAGGCGCGCAGTGTGCCGTCCGGGATCGCGGCGCCGATCGCGCCGAGCGCCGCCAGGTTGGCGGCGGCCACGTCGGCGACGTGGACGAAGTCCCGGCGCTGACCGCCGTCCTCGAAGACCCGGGGCGGCTCGCCGCGGGCGAGCGCGGAACGGAAGAGCGAGGCCACCCCGGCGTAGGGGGTGTCGCGTGGCATTCCCGGTCCGTAGACGTTGTGGTAGCGCAGGGCGACCGCCCGGCCGCCGGTGGCCCGTGCCCAGGCGGCGGCCAGGTGCTCCTGGGCGACTTTCGTCGCCGCGTAGACGTTGCGCGGGTCGGGCGGCGTGTCCTCCGGCACCTGGCCGGGGGTGAGCAGATCGCCGCAGCGTCGGCAGACGGGCTCGAACCGTCCGGCGTCCAGGTCGGCGACCCGGCGCGGGCCGGGCCGGACGGCCCCGTGGCGGGCGCATGAGTAGCGGCCCTCGCCGTAGTAGACCATCGAGCCGGCCAGGACGAACTCGCTCACCCGCAGCCGGGCCATGGCCGCGAGCAGAACGGCGGTGCCCAGGTCGTTGCACCCCACGTAGGCGGGCACGTCGTCGAAGTCCCGGCTCAGGCCGACCATCGCCGCCTGGTGGCAGACCGCGTCCACCGCGTGCAGTGCCTCTTCGACCACCGCCCGGTCCCGCACGTCGCCGCGCACGAACGCCACACCGGGCGGCCGTGAGGGCGGGAAGGCCGCAGTGCCGTGCGCTGCGGGCAGCACCGCGTCCAGCACGCGCACCTCATGTCCGGCCTCGACCAGCGCGCCGACGACGTGGGAGCCGATGAACCCGGCCCCTCCTGTGACAAGCACCAGCATGCCTTCGAGGCTACGGCCGGATCCGACACGCGGCGCTGCGAGGCCGTCCGCCCTGCTCGCGGCTGCCACCATGGCGGGCGTGGGAGTACGCACACTCTGCGCCACGGCACTGCTCGCCGCCCTCGTCGCCGTCGTCGCCGCGACGGTCCACCTGGGCGGTGATCTCGGCCATCCGGCCGCGCTGCTGTACTGGTACGCCGCCGCGTGGGTGCTGTTCGCCGCAGCAGCGTGGACCGTGCGGCGCGTGCCGGTGCGCACCGCTGTGGCGCTGATTCTGGCCGGGGGGATCGCCCTGTGCGCGGCGGCGTTCTCGGCTCCGCCGCGCACCAGCGACGACATGTACCGCTATGCGTGGGACGGTCGCGTGCAGGCCGCGGGGATCTCCCCGTACGCCTACCCGCCGGACACGCCACAGCTTGCCCGGTTGCGTGATCCGTGGCTCTTCCCCGTTGGGACCGAGTGCCACGGGTGGGACTTCCACCGAGTGGCGGGTGTGTGCACGCACATCAACAGGCCGTCCGAACCCACGATCTATCCGCCCGTGGCCGAGGGGTGGTTCCTGCTGGTGCACGCCGTCTCCCCGGCGGACGGGCGGCACAAGCCCCTGCAACTCGCAGGTGCGGTGCTCTCCGTCGCCACGACGGTGGCGCTGCTGCTGGTGCGGCGGCGTACGTGTGGTGACATGCGGCGGGTGGCGCTGTGGGCATGGTGTCCGGCGGTGCCGTTCGCCGCGGTCAACGACGCCCATGTGGACACCGTCGGAGTGCTGCTCACGGTGGCCGCGCTGGGCGCGGCCGCGGGAGCACGCCGTGGAGCGCTGCTCGGGGCGGCGATCGCCGCCAAGCTGCTGCCCGCACTCACCCTTCCAGGCGCACTGTCGGGGGTGCTGGCCCCCGGGCGCAGCCCGCGTGCCCGGCTGCGGGAGGCGGCGAGCGTGCTGCTCGCCGCCGTTGGCGTCGTGGCGCTCGTCTATCTCCCCTACCTGCTGGCGTCCGGTTCCGCAGTCCTGGGCTATCTCCCCGGCTATCTGCGGGAGGAAGGGTACGAGCCGGGCGACGTCGGCCGGTTCGCGCTGCTGCGGCTGGTGCTGCCGGACGCGTGGGCCGGTCCGGCCGCTGCCGTACTGGTTGCGCTCACCGCCTGGTACGTCCTGCGGCACGGCGATCCAGAACGGCCGTGGCATGGATCGCTGCTGGTCGCAGGCACCGCGCTGCTGCTCACCTCGCCGGCGTACTACTGGTATGCGCTGCTCGTCGTGGCTCTCGTGGCCATGGGTGGCCCAGGGGAGTGGCTCGCCGTCGCCGCCGCGGGCACCGTGCTGTATGTCGCGAACGATCTGCACTCGCCTGGCGTCCAGGCAGCCGCGTACGGGACGGCCGCTGCGACGGTGCTCGCCGGTGTACTCGTCCGGGCGCGGGCGCGTGGCGGCGGAGACGGGCGGCGGGACGGCGCGGGAGGGCAGGCGTGCGGGCGGCATCGGGTGCGAGGGGGTCATCGGTGGCGGCGTCTGAAGACGACCATCCGCAGGACGGTGAAGCGCACCACGGTCACCAGGGCGAAGCTCGGCGCGAGCACCAAGGTCTCCGCCGCGGGCGAGGCGGTGGGTCGGTAGTGGCGGAAGAGCAGGACAGCGCCCGAGGTGACCAGGTACGCCAGGACGAAAAGGCCCCCTGCGGCCAGATGCGCCTGGAGGAACCGGACCGGGGACCCGCGAAAGGTCAGCCGGCGGTTGGCCTCCGTGTTGAGGACGGTGACGGCGAAAAGGGAGGCGAAATTGGCCAGGACGGGCGGCGACCAGTGGCGCAGAACCCAGTACAGCAGGGCCTGGGCCGCCGTGGAGGCGACGCCGATCACGACGAACCAGAACGCTTCCCTGGTCAGCGCGGTGCGGCGGGGCCGGGTCAAGGCGCTGCTATGTGTGCCGTGGCGTCGCACCCCACGATCATGAGGCCACCGGGCGCCCCGTCGATCCGTGCGGAGCGCCGGTTCGGCCGTTCGGCTGGCGACGGACACCCGCATGCACGCCAGGCACGGAAAGACGCCTCCGTCTGTGTCAGTTTGTAGCTGACGACTCGACAGACACCGACGGCGCGGCGGGATTCGATCCACCCCTCGGAGAGCCGGCACGGAGGCAGAGGAGGCGGCCGGTGAGCAGGGGCGAACGGCCGTCGGCACCGGACTCCGGCGGGCCGCAGGGCCCGGGACCGGACGAGGACCACGCGCCGGGGCGCCTGGAGCGCGTTCGCGCTGCCGCGGCGGCGAGGGCCACCAAAGGGGCCGCTCGTACCCGGGCCCTTGTACGGCGGGTCGAGCGCACCCCTCCGCCCCCGGGGCCGTTCCGTCCCGGCTTCTGGCGCAGTCCCCTCCGCGGGCCCTGGCTGACGTCCGTTTTCGGCCTGGTGCTGCTGATCGGCATCCCCCTGCTCTTCGTGACCGGCGCGCTGTCCTACGCCGCCTACAACCCCGGCCTCGGCGCACTCAACGACCAGACACCGGACAAGGGCCTGCTGGGCTTCTACCTGTTCGACTGGCCCACGCACCCCTACTGGCTGTACCGGCTCACCCAGGGCGTGCACGTGACGCTCGGCGTGGTCCTGGTGCCGGTGGTGCTGGCCAAACTGTGGTCGGTGATCCCGAAGCTGTTCGAGTGGCTGCCGGTCCGCAGCGCCGCCCACGCGCTGGAGCGGCTGTCGCTGCTGGCGCTGGTGGGCGGGGTCGTCTTCGAGTTCGTCACCGGGATCCTCAACATCCAGCTCTACTACGTCTTCCCGGGCTCCTTCTACACCCTGCACTTCTACGGCGCCTGGGTGTTCATCGCCGCGTTCGTCGTCCATGTGAGCCTGAAACTCGGCCGGATGACCCGCTCCCTGCGCTCCCGCAACCTGCTGACGGAGCTGCGCACCGGGCTCGCCGGCACCCGACCGGAGCCACCCGACCCGGACGGTCCGGTCGCGCTCGAACCCGCCGCGCCGACCATGTCCCGGCGCGGCGCACTCGCCATGGTGGGGGCCGGGTCGCTGCTCCTCCTCGTGGTCACCGCGGGACAGAGCATCGGCGGCCGGCTGCGAAGGACCGCCCTTCTCGCGCCGCACAACCGTGACCCGGGCGGCGGCCCGAAGGACTTCCAGGTCAACAAGACGGCCGCGTCCGTCGGCGTCACCCCCGCCCTTGTCGGGCCGGACTGGCGGCTGGAGGTCCGCGGCCCCGGGCCGACCCTCGTCTTCACCCGCGCACAACTCCTCGCGATGCACCAGCATGCCGCCGCGCTGCCGATCGCCTGCGTGGAGGGGTGGTCCACCGACGACCAGGACTGGAGCGGCCTTCGTTTGACCGACCTCGCCGCCCTGGCGGGCCTCCCCGACGCCGGAAGCGTCCTGGTGGAGTCCGTCCAGCCCCGCGGCCCCTACAGCTCGGTGATACTGCGGGGCAACCAGATTCACGATCTCCGATCGCTGCTCGCCCTGCGGGTCAACGGCGCGGACCTCTCGCTCGACCACGGTCACCCGGCCCGCGTCATCGTCCCGGCCAATCCCGGCGTGAACAACACCAAGTGGGTGCGTCGGCTCACCTTCAGGACGTGACCATGGCGCGCTTCGTCCGTTGGTACGGCTCCGGCCCCCTCCATCTTCTCGTCCTGATCGCCTCGTTCGCCCTCACCGGTTACGCCCTGGTGCGACTGTTCGCCGTCCGCCCGATCGAGGTCGCGATCTGGTTCGTCGGCGCGGCGATCGTCCACGACCTGATCCTGCTCCCCCTGTACTCACTCGCCGATCTGTCGGCTCAAGCCGTCCTGCGGCATCGCGCCCCCCGCATGCCGCAACCGCCGTGGATCAACTACCTGCGGGTGCCCGCTTTCCTCTCCGGCGTGCTCCTGCTCGTCTGGTTCCCCCTCATCCTCGACCTCGCGATCCCCTACCCCGATGCCGCACGACTGTCCGAAGGCGTCTACCTCGGCCGATGGCTGGCCATCACCGCCGTGCTCTTCGGCGCCTCCGCCCTTGCCTTCGCCCTCAAGCTCCGCCGCCTCCGGCGGGCCGCCCGCGCCGACGAGGAACGACCCGCACCGGGTCACGACGCCGCGTCATGACGCCCGGCGAGGAGCGGTCGCCCTGCGCCGACGCGGACCCTTACGCACTGGCCCTGGGCAGCGGCCGCGAACTGGTGTATCTGCGGCTGGCGGACGGGCGTCGGATCCGGATGCCGGTGGATCGCTGGTACGCACACCCCACCGTGGCCGACGAATCCGTGCTCAATCGCTGCGTCGACCCCATTCTGGACGTCGGCTGCGGGCCCGGCCGGCTGTGCAGGGCACTCCTGGGTCGCGGAGCCTTCGCGCTCGGCGTCGATGTGGCTCCCCGCGCGGTGGCCCACACCGTCGCTCTCGGCGGAATCGCGCTGCGCCAATCGGTGTTCGACCGGCTACCGGCTGAGGGAGGCTGGGAGACCGTCCTGCTCATCGACGGCAACATCGGTATCGGCGGTGACCCGCGCGCCCTGCTGTACCGCTGCATCCAGGTCACCGCCCCGACGGGTTTTCTCCTCGTCGAGGTCGACCTCGACGATGTGGAGGAACGCTGCACCGCCCAATTCGAAGACAGCCATGGCCACGAAGGTCCGCCGTTTCCCTGGGCACGTCTGGGGGCACCGGCACTCCACAGGATCGCCGAGGACCTTGCCCTCAGCGTCACCGACCAGTGGAGATGCGGCCAACGATGCTTCCTCGCCCTCGGCCACCGGGACACGGCCTCGGGACGTCGTCGCTGAGGCGGGGCACACCACGCGGTGACGAGGAGACACGACGCCCGCCGACCGGACCCCGCGTGCAGGGCGCGGAACCGGGCCGTGTCACCCGGTCGGGGCAGCCACCGGTGGCCGGCACGTGCGATCCGCCGATCGTGCTGATTGAGTGGAGGGAAGTCCGCCGTACCAGGACGTGTCTTCACACTGGCGTCGTCCGGCCGGAGGCCGGGCCGTGCGGCGTCTGGCGCGCGCGATCGCAAGGCGGAGGATCGTCCTCGTACTGGACGTACTCGGACGACTCCGACAACGCCGCGAGCGTGCGTGCCGGGCGGCGCGACGGGGCAAACGTTGCCGGGAGGGGCACTTGGGAGGTCGGGATCAATGAGACTGGTCGAGCACCTGGAGGGCCCCGCGGCGCAGGCGACCGCTCACATCGTCCCAGCCGGGCCCCGTCCGGCCCGAGGCGCACGGGCTGAGACGCGTGAGCACGCGGCCGATCGGTGACCACGCTCCGCTGTCCGATTGCCGTTCGGCCGCGCTGGTCACCTCGGACGGATCGGTGGACTGGCTGTGCCTCCCCCGATTCGACAGCCCCGCAATCTTCGCCCGACTCCTCGACGAGGACGCCGGCCACTGGTCCATCCGCCCTGCCGGCCCGGTCGACATCAGCCGCCGCTACGTCGAGGACACTCTTGTCCTGGAGACGACCTTCCGGACGGCCAAAGGCACGGCGGTCCTGCGCGACGCCCTTGCCCTGGGGCGGCGCGAACGCGGGCACGCGCTCGGCACGGCGTCCCCCGGAACGCTCCTGCGTCCGGCGCGACATCAGCCCCGTACGGATCGGCAACGACGCCTGGCGTCAACGCCAACTCGACGTCCACGGCGAACTCCTCGACGCGGCTCATCAGACCCTTCCGCCCGGTGAGCCGCTCGACCCGGCCACCCGCACCTTCCTGCTCCAGGCGGCCGAGACAGCCGCCCAGCGGTGGACCCAACCGGATCAGGGCATCTGGGAAAGACGCGGCCCCAGCAGGCACTTCCTCCACTCGAAACTGATGTGCTGGGTCGCCCTGGACCGCGCCGTCATCATGGCTCCCGCCCTCCAGGCCGACGAACACCTGCCCCACCGGCAGCACGAGCGCGACCGGATCCGCCAAGCCACCGAGCAACACGGTTGGAACCCCGGCCTGGGCGCCTTCACCCAGGCATTCGACAGTGACAAGCTCGACGCCTCCGCGCTGATGCTTCCCATCGTCGGCTTCCTGCCGCCGCACGACCCGCGCGTCCAGTCCACCATGCTGGCCATCGCCACCCAACTGACCGACCGCAACGACCTGGTCCGCCACTACCTCACCGACGAACTGCAGGGAGAAGAAGGCGCCTTCCTGCTGTCCACCTTCTGGCTTGCCCAAGCCCTCGCCCTCACCGGCCGCACCTCCGAGCCCAGCCAGCGCACCGCCTCCGGGCGGGTCAGCGGGCCCACGCCGCGTGCTTCCAACAGAGCGCGCAGAGCGGCTTCTTGACCGTAGGCCATCTGAACGCAGGCGCGGACCGCAGGCCCGCCATGTCCCGACACACCGTCACACACCCACACACCCAACAAAGTGGCAGCGCCCGGCGGTGTACTCGCTACGAACGATCAACCTCCGCCGTGACCAACCTGAAGATCATCCCACCCCGTTCAGCCGACGCGACAACTCCGCCGGAAGGGAACGTGTTTCCGTGAAGGCAGCGTGTCGGCGTGCCTTGGCCGACTGCACGTGAAATGAATTCGACGCTCCGGGTTTGGCAGTTGCGCAGAAGAAGCCGAAGGGAAGATCAACATGGTGAATCGTATGCTGAAGAAGGTGCTTATCACGGGAGCTGCAACCGGCTTCGGGTACGAGGCTGCGATGCGTTTGGCGGAAAAGGGTTTCGACGTGATCGCCGCGGTGGAGATCTACGCCCAGGTCCAGACGCTGAAGCGGCAAGCGGCCGAGCGAGGGGTGAGCCTGCAGGTCGAGAAACTTGACGTCACCAACGACGGTGATCGTCGTAAGGCTCTCAACTGGGGTGTGGAGATCCTGGTGAATAACGCAGGAGTCGGCGAAGGCGGCTCAACAGTAGACATCCCTGCATCGAACATCCGGCACCAGTTTGAGGTCAACATCACCGGACCGCTGCTCCTCACTCAGGGGATCGCCAAGCAGATGGTCGAGCGCGGCACCGGCAGAATCGTATGGGTGTCATCTCGAGAGGGCCTGAACGTCAACCCCTTCACCGGTATCTACTCCGCTTCCAAGCATGCGGTCGAGGCGATCGCCGAAACCATGGCCTACGAGCTGCAGGAGTACAACGTCGAGGTCGCCACGGTCAACCCGGGGCCGTTCTTGACCGGCTTCAACGATCGCATGTTCCAGACCTGGGAGAGCTGGGAGGACGACCCCTCGCAGCGGCTCTTTGACTATTCCAAGCTGGCCTTCCCCCGAGCCCAGTTCGATCCTGAAGCGGTCTACGCGACGTTGACCGCCGTCGCTGCCGGGGAGGTCGACCGCTTCCGCAATCTGGAGCCTGCGTCGATGCTCGAAGAGACCAAGCGCCTCCAGCAGGTTCCCTGGGAGCGCAAGGTCACGGATGGCCTCGGGACCCGGCATCAGGCCATTCAAAACTCCCACGAGATGCAGCCTGAGACCCCCGTCGCAAGCTGACCGCGTTTCGGGTGACCGCAGCTCACCCTGATCGCCGGGGGCGTACACAGCCGAGGCGTGCCTCGTCATCACGCTTGTGCCTGGGCACAGCGAACTCTTCGCCGACTCTCACGCAGCAGCAGGCGCCGCAGTGGTAGAGGCGAAGGCAGTAATGGGCTCCGATGCTCAGGGGAACTCTGCCCGGACCGTATCGCACAGCGCCAATGCTCGAATCCTGTCGAAGGGAAATCCATGCCTGTCAAACCGGCCGTCCTGCAGGATCGCTACCGAAACCGCGGCACCGCTTACACACTGGAGGAGCGGGCGAAGCTCGGGATCACCGGGCGGCTGCCGGCGGCCGTCGAGACCCTCGACGAGCAGGCCAATCGGGCCTACGCGCAACTCAAACAGAAATCGTCCGATCTGCAGAAGTACATCTATCTCAATGAGATTCACGATCGGAACCAAGTTCTGTATTTCAAACTGCTGGCCGATCACCTCGACGAGCTGCTGCCCGTCGTGTATGACCCAACCGTGGGTGACGCGATTGAGCAATGGTCCGTGGACTATCGCGACTCGCGCGCGGTATACCTGTCAATTAACCGTCCCGAGGACGTGAAAGCATCATTCGAGTCGCTCGGTCTTGGTGCAGACGATGTCGATATGATCGTTGTCTCCGATGCTCAGGAGATTTTGGGTATCGGAGACTGGGGCGTCAATGGGACAGATATTTCCATCGGCAAACTCGCCGTTTACACTGCCGCAGCCGGCATCGACCCGAACCGGGTCATCGCCGTGAACCTCGATGTCGGGACAGACAACGAGCTGCTGCTCAACAGTTCGTCCTATCTGGGCAACCGGCATGCGAGGCTGACCGGCAAGCGGTACGACGACTTCATCGCCCTCTACCTCCAGACCGTGTCCGAGTTGTTCCCGAATGCGCTGCTGCACTTCGAAGACTTCGGGCCGTCGAACGCCCGGCGGATCCTGGTGGAGAACTCCGCCAAGTACCGGATCTTCAATGACGACATGCAGGGCACTGGGGCGATCGTCATGGCGTCGGTGTTCTCTGCCCTGAAGGTCACCAAGGCACGCTGGTCCGAGCAGCGACTGGTGGTCTTCGGAGCGGGGACTGCCGGCACCGGCATGGCCGACCAGATCCACGCAGCGATGGTGCGCAATGGTGCCACACCCGCACAGGCGAAGAGCAATATCTGGCTCGTCGACGTCCACGGTCTCGTGACCGACGACATGGCGGACCTGCCTGACTACCAGCAGGCGTATTCAAGGCCGAAGCCCGAGGTGAGCGCGTGGGCCGACGGTGAGATCGACCTGCTGACCACCATCAAACATGTCAAACCCACCATCCTCATCGGCACGTCGACCGTCCATAACGCCTTCACTGAGGACGTCGTGCGCGCCCTGGCCGAGGGAGTGGACCGCCCGATCCTCCTGCCGCTGTCAAATCCGACGAGTCGCATCGAGGTCATGCCTTCTGAGGCGATGGCCTGGTCCGAGGGGAGAGCGCTGATGGCGGTCGGCATCCCGGTCGGACCGGTGGAATACAACGGCATCTCCTATGAGATCGGACAGGCCAACAACGCGCTCCTCTACCCCGGACTCGGCCTCGGCACGATCGTCTCGGGCGCCCGTCACGTGACCGACGGCATGCTGCTCGCCGCTGCCGAAGCAGTGGCCGGCCAGGTCGACGTGTCCCGGCCGGGGGCATCACTCCTGCCGCCGGTTGCAAACCTGAGGGCGTCCTCGGCCACAGTCGCAGTCGCCGTCGCCCGCGCCGCGGCACAGGACGGAGTCGCGACGAAGACGCACAAAAACCTCATTCAGGCGGTCCAGGATGCGATGTGGCAGCCGGTCTATCCCACGAGCGATGTGGAGGATGCGAAGTGAGCCGGGGTGACCAGTCCGTCCCCGAGATGCGGAAAGTGCCGATCGGGATCCAGGCCGACGGACAGCGTGAAGAATTCGACAGCATGGGCACGGTCGAGGTGCCGGCAGACCGCTACTGGGGGGCGCAGACGCAACGGTCGCTGATCCACTTCTCCATCGGCGACGACCGGATGCCCAAAGAGGTCTACCACGCCTACGGCTACGTGAAGAAAGCGGCGGCGCTCGTGAACGCTGCCGCCAACCGGCTGCCCGAATGGAAGAAACAGGCGATCGTACAGGCCGCGGAGGAAGTTATCGGGGGGAAGCTTGACGAGCACTTTCCCCTTTTTGTCTGGCAGACAGGGTCGGGTACCCAAAGCAACATGAACGTCAACGAGGTCATCTCCAACCGGGCGTCGCAGTTGCTCGGCGGCACGCCCGGGAGCCAGAAGCCGGTCGGCCCGAACGATGACGTCAACATGGGGCAGTCCAGCAACGACAGCTTCCCGACCGCGATGCATATCGCCGCGGTGCAGGAGTTCGACGACCATCTCCTGGTGCAAGCTCGAGACCTTGCTGCGGCCCTCGAAGCAAAGGCCAAAGAATGGAACACGGTCGTGAAAATCGGCCGCACGCACCTCGAAGACGCCGTACCACTTACCGTAGGACAAGAGTGGTCAGGTTACGCCGCCCAAGTACGCGCCTGCATCGAGGAGATCGAGCACAGCCGCAAGGGGCTGCTCGCACTGGCCCTGGGCGGCACCGCCGTCGGAACAGGACTGAACGCGCCGAAGGGCTTCAGTCGTGACGTCGCGGCGCAGATCGCCGAACTGACCGGCAAGCCGTTCATTACCGCCGACAACAAGTTCATGGCGCAGGGGGCGCTGGACCCCATGGTGCGGGCACACGGAGCGCTGCGCGGACTGGCCGTTGCCGTGATGAAAATCGCCAACGATATGCGATGGTTGGCCTCAGGCCCACGCGCCGGCTTCGCCGAGCTACTTCTGCCCCAGAATGAACCCGGCTCCTCGATCATGCCTGGCAAAGTCAATCCGACCCAGTGCGAAGCCATCGTGATGATTGCGATTCAGGTGCTCGGCAACGACTCCGCAGTGGCTTTCGCCGGGAGCCAGGGCAACTTTGAACTGAACGCGATGCGCCCGGTGATCATCAACAATTTCCTGCACTCCGCGCGCATTCTTGCAGATGGGATGGAGAAGTTCCGGATGTTCTCCGTCGACGGCACCGAGCTCAACCGGAGCAAAATCGCACAATACGTGAACGAGAGCCTGATGCTGGTAACGGCGTTGAGCCCCATTATCGGTTACCAGAACGCCGCGCACATCGCCGAGTCCGCGCTCGCCAACAACCAGACCCTGAAAGAGGCCGCGCTGGCAAGCGGTCACGTCGACGAAAAAACATTTGAATCCGTTGTTGACCCGCTTTCCATGGTCGGCGACGGCGTTTCCGGCGCCTGACCCGCGGCTGCGGACATCGTGAGTGCTGCTGGCGGGTGGGTGAGTTGAGGTGTGGGGTGTGGTGTGGGCTGGGGTGTTGCAGATCGGTTGAGAACTGGTGTCGTTTGGTCTGGCGATGGACTGGCTGACCTGGGGTTGTATCAACTTCGTTGAGACACGCGGTCTTGTCGCATGTAGTTTCTGCGTTCTCATGGCACTGGCCGTGATTTTGCTGGGCAGGTTGTTTTACCTGGTCGTGTGTCACGAACGCTGAAGGAGGCGTCGATGGAGGAGCTTCCGGAAGCGGTGCTGTGCGAGAGATGGAGGTAGGTCCTCCGGGGTCGCCCTGCAGGGGGAGGCTCCAAACCACCGCAGGCTGCGTCGGTTAAGTGCCGTTCGTGGTGAGCGTTGCGGGAAAAGGCGCGGCGGTGATCGCGTCAGGTGTGGGTCAGGAAGGCGAGCGAGAGCGAACCGCTGATGATGTGTCGTAATAAATTCCAGTGGCGTCGAAACCAGGGCGAGACCAGGGCTCTGGGACAAGTCCGGGGGGAGCCTGCTGACTGCCCGGATGGCGTCCGGCATGTAGGCGGCGCGAGCCTGACCTGGGCTCTTGCACGGAACGTGAGAACCTGTCGCCCCGATACTGCTGCCGGCCCGCGAGGCCGGCGGCGAGAGGGAGATCCCCAAGCGGCCAACACCGCAAGGGGCGGAGTACCGATGCGGGGCACGGGGGCAGACCGTCTCGTAGTAGCGAGGAAGCCCGGTAATGCGGGTGGAGCGAAGGGGACGGATCATCCAGGTCTGCTTGGCGGTCAACCGGAGTTCCCGGGAGGAGCCGGATGAGCGGGCCAAAGCCGTTCGAGATCTCGAAGCATGTGCTCTGGGAGGCGTATCTCAGGGTCAAGGCGAACCGGGGAACGGCCGGAGTGGACGGCGAGTCGATCGAGCAGTTCGAGGCTGACCTGCGGGGCAACCTCTACAAGCTGTGGAATCGGATGTCGTCGGGCAGCTACTTCCCGCCGCCGGTGCGGATGGTGGAGATCCCCAAGCCCGGGGGAGCAGGCAAGGTCAGGGTTCTCGGAGTGCCGACGGTCGCGGACAGGATCGCGCAGACGGCGGCGGCCATGGTCTTGGAGCCGGAGGTGGAACCGCTGTTCCATCCCGATTCCTACGGCTATCGGCCCTGCAGAAGCGCGCTGGACGCGGTCGCGGCCTGCCGAGAGCGGTGCTGGAGGACCGACTGGACGGTCGACATCGATATTCAGGGGTTCTTCGACAACCTCGATCATGATCTGGTCCTCAAGGCGGTGGCCCATCACACCGGCCAGCGGTGGATTCTGCTGTATGTGGAGCGCTGGCTGAAGGCCCCGCTGCAGCACAGAAGTGGCGAGCTGGCCGCGCGAGATCGCGGGAGTCCCCAAGGCTCGGCGATCTCGCCCCTGTTGGCGAACCTGTTCATGCACTACGCGTTTGACACCTGGATGGACCGGGTCTTCCCGGGCGTCCGGTTCGAGCGCTACTGCGATGACATGGTGGTTTATTGCCGCACCGAGGCCGAGGCGCACCAGGTGCGTCAGGCGATCGGCCAGCGGCTGGCTGAGTGCGGGGGCTTGCGGCTGCATCCCGACAAGACCCGCATCGTGTACTGCAAGGACGGCAAGAGGCGTGGTTCGTACGAGCATGTCTCGTTCACCTTCCTCGGATACACGTTCCGCTCGCGAAAAGTCCGGTCGAAGACGGGGAGCTACTTCTTCGGTTTCAACCCGGCCATCAGCGATGCGGCGGCCAAGCGCATCCGGGCGCAGATCCGCAGATGGCGGTTGCACCTGCGCAGTGGATCGTCCCTGGCAGACCTCGCACGGGAGATCAACCCCGTCGTGCGGGGATGGATCAACTACTACGGCCGGTTCT
>NZ_JBIUBU010000049.1:0-25189 GCF_044548345.1 Streptomyces sp. NPDC052042 | reverse complement strand
AAGCCCGGGCCCGGCCCCCGCGGCCTCAGCGGACGGCTCCGCCGCGAGCCGTCCCAGCGACACCACTTCGGCTGGCACTCCCACAACGCCGCCCGTGGCCGGGGGCGGACCCGTGCATGGCGGCACCTCATCGGGCGGTGGCGCGGACGGTGGCTCGTCCGGCAATGACACCACCGGCGGTTCATCCGGGAGTGCGTCCGGTGATGCGTCCGGCGGCAACACCACCGGGGGCAAGACCACCGGCGGGTCGGGTGACGCGGGCGGCTCGGGCGGAAGCAACGGTCCCAGCGGTTCAGGTGGTTCCGGCGGTTCGGGGGGTTCTGGTGGTGGGCAGGACCCGGCGCCTGCGGGGAAGCACTACCTCAAGAACGCCGCCATGAACCGGTGCCTGGCGGAAAGCGCATCCACCTACGGGGGCACCATGGTCAGGAATCTGGTGTGCGGCGAGCCCGCGCACAACGGGGCCACGACTTACTACACGTGGACGTACAAACCCACCTCCGGTGGGAAGTTCAAACTCGTCGGTCAGGGTTCCAGCCAGTGCCTGAAGTCAAGCGGTCCCGCAGGGATCAGTATGGAGAGTTGCAACGGTTCCGAATCCCAGACTTGGCGGATCGCAGGCACATCCTCGGACGGGCACACTCTGGAGAACGTCGCCGAGAGGCGCTGTCTGCGGATGGTGGGCAGCATCGGCTTCCAGATGGCGGACTGCGACGCCGCGGACGCGACACAGCTGTGGCGTGACTCCTGACGGTCCACCTCCGTCCCGGTCGGCCAGCGAAAGCTGGGCTCCGAGTGCTGTGTGAGTGGGTGGTGGGGTGGCAGCGGGTGGGCGTCAGTGGAATCGCGGTGTTGATGTCCTGGTAGCGGGTGCAGGACGGGGCTGTGGTCGCTGTCATGGGGTGACCAAGCGGATGTTGTGATGCGGCTAGCAGGTTGGTTGCTGGCTGTCATGGCTTTCGCTGTTCCTACGAGGGAAGCGCATCTGGCGTACGTCGTTCTCCCGGGCTTCCGAGAGTGTGGCGTGACGCTGCGCTGATCGTGTGAGCTGGGGTTCTTCCTCGCATCTCTGGGGCTGTCGTGATCGTTGCGACACGTTGCAGATGAGATCGGAGGAGACCCTTGCGGGCCTTTCCTGTACAACTTCCGTCCGGGGTTCGGTACTGGACGGTGCTGGATGACGACCTGGTTGTGGTCCCGGAGGCGGATGCGTTCTTGCGGCATGTGCGGTTCGGTAAGGACCAGGCCGAGCTGACGACGCGTACGTACGCCGGGCATGTCGCGTTGTTCCTGCGTTGGTGCGCGCGGACCGGCCGTGATTGGCGGGTGGCGGCCGAGGAGTTGGGGCTGTTTGTCGTGTGGCTGAAGTTCGGCTCGAAGGAGGTCACGGGTATTGACCGGCCGGCGGGGGCCGGGCTGGTGTACCCGGGGCCCGGCGCCGAGCCCGTGCGTGAGCCGGCCCGGATCGAGAATGTCCTCACCGGGGTGCGGCAGTTCCTGCTGCATGGCATCACGACGAAGGCGGTGCCCTCGGGGGCGATGGCCCAGCTGTACGAGGTGGCGGAGTCGTGGGACCTGCCGGAGCAGGCCCGTGGCGAGGACTTGACCGGGTACCGCATGCGGCCGCGGCACCGGGTGAAGGTGCCGCGCAAGAAGGGCGAGCGGGCCACTGACCGCGAGATCGTGGAGTTGTTCCTCGCGTGCCGCAGCGGGCGGGACCGGTTCATCGTGCTGCTGCTGGGCCGGGCAGGGTTGCGTCCGGGAGGCGCCGCGGGCCTGCGGCGCGAGGACATGCGCTTCATGCCGGCTCGACCATGCTGGGCTGCCCGAAGAAGGGCTCTCACCTGCACACGCTGCGGCGGGACAACTCCAACGGTGCCTGGGCGAAGCGGCAGACGGCGGCGGCGCCGGGACGGTGGAAACCTGTCGACCATCTGGTGGTGACCGCCTACGACCAGTACGTGATGGAGCGGATGGCGCTGCCGCACGGGCCGGACAGCGACTTCGTGCTGGTGAACCTGTTCGCCGAGCCGCTCGGCGCCCCGATGACTGCGGACAGCATCACCGAGTTGTTCGGACGGCTGTCGAAGCGCGCCGGGCTGCCGAGGAATGTCACGCCGCGGATGCTGCGCCGCGCGGCGGGCAGTAACCTCGCGGACGCTGCCGGTGGCCAGGACGAGATCGCCGCGCTGCTGGACCATGCCCGGCTGTCCAGCGCCGAGCCCTATCTGACCCCGGACCCCGACCGGCTGCGCGCCGCGGTGGACCGGGTCCCCTCGCCGCGCGAGCTCGCGGAGGGCACCCGATGACGGCCAGGACCGGCGGCCCTGCCGACCGCGCCAGCCCCGGGGCCAGACGCGTCCGATGACGAACTGACGGCCTTTCTGCGTTCGCTGATCAGCAAAGACTTCCTGGACAGGGCAGGCTGGAACGCCGAGCGCCGCGTCCTGGACCCGCCGATCGGCCACCCCACCCTGGGCGGGCGACGCTGCCCGGTTCCCGGCTGCCTGTCACCGGTGAAGGGACGCAAGCTCTGCAGCACCTGCGCCACCCGGCTCCGCCAGTCCCCACTGCCCTACGAGCAGTTCGTCCAGGTCCCGCGCACCGCACCCCACCTGCATCTGCCGGTGGGCGGCTGCCGCGTCTCCGGCTGCGAGCGGCCGTGGACCGACTCAGGCACCCGGCCGGTATGCCGGACGCACTGGTGGCAGATGCAGAAACACGGCGGCACGCTGGAGGAGTTCCTCGCCGACCCCGCGGTGAAGGGCCTGCCCGGCCTGGGCGACTGCGCCGTGCTCGCCTGCAACCGCCGGGCGGTCAGCGCGGGCGACACACGGTTGTGCCATGCCCACGAAAAACGGCTCTGGGCCCTGCGTAAGAACCCCGCCTTCGACCAGGCGGCGTGGCTGCGGACCGCACCGTCGTGCGGCTTCGCCGCCGAGGTCAGCTTCCGGGGCCTGCCCGACCTCGTCGTCGCCCAGCTGCTGTTCGGACTCCAGCACCGCTGCCACAAGGGAGCGCGCACGGAGATTGGCAACTTCCGGGCCCTGATCGACAGGACCATCCGCCCCTCGGGCGCACGGCGGCTGGAGGACGTCCCGGACCCGGCCGCCAACAGCGAGGCGCAGATCGCCATCACCGCCGACGACGTCCGCTCCGGCCAGCTCACCACCCACGACGTCAACTTCGCCCGCTACCGGGAGGAGTGCCTGAGCGAAGGCATCGATCCACACACCGCCGTCGAGGTCGAAGCTCTCCGCCCCGGGCTGCTGCGCCAGCGCCTCGACGAGACGATCGAGGGCCTGGTCGACGACGTCCGGCAGTGGAACATCGAGGCCCGCACCGAAGAGGCCGAGCGGGAACTGCTAGGCGAACTGCAAGACGCGGTGAAGAACATTGCTTGGGGTGAGTCTTGACCGCTGCCTTGCCAGGACGCCATCCCGGGACCACGCCGAAGCACTTCCAACCCTGCGCCCCCGATTCTGCTGCGCCGGGATCACCGGGGGAGGGGACTTCGAGCAAGACCAGCCGAGCGGGGCGGCACACAGCACGGGCCCGGTCCTCCGTTGGAGGACCAGGCCCGTCCCGCGCACGTAGCCGAAGGCCGCCACGGGGCCTCGCTGCTTCTGTGCGCTACCGGAGAGCAGCGAGCGGCGAGCGTCGGCCATTCTCCACCGCGCGAAGCTGCTCCCAGTCGACTTCCGGGTGCGCGGGGATGACCGCGTCGACGGAGGCCGTGGTGTAGAGCGCGACGTCGACGGCCCCGGCCCGGCTCGTGCCGAACTGGACCTCGATCGACTGCGGGGAGCGGACCCAGCCGAGCCGGACCATGTGGTCGAAGTCGGCACGGTGTGAAGCCGGCGGGTTCGTGGATTCGTGAGCGGTTGTGGCTGCGAACCGGTTGCACTCTGTCTGAAGTAGGTTGTTGGACTAACGGGTTCATCGAATGGGGCGGGTGGGAGGCACGCCGTCCTGGTACACGACAGAAGGGAACAGACATGGCCAAGTCGCCCGAAGACCTCAAGTCCACGTTCAGCGAAGGGAAGACCCCGACCGCAGCCGATTACGCAGCCCTCATCGACCTCGCCGCCGTTGGGCTCAAGTCCGCTTTCGGTGATGGGAAGGTCCCGACCGCAGACCATTACGCAGCCCTCATCGACCTCGCTGGCGCTGCGCGGGCCGACACCAAGGAAACGGTCAACCGCCTCAAGTCCGCTTTCAGTGATGGGATGGTCCCGACCGCAGGCGATTACGCAGCCCTCATCGACCTTGCCGCCCAGCCTTCTGGCGCGTAGAGGCAGTATCTGCGCGAGTGCTTGATGCTGAGCCGCCGTAACTGTTTGCTGCTGCCCCCGGGAAGACGAGAACACCCCGTTCTGACGGTGGCTGTTCGAGAAGCCCACCGAGGCCAGCAGCAACTGCCCCGCTGAGATCCCGGCCTCCTGCGCCCAGGGAACCAATGGGCTCTGGTCTCGGGGCGCAGCCGTTGTGCAGGCATCGGCGCGGACGACCTCGGCGGAGCGTGGCGGGCCCACGCTGACGCCTCAGTGGCCCGTCTACTCCACGGTGTCGAAGGGGTTGGGGTAGACTGTTGGGACTCCCGTGAGTTCTTTCTGTATAGGCCATCATCTTCTGACCTGCGGTACTGGTGAGCGGGGGTTCACTCGATCGCATGGAGAGTCCGACGTTCCGTCGAGATTACTGACGGCCTGCCGCTATCCATGACGCATGGTCGTTCGCAATGAGCTGAGGCGTCGGTGACGCTCGCGGTCGTCCGGTCGATCGGGACACCGCGGCGACTGGCGACGGCACAGGAGTACGAGGACTTCGAGCAGGAACTGGTAGACCAGTTCCTGCTCGCCGGGGTCGGCGCCGGGATGGCGGACGGTTCGATCGCGGACGACCGGCGGGCGATCTTCGAGTTCGTACGGTTCCTCGGCCGACCGGTGTGGACCAGTGGCCCGGAGGACGCGGACCGGTTCCTCGCGGACCAGCGCAAGGTCAAGCGGCTGGCGCACAGCACGGTCCAGACGAAGGCGTGGACGCTCGCGCAGTTCTTCGACTTCCTGATCGCCTGCTACCAGGGCGACATCCACGCGCTGACCGGTCACGTGCTGGTGCAGCCGATCGACGAGTTCAACCGCCCGGCCAAGAGCGAGTATGGAACGCAGCGGATTCCGCCGTCGGAGACGGAGGTGGACCAGTTGTTCACCGGGTGGCGGGAGTCGCTGGGCGGGGCGAGGAAGTTCCTGCCCGCCGCCCGGGACTACATGGTCGCCTCGTTGTGGCGGCGGGTCGGGACGCGCATGACCGAGACGCTCAAGCTGGACATCCGCGACTGGCGGCCGGACCTGGGCGACTTCGGCAAGCTGCACGTCCGGCATGGCAAGGGCAGTCGCGGCCGGGGGCCGAAGGGCCGTCTGGTGCCGGCCATCAACTCGACGGATGCCTTGATGGACTGGTGGCTCGGCGACGTGCGGCACCAGTTCGGTGACGACTACGCCAACCCCGACGCCCCCATGTTCCCCAGCGAACGCCGCGATTCCCTGACGGGGTTCTGTCTGCGGGCCGGTGACGATGCGCTGCGGTCGGGCTTGAAGGGTGCGGTGGGGGCGTTCCTGCCCGCGTGGTCCGGGCGACTGACACCGCACGTGCTGCGGCACTTCTGTGCGTCTTCGCTCTATCTGCAAGGCGTTTCAAGGCGGTGCAGGAGCTTTTGGGTCACGAGTGGCTGTCCACTACGACCCGGTACATCCACGTGCATGACAACCACATCGAGCAGACGTGGGCGACGGCGAACCAGCGGGTCACAGACCGGCTGGGCTTGGGCTGAGGGAGAGGATATGCGCTGGAACTTGCGGATGAAAGCCGCCGAGCGGGGGATCTGGAAGTCCACCGAGATGCGCCGGCGCCTGGCGGATGCCGGGCTGGAGATCAGTACGGGGAAGATGTCGGCGCTGTGGACGGGGACGCCCACGACGGTCCGGCTCGATGACCTGGACATCATCTGTCTGGTGCTGAAGTGCACCACGGCGGACCTGCTGATCCACGAGCCGGAGGTGGCAGCGGCCAGGCGGCCACAGGCCGAGCCACAAGCGGCGACCGGGTCCTCGTCCGTGGTGCCGCGGCTGGGCCGCGGCCGGACCCTTCCGCCGCTCTGATGGCGCCGCCGAGGATCTGTCCACGGTGCCGGCAGCGGCCGGTGTCCAGCCAGGGCGCGAAGTACTGCCACCGCTGCCGGCCACAGCCGTGCGACCCGCCGCCGTGCCGCCAGTGCGGATCGAGGGAGGACTACTGGACGGCGTTCAAATGCCGTGACTGTTACCGCGGTTCGTCAGCAGAGCGCCCGGCGTCCTGCCCGGACTGCTTCGCCTGGGGGATGCTGCGGCGCTACGGCAGGATGTGCGTGGGGTGTCGCGGCTGGCGTCGGCTCTACCCGAAGTCCGGTCCGTGCCGGATCTGCGGCCGCGAGCTTCACCTGGGCGACACCGGCGCCTGCCGGCTGTGCACGAAGCAGGCATACGTACTGCGGCCCCGCCGCCATGCCCTGGACCTGGAAGGGGCGAACCGGCACGGGCAGCAGCTGTACTTCGCGGACACCGAACGGCGTCTCCAGTTGCTGAACCCGAAGTCCTCGCGGCGTCGGCCCAAACCGGACCCGCAGCTCCCGCCCCCGCTGGTGCCAGTAGGGCACCAGCAGCTCGCCCTGTTCTCCCCGCATGGACGAAACCTGCGGCGCGGCCAGCAGCGCGGCTTCCCCGACGTTGACGCACCCGAGGTAGCGGCGGCGCTGAAGGCCGCGGTCGACGACTACGCGCAACACCACGGACTGGGGTACTGCACTGCCTACGGTCTGGACCGCGGGCTGCGTGTCCTGCTGAGCATCCAGGACACGCCCGGTGCCCGGTTCCTGGCGTCCGACGTCCTGTTGCTGCGGGAGCTCGACCTCCCGGCCAGGCCCCTGTTGAGGCTGCTCGCCCAACTCGACATGCTCGACGACGACCGCATCCCGAACATCGTCCCCTGGTTCCGCGAACGCACCGCGGGCCTCCCCGAACCAATGGCCGGTGAACTCGCCGTCTGGTTCGAGCTGAAGCTCTCCGGCAGTACCACCGCACCGCGCGTCAAGGCACGACCGCACCGGTGGATTCAGCGGATGGTGACGAACGCGCTGCCCGCCCTTCGGGCGTGGGCCGAGCAGGACAAGGACTCGCTGAGGTCCATCACCCGTGCCGACGTCGTCGCTGTCCTGCCCGACAGCGGAACCCCACGCGTCGACATGCTTCAGGGCCTGCGGCACATCCTGCGGCCACTGAAGAACCGGCGGATCATCTTCACCGACCCCACCGCCCGAATCTTCTGCGGCATGCCGACCACCACCATCCCCCTGCCCGTCGAGGTCGACGACCTTCGCAGAGTCCTCCACGACCAGGAAGTACCGCGGGCGGCCCTGGCTGCCCTGGCGATCTTCCACGCGCTGACTACCGGGCATCTGCGCATACTGAAAACCACCGACCTGCGCGACGGACGACTGTTCCTGCCGAACCGGACGGTCCTGCTCGCCGACCCCGTACGCACCCGCCTGGCGGCCTACCTGGACTACCGCAACCACCGGTGGCCCCGCACCGCCAACCCCCACCTGTTCATTTCCCAGACCACGGGCTGCGGCGTGGAGCCGGTCAGCAACGTCTGGATCAACGACGTGCTCGGCATGCCCACCAGCCGGCTCCGCGAGGACCGCCTTCTCCACGAGGCCGAGGCCACCGGCGGCGACCCCCGCCGCATCTGCGACCTGTTCGGCCTGTCCGTCGGCGCGGCCCTGCGCTACACCGGCACCATCGACCAGCCCGGCCTCATCGAACACAGCCTCCGCAACGCGGGACCGTCACCGAGGCCCGCGACTGGCGACGTCGCGGCCGAATGACGTTCCCCGTCCGGGACCGCCGTCCACTACCATGGAGACGTCGGTGTGCCGTCCGGGTCCAGGCCATGCGGCCACAGCCTGTTGAAGATATCTGGCAGCCACTCCAGGTCGGCCAGGAAGTCGGTGCCGTGGTCGGCGGCCTGCCTGTAGAGGGCTTCGGCACCGTCCCGGTCCCCGGCCCTCTCCCGCCTCCAGGCCAGGCGGGTCAGGGCGTTGGTGTTGCCGTGGTTGGCGGCCTGCCGGGCGAGAGCCTCGGCGCCGTCCTGGTCCCCGGCCTCCTCTCGCATCACGGCCAGGTCGGCCAGGACGTCGGTGTTGCCGTGGTCGGCGGCGCGTTGGCGGAGGTGATGACTCCATTGCAGGCGGTGCCGGTCTTGGGCTGCTTCGGCGAGGTTGTTCAGGTCGTCGGGGTGGGTGAGGTGGGTGTGTGCGGCATACCAGAAGGATGCGGGTGGGCACAGGCGGCGGCGGGTGGTGCGGCCGTGGTGTTCGAGGTAGTCGGCGAGCAGGAACACCGGGCCTGCGGAGGTCGGCGGTGTGGTGCCAGCGTCGGTGGTGGGGGTGGGCGGGCGCCGTGTGGGCCGGGGCGTGGTGCGGCGCAGGGGTGCTTGCTTGCCGTGGACTTGTTGGGCGAGTTCGGCGTAGGCCTGTTCGGCCCAGTCATCGGTGAGCAGGTCGTAGTCGTGGTCGCTGAGGTAGTCGGGGGCGGCGTCGGTCAGGAATGCCTGAGGGATGTGGAGGCCTGCACCGAGCCGGCGTGCGTCCATCGCCGCTTCCAGGAGTGCGCGGGAGGCGGCCTGGCGGGGCTGTTCGTAGCGGCGCAGGAGTTCGGGAGCTCCGGCCAGGTCCTGGGTGATCCGGCCGCCGTTCCGGTTTCGGGTGAGGGCATCGGCCAGCAGGGTGTCGCCCTGCTCGGCAAGGGATGTCGCGGTGGCCAGGGCCGCGGCGTCGAACGTGTCGGGGACGCTCACGGTGTGTCCGGCCATCAGTTCCCGCACCAGGCTGTACGAATCGTCCCTGCCGGGTGTGGGTGGGGTGGTGTAGTGGTGTGCGTACTCGGGCCACAGCGTGCCCAGGACCAGGACCGGGCCGCGTTGCTCGTCGAGCAGCAGCTGGCGCACCGCGGCCGCGATCCGCTCGCCGAACTTCCGGTTGCCGAGGTAGTGCTGTGCCTCGTTCAGCCACACCACCGTCCGTGGCCCGACCCTGTGAAGGTCCTCAAGTGCGGCTTCGGCGCGGGTCGGATCGAAGGGATGCCAGAGCCGCCAGGCCTCTCGGCGAGCGGCTGCACGGCCTCCCAGCACGCCCGGGTCTTACCCGTCGAGGAGGTCCCCACCAGGACCACGATTCCGCTGCGGCCTGCTGCCGCCGCCGTGACCGCGTTGGCCAGCACCTTGTCATGCTCGCGCCGCGCATACCCCGGCAGTGCCCGCACGCCGTCCGCACTCAACGGGCTCTTGCCGGATCCGGCGGGGTGGACTTCCAGCTCGTGCGGATCCCACTGCCCGATCGGCCGGCCCGGCCCCGACACGTCGGCGGACGCGGTGCCTGTCTCCCCGGCCGCGATCCGCCGCAACTTCAGGAACTCCTCCACCGGCAGCTTCAGCACATCGGCCAGCGCCGTCACCGTTTCCAGCGACGGCACCCCGTGGTCGGGGGAGAGTGCGTTCGACACCGTCGTACGCCCCAGTCCCGCTCTCCTGGAAAGTTGCGTCTTATCCAGGCGGGCGCGGGCCCGTCCCTCATCCAGCCTTGAGCGCAGCTCGGACAGTGCGGAACGTCGACGGTCCGGATCATCGAGCATGTGAACGACCCCCTTGATGGTGTGTGCCCGTGTTCATCTTCGTTCCGGTGAACCATGGCGCACAGCGGTTCCGCGAACTTCGTCCCTGTCAACACCCCACCGTGTCCAGGGAGTCTGCCGTGACCGTCGCCGTTGTCCTTCTCACCATCGCTGTCGTTCTCCTCGTCGCGCTGCTGTCCGCCGTCGGCGCCGGCATGCTCGCCCGGATCGACGGCGCCACCTGGCCAACAGTCTGCACCCGCGCTGCCAGCACCTTCGCCGCCGTCCTCGCCCTCGCCGCCGCCATCACCGCAGCCCTCTCCCCCCTCTTCACCTGACGGCCAGCCCTCCCAAGTTTTCGAAGGCCGATCATTTGCGGCCGGTGGCGACCCTGCCAGCTCTATTGGTCACGCGGCGAGGGAGGGGTCGAGGCGGGCAAGGTGGCTGGCGCGGGTGCGGTCGAGCGAGTGGCCGTTCCACCAGGCATCGAGGCGGATGAGGTTGAGCGCAGCGGCGGAGAAGGCGTGTTCCAAGCGGGTCTTCTGGAGGCCGAGGTAGCGGGCACGTCTCATCCCGGTGACCGCGACGGCCTGATGGATGGTTCCCTCGACGCCCGCGCGGGTTCCGTACTTGGCTCGCCACTGCTCGTCGGACTGCTGGAGGCGGGCATGGTCGAGGACTTCTTACACCTCGCGGGGTTTCAGGGAGAGAAGCCGCCGCGGTCGCCTCGCGGGTGTACGACCTGGCCGCCGCCTCGGACTCACCGCGAGCCGTCCGGCGCCTGGACACCGTCCTCGGCGCGCTCGCACCACACAGAGACACCCCGGCAGTGCGCCACCTTCTGGACCGCGCCGCGTCGTAGGTTCAGCGGGCCCGGACGAACCCGGGGCGGCCCCGCTACCGTTATGGACGCAGCACCCGCGAGTTCGGCTACGAGCCCCCCTTCGGAAAACTCGAACCCACGGCCTTTGGCCATTTCCTTCAGTCGTGAGATGACCTTCTGGCAGTCGCCCAGGGCGCGGTGGTCGCCGCCCAGCGGCTGCCAGGTGTAGCTGCCGAAGTAGTCGTGCCAGGCGCCATAGAAGGCGGCGTACTGTTCCATCGCGCATTCCTCCCACGCCTGCGCGTCCAGCCAGGCCCGTGCGGCCGGGTGCCGCCGCTCGCCGTAGCGGGAGTGCTTGGTCAGGTCGACCGGGCCGTGGGCGAGGTGGTGCAGGTGGAGCTCCCACAGCAGCCGTCCGGTGTCGTACTCCTGGTTATAGATCACGACCCGGCGCCCGGCGAGGGCCTCGGTGAGGCGGGGGAGGAGCTCGGAGAAGGCGGGCGCGCCTTCTTCGACCATGGCGTCGGTGATGCCGTGAATCGCTGTCGCTTCCGCCGGGATCGGCTCGCCGGGGTTGAGCAGCGTGTCGAGCAGCACCTCGCCGGCCGCCGTGGTGACGGCGATCTCCACGATCCGTGATGTCGTGGTCAGGCCCGTTGTTTCGGTGTCCAGGATCGCGTACGCATCCGGGTCGGCAAGGATTTTCTGCGCCCAGGCGATGGTCGGTCCGAGGTCGTCCCACCGGTCCCGGTCCGCTCGCCGCTGCGCCTTTGCGCGCTCTTGGCTGATCTCGCGTTCGCACGGAGTGCAGTGCCAGGCGGCCATGGCTTGCTCGTGCTCGCTCATCGCCGCCCACGCCGTGAGCGGGAACATCTCCGCCAGGCACCGCCGGCAGGAGCGCTCCACCAGCGACGGCGCCACACGGCGTCCGCGCTCGATCCGTTCGTCGCACGCCAGGCACAGCGCGCCCCGCCAACCATGCGCCGGTGCAGGGGTGTTGAACACGGTGCCGCAGTCCTGGCACGTGTGGCGGCGCAGATCGGCCCGGCGCTGCGCTTCCCGGTCCCGGCATCGCCCGCACATCCCCCACACCGGGGCGGGGAACTTCTCGCCGCAGTCGGTGCAGGTCCGCCGTTGCCGCATCTGCCGACGCTGCAGGGCCGACAGCGGGCGCATCTTCGCCGCCTGCTCCGGGTCCCACAGCGCGACCCGGTCCCCGTACCAGCGGGTGTAGATGTACGCGACCGGCCGTTGCCCGGCGGCGGGCTTGCGCCGCACTTTGCCCAGCTGGGTCTTCGACCGCAGATACGCCGGCGCCCGCCCGCTGCCGTACACCGGCACACCACCAACGAACTCGAGCGGCTTGCCCCGGGCGACCCGGTCCGGGGCAACGCCGTCCTGGTCGCCCCGGTCGTCCTGCACGACCGCCGACGCGGTCAACACCTCACTCACAGCTACTCCCTTCAGCCCAACAACCGACGAAACGCAGCGAACGTGACATAACGTCTAAAACAATGTCAAGAGCCGAGAAAATCAAGCAAGTTGGGCGTATTCGCTTAGAACTGCGCCCGCGTACGCGAGGGTGAAATCACCCGTCCGGGAGCCTCGCGAAGTCACGGGCAAGACGAGAGCCCCGGACGCCATGACGCCCGGGGCCCTCGTCCGATCCGGCTCAACGACCGGCAGATCGCCAGCAAGGAAGAGCAACGCCGTACCCCGGCCGCCTTTGTGGACGGCTGGGACACGGCGGGCAGGGAAACACCGTCTACTGGCAGACCGTTCCCCCGGCGCCGGCGAGCCGTCCGGGCCGCGTAGGCCGCGTATGTCCTCGCGCACGACGTTGCGCTTCTGAGGTGCTTCGCTGCCGGGCCGTAGGGTGCGCCGTGCAGGTAGACGTTCAGAGAAAGGAATGACCATGGGGGACGTGCAGTTGGCGTGGCAGCGATTGGTGGACTGGCTGGAGACGAATGCACCGACGACTGCGTCGTCGATCCTTGCTCCCGCTCCGCCGGCAGCGATCGCTGCGGCTGAGGAGCGCATGCGCATCGTTTTCCCGGTCGAGCTTCGGAAGTGGCTCCAGGCGTCTGGGGCCGACAATGGCCCGGAGGGGGTCACGGAGGGGGTCGTGCCCGGCAACCGCGATTTGCTGGGACTCGCGGCCATGGAGCGGACGTACCACTTCAAGATGGAGATCGAGCGCGACGACCCGTCCGACGACCCGGAGTTTCCCTTCTGGCATGAGCAGTGGATTCCGATCATCTCGGACGATGATGCTTGTTACGGCAAGTTCCTGGATGTGCGTAGCGGTCAGATCGGTTCATTCGGCGATGGGGATGCGCCATCCTTCGGAGTTCACGAGTCACTGGCCGTTCTGTTCAGCGAGACGGTCGTCCTCATGGAGCAGATTTCTGCGGGGGCGCAGGGCGCAACTGGACGTGTTCAGGGCGGCAGGCTGATCTGGGATTGATGATCGGCGTACGCATGTAGGCCCGCGGTGCCGACCGACACCGCGGGCCCACTGCTGTTTCTGCTGTGCTACTGCGGCTTGGCTGCGTCGATCCGGTCCTGGTCGCCGTCAATGACTGCACGGCTTTGGATCTCCCACCGTGATTTGAACCTTCGCCGCACCGTTCGAGATCTACTTTCGATACACGCCCTAGAGCGCCGCCTCGGCCGACCAGGAGCCGGGCCGTGGCCGCGGCTGGTTCTGCCGGGGATCCTGCCCGCGTGCCCGGGTGCCCGCTGTGCGGTTGGCAGCCGTCAGACCGCACAGCGGGACCGACCCGAAGCCACCGCACCGCACCACAAGGTGGAACGGGCGGGCCCATCCGACGTCAGGCAGCGGTGCACGGCCTTGATCGGCATGGTTTCGGCCACTGCACGTGATTGTCCAGCGGGGCCGGGACAGCTGCGGATACGGTCGATCGTTTGACAGCTGGCGGTGGCCGCCAGTGGGAAATATCCGGTCGGCGCGTGGCGCATCGCAGGTGGGGGTGGTTCGGTGGACAGCACCGAACGGCAGATCGAGGGGCAGCTGGCGCAGCTTCAGCAGAGGGTCGGCGCTCGCCATGCGGAGGTGCTGAAATACGACGTCGACGACGACCAGTTCGCGGTGGAGTACGCGCGGCTGGTGAATGTCACCAGCGAGCTGGTGGAGTTCGAGGAGACGATCCCCGGGCGTCTGGCCGAACCCGAGCGCAGGCGCAGTGAGCGCATCGTGACGTGGTCCTGGCGCAGCCAGGCGGCCGTCGGCGCTGTGCTGATCGCGCTGGTCTTCGTCCTCGATCGTTCGGCCTGGTGGTTGGTCCTGCTGATCCCGCACTTCGTGGGAACGGTGGCCGGCTGCTTCCAGAAGGTCGATGCCGAACAGCACAGTGACCATCGGTTCGGGGCCATCGCCGTGCACGTGGTCGCTCTCCTGATAGCCCTCATCAGCCTGAGCGTGATCAGCCGGTGGTCCATCATCGCCGCCGCCCTGGGCTGGATGCTCGTCGCCGGGTCCGTGACAGACAGCACGGAAGCAGGCGGGAAGGGGGCGCAGCGGTGAGCGACGACTACGGTTACCAGGTCCGCCATCTGGAGACCCGGACCGACGGGATGGAGCACGAGCTGCACTCGCTGCGCTCGAAGCTGGGGGAGGTCGAAGACCTCGACTACGAACTGCGCCACATCCGCGACGATGTCCGCAGCCTTGAGGACGACCTCAGCACCGTCCGCAACGAGCTCACCGAGCTGGACGACGACGTACGCGGCCACACCCAGGACACCGACCAGGCCCTCAAACGGCTCACCGGCCGCATCCAGGCCCTCGAAGCCCACCTGCTCGCCGCAGGCGGCGCCCCGCGCGCCGACCTCGACACCATCGACCCGGAGTGGAAGAAACTGGCCAGGACCGCCAGCCACGGCTGGCACGTACGATCCGGCCTGCTCCCCGAATACCAGCGCGAGGCCCACCGCCTCAAGGTCCGCGAGTACCAAGGAGCGGTCGAAGAGCGCGACGAGCATCGTGACAAGGTGGTGGAGGCCGCCGACATCCTGGCCAGCCAGCCGCGCACATCCCGCGAGTTCAAGCAAGCCGTCAAGGACTTCGGCATGTCCCGCCCGCTCGCCGAAAGGCACGATCAGCGCGCACAGAAGCAGGCCGGCCACGCCCAGGCCGCGCAGGCCGCACTGGCCAGGACGACTCGCTGAGGCAGGCCAAGGCATCCCTGATCGAGCAGGGGACAAGGCGGAGCGGAAACTGAACTGGCTGCTGCGCAGCCGTCTGGCCGACGCGATCCGCGACCGCGCCCTGCTGCCCATGTGGTTCGTGACCGTGCTCGGTCCCGTACCGCCGGCGCACAAGACGCAGGAGTGGATGGATCTCGCCACCGAGGTCCTGGCCTACCGGGTCACCTACGAGATCACCGACCAGGCCGTCGCGCTCGGATCGGCGCCCGACGCGTACGTGCCGCGCCGCACCGAGTGGCACCGCGAAATCACCAAAGACCTGCGCCGCTGGTAGCCCGCAGGGTGACGTAGGAGGCCCCGGGCCCAGTCGGCAGGCCCGGGGTCTCACGGCGGCGGGGGAGCGGTCAGAGGCTGTCCCCGCAGCTCTCCCGCTCGGAGGGCGGCCCGAACCGCTCGATGGACCAGCAGGTGCAGTTCCCGCCCCCGTACAGCTCCCTGTCGCACTCCTCGTGGTGCTCACGCACCGGTCGGCGATTCGGAGCTGGGGGGCGGGCGGCTCCGGGGTGGCTTCGACGGCCGGTGCCGGGCCCGCCCACTCCACCCCCAGCGCCGCAAGAGCGGCGATGTCCAGGAGCGGTTTTTCTGGTCAGTGGTTGGTGCGCTGACCTGGGGTTATCAGTTTGGTGTGCTGGTGTGGTCAGGTGGTGCGGGCGTTTCGGAGGCGGTTGTGAGTGTGGGAGCGGGTCTTGATGGGTGGGGACTGATCTGCGGGTTTGTCAGGTAGTGGGCCGGGTGAGTTCGAGCTGTAGCAGGCCGCGTGTCGAGCAGTTGGGGGGGGGGGCCCCCCCGCCCGGGCCCCCCCCCCCCCCCCAACACACGCAGACACACCCCCCGGGGGGGGGGCGCGGGGGGAGTGGGGCCGGCCAGGGGGGGGGGGGGGGGGGGGTTTGGGGGGGGGGGGGGGGGGGGGGGGGCGGGGGGGGGGGGGCCCGCCCCCCGGGGCCCCCCCCCCCAAACTGCTCGACACGATGGCCGACATCCGCCTGGTGGCGTGTCAGGTGGGATGCTGGCGAAGTCCGTGACGATGTGGGGGAGTTCGTGATCGAACGCCTCGGCGACCGGGAGGCGGCACTCGTCGTGGACGACACCGGATTCCTGAAGAGCGAGGCCACAACCCAATAACCGACACACCGTCACATCAACACGGTTGCAGCACTAGGATTCCGTAGGGTTCATGCGACGAAGGGGGAGTGTTCTCATGACGATGACATTATCCGGGGGCGGCGTGGTCGGGACCATCACCGCCGTCGCCGGCAACGGGGAATACGGCGACGGCTACTTTGGCCACGACGACGGCAAACTCGCCACCCAGGCACGGATCGTGGATCCGTACGATGTGGCGGTGGACGCGCAGGGCAACCTCTACATCGCCCACACGGGCAGCGCCCGGGTGCGCAAGGTGTCGGCGGGCGACGGGATCATCACCACCGTCGCCGGCAGCGGGGAATACGGCGAAAGTGGCGACGACGGACCCGCCACCCAGGCACGCTTCCGAGAGCCGAACAAGGTGACGCTGGACGCGCAAGGCAACCTCTACATCGCCGACAGCGACGCTCATGTCGTGCGGAAGGTGACGTTCGCCCCGGCCCCGGCTCCGGATCCGGCACCCTCGCCCAGCACGAAGGCCCGCGCGAACCTCTCGGGGGTGGGCGCCTGCAACCAGCAGAAGGCCGCTGCAGGCTCTGTTTTCGCCCACCGGCTCACGGTGACCGCCGCCGACGCCGACACCGGCTCACCGCTCACGGGCCTGCCTGTCCTGTTCACCGTCGACGGCAGCACCGGATCCCACTTCCCCGGCAACACCACCACCGCAGAGGTGGTCACCGACGCCCAGGGCAAGGCCACCGCCCCCGAGCTCACCGCAGGCCCCACTCCGGGCGCGGTGACCATCAGCATGGAAGCCCACCACAACCCTGGCAGTAACCCGGCCCACTACCAGGCCGAAGTCACCCCGGCCTAACCCAAAGGCCCTCACCCACCGAACACGGCTCCGCACCCCTGCCACGCGCACGGGGTGCGGAGCCGCCCGCGTCACACCGTAGTGAGAGGCAGCGGGAAAAGGAGCCACGCCGCGCACCATCGCCCGGCAGCAGGCCTCTGGCTCCGGAGACATGGGACGAAGACACCTTCTTCGGCCTCATCGAGGTCTTCTATCGGTGGCGCCTCGGAACGGTGGAACTCACCAACTGGCTCATTGCGGGCGCGGACCACTGGCTGCCCTCTGCGACCATCACCCGAATCCGCGGTCGAAGCCCTTCAGGACCGGGTCGAGTTCGGCAGCAGCGCCGCACAGGGAGCACAGGCGGGTGCCGGGCTGTTCTGCGACGTCCAGGGCCCGCTCCAGGGGCAGCAGCGGCGCGTTCTGCGGGGCCTCGGTGCAGTCGACGGCGTGGAGTACGGCGCCGCCGCGGCCGCGGCCGCCGGCCTTCTGCAGCACCCACCCCGAAGGCCGGCGCGGCCCCAGCATCTCGCGCACCGCCGAAGGCGGTGGCAGTCGCTCGGTGGGCACCACGTCGTAGGAGACGCCGTCGACCGGCCGGACGTGCTCGGGGGCGCGCACCCAGACCCGGTACTCAGCGGCCTGGACGTCGCCGATTTCGGTGTTGCGGTACGCGGGCAGCCCCACCTCGTACAGCCAGCCACGCGGTGTCTGGCGCCGTGCCCACAGGCGGGCGGTGAGCTCCTGGCCGTCCGGCAGGACCACCCGCACCGGCACCGGCGGACCGTCCGGGGGAGTCGTCGTCATGCCGACCACGGTAGGCAGCCCCGGCCGCGCGACGGGCCGCCGGTCTCTGTCCACAGGCCCGGCCGGGCGGAATGATCACATGACTGCTGACGACGTGAAGCGCGCGGCCCGGACGCGCGCCAAGATCCTGGACGGCTTCGCCCGCGCGGAGCGGGCCCTGTTCACCCGGCCCGCGCCGAAATCCGCACGAGCCCAGATGAAATTCCTTCGCACGCGGGAGAAGGGCTCCACCAAGTCCCTGGCCGAGCGTCTGGGCGTCTCCCGCAAGACGGTGCAGCGCTACCTCTCGGGTGCCTCCACCCGCGCGCAGCGTCCTCGGGAGGGCTGGTCATCTCCTGCCGGGCGTACTTCGGTCTCGGTCCGGAGGGCACCTCGGACGCGGGCCGAGTACGGGACATCACAGTCGCCGTCTCCCCCTCCCACGCGGCCGCCATCCTCGCCGCGCAGGAGGAGGGTGCGACGGAGAGTGATCTGCACGACGCGGTCGCGGAGGCCATCGCGGACGCCTATTTCCGTCAAGGCGGTGGCGGCCGGGCGGGCCTGGAGGTGAAATTCGCGGACGTGGAGTGGCTCAACATAGCGTTTTAGCAGCGCGTAATTTGAGCGTGCTGTACACCTGGATAATGAGCCGAAGCACGGTAGTTGTCACATAGGCAGGCTTGTTGTCACCCTCGGTCCGATATTGCATCGCCTGAGGTGGTCGCCCGCTGGCAGGCTGCCCGCATGGATCACGCAGAAGTACTGCTCATCGGAGGACGAGCTGGTGTCGGCAAGACGACGGTGGGGTGGGAAGTCTCGGCGCTGCTGCGCTCCGCAGCAGTCGCTCACGCGATCATCGATGGTGACTTCATGGGGCAGGTGCATCCTGCACCAGAGGGAGACCCGCACCGCGCAGAGATCACCGAGAGCAACCTGACTGCCGTGTGGGCAAACTTCACCCAGCGCGGATACCGGAACCTCATCTACACGAACACCTTGAGCGTGCTGCCGGAGGCAGCGGGCATGTTTGAACGTGCCATGGGGGGTGGAGTACGGATCACACGAGTCCTGCTCACCGCCTCCGATGCCACCGCCCGCGAGCGGCTGGTGGGCCGGGAACGCGGCTCAGAGCTGGAACAGGAGCTGGAAGGGAGTGTCCGCAAGGCACGACTCCTGGATCAGCGGGCCCCTGAAGACACTGTGCGAGTAGCGACGGACGGGCGGCTCATCGTCGACATCGCACGGGAGGTAGTGGCCGCCACTGGATGGACGACCATCGTTTCTCCGTGACAGAAGGGCTGCCGAACAAGTACTTGTGACAAGTCGAATGCCTCGTTGGTGACAACCAGGCTGCCTCGTCCAGCTCTACCCGCCAGCTCAGCCGGCTTCGCCGGTGACAACTTCTGCGCTTCGGCTCGCTGGATAGCCGGCCCACCGAACTGCATTGATGACCACGTCCGACGGATGGCGGCGACGCCGCGTCCCCGGGGCCCGCGGCCGCGCCGACGCCCCGCGCACGCCAATCGACTACGCGAAGGTCGGCCGGGCCTCGGTGTGGCGCCGCGCGCGGGGCATGACACCCGACCAGGCGGTGAAGGCGCTCGGGGAAGCCGAGTTGCACGCGCGCCTGGACCGCCGCGACGAAGCCGCGGCCGATGACGGCGGCCGCCGCGCTGCAGAGCTCGCGGAGTGGCAGCGCGTCGTGCAGCTGCTAACCGCGACCGGCGGCCCGTACAACCCGGACGCCGACGTCGTCGTCCAGGAGGAGCTCGCCGAAGACCGGCGCCGCGAGGAAGCCGAGCAGCAGCACCGCCAGGAGCAGCAGCAGCTCGCCGCCCGCACCGACGAACTCGCCGCGCACATGCGAGCCGGCCGACTCGACCGGACCGTGGAGACCCGGCCGGGAGACGAGGCCGCCCGCGACGTCCTGGTCCACCGGGGCGACTACCACCCGGTGGTCGACGGCTGGCTGGCGCAGGCCCTCGCCGACCGCTCCGGCCACTACGCCGACCCGGCCGCGCGTACGGCCGCCGCCGACTCGTTGCCCGAGGCGGTGCGGGCCCACGCCGTCCTGCTCACCGTGCTCGCCCGCTCCGGCGCCCCGGCCGCCGACGGCGAGCTGGAGTTCGCCGGCCGCCTCGCTCAGGCCGACCCGGAGGCCACCGACGCGCTCGCCGCCTGGCTGGAGCGCAGCCTCGCGCCCGCCGAACTGGTGGAAGCGGGCGACCGGTGAGCGCGGGCGACCAGGTGGTGGCCTCCTGGGTGGAGGTGACCGGCTGCGGGACCGGTACGAGGACCTGACGGCCGACGGCCAGGTCCACGTCGACTACGCGCCACCGCTCGGAGAGCCCTGGTTCGAGGGCGACGACGATCCCGACTACAACCCGATCTGCTCGTGCCCGCGCG
Organism: Streptomyces sp. NPDC052042; assembly: GCF_044548345.1. Classification (NCBI taxonomy): domain Bacteria; kingdom Bacillati; phylum Actinomycetota; class Actinomycetes; order Kitasatosporales; family Streptomycetaceae; genus Streptomyces; species Streptomyces sp. NPDC052042. The sequence continues at coordinate 5,298 of NZ_JBIUBU010000049.1, read as the reverse complement.
TCCCCAAGCAGTTCTGCCTGGAGTGCGCCGGCTGCGCCGCCTGCGGGTAGTGCACCGGACCGCACGTCTGGCCGCCGCACGCGAACTGACCACCGAGAGCGGTCCTCCAGATCCCCCAGCACCCTGTGAGGCAGCTGGGTGGCTTTGTTCGCGAGTTGTGAAGTCAGTTCGTCATGACTTCGGGAGGCACCTGGTGAGTCTGGGGTGATGTTCACGAGAACGGACAGCACCGGGGGATCGCTGCGCGACATAGTGTGGGAGTGACCGCTACATCGAACCGCTCGGACCTGCCCGCACGTCGCCGCCGCCACGCACGACTGACCGCCGCCCTGACCACGCTGATCGGAGCCTGCGCCGAAGCGGCTGGCGCGGTGTACCAACCCATCGCCGCCGCCTCGCCCGGCACGGAGGACGTCGAGGTGAATGTCTTGCCGTGCGTCCAGATCAGCCTCACCGCCGCCGCCCTGCTGGACAGGGCCCGCGCCGAGGACGACGCCCGGTGGTCGTCCGCCCTGGAGTGGGAGCGGGCGCAGGCCCAGCGGACGTATGCGGCGCGGTGTGCCGTGGCGCAGGCCCAGGAGGTCGTGGAACAGGGCGACCCGCCCGGTCCAAACGACGTGCCGCTGCCGACGGCGGAGCAGGCCGCCGCGATGGACCTGGTGAGCGCCGGCACCGAGGTCACCGCCCGCTGGCGGACGGATCCGGAGGAGGCGGTCGCTCTGGTGCACGAGCTGGCAGCCGGCGGCGATCTCGTCGTAGACGAGATCCTCGACGAGGCGGTCGACGCCGCGGCTCTGACCGGTCTGCTGGCACTACAGGAGGCACGCACCGCCCCGGACCCGAGCACGGCGGCAGAGCTTTGTCTGAGTGCCGTCTCCCACATCGCGCTCGCGGTCACCCTGGCCTCAGCAGACTTGGACTGATCGCGATCGACGCTCCCCAACGCTGTCCGTTCTCGTGAACATTCAGCTCAGTCATCTGAGGCTGGTGACTCCCGAACTGATGACGAAGTGCTGCTGATTCTCGCGTACAGAGCCAGCTGGGGGGATCTGCCTGCTGATCGGCAACTCCCAGGAGCCGATAGGTTCCAGAGCATGAGCGTTGAGACTGAGGTCGTTCACGAGGCGACTGATGAAGTGGTGGAGGCGTTCGCTCGTCTCCTTCCGCAGCTGTCGTCCAAGGCGAAGCCCCTGGACCATGAAGCAGTGGGGAGATTGACGGGTGCCAGTACCAACACGTTGCTGGTGGCCCGTGTCGAGGGCCTGATCGTTGGGACGTTGACGCTGGTGATGTCACCCTTGCCATCCGGCCTGCGGGCTCACATCGAGGACGTAGTAGTCGATGCCGCTGCCCGTGGCCACGGGGTCGGCAAGGTCCTGATCGACAAGGCCCTTGGACTGGCCGCGGACTCAGGGGCTCGAACCGTCGACCTCACTTCGCGCCCTTCGCGAGAGGCTGCGAATCGCTTGTATGAGCGGGCAGGTTTTCAACGGAGAGAGTCCACTGTCTATCGAGTCACCCTGGACTGAAGCCCGGTGCTGGCCTCTGTTGAGGCCGAGCCGCCCTGCGTTGTCTGTATGCCTTCTGACGGCAGCGTTGGGAGCATGTCTGGCGTTGTGACCCGCCGCGTCCTTCGGGCAGCGGGTCGATCATCCTTCGTGGCAATCGATCAACGATCACTGGCACAGGTCAATGCCCTTTCCGGTGGGCCCGGTTCCTCCGTACCCGGCTCCCGCACCCCGCCCCGGCGATACCGTGGTGACACAAGCCAAGAGAAGCCCAGGAGCCCCGGATGAGCCAGCAGCCGGCCCCCGCGCCCACCCGCCAGCCCCTCGATGAGCATGCCGCCGAATCGGCCCGCGCGTACGCGGCCGCGGAGCGCGCCAAGACAGATGTCCTCGCCTCGGTCCTGGAGGACATCGCCGCCAACGGCTATCCCTCGCCCGAGTCCGGCGTGCCGTGGGAGACCGCCCGCGACGCCCACCTCGCCCGCCTCGCGGACGAGCAGCCGCGTGTCGCCTGAGCACGGCGCGCGCCGCTCGCACGTCATCATGGTGGAGCCCGCGCTCACCCAGCTGGCCAAGCTCACCGCGAGCGAGACGCACCGCCTGGACCGAGCGATCGTCGCCATCAGCGTCAACCCGGAGCTGGGCACCGAGGTGCCCGGCACCCTGCTGCGCGACTACGCGGACGAGATCGACGGAGTCCGCGTCATCTACTACGTCACCGCCTTGAGGTCGATCATTATCTGCGGTCCTGATTTGGCCCTCGTTGTGTGAGGCACATGGGCTCATCAGTCCGTGTGCCTGTGGGATATCTGCTGGTTGTGAGACACGTGTTGACGGTCAGTCATCGGTGTCATGAAGTTCCGTGCTGCATGCGCCGAATCCCCTGTCGATGGGCGACCGCTGTGGGGCGTGGTCGCCTTCATCGAGGTCTGACCCCCGACGTCCTGGACCAGGCCGACCGCGTACTGCTCACCCGATGTTGCTGGTTCAGTCCAGATCGTTCCACGCCCACGAAGGGGCGGCACTCCCGTCAGGTTCACGTCCGAATTGGAGGTGTTCCTGGTTCTCCCCGAACTCAATGAATAGATCAAAGTGTCCTGCGGCAGGAAGCCGCTCCGTCAGCGCGGCGGCCTGTTCGTCCGCCCCGGTTTCCCGCAGCGCCCTCAGCAGCCGAGCGGCGGCGTTCGCGTCGTCGAGGGAGGTGTGCGCGGCGGGGTCGCGGGCCAGCAGTGCGGTGACCTGTTCGTCCGCCCCGGCCTCCCGCAGCATCTCCAGCAGCCGGGCGACGTCGTACGGATTGTTGAGGGAGGTGTGCGCGGCAGCCCGCTCTGCCAGTGCGGCGGCCTGTTCGTCCGCCTCGGTTTCCCGCAGCACCTCCAGCAGCCGGGCGACGTCGTCCGGGTCGTCGAGGGAGGTGTGCGCGGCGGGGTCGCGGACCAGCAGTGCGGTGACCTGTTCGTCCGCCCCGGTCTCCCGCAGCACCTCCAGCAGCTCGGCGACGGCGTACGGGTCGTCGAGGGAGGCGTGCGTGGTGGCCCATTGGGCGGGGCGGTGGTCGGTGGGGTGGAGGGTGTGAAGGTGTTGGACGAGGATTTCTGCGGTGTGCGTGTTGCCGTGGGTGGTGGCCTTTTTGTGGAGTTGGGCGGAGTCGCGGTACAGACCGCGGTCCCAGGCAGCCCGGCCGAGTTCGGCCAGGTTGGTGGGGTGGGCATGGTGAGCGGCCGCCTGCCAGAAATCGACCGGCGGAATGAGTTCGGCGCGCTGGCGGCGGCCGTGCTGGTCGAGGTAGTCGGTGAGCATGTAGTGCGGCCCCTGCGGGGAATGGCCGAGCCGGCGGGTGCGCTGGTTGCGGGCGCCGCTGGGGTTGATGAGGGTGAGGATGCCGGGGATGCCGTTGCAGCGGGCGGTGACGTATTCGAGGGCCTGGGCCAGCCAGTCGGTGCCGAGAGTGTGGTATTCGGTGTTGGTGAGGTAGCCGGGGGCGGCGTCGGTGAGCCAGTCGAGAGGGATATGAAGGCCGGCGCCCAGGCGGCGGGCGTCCATGGCGGCGTGGATGAGAGCCAGAGTGGCTCCCCTCGCCGCGTGGTAGCGCTCCATCAAGTAGGGCACTCCGGCCAAGAACTGGGTGACCTGTGCATCGTCTGCGCGCTGGACGGCTGCCTTCAGCCGGGGATCGGCACTGTTGGCGGCGTCGAGTGCGGCCATATCCGCCGAGGTGAAAGCATCCGGCAAGTCGATCTTGTGCCCGCTCAGCAGACCCCGGGCAACGGCGTGCCGGTCAGGGTCGGCGCGGCGCGTCAGGTCGTCCCAGTGCTTGGGCCACAAGGTGCCCAGGACAAGCACCGGGGCCCGTGACGGATCGTGCAGCAACTCCCGCAGACCCGCCGCGACCTGTTCACCCAGCGGATCCGGGCCCAGGTAGTGCTGAGCCTCGTTGAGCCACACCACCGTATGCGGGGCAACGTCCGGCAGCGCGGCCAGAACCGCCTCCGGAGCCGTGGGACTGAGCGGATGCCACAGCCGCCAGCCGTCCGGCAGCCCCCTCACCGCCTCCCACAGAGCACGGGTCTTGCCCGTGGACGATCCCCCGACCAGAACCGCGATTCCGCTGCACCCGTCCCTCGCCGCGCCGGCCACCGTCCCAAGGCGGGCGTCGTGCTCCCGCCGGATGTAGTCGGGCAGAACACTGAACTGCTCGTGAGCGCCATCGGTGTCCAATGCCGGATGGATCCCCAGGCCGCCGTCCAGAAGGAGCCGTTCGTCGTCCCGAAAGTCGCTGACCGGGCGCCCCACGCCCTGCGCCATCCGCGCTCGCCCCCACAGCTCACACACCCGCCCGGTCAGATCCGGCACATCCCAGACGGCCCGGCGGGCAAGAACCGTGGCGATGGCGACCACATCGGCCTGGCTGGGCGGCACGGACGCACGGGTGAGGACGCGGTGGACCGTGTCCCGGCTCGGCGCCCCGTCCAGATCGTCGTCGGCGCGGAGGGCGGCGGCGATGTCATCCAGGCTGGGGGCACCAGCCGCCAGGTACACCTCGTACAGCAACTCCTTGAGCTCCCGCAGCGCCGGCGGCCATCCCACGCGCGCCTGCTTCAGCGGCTGATGCCGCTTCGGGTTCTCCTTCGGGCCGGACAGGCCATCCACGTTGTCGCCACTCATCGCACCATCGTCCCCGATCCCGTACCCCGCCCTAGCGTGAACAGCATTAATGGCCAGACCTGTTGACGGCGTATCGCAACGTGGAGTCGATCTCTCCTGGGGTCTGAATGTGGACAGCAAGCCGGCCGGCTGCCCCGCCCACCCACCACACTTCCTGTGGAGGACCTCATGTCCCGCACGCGTTTGACCCGCCCCGAACGCCTGGCCCTGGCCGGAGCAGCCCTGCGCGGTGCCCTTTCCGGCACCCTTCGCTCCCTCACCACCTGGCTCCTGGAGCACCTCGCCTGAGCCCCGGATCCGGACCACCAGGACGCTGGGCCGGGGCCGCTGAACCACACGACCCCGGCCCAGCGCCCACACATGCCTCATGCGGCTGAACCCGAACCACCCTCTTGAGCTGCTAAAACACCCAACAATACTAGATTCCCGGCATTATCTGCGGTCCTGATCTGGCCCTTGTTGTGTGAGGCACATGGGCTGTCCGTCCTCCGTCTAGTTGCGATATTCAGATGGCTCTGACGTGCTGTGCTTACTGACTTCGGCTCGTTAGGGTGATCTCTTTCGAAGTCCCTGATCCACCTGGGGCGTTGGCTGTATTCCGTGGTGTGTGAGATATGCGGATGGG
>NZ_JBIUBU010000048.1:0-25522 GCF_044548345.1 Streptomyces sp. NPDC052042 | reverse complement strand
CCAATACCGGCCCGACACCCTCGACGGCTTCATAGCCGGTACCGGCCTGACCCTCGACACCCCAACATCACCCTGACACGCCGAAGTCAGTAACGAGCCGGTGCGTAATAGCGGGTGAGGGCGTGACGATCTGCTCGTGGACTGGTGTTCAGGCTGTTGTTATTCGGTCGGAGACGAGGCCGGCGACGGCGCGAAAGGTGCGGGCAGGAGGTCTCGTCAGTGGGTCCAGCGAATGAGGTGTTTCCAGCGTTGGTCGGCGAGCGCGTGTTCGACGGGGGCGTGGGGACGAGTGCTGGTGGCGGGCTCGTTCCCGGGACTCGTGAACTTCGGGCGGACAGGTCTTGTCCGTCTTCCTCGGTGGGGTGACCGCCTGGCCAGGGTGGTCACACCTGAGGCCGAGGTATCCGTCGTCCATGAGCACTTCCACGTCGAGGAAGTGCTGGTCACAGGCGCCGATACCTTGATTGCGTGCTGCTGTCGCATATCGTGCATGCGACCAGGCCGCAGGGCTTCCGTCCATAACGTGCGGCCCTCGTGGTCGACGATCACACGGCTGCCGGGCGCTCAGTGTTCTATGCTGGCGGGGTATCGCCTAGGCGTCGAGATACTCGTCCACCAGAGCATGTACGGAGTAGGCGAACTCTACGCTCCTGCCCAGTACCGGATCGTGCAGGCGTGCCGACCACCCGGCTGCGCCAGGGGTCGGCGTCCCCGCAATGGTGCCGGAAAAGATCACTGTGCCTACCGGTGCAGTCTGTCTGATTCGCTGCTCCAACACTTCGATCAGTTGCGGAGGGGCGAGCAGTTCGACCATGGTGCCCTTTTGCAGTGGCTCGGACGCGAAGGCCTCATTCGCCCACAACCCGACGTTTACCTGGTCCCAGTGACCGAGGACATCGGAGAGCAGCCACACGTCCGCGCAGACCACATCGGGGCAGACCGCCTTGGACCGGGGTGTGCTGACGCGCTCCACCTCCAGGTCGGAGTGGTCGGATCCGACGGTGACCACCCAGCCGTGTTCGGCCGTCTTGATGAGGACGTACTCGACTTCGGCGTAGGTATTCGCGCCGCTGACCACGATGTGGGGCGCTGTGGTCGTGTTCCCGGGAGGAAGCGGGAAGAGTGCGGGGATGGCTCCGGGGGCTGGCAGTCCGAGCTCAGCCAGTTCCCGCAGGTGCTCGTCGATGCCGGAGGTGTCTCGACCTGCGTAGCCGAAGTTGTACAAGCCGGTCACTTCCTGATGCACGGTGACCGGCTCTGCCGACGCGGTCGACGCGATTTGCAGGACGAGGCTCATGTGCGGTCCGCCGGTCATCACTGGCCCTTCGTCTTGTTCGTCGCGTCGAGCGCGAACAGGCAGATGAGTTCGTACACGAGCGAGGCTGCTGCGGTTGCCGTGATCTGTGCCCAGTCGTATGCAGGAGCGACCTCCACGACGTCGGCTCCGACGATGTTGAGGTTGGCCAGGCCTCGCAGGATCTGCATCAGCTCGCGGCTCAGGAGGCCGCCGGTCTCAGGAGTTCCGGTTCCCGGAGCGTGGGACGGGTCCAGGACATCGATGTCGATGGACACATAGACGGGTGCGTTCCCGATTCGCGCGCGCAGCCGCTCGACGATGCGCGGTACACCCTGATCAGCGACGTCGATCGTCGAGATGATCCCGAATCCGATGTTCTCGTCACGGACGAGGTCGTCAGGGTGATGGAGTTGGGCACGGGTGCCGATGTGGGTGAGGCGGTCGCGAAGCAGGAGTCCTTCTTCGTGCGCTCGGAGGAACGGTGTGCCGTGTGTGAAGGGTGCTCCGAAGTAGGTGTCCCAGGTGTCGAGATGCGCATCGAAGTGCAGCAGGGCGACCGGGCCGTGCTGCTGGTTGACCGCTCGCAGCAGAGGAAGCGCGATCGTATGGTCACCGCCGATGGAGATCAGGCGGGTACCGGCGGCCATGTGCCGGCTGGCTGCCTCCTCGATCGCAGTGAGCGCCTCTTCGATGTTGAAGGGGTTGGCGGTCACATCGCCGAGATCGGCTACCTGCAGGGTTTCGAACGGGGACACGCCCTGGAACTGGTTGTACGACTGGAGCAGGCGGCTGGCCTCGCGGGTCGCCGACGGACCGAATCGAGCACCGGGGCGGTAGGAGACCCCGCTGTCGAAGGGGATGCCCAGTACACCGACGTCGACATGGTCGACCTGGTCTTCCCGCGGCAGGCGCGCGAACGTGGTCAGGCCGGCGAACCGCGGTATCTGCTCGGAGTCAGGCGGAGTCACGTAGGGGGAGTTCGCGTTTGTAGCGGTCATGAGATGCGCTTCCTTTCGGTTTGGCTCAGTTCGCGGCTGTGTCTCGGGTGGGATCAGAGGGAGTGGCCGGAGGCGACGTACCCGCGTTCTGTGTCGACAACGTTGCGGAGCGGTTCTCCGCGCCGCCAGCGGCCGAAGTTCTCAGCGAAGGCCTCGACGAGTGCGGTGTCGTAGCCCTCGAAGTCTCCTGACATGTGCGGTGAGACCGTCACCTCGGGGTGGGACCAGAGCATCGACTGCACCGGCAAAGGCTCCTCGTCGAAGACATCGAGCGCCGCGCCTCCGAGAGTCCCTGCTGTGAGGGCGGCCTCCAGCGCCTTGGTGTCGATCAGGCCACCGCGGCCGATGTTCACCAGATAGCCGTTCGGCCCGAGGGCGGCGAGTACGTCCGCGTCAACCATGTGTCGGTTCTGCTCGGTCATCGGCGCAGCGAGCACGAGGAAGTCGACCTCGTGCGCCAGGGTGGAAAGTCTGGTGACTGCAGGCACCTCTCCGAAGTCGTCATCCTGGAAACCGCGTCGGCCGACGAGCCGGACATCCATTCCTAGGTTCTTCAGCAGCGTTGCGATCCGGCGGCCGATTGAGCCGGTGCCGACCACGGCCACCGTGCGGTTGGTCAGGTTGGCGGTCATGCGATGCTTCCACTGCTTCTTCGACTGCAGCGTGAGGGTTTCGGCGAACCTCTTAACCCGGGCCAGCAGCAGCATCGCGACATACTCGGCGATAGCGACGTCGAACACACCCCGCGAGTTGGTGAGGACGACCTGGTCGGCCTCGGACAGCTGCGGTGACAAGAGCGGGTCGACGCCAACGGAGGCTGCATGGATCCAACACAGCGACGGGGTCTGCGGGATGAGCGGGCCGATGTCGGCGAAGCGGTAGTCCCAGACCAGAAGCACTTCCGACCCGGGGAGGGTCTCTGCCAGCTCCGCGGCGGAGTTGGCGATTCTGACGTCAGCCTCGGCTGCCAGGCTGCTCAGATTGGGCTTCTGCTCCAGAAGGCCACCGGTGAGGACCGTTATGACAGGGCGGGTGGATCTGGAGTTCATTTTTCCTTCTTGTCTTCTTTCCGGACGAGGAGGTCGTCGAGAACTGTGACGTTGTGGTCAAGCAGGGCCTGGCGGGCTTCTGCGCGATCCGATTCGCGGAGGGCATCTACGATTCGGCGATGCCAGTCCGCAATTTCCGGGTGGTCAGGGTGATGGAATCGGAGGATGCGCAAGCACATCCGTGTTTCGAGTTGCAGAGTCTCGAAGATGGTGATGAGGCGGGGGCTCTCGCTACGCTTCACAAGCGTGCTGTGAAAATGCAGATCCAGCCTGTCGGATTCGGGCCAGTTCTCCGACCTAGCCGCCGCTTCCAGGTCCTCGACAATCGCTTCAAGGGCGTCGAATACGGATTCGTCCCCGCGGTCGATCAGAACATCGAGCGCAGCGCACTCGATGGCTCCTCTGACCCGATATACGTCCAATACATCGGCCGGCGTCAATTCCTTGACGTATGTGCCACGGCTGCGTTCATACCGGAGCAAGCCTTCCTGTGTCAGCTTCTTCATCGCTTCCCTGGCTGGCCCTCGACTCACACCAAAAGCATCGGCGAGTGCGGTTTCAGTGACTTGGTCTCCGGGCTCCAGCTTTCCCTCGGAAATCAGGTCGCGCACCTTCTCCATGACGACGTTGGCAAGGCTTACTGAAACCGCCGGCCTCACAGATCCCAAAGCTGAATTCACGACTACCCACTTTCGTGTGTACTGTATACAGCCCCATTGTATAGGTCTCGCGCTTGCGGTTCGCCGCCACTTCCGGGTTCTGGCAGGCAGTTGTCCCTCGGGGCAGAGGAGCACTGGGGCAGGGGGCAACTGCCCGCGTCGTCAGGTGCTCTCGCCGGACCGCGTGCCTGTTGCGGCAACGGTCTTGCTCGGCTCTGCCAGCTGTGTGTCCTCTGCCTGCCTGGTGGTGGACGCCGACACTCGCGCGGCCCATTGGCGGGCCACCTCTGCGTCGGTGTGCGGGGTGAGCAGGCTGACGACCACGTAGACCGCGAGGCTGGCGATGAGGCCGGCGTAGATTGGCTCGTTGGCGGTGATGTCACCGACGATCCACATCGTGATGAGCGTGGTCGCGGCGCCCACCAGCATGGATGACGTCGCCGCCGGGGCGGTGCCGCGCTTCCAGACCAGTCCACCGACGATGGCGACGAGGAGTCCGCCGACGAGGATGTCGTAGGCGATGGTCAGGGCCGCGATGATGTCGGTGATGGCGATGCTGAGTCCAATGCTGATCACTCCGAGTCCGACGACGTATGCCCTGTTGCCACGGACGTCAGCCTCTGCGTCGGACGTCTCGATCTTGACCGGCGGGAGCTGCAGTGCCCTGCGGATGATGGGCATCACGTCGGCCCGGCAGACGGTCGCAGCTGCGAGCAGGCTGCCGGAGGCGGTGGACATCATGGCAGCCACGGCGGCGGCGAGCACGATCCCGCTGATTCCCACGGGGAGAACGTCGAAGGCGATATCGGCGTACACATCGTCGGGCACCGAGATATTCGGCATGATGACCTTGGCTCCCATGCCGATGAGGGCGCCGGCCAGGCCATACAGGAGGCAGTAGATGCCGGTGACCGCGCCGCCCCAGCGTGCCACCTGCGGAGAGCGAGCGGTGAAGATCCGCTGCCAAGCGTCCTGGCCGATGATCATCCCGAAGGAGTACACGACGAAGTAGGTGACGATGGTGCCGCCTCCAATAGTCGTGAGGCTGAATGCTGAGTCATCGAGGCGATCGGACATTCCCTGGAGTCCCCCGGCCCGATTCCAGGTGAAGGGCAGCAGGAGGGCAAATATGCCGACCGACTTGAGAATGAACTGGACCATGTCGGTCAACGTGATGGCCCACATGCCACCCATCGAGGAGTAGGCGACGACAACCAGACCGCCGATTACTACTGCGGTGATCCGGCTCATGTCGAACATGACTGTGAAGATTGTCGCGTAGGCGACAGTCGACGTCGTCGTGAGCATCAGGGTGTAGGCCAGCATGACCAGGCCCGACCCGGCGGTTCCTTTACTTCCGTAGCGCAGCTGGAGCATCTCCGAGACGGTGTAGATCTTGAGGCGCTGGATGCGAGCTGCAAAACACAGCCCCAGCACAAGAACTCCTACGCCGATGGAAGTCACCAGCCACATTCCGGACAGCCCGTACTGGTAGCCCAGGCCGACGCCGCCCAGCGTCGATGCACCGCCGATGACCATGGCGGACATGGTGCAGGTGTAGAGCGCTGGCCCTAGCCGTCTGCCGGCGACCAGATAATCGCTCGTAGAGTTTGTCTTTCTTTTTCCCCACCAGCCGAAGGCAACCATGCCAGCCAGGTAGAGAACAATAATTGCGGAGTCCATGCTAGATCACCTGCTTGTATAGCGCTTCAGGGACGAGGGGCGTACGCCCGCAAGAACCTGTATTGCAGTGATTGATACATGACGCCGGCAATTGGTCCTGAACGAAGGAATATCGCGGCGCCCTGTTGCTAGGGGGCACTGGCTCTGTCGATGACGAAGAGTAGCTTTTCTCGGATGGTTCGGGAGGCGCGGACGCCTGGTAACGGACGCTGAAATGAATAGCACACACGCAAACACGATGTTGTGCGCGGTCGCCTGTCATCGCACCGCCCGCGGGCTCTTCCGGCTGACTGCTCTGATTCCAGACCTCTGCACACGCTGCGCGTCACAGAGATCTGGAATTCAGCTCACCGGGAGCCGCCCCGCTGCAACTGTCCGCAAGGTTTATCTGATCGATGGGGGTTCCGCTAGCCCCTTGCATGAAATTGAGTCTACATGTTAGCTGTATACCGTCAACATGTAGACGCACCCTCGGTGCCTCCTTGAGAGCGTGATCCCGGCGTCCGCGCACTTCAGGCGCGCTGGCGGACGTGACCAGGAGGCACCTTGGCCACGGAACGTCTGCACCACACCACAAGGGGAAGAGAGGACATGGCCGGCTGTGCTCCGTCGGCCGTCATCCGACCGTCGGCGACGGCATGTGCGCCTGAGTGGCAGACCGCAGTGAGGCCAAGTGCCGCCACGGTGCCGTCCGTACCTATGCCGCGGTTCGTGGCAACGCGAGCTCGGCGCGCAACCCGCAGAGCGGGAGTTGCGGGCGCGGCGTGGGTCTGGCGTCAGGCCCGCTTTCCCTGATTCGTCTTTTCCCCCTTCATCCACCTGATCAACACAGCGATAAGTGAGGCCTTGCCATGGCATCCATCAGTCCGGTTCTCAAGCAGGCCACCCCGGTGGTCGTGGATCACGCTCGGGGCAGCTGGATTCACGGCACCGACGGTGTCGCCTACCTCGACTTCACCACCGGCATCGGCGTTACCAGCACCGGTCACTGTCACCCGAAGATCGTCGAGGCTGCGCGTGAACAGGTGGGCTCCATCATCCACGCCCAATACACGACGGTGATGCACAAGCCGCTCCTGGAGCTGACCGAGAAGCTTGGCGATGTGCTTCCGGGCGGCCTCGATTCCGTCTTCTACGCCAACTCGGGGTCCGAGGCCGTCGAGGCGGCAGTCCGGCTTAGCCGTATGGCGACTGGGCGTCCGAACATCATTGTCTTCCAGGGCGGCTTTCACGGCCGGACGGTCGCGGCGGCATCGCTGACGACTGCGGGGACCAGGTTCTCAGCGGGCTTCTCGCCCCTGATGGCCGGCGTCCACATGTCCGCGTTCCCCTACGCCTACCGCTACGGCTGGGACGAGGAGACCACAGTCGACTTCGCCCTGCAGGAGCTGGACTACCTGCTGAAGACGCGTACCGCGCCCGAGGACACCGCGGCCTTCCTGATCGAGCCGGCTCTCGGCGACGGCGGCTACCTCCCGACCCCGCCGAGGTTCCTGGAAGGTCTGCGTGAACGGGCCAACCGTCACGGCATCAAGCTGATTTTCGATGAAGTCCAGACCGGGGTCGGCCGGACCGGCAAGTTCTGGGGCCACCAGCACTCGGCGGCCACCCCGGACATCCTCATCACCGCCAAGGGCATCGCCTCCGGGTTTCCCATCTCGGCGATCGCGGCCTCTGCCGAAACCATGTCCAAGGCCTGGCCTGGATCTCAGGGCGGAACCTATGGCGGCAACGCGGTTGCCGCAGCCGCTGGCGTCGCGACCCTCGCCGTCATCGAGGAGGAGGGCCTGGTCGACAACGCGCGAGTCCGTGGTGACCAGCTGCAGCAGGGCCTGAAGGAGATCCAGTCCCGGTTCCCAGTGCTGGGCGACGTCCGTGGCCTGGGACTGATGCAGGGCATCGAATTCACCGACCCCAACGGCTCCCCCGACACGGCCACCGCCGCTGCTGTCCAGCAGGAGACCACGAAGCAGGGCCTCCTCACCCTGACCTGCGGACCTGCTGGCAACGTGGTACGTCTGATCCCCGCCTTGATTGTCTCCGAGGACGAGATCGCCACCGGCCTTCAGCGCTTCGAGGCGGCCCTGAGCGCGGTCTGTGACCGTGCGCAGTCCCAGACGGGTAACTAGCCAGATGAGCACGTCCCGCACAGGAGCCGACTCACGGGATGAGCTCCGTGAGCAGATATCAGCAGCCGGCATCGAGATCGATGTGTCGGGCCGACGTCTGCAGGAATACTCCTACGACGCCTCCAACTATCGCGTTCCGCCCCTGGCCGTCGTGTTCCCGCAGAGCGTGCAAGACGTCGCCGCCGTCGTGCGGGCCTGCGCCGCCACAAACACCGCCCTGACCAGCCGCGGCGGCGGGACGTCAATGGCCGGGAACGCGGTAGGCCCCGGCGTGGTCCTGGACTTCTCGCGCTACATGAACAAGATCCTCGACGTCGACCTCAAGGCCGGAATTGCCGATGTGCAGCCCGGTGTGGTCCTGGCCGACCTGGCCGCTCACGTAGAGCAGGTCAGTTCGGCCCGGCTCACCTTCGCTCCCGACCCGTCGTCCAAGAACCGTGCCACCGTGGGCGGATCGGTGGCCAACGACGCATGCGGCAATCACTCCGTACGCTACGGCAGAACGTCGGACCACATCTGGGAACTCGACCTAGTGACCGCCGACGGCTCCCGACTGACCGCGACGAACGACGGCGTACATGCGACCGACCCTGACGACGCAGTATCCGCCGCCCGTGCCGCAACGATCACGGATGACCTCACACAGCTGGTCCATAAGCACCTTGCCGCCTTCCGGCTGGAACTGGGCAGGATCCAACGGCAGGTTGTCGGGTTACCACCTGGCGAACCTGCTGCCCGAAAACGGCTTCGCCGTCGCCCGAGCCCTAGCAGGCTCGGAAGGCACCTGCGCCGTGGTGGTGGGGGCGAGGATGAAGCTGGTACCCAAGCCGGCAAGCGCGCTGCTGCTGTGTGTCGGGTACAACGACGTAGTCGACGCAGCACGAGACCTCGAAGCGATTCTGGAGTTTGAGCCGGCGGCCGTCGAGGGGATCGACCACGCGATCGTCGACACCATGCGGATGCGCCGGGGCGAGAGCTCTGTGGCCGCGCTGCCCCAGGGGCGCGCCTGGCTCTACGTCGACCTTGACGGGGCGAACGATGTTGCCATCCGCGAAGAGGCGGAGTGCCTGCTTGAGCGACTCCGTGAGAACGACCGCATCGTGGACAGCCAGATCGTGTCCGACCCAGCCGCCCGACGCTCACTGTGGCGGGTGCGGGAAGACGGCGCCGGCCTGTCGTCCCAGCTGGCGGACGGCAGCCAGTCCTGGCCTGGGTGGGAAGACTCTGCGGTGCATCCGCTGCGACTGGCCGACTACCTGGCCGATCTGCGCTCGCTGATGAACAGCTACGCACTCGACGGAGTGATGTACGGGCACTTCGGAGCCGGCTGCATGCATGTCCGCATCACCTATGACCTGCGCACCGACGGGGGGGTCGCGGTCTTCCGCGAATTCACCCAGCGTGCCGCCGAACTGGTCGTGCGACACGGCGGATCCCTGTCGGGAGAACACGGCGACGGTAGAGCCAGGTCTCAGCTCCTGCCGGTGATGTACTCCCCCGAACTGATGGGCGCCTTTGCCCGCTACCGTCAAATATGGGACCCGGCCGGTCTCCTCAACCCAGGCAGCATCACCGATGCCGACCCGATCGACGACAACCTTGCCTTGACCGGTGTGCCGGAGCGCCCGTGGGGCAGCGGATTCGACCAGACCGAACACCCGACAGCAGCGGACGTTGTTCCCGTGACGTCGCTGAGACACGGCCAGCCGGATCTGTGGGTCCAGGCCGTACAGTCCTGCATTGGTGTCGGCCGGTGCCGCTCCGACAGTGGAATGATGTGCCCGAGCTATCGGGCGACACGTGACGAGAAGGACTCCACACGCGGGCGCGCTCGCGTGCTCCAGGAGATGGTGCGCGGGGCACGCAGCGTCGACGACGGTTGGCGTTCTGAAGAAGTCCGCGAGTCGCTCGACCTCTGCCTCTCATGCAAGGCATGTTCCTCCGACTGTCCAGCCGGTGTGGACATGTCCCGATACAAGTCCGAGTTCTTTCATCACTTCTACCGCGGCCGAATCCGGCCCGCATCGCATCTGTCGATGGGTTGGCTACCACGTTGGCTGAAGGTGACCGGGCGTCTGGCTCCACTGGTCAACCTGGCCATGAGAACTCCTCTGCGCCTCGTCGCGGCCAAGCTGGGGGGAGTCACCACGCACCGTCGGTTCCCGGCCTTCGCTTCCACCCGGGCCTGGCAAGCCGAGGTGGCTGCGGCCGGCATCGACTGCGGCCCCCGCCGTCGCGTCAAAGCCCGGCACAGCACAAGGACGACACACCGGAGCGAGCCAGAACGGTCCGCAGTGCTGTTCGTCGACTCGTTCACCAAGGGCTTCCGGCCCGAGGTCGCCGGTGCAGCTGCCCGGGTACTGAGCGCTGACGGAGCTGCAGTGACGTGCTCGGCAGACGTGTGCTGCGGCCTGACCTGGATCTCGACAGGACAACTCGACACCGCCCGAACTCTGTTGCGCAAGGCCGCCGACGCCCTGGACGACGGCACAGACCGCCCCATCGTAGTGATCGAGCCGAGCTGCGCCGCAGCACTACATCGGGACCTGACTGAGCTCGTCCCGACCGACCGCGCCCGTCGCGTGGCTCGTCGGGTGCGGAGCTTCGCCTCACACATCGACATCCTGCTGAAGGAGGGCTGGGTGCCGTCACCCCACCATCCGATTCCTCGGCAAGTGGTATTGCAGACCCATTGTCACGAGTACGCGGCCTTCGGATCGTCAGCTCAGCGCTCAGTGCTGGCGGCCCTGGGCATCGCCGATGTAGCGGAATCCACCAGTTGCTGTGGCGTCGCGGGGAACTTCGGTTTCGAGGCCGATCACTTCGATGTGAGTCTGAAAGTGGCTGAACAGAGCCTGATGCCGGCGCTGCAGAAGACACCTGAATCCGCCCCGGCCCTCACCGACGGCTTCTCCTGCGGCATGCAGGTGGACCACCTCGATCCGGCGCGTCAGCGCCTGCATCTTGCGCAACTTCTCGACCCAGGGCCTATCGAACCCACGACATTCGGGGCGCCGGCCCGCCTCGTCAAGCCGTATGGAAAGGACCAAGAATGAGCACCACTACGTCCACCTCACTCGTAGCCCAGGAACAGATCTCGGAAATCATCAGCGCCATCCCGACCGACCTGTTCATCGACGGCGAGTGGGCATCGGCCGCATCCGGAGCCCGCTTCGACGTAGTCAACCCCGCAACCGAGAAGGTCATTGCCAGTGTCGCTGACGGCAGTGCCGAGGACGCACGTCGCGCCATTGAAACCTGTGCCCGCGTACAGCCGGAGTGGGCGCGCACGCCGCCGCGCGAGCGCAGCGAGATCCTGCGGCGGGCCTACGATCTGATCATGAGTCGGCAGGACCTTCTCGCCACCATCATGACCACCGAGATGGGCAAGCCGTTTGCGGAGGCCAAGGGAGAGGTCGCCTACGCAGCCGAGTTCTTCCGCTGGTTCTCCGAGGAGGCCGTGCGCATCAGCGGCGACCTCACCACAACCGGCGACGGCAAAAACCGGATTTTGGTCTCGCGCGAGCCTGTCGGACCTTGCGTCCTGATCACCCCGTGGAACTTCCCCCTGGCCATGGGGACTCGCAAGATCGGACCTGCTGTCGCGGCCGGCTGCACCATGGTGTTCAAGCCTGCCGCGCTGACGCCGCTGACATCCCTCGCTCTGGTTGAGATCCTCATCGAGGCGGGGCTGCCTCGTGGCGTGCTCAACGTCGTGACAACCACGTCAGCCGGGGACGTAGTGAGCGAGTGGATGTCGAGCGGCATCGCACGCAAGGTGAGCTTCACCGGCTCCACTGCAGTGGGCTCTCGGCTCCTCAAGCAGGCTGCGCAGCATGTGATGCGCTCCTCCATGGAACTCGGCGGCAACGCACCCTTCATCGTCTTTGACGACGCAGACCTCGACCGGGCTGTGGAGGGGGCAATGGCCGCCAAGATGCGCAACATGGGCGAAGCCTGCACCGCAGCCAACCGTCTCTTCGTCCAGCGGACGGTGGCGCCCGAATTCACTCGGAGGCTGAGCGAGCGACTCAGCGCGCTCACTGTGGGTGACGGCATTGACTCTGGCACCGATGTGGGCCCTCTGGTGGAGGCCAAGGCACTGCACAAGGTCGAGGAACTGGTGGCCGATGCCGTTTCGAAGGGCGCGATGGTCGAGTCGGGCGGCGTCCGCCTGGACCACCCCGGCTACTTCTACCCTCCGACTGTGCTGTCGAACGTGAGCAACGACGCCGCGCTGATGAGTGAGGAGATCTTCGGTCCCGTAGCGCCCGTCATCCCCTTCGACACCGAGGCTGAGGTGGTCACCCGAGCCAACAACACCCCCTGGGGCCTCGTCGGCTACGTCTTCACTCAGGACCTCGACCGCGCATTCCGGGTGAGCGAGGAGCTGGAGGTTGGCATGGTCGGTGTGAATAGCGGAATCGTGTCCAACCCTGCCGCGCCCTTCGGGGGAGTCAAGGCATCCGGGCTTGGCCGAGAGGGTGGGCGGATCGGTATCGAGGAGTTTCTCGAATACAAGTACCTCGCGATCCCGAAGGTCTGACGGCCGGTCCTTCAGACCACTGTCTGTGCTGGGCCGCGGTGCCAGGCTCCGCGGCTCAGCACAGAATGCCTGTACCAGACTCTGCCCATTGACAACCCGTAGCCAACCCGAACGACCCTGCACAATCCATCGGCCCGCACTTGGCGGTCCCTGTAAGTCGCTTCGAGACCATGAATTCCCAGAATGCCGGTTCCGGTCCTGCGAAGGAGAAGAGGCAGCACCCCGAACATGCGCGAACCTACCGTTCGAGAGTTCCGGCCACAGGTTTCCGATCACGCATGTTCTCCTGAAACGGGACCTCTCCCCTGAGGCTCTCCGCTGCTGGCGCCGCCAGCACGAGGCCGACGCAAGTGCGTTGATGACCGCACAACAGGTTCTGCGTAGAACCTTTCCGTTGCCCCGTTCAGAGCTCCTTTCAGTGAAGAGGGGCTTACCGCACCCGGCCGCACGCGGTGGTTCAAACAGCCGCACTTAGACTCCGCTCGGTTCTATCGCGCCGTTGCCCGAGCGGACGCCCCGGGGCTCCCACTCCACAGGGTGCCCCGGGGCATTAGCCTCAATACCGGTAACTTAGGTGCAATCCGGTCGTTGTTGTTGGCGTGGCAAGAGCGGGTCAGTTGAAGTCATCTGGGGAGCGTCTGTCGGACCGGGTCGCGGTCGGCATGCTGACGCAGGCGTTTCCTCGGTCGCTTGTGGACGAGGTGTTGGAGGAGACGGGCCGGGTCCAGCAGCGGAACCGGTTGTTGCCGGCCCGGCTGGTGGTCTACTTCGTGTTGGCGATGTGCCTGTTCTCGGGGCAGGGCTATGAGGAGGTCGCCCGGCTGCTGACCGCGGGTTTGCAGGGTGCGCGGCGTTGGCGTGCGTCGTGGGTGGTGCCGAGTTCGGCGGCGATCTGGAAGGCCAGGTCCCGGTTGGGTGTGGCACCGCTGCGGCAGCTGTTTGTGCGGGTGTGCCGTCCGGTCGCCACGGCGGGCACTCAGGGCGCCTTCTACCGCGGCTGGCGGCTGACCGCGATCGACGGCACCACGTTCGACCTGCCCGACACGAAGGCGAACGTGGAGGCGTTCGGCCGTCCGCCCCGCTCCGGGTGGGGTGAACAGAGCGTCGGTTACCCGCAGTTGCGCTTGGTCGGCCTGGTGGAATGCGGCACCCACGCCATCTTCGAGGCTGCGGTCGGAGCTCTGCGCGCCGGAGAGCAGACTCTGGCCCGGGCGGTCCTGGTGTCCCTGCGGCCGGGGATGCTGCTGCTGGCCGACCGTGGTTTCTACGGCGTGGACCTGTGGCGCAACGCCGCGGCCACCGGGGCGGACCTGCTGTGGCGAATCCGCAAAGACCTCGTGCTGCCGGTGGTAGAGCAGCTGTCGGACGGCTCCTGCCTCACCGAGATCTTCGACCGCAGCGACATCCACCACACCCGCCGCGGGGTGCCGGTCCGCGCGGTGGAGTACACCATCGCCGGGCACGAGGGCGTCTACCGGCTCATCACCACAATCCTCGACCCGGACAAGGCCCCAGCCACGGAACTGGCCGCCCTCTACGCCCAGCGATGGGAGTTCGAGTCCACCCTCGACGAAATCAAGACCCACCTCGGCGGGCCGCATCTGGTACTGCGTTCGCAACACCCCGACGGAGCCGAGCAGGAACTCTACGGCTTCCTGCTCGTCCACCACGCCATCCGACACCTGATGCACCAAGCCGCACAACAAGCCGACCAGGACCCCGACCGGGTCTCCTTCACCCGCTCACTGCGCGTCGTGCGCCGCCAGGTCACCGACCAGGCGGCATTTTCCCCCCGGCAGACTCGCTCGCGCGGTCAAAGCAACCCACGCTGAACTCCTCGAACGCCTCCTGCCACCACGACGCCGCCGGACCAACCCCCGCGTCACCAAACGCAAAGTCGCCGGCCGGCCCCTCAAACGCGCCGCCCATCGGACTGCAGACCGCCCAACCACCGTGGCCATCACTCTCGTTGGTGCCACCAAACCAAAACGAGCCAAACGCACACCAAAGCACTAAGTTACCGGTATTGAGGCTATGCCCAGTGGCCCGCGGCGATCTCCCGCCTCACCGTCGACCACATCGAGGAGACAGAGGGAGCGGTCCGCATCCGCCTCGGCGCCGTCCCTGTCGAGCTTCCCGCACCCGTCGCTGAACTGGCCCTCCGACAAGTCGCGGTCCGCCGCAGCCATGCCGTCCTCGGCCGCACAGACTCACCCTGGCTGTTCCCCGGCGGCCAGCCCGGCCGCCCGATCAGCGCCTGGGCCAAGGGCGAACGGCTCCGCAAACTCGGCATCCGGCTCGCGGAAGCCCGCTCGACCGCCCTGTTCCAGCTCGCCACCGAGCTGCCCGCCGCCGTCCTCGCCCGCACCCTCGGCATCGACATCACCGTCGCCGTCAAATGGCAGCGAGCCGCCGCCGGAAACTGGGCCGCCTACGCAGCCGAGATCAGCCTCCGGACGCCTGCGGAGCAGGCATGAACTAGCGCAGGGCGATGAGCCCTGCGTCCGTCGGTCTGAAGCCGCACGCGTCGAAGTAGAAGGGACGCAGATGCTCTTCAAAGTCAACGTGGAGCCATTCGCAGTCCGCTGCACGGGCGCCTTGCGCTGCAGTCGTCACGAGTCCGGTCCCGACACCGGTCTTGCGCATGTCCTGAGCGACCATCGTGTCGAGAACGAAGGCATGGACGCCACCGTCCCAGGCGACGTTGACAAACCCTACGAGCCTGCCGTCTTCTCGGGCACAGACCCAGCCGAGGCTGTGACGGTGCACTTGTGTCTTCCAATCGATGGGCATCTGGGTGTGACCGAACGCCTCCACGTGGAGCGCGTTGACGGCAGCGTTGTCGAAGTCGCCGCGCCACTCATACGTGATCGTCATGGGCCGCATCATAGGTCGGGAGACGTCCGGCTCAGCCCTCGTTTTTCGAGGCCTATGCCCCTTCAGTCAGAGGCATTCCGGCAGTTCCAATACCCGACTCCACCATTACGGCCCTCGCACCCCCGGCGGGTGGAAGCGGTGCGCGCCATCGCCGCCAAGTACCAGTTCGACCTCACCGGCGGCCGGGTCCGCGCACGCACCCCCGACGACGACCTTGCCGACCGGATCCGCACGGGCGTTGGCTCGGTGCCCGTCCCTGCGGGACGCTGCCACGAGATGAACAACGTCCGCGCCGACGGGCACGGCTGCCCGGTGTACAACCGCTGCTTCTCCTGCGCCTTCTACACCACCGACTTCACCCACCTGCCCGAGCTGCGCCAATTGCGCGACGGGAAGGCGGAGCAGCTCGCCTCGCTGGAGAGCGCCTACGGCAGCGTGCTCACTGCGGGGCCCTTGAGCGCGGCGAACCTGGAGCTGCTTCGCAGGGAGATCCAGCAGATCGACGAACTCGTCGGCAAATGCGAAGCCGACATCGGCTCCCTCAGCCACGAGGAACAGACCACGGTGGAGTCCTGGCTCCACACAAGGGACCGGTTCCTCACCGTCATCCCCGTAGCGGCGGTTCTGGCTGGTCGGCAGCGTCTGGACCAGCCGACCGTCGACCCGATCCTCGCCGTAAGGACAACCGGATGACGCGCCCGGCCGCCCCGCGCAAGCAGCCAGGCCAGGCGACGATCCCCGCCGGTCGGGTTGAGGTCCTCGATGCCGGCAGGGCGGCCGCCGTTCAACGGCGCCGTGCCGACAGCGAACAGTGCCGACAGCGGGTCCTCGACGTCCTGGCCGCGATGCGCAAGAGCCGCCAGGCTCTCTCCGACGCGGAGATCACTCGGCGGGCCGCCGTCAACCCGCAGTACCTTCAACGCCACCGCGACCTCAAAGCGGAAGCCGAGACCGTCCGCGCCCACCTCGCCCAAGACGGGCCGCGGGCGGCGGCAGCAGCGACCGCCCGCAAGGAGGCGGCCCTCGAAGTCGAGAACCGCATGCCCCTGGAACAGAATGCCGCCCTGCAACGGACCCTTCACGAAGTCCAGAAAGAGCTGCGCATCCTACGCGCCCACGAACTGGGCGCCCGTCTCCGCGACGGCCTGGACGCCCGCTCGCTGCGCGACACGGAGATGGACGAACTACGCGAGCAACGAGACGCAGCACTCGCAGCCGGCCGCCAAGCAGAGACCGCCATGCAGGCACTCCGTAACGTCAACCAGCGGCTGATGGTCGAGAACAGCCGGCTGATCGCCGCAGATGCTCCGGAACCAACCCGGACAGCCCCAGCCGCCTGGAAGACGCCCGGCACTTGAGAAGCCTGCCGCACGCCAACCTGTGACAGTGATCATGTTCTGCTGATGAGCCTGACTCGCCCTCTGACAGTGAGGTCAGAAGGCAAGTAGTCCCCGGCTCCCTGGCCGGCACATCACGTATGACAGGGCGCGCGTCACCGGCCGTGTGCGCCCGTCGGTCGGTCAGCGGTCCACGGTCGCCCGGTGGAGATCGACCTCGCCTGCGTCGACGAGGGCCAGGCGCAGCTGTCCCGTCTCGGCCGGGCGGTCGTCGGGGGGCAGGGTCGCGACGGCCTGGAGCAAGGCCCGGGCATGCGGACGGACCCCGGCGTCGTACCAGCGGCCGGGAGAAGGGCGGGTGAGCAGGCGCGCGGTCAGGATCAGGGCGTCGGGACTGCGCGGGTGGCGGGCGGCGCGTTCGGCGACCTCGTCGGCGTTTTCCTGGGCCGGGGTGTGCTCGGCGCTGCGCCGGGCCAGGGGCAGCCACGCCTCGTCTGTAAGGGCGGACGTGGCGAAGTAGCCGGCGCCGGCGAGCGCGCCGGGCGGCAGGCCGGCATCGAGCGCAGCTGTCCACCACACATGTGCGACATCGACGGGGTTATGAGCGGCGTCCTCGGGGGTCAGCGCCATCGTGACGAGGGCGAGTGGGGACATCAGGTGGGAGACCGCCGTGGCGGCGTCCGGGCCGGTGGCCAGCTCGCGCCAGGCGGCCACGGGATCGCCGAGCACGTCGACATCGCCGTCCACCAGGAGCGCGAACGCGACGTGTGTGGCCACGCCCCGCCGGCCTTCGCGTACCGCGGCCAAGAGCTGGCCGCGGTCGAGGGCGGCGAGCAGCAGCCGGTCGGATCTGCCCCGGCGCAGCCATGCTCCGGCCGGGGTAGGCCGGTGAGGGTCGAGGGCGTAGAGCTCGGGATGGGCGGTGGCGAAGGCGGTGGCCCGGCGGTGCAGGACCGGCAGCCGCTCGCCGATCTCGGTTGCGGCGTCCTCGTCAACGAGGCCGGCGGCCAGGACGCCAGCGAGCAGGTGAAGAACGTCGGCGGACATGTCGCCGTCCGTGGGGGCTCGGCTGACGGCGTATTCGAGCAGGGAGCCCAGCGCGCGCACGGCCGGACTGGGGAACCGCGGGTCGCCGGACCGCTTCCTGCCGCCCGGGGTGTCGCCGGCGGGACGAGTGAGGGGTTCGGCAAGGGCGTGGAGGTGGACCAGGACGGCTGGCAAGCCGGTGCCGAGATCGGTGCCGGTGCGCCACACGACATTCAGCAGGTCGAAAAGGGCCCGATCAGCGAACACCGCTGCGGTGGAGAGCTGTTGGCCGGTCTCGGGGGCGGGCAGGGAGCGGCGCAGCGTGAGGGCGGCGACGGCGGCGGGGCCCAGGCCGTTCGCCGGTATGCCGCAGCCGTGGGCGGCGACGGCGGCGAGGTAGAACGCGCCGAGGTCCGGCCGGGCCAGAGCCTCGATCACACGGGGCACGTCGGCGGTCCATGCGTCCGGGGTGGCCCGCACGAGGCGCAGCAGCATGGTGGCGTAGCCGTCGGCGCCCGCGTCCGGCGCGGAGGCGAGGGCGGCCGCGGCCACGAGCGGGCCGGCCTCGCCGGTCAGCGCCAGCAGCCCCTCTTCATCGAGTGCGACCGCGTCGCGCGGGCTTGCCGTGGTGCGCGGGTCGGGCGGGCCGGCCTTCTTCAGTCGGCGCAGTGCGGCCAGCAGCGGAGCGAAGCCGGTGAGTAGCCGGGCGGGCAGCGCCGGCGACCAGTGCCACACCCGCAGCCAGGAGGCGTACGGCTCGACCCGGCCGTCCTCCGGGCCGGCATCGCCGGTAAGCAGGGTGCGGGTGATCTCGTCGGCGGACGGGGCGGGGCCGAGAGCCGCCGTGGCCCGGCGGTCCAGGCCGGCGGCGCGCTCGGGCGGACAGGTGTCCAGGACCAGGGCGGCCAGCCGTGCGCCTTCCGGTGTCGGCCGGCCCGCCAGCAGGCGCACGGTGACCTCGACCGCCCGGTCCCACCACTCCCCCGCGCCCGCGGTGTCGGTGTCTGCAGCCGGCGGGTGCGCGGTCAGGTGGGCGGCGAGCACCCGGTCGTGCAGGTCCGCGTCCGCGGCGGCGATCCGCGGCCACGCCCGGGTGCGCTCGTCCAGCGGGAGGCCGGCCGCGGCGTCCGCCGCGGCGAGGTCGAGAACCGCGCGGGCCAGGAGCGGGCCCAGTTCGAGGATCGGGCCCAGGAAGAACTTCGCGTCCATGACGCGGACTTCGTCCAGGTCGACGTACGCGGACCAGGATCGGCTCACGGGCGCCTCGGTGTCGCGGCGCAGCAGGCCCGCCATCGCGTTTCGGGCCGGGCGGGCCCACCCGAACGGTCCGCCGTCAGCCCGGTGGACGGTCACCACCACCTCCCGCAGCAGGCCCGTGATGTCGTGTTCGGGCAGGCGGGCGGCCCATTCCTGCTGGAGCACCTCCGTCAGCTCGGGGAACGCCTCGTGGCCGGCGTGCGCGCGCCGCCGCGCGGTCTCGTAGGCCAGGTAGCCGGCGTGCCCGAGGTCGACGGTGTCCTTCAGGAGCTCCTCGACGACGAGGAGCCAGTCCCCGTCCCGCGCGGCTACCGGGAAGTTGCCGGCCCAGCTGGCCGCCATCCGGCGGGTCAGGCTCGCCTTCTCGGCCGGGGGCCGCGCGAGGACGTGCGGGAGCAGCAGCCGGACACCAGCGGGATCCAGGGCCCCGGCGTCGGACAGGCGCAGCAGCACGCCCAGGACGTACGGGCCAGCGGCGGCGAGCCGGACGACGTGGTCGGCCAGCCACGGCCGAACCGTCTCCGGGGCGACGGCGGCCAGGTGCTCGAGGAACTCGCTGGCCGGCCAGACGTCGGCGGCCTCGTCGGCGAGCAGCAGGTGCGGCGCGTGTTCCTGAAGGACCTCCAGCCATGCCGGGGCTGGGCCGGAGCCGAAGAAGAACCAGGCGGCGCGCGCGTCCGCCCAGTCGGCAATTTCCCGTGCCTCCGTCTCGCCGGGCTCTGCGAGCGCGGCCAGCTGAAGGATCCGCTCCGCGCGGTCGTACAACGGCACCAGCAGGTTCCGGGCCGCGCCGAGGAGGTCCGTATACAGGTGCACGGCCTCGCCGGGCCCGGCGGCGCGGCCGTGCAGGATGCGCGAGGCCACCCCGTAGATGGCGGCCCACACGTCCAGTGCCGGGTCCTGCGCGGCACCCGGCGTGACGCCCATCAGCTGCTCGAAGATCCCGCGGGCCCGCGCCTGATGGAAACCACCCAGCGGTCCCAGTTCACCACGCAGCGCCTCGGCCGCCGCCGTCACCCGCTCCCACCCCGGGTGGTCCGTCACGACCGGACCGGCCGGGGCACCGGAGCTGGGGGTACGGAGGGCTGGTGGCGGGAAGGCGTCGACCGCGGCCAGCAGGTCCTTCGCCGCGCGCCTCAGTTCTGGCGGGTCAGGGGCGCCGGGCAGGCTCAGCAGCGCGTCCGCCGCACTGCGCACACACGCCGCGGCAACCTCGTCCGGCCGTTCCATCAGCGTGCCGGTCAGGACCCGGTACGCGTCCCGCAGCATCCCCAGCGCCCGTACGCCCGACGCGCCCCGCGCGGTCAGGGCCTTCGCCAGGTCCTCGTCGACCTCGGGCAGTTCGCCCGCACCCGTCGGCGGCGTCTCGTTGCTCACCAGTGCACCGTAGAGCCCGCCGGACCACATCGGGGCCAGAATCAGGCACCCCGTCGCCCACCGCCGCACGGCTACCTCAACCCAGGCGTCCCGCAGTCTGGTTGCGGCAGCCGTTCACCTGATTGGGTGAACTCAACGGCTCTGAGTGGCGGTTGTGTCGCGGACAGTGGCAAATTCCGTGCCGCACGTCGGTGGCTCATCACCGGCGTCCGCCTCATGCCGCCTCCGGCGGAGCAGGAGCAAGCTGCGAGAGGTCCAGGCGCCACCGAGGCGCTGTTGGGGCTGATCGTTCTTCGGACGCTGGCCGGTGGACTGTACGGGGCGAGGACCGCCGCACACCCTCACGGTGTCGGCCCGATTCCTCGCTGGCACGAGGCTTCGGCACTCGGGCGCGTGACACGCTCCCGATGGTCGGGAGTTTCTGTGCTCGCCCGGGATGCCCCGGGTGGAAGGACGACACCATGGCCGTGAAACGGTCCGACGACATCTACCCGCAGATCGGCAACGCCCTCTGGGCCGACCGTCTGGCGGACGCAATCGAGAACACCTGCGTGGACTACGAGGTCGTACCGCCTCCGCGGCAGGCGATCGTCGAGGGTCTGGCCGCCGCGCTCCCGGACACCGAGATCAAGGCCCTGATCGCCACCCAGCGCGGCAGGAAGGTCCTCAAGCCCACCGTCTGCCGGCCCGCGAAGGCCGGCGACGAACAGGTGCTCCTGCTGACCTGCGACGTCCACGGCGCCGCGGTGGTTCCGTGGGACCTCAACGACCGCACGGCCATCTGCTGGTCGTCGCCCGCCCCGGAGGCCGGCCAGCGCGTCAAGGATCTCGTCGCCGTCGAGCTGGCGCTCCAGGACGCCGCGAAGGGCGCGAAGTCCGCCGAGAAGGAGCGGGAGGCGCTGCGCCGGGCGCCCGGGGACGACACGTACGCGTCGCAGGCGTTGGCGGCGGCCACGCAGAAGCATCAGGGCGCCATCCGTCACCTGCACGAGCTTGAGGCTGAGAAGCACGCTCTGCTCGCCGCGCTGGGCCACCGGCGGCCGCGCCCGGTGGTCCGCGCCGTCCATGAGGACGGGCAGCCGAAGGCGGCGCTCACGCTCGCCGAGCAGCCGTACGCGGTGGCCGTGCACATGCAGCGATACGCCGCCGACAACCTGAAGCGCGCCGGAACGAAGCGCGGGTACGACCTGGCCGAGTCCCTCGCGGACGCAGGCCAGCTTTCCAAGGGCATGAACGTCCTGCAGCAGTGGCAGATCACCCACGCCGACGGCACGGTGTCGAAGCCGTGGCGGCTGGCTGCGGTGACGGGGAACAACCGTGCGCTGGCCCGGTTGGATGTCTTCCGGGTACGTCCGGAGCACCTGGTCATGGGCATGCCGCAGTCTCTCGTGCCCCTGCCGAAGGACAAGAAGGACGGCCCCGAGCCCCTGCTGCTGAGTCTGCGGGAGATCCTGAACCGGCTCTCTGCCCGGCTCAACCGGGATGGTGCGAAGCCGGAGACGGAGGCGACCGACCCGTCGCTCCGGGCGGCGAAGATCGCCACGGTGTCCGCGGAGATCGTGATCGGCTGTACGAATCCCGAGGCCCTGGAACACGTCCTGCGGGCCCTGAACGTCAACGACCACCTGCGCGGCATCCAGCCCTACGACGAGGACGCGCGGCTGATCGCCCTGTTCGCAACGCTCGTCGACGCCTACGCCAGGGAATCCCTCCTCGCAGACGCGCTCGCCGAGGCGTTCCCCGACGCGCGCGCTGCGGACCTCCTCGATCTGACGGGGGTGCGCGATGCGCTGACCGTCAACGGGCCGCTCGATCCACTGGAGCCGCTCGTGCCCGCGGGCGCCGACGTCTCCCCGGTCGTGCTGCGTGACATCGCGGTGCAGGCCATCACCGCGCTGGTGTTCCCCGGGATCCCGCCCGAGACTCCGCAGAAGACGAACGGGCGCACCGTCCGCGACACCGGGCGGTTCTGGCCGGTCGTCAGGGGGACGCTGCAGGAGCCGGCGTGGAGCCAGATCCGGGCGAAGGCAGCCGAGGGGCGCATGCGTCTGTGGTCCGCCGCCGTCGCGCAGCTGTTCGTGCACCGGGGCAACATCCTCTCCGCCCTCGGCCTCTTCGGCACCACGGAGACCAAGGAGGGCGCCGGACAGGATCCGAGGCCGCTCACGGAGCTGCTCCTCGGGGCGGAGGCCGGTGACGCGACCGCCTGGACCGCCCTGGTCCGGCGGATGACACCGGCGCTGATCCACGCTCCGCAGCCGTTCATCACCCCGGGGCAGGGCAGCGAGGCCAGCGATGGGCGCAAGGGCGTGCGCCGCACCCCCAAGAGCGCCCTCGCCGCCTTGACACTGGCGTACACGGTGGGCGCGCCGGGTGTCAGCCGGGCCCTTCTGCTCGCGTTCGCGAAGGCAGTGCTGGAGCACCCGGACGCGCCGCGGCCGCCCGAGCCGGACGATGGCACGCCCCTGGTCTGTTACGGCGAGCAGCACTGGGCCGAGGCGGACCGGACGGCGATCACCGCGGGGATGGTGATCGCCCCTGACACCGAGGGCCGGCCCACCCGCTACGTCGCCGACAAGGCGTGGTTCGACGAGCTGTTCCCCGTGAGCCTCGGTGCCCCGGCGCCGACCGCGTCCGGGAACTCCGCCAATGCGCCTGCGGGCGCCGGGAACACCGCGGACGCCGACGCCCCGCCCACCGCGCACGGCGAGGCGGCCGCCGACCCGCGCGACCAGCTCGCCAAGCTGCGCCGGGAGCTGCCGGCGCGGGTCGAACTCGCCGAGGGGAATTACCAGAAGGCGGTGGACGCCGCCCACGCCCTGATGACGGACTTCGAGGAGGCGCACCGCCTGCGCGTTCAGCTCGAGGAGGAGTCGCTCCCGGCCGAGCGGCGGATCGAGTGGATGGAGAAGCTGTCGAAGGCCCGGGCCGCCGCGCAAGCCAGCGTGACGACGCTCGAACAGGCGGAAGCGCTGATCCTCAAGGTCTGACCGGTCGGATCGGGTACGGGCGGGCCCTCGGCACGGTCGAGGGCCCGCCCCCCTCGTTCCTGCTCCGCGAACACCGCCCGCCCGCGACGGCCTCTCGGCAGGGGTCGGGGACGATGGCTCGAACCATGGGATGTGCACGCCATACGGCCGGCGCCGCGGGAAAATCCTGGTGGGCCAGGAGTGCCCCGAGGACGGTGATCACCGCCGCGACGTGCACGTCCTGGTGCATGTCGACACCGAGCACAATGTCTTCGTCCGCGCGGGGGCCGGGCTGCGCGGGCAGGGTCGCTTGGGGCATGCTGGTGACGGTCACGCGGCTCCTTCATCGGCTGGGGCTGATGGCCGACGCCGGGCCGGGTGAGGCGGTCAGAACTGTGACGGTGCCTTGTGGGGCAAGGCCCCTATCGGGACAAGCCCGCCGGTCCGGCGGCAGCAAGCACCGCCCGGGGCCGGAAGCCGACAGAACTCCTCAACTACGTCGCGGCCACCTGGGACAAGCAGGATCTGTCGCTGCGCCGGCACGCCCGGGTCGTGGCCCGCGCCCTGCGCACCCGGTAGGGGGATCTGGCTCATGTTTGCATCCACGGCCACCCGGCGCGCGTACTGTGAGGTGACGACCCGCCGGGAGGACCAGATGAGCGCGCAGCCCGACCACGCCCCTGTCACTCCGTACGCCCCTGCACCCGGGGCGCCGGCCGAACTCCTCGCCCAGCTGCGCGCCGACACCTGGGTGCCGGCCTTCGAGCGGGAGTGGGCGGCGGCACTGGAAGAGTCCCGCGCCACGTTCTCCCTCGCCGCCCTGTACGAGGTCGTCCAGGACTGGCAGGGCCGCCTCGCCTCCGCCCCGGCGGTCGGGCGGGACTCTGCCCATGAGCCAGACGTGTTTTTGTTGTGAACGCGTGTTGTTCTGACGTTCCGGAGGAAAAGTGACGGCCTGGTTTCGTGCGGCGTTACCGTCCTTAGCGCCTGTCTATCTCGGACCTAGCGTGATCTACACTGCCACGGTTCTGGCCGAGGCAGGTGACCTGCAGCCTCGGGTCGACCGCGTCTTTGACGAACTGGAACGGACCCTCGCGAGCCACGAACTGTCCATCACGCAGCAGCGTCTCGAGATGTACGCCATTCTGCGTGCGATCGGCAGGCGGATCGAGGACGCAACTCCCGCGGTTCGACCGATCGCCTTCCTTGAGGAGGTATCTCGGGAACTCGTCGCACGAGGCGGCTATGTTGACCGGCAGCCGGAGGAATGGCTGCTCGGCGTCAACTGCGGAGTCACCTTCGGCGCGTTGCCCAAACGTGTGCTGGAGTGGCAAGACGACACCCCTGCCCGGCGACGCCACCGTGTTCGCGGGATTCGGCTCGTGATTCATAAGGAGGACGGCTCTACCTGGCGGATGGTCCTGACCGGGATCGCCGAGGGACCCGTTCGACCCCGCCCGGTGACCGTCACGCGCCGAGATCCTGCGCTTGAGCAATGGATTCGCCCATTTCGCCTGGTCGCTCCGCTCCATCATGACAGCGTCGTGGAGATCGCCGACGTCATTTGGGCTCTGCTGAACGCCGACATCGAGATACCTGATCCGCCACCACAGGAATTCATTTCCATAAAAGGTGTGGGCGAGACCACCGCTGCCGTCAGTTCTGCGGTATCCGCACTGGCGGCCGCCGTCTCCGCAGCCGCTGCATGGCGGGCCAGCCGCCAGCCTCCTCCAGCCCCTCCGACTCCTCCTCCGTCCGCGCCGGCTCCTCCAGCCCCTCCGCCCCCTCCGTCCGCGCCGGCTCCTCCAGCCCCTCCGAGCATTGACCGTAGGCATGCCATCCAGGTCGCGAGAAGGCGGCTGCGTCGGGGGCGGTAGCCCGGACTTAGCCTCAATGCCGCTGTTTTAAGTCGTGGCCTTGGGTTTTCGCTTGGTCGGGGCGGTCTTGGACGCGGGAACGATGGTGACCGCCTCGGCCGGTGGGGCGGCGGGCTGGGGCCAGGTACGGTGGTGGGCGCGTTTGAGGCCCCAGTTGGACATCTTGCGCTTGACGACGCGGGGGAACGCGCCAAGTCAGCGGACCGGTAAGAGGCGTCGGGTGATCCGCGACGACCTGCGTGCCTACGCCGCCGAACACCTACTGATCTTTTCGTTGGTTCTGTGGGTGTGGCGGGTCTGCGGGTGGGGCTCTGTTGACGTGTTGTACCAGCCTTCTTCCGTTGTTTCCGGTTCGTCTGTTCCTCCTTTGTCACGGCCGCAGTTGGCGGAGGCCCGGCGTGTTCGTGCGGTCGAGTTGTTCGGGCAAGGCCGCTCGAACGC
>NZ_JBIUBU010000047.1:0-27555 GCF_044548345.1 Streptomyces sp. NPDC052042 | reverse complement strand
GATCAGGCTGCCCCCAGCTTCACCAGGCCGCTGCGACGGCCCGGAGGTGGTGGCCTTTCACCTCCACTCGATTGCATCGCGCCTCGTGGCGCACTTCTGTGCCATCGAACTTTGAGTGTGTGCCATCGGAGTTTGAGTGGCGTGGATCACTGAGTCAGGAGCGTTGTGCGAGGAAGACGAACTCTTTGCCTGGCCGGTCAGGCGCATCGCGAACGTCTTCCACCACGTAACCGTGGGCGGCTAGGTCCGTCTCGACCTCTGCTCGCCCTCGAAAACGCAGTGTGGAGTCCGAGGTCATGACCTGTCCGTCTGCCGCGAAGACGTAGGTCCAGCTCGCCAGGATCACGATGGTGAGGGCCGCCGAACGCCGCGCGGCATGCTACGGAGGGTTCGCGCAGATGGTGAGCGAGGACCTGGCGCAGAGCGGTGACTACGTGCGCCAGGCGGTGCGCGCGGAGAGATCCGTGGAGGGCACGTTCGTGACAG
This sequence comes from Streptomyces sp. NPDC052042, assembly GCF_044548345.1. NCBI lineage: Bacteria > Bacillati > Actinomycetota > Actinomycetes > Kitasatosporales > Streptomycetaceae > Streptomyces > Streptomyces sp. NPDC052042. The sequence goes on along the minus strand of NZ_JBIUBU010000047.1, from coordinate 27,069 downwards.
ATGCAGTGATCGCCGAGCGGGTCCGGGGGACCAGTTGGGAGGTCATCGGTGAAGCAGCCCGCATGAGTGCGGCGGAGGCCGAGGAGAAGTGGGGAGGTGACGAGTCACGGTGGCGCCGTGCCAGCCGAGCAGACGATCTCTACCGGAAGAAGCCAGGAGCGTACGCCGCGGCAGCTGACCAGTACCTCATCACCGACAAGCCCTACCAGCCCAGCACCGGTCGTCCGTTGTCTGCCTCGCTGGACGCGTCCGCGCATCTCACCGGCCGCGACGTCGCCGCAGCGGACCATGCGTTCACCGGCACCGCCTGCACGCACTGCCCCCACTGACCCTCTGCGACACTGGAAAGCCCTGACCCCGGCAGCTGCAATGCCGGGGTCAGGGCGTTTCACGGGCGGCTTCCGAGCCAGACGATGTCCAGTACGGACAGATGCCGCAGCACGCGGTTGGCGAAGAAGACGACCGACAGGTGGCCGACGGACGCGATCCGCACGTCCTCGCCCTCCGGATCGTCGGCATCCCACTGCGGGAAGCCCCAGGAGTTCCCGGCCGCGGCGTCCATGACGTCCCAGCCCATCTGCTCCGCGTGCTCGGGCAGTGCATCGAGCACCTTCGCGGCCGGAGGCGACAGCCGGACCGCAGCGGCGAGCCATCCGTGTACAGCTGCCCGCGAATCTTCTAGGAGGGCGAGCCGGTGCAATTGCCGGCCACTTCGAAGGGGGAACCTACCGTCAATGCACATCATCAACGGAGCATGAGACCGACAAGTGGAGGCACCAGATGGCCGATCTCCCGCCACCGCCAGAGGGAATTGTGCTGGCCCACTTCATCGTCTCGGACGATGTCGAACGCTCTCGACGCTTCTACACCGAAGTGCTCGGCGGCCGGCTGGCCTACTCCGGCCCTGGAGGCCTGACCTATGTCGCACTGGCCAACAGCTGGATCATCATCAACGTCGGCGGAGGCCCGACGGACGACAAGCCCTCGGTCACCCTGGAGGCGCCGCGCGATTTGGGCCGGGTCAGCAGTTTCCTCAATATCCGCGTCAAGGACATCTACCCCTTGTACGAGGAGTGGAGCGCCCGAGGTGCCCAGTTCCTGACGCCGCCGAAACAACACGCGTACGAGATCCGCTGCTACATCCGCGACCCTGACGGCCATCTGATCGAAGTCGGCCAGACCACCGACCCGGAGGGAGACTGGACACCGGCTCACTGGCCTCCGAGTTCCCGCACCGGCGATTCCGAGTGAGCTCCGAGATCCCGGGCCGCGCCCCGCTACCTTGACTGCGCGAGTCGCGGACGATCTCGGCGAGCCGGGCGGCCTGCGCGTCGACGGACTGCGGTCCGTTGCCGGTCAGCAGGTTGCGCTCGCCGTCCCAGACCGGGTCTTCGAATTTAGAGTGGGGTGGAGGTGCCCGCGGGCTCGGCGGGCGGTTCCCACACCGATCCGCTGCCTGGTCGAGCAGGGCCACCCCCGCGGCGTTGTCGTGCGCCGAGCGGCCACGACGACGGCAGGGCCTCGCAGTTGCTGCGCGAACTGGACTGGACCGCGGCCGATTTGTTGCGGGCGACCGTCGACACCGTGCTCTACGAGGCGATCCGCCCGGCACATTTCGGCACCGACGACGAACAATCCCGGCGGTCATTCCGACGGCCCGCGATGACGAGCAGGAGGTGGACCCATGACTGGGGCAACCGGCAGAGTGGCATTGGTGACAGGTGCCAGCAGCGGAATTGGTGCGGCCACCGCGGGTCTCCTTGCCGCGCGAGGGATGCGCGTGGTGGTCAACTACCTCCGCAACACCAAGGCGGCCGACGAGGTCGTGGCCGGCATCGAGGCCGCAGGCGGACAAGCCATGGCCGTGCAGGCCGACGTCCGCGAGGCAGCGGCCGTCGCGAGCATGGTCGAACAGATCCAGACGGCGTGGGACGGCATCGACGTCCTCGTGCACAACGCGCTGATCCCGTATGCGGTCAAGTCGTTCCAGGACATGACGTGGGAAGAACTGGGCGGCAAAATCGACGCCGAGATGTATGCGGCGTTCGCGGTCACCAAGGCCGTCCTGCCCGCGATGACCGAACAGGGCTGGGGACGCATCATCTACATCAGCACCGGCCTCAGCCGCCGGCCTCGGGCGGGCATGATCGCGCTGGGCGCGGCCAAGGCCGCCTTGGAGCAGTTCGCCCGCTACCTCGCCCAGGAACTGGGCCCGCAGGGCATCACGGTCAACATCGTCGCAGCCGGCCCGGTGGAGGAAACCCGCATGGGGTCCGCGCTCGACGAGGAGATCAAGCAGCGGCAGGTGGCCCTCACCCCCATGGGCCGCCTGGCACGCCCGGCCGATGTCGCTCAAGCGGTCGCCTTCTACGCCGGCGAGGACAACGCCTTCATGACCGGCACGACGGCCGCGGTCAACGGCGGAATGTCGATGGACTGACAGTCCGACCGGTATCCGCCGCACCGCCACCTCAGCACCATACGCCGCTCCGTGCCGCGCCCACGCGGGATGGCGCGGCGATGACATGATCAAGGAAGAGCTTCATGTATACGATCGATCTCGCCTATGTCGGGCGGGGCCTGCACGAGGAACTGGTCGCCTACATTGCCGACCAGGAGGACTTCTACGCCGACGAGGGCGTCCACGTAGCGCTGCGCGACGGCTGCTCCTGGGACGTTGAGCGGCTGCGCCGCTGCGCCATCATCGGGCTCGGCCGGGCACTGCTGTCCCGGCTGACCGACGGCACCCCGTGGGCCGCACTCCATGTCAACACCCACCACCCGCTGTTCTGGTTCCTCGCCCGCCCCGGCCTGACCTCCCTGGCCGACCTGGCCGGCCGACGGCTGGCGATACACGCCCCCCACACCGCACCCGGGTGCTTCGCCAGGATCGTGCTGCGCAAGGCCGGCCTCGACCCGGACCGCGACATCAAGACCATCATCCGCTCTCCCGGCGACTACGGCCTGGACCTGCGAGGGCTGCGCGACGGCAGCATCGACGCCGCCTACGTCGGCAGCACCATGGCACCGGAGGCGGTGGCCGCCGAGCACGGCTGGCAGGTGCTGGGCTGGGTCGGCGACCACTTCCAGATCCCCACCGTGGGCGTGGCCGTCGACCCCACCTACATCCCACCGGACGACCCCGCGGTCCAGGCCGTCGTACGAGCCCACCGGCGCGCCCTGCAGGTGATCCACGACGACCTCGACACCACGGTGCGGCACATGCGGACGTTCCTCGGCGGACAGACCGAGGATGAAGTCCGAGCCCATTACGAGAGGTTCATCGCACCGTACTTCACCACCGACGGCCAAACCGACCTCGCTATCGGCGACAGCGCGATCACCGCGGTCGCCGCCGAACTCGGTGTCCCCGCCACCATCACGGCAGCTGAGGTCTACCGCACTGCAACCACCACAGCCTAGATGATCAATTCCAAGGGATGCCTCTAGCACACCTGCCGGGGGTGCCGCCGGGGGCCGGCCGGACAGTTTCTCGCCGCCTGTCGTCAAACGATCGTTTGACGACAGGCGGCCGACGCGTCCAATGAACCCGTGCAATCCGGGGGTCCGCGGCGGCCCGAATCCAATCAGATCCGATGGTGATTGCTGACAGGGTTTGACGACAGATAGGGTCCGATCCTCCGTACGGAAGGGGCCCCGAGTGGCGAACCTGGTCTACAAGCGGGTCTCGACCGACCAGCAGTCGACCGCCCGGCAGAACCTCGTCCTGGACGAGGCCGGGATCGAGGACCCGGTCGTCTTCGAGGAGGACCCGGGGACCTCCAGCCGCCTCCACCCACTCCAGCGGCCGAAGTTCCGCGAACTGCTCACCTACGCGCGGCCGGGCGACACCGTGCATATCTCCGAGATGTTCCGCCTCGTCCGCGGCACCGGCCACATCCTCGACGTGCTCGACGTCCTCCACCGCGACCGTCTCGCCCTGCGCATCCACGACGGTGCGTTCTCCGCGATGGACCTCACTGCCCGCCACCCGCGCACCGGCGAGCTGCTGTCTACCGTGAAGTTCATGGTGCAGACGCTCGCCGCTGCCGGCGAACTCCAACGCGACCTCCAGCGCGAGTTGACGTACGACGGGCTGCGGGCCGCGGAGGCGAAGGGCAACAAGGGTGGGCGTCGCCCCGCCGTCCCGGCCGGCAAGACCGACGCCGTGCGCACCGCCTACCTGGAAGGCCGGTCCATCGCCGCCCTCGCCCGCGACCACGACGTCAGCCGCGGCGCCATCCGTAACGCTGTCGCCGACCTCCTGCCCGACCACGCCGCCATCGAGGAGGACTCCCCGGCGCCGGAGCTGCCGGTCACCCTCGACATGCCGGGCAAGGTCGCCGACTTCCTCCGCGCCGCCGAGCTGGACGACGTCGAGCGGGCCGCGCTCGACCAAGGGGTGACCGTGCGGCGCGGCCAGGGCTACACCCTGCGCGTCAGCGCCGTCCCCGCCGTGCACCTCGGACTCCTCGCCCGCTGCCAGCCGCTCGACGGCGGCCACGGCGTTCCAGCGGTCCCGGCGCAGCGCAAGGCCCGCCGCGAGTACGAGAACCGCGTCAACGCGCTCACACCGGCCGGGCCATGATCACCGGCTTAGCGTTAACGGCTGTACCGATGTTCCCCGAGGCCGACCTACGGGACTTGTTCCAGCTCACCGTCGATGAGGCCGAAGTACACGGCCGGCGGGCTGGACGGCCATTCACCGTGGTCCGGCAGATGAACAAGTCCATCCTCAAAGAGGGGCTGCACAAGGACGACTGGAACCGGTCGTAAGCTCAGGTCGCGGCTCGCGTCAGCCCTCCCGTGGGGAGGCTGGGAGGGACGGCGCGGCCCCGCCCACGTGGCAGCGCACGGGCGGGCCCGAGTGAGGGCCTCCGCCTGGGGGCAAGAGGATTACCGCCGTCACAGCATTGCACCGGTCCCAGCCACGCAACGGGGTCGTGACTGGACTTGTCTTCCGTCTCACGCAGGAGCCCAGTTGAGCGGTTTCAGCCTGCGGTCTGCGGGGCACCGGCGGTGCTGTGCTGCTCGTCCCACTCCTGGATCACGGTGCGCAGCATGGCGGCGATCTCGGGGTGGGTGCCTTTGCGAGTGGCGGCGCTGCGCAAGTACGTCTCGGCTCCCTCCTCCAGCGCCGCGCAGACAGGGCGAAGGGGCGGCCTCCCGGGCGGCCGCCCCTTCGCTGTGTCGTTCAGCGCAGGCGTCCGAGGTGGATGACGCTGACGCGGACCTGGCTGTCGCTGATCTCGTACATCACGCGGTAGCGGCCGACGTGGATGCGCAGGACGTCGGTGCTGCCGAACGCGCCCTCGGGGCGCGGTTCCTCGGCGAGGCGGTCGACGGCGGTGAACACCTGCCGGACTCCGGCGGGGTCGTCCTTGGCGAACTGCTCCGCCTGGGCGAGCGCCTCGGGTTCCCAGATGACCTCGTAGCTCACGCCTCGACTCCGCCGAAGACGCGTCGGTACGCCTCATCGTGCGGAACGCCGGCGCTCTCGCCGCGTTCCTGGCGCGCGCGGTAGGCGGCCAGGGCCCGCAGTTCCTGGAGTTCGAGGGCGTCGGCGGGGCTGACCAGTATCGCGATGGTCTGGCCGTGGTCGGTAATGGCGGCCGGTTCCCGGGTGGCGCTGACCTCGCGCGCGATGGCGCCCAGCCGGGCGCGGGCTTCCACGATCGAGTAGGTGCTCTCCGTCGTCATGCACACCACCTTACGGAAGTGTGCACATTCCTACCATTGAACGGAATTCGTACGCGATACGTACGGTAAACGTACGCACTTTGCGCGTTCCATGGGGTAGGGCGTCAGCCAGGAGGTGTTCCATGTCCGAGTTGTTCGACGCGGTCGACGCATTGCTCGCGTCCCGCGCCACACTGCCGCCGCCAGCGGAGCGCAAGCGGCTGCGTGCCGCGCACGGCCTGACGATCGACGAGGTAGCAGGCGCGCTGAAGGTGCGCCGGGCCACGGTCAGCGGCTGGGAGTCCGGCAAGACCGAGCCCCGCCCGCCGGAACGCGACGCCTACGCCCGGCTGCTGGACGGGCTCGCGAAGCTCTGCCCCGCCGTCGGCGCGCCCGCGCCCGCCCAGGACGCCGCGGCGCCCGCCACGTTCACCGCCGCGCCCGCCCCGGTGGACGAGCCGACTCTGTCCACCGCCCAGGCGCCCGAGGCTGCGGTCATGACTGCAACCGAGAACACCTCTGCCCCATCTCCTGTCACCGCTACTCCGCCCGCCGCGACCCGCCCGGCGCGCACCACCAGGCCGTCGACGTCGCGCCGTCCAGGCGCACGGAAGGCCGCCCCGGCCGAAACCCCGGCGGGCGGCACCAACCCGCGGTTCGAGAACGGGCCGCTCGCGGTCGTCGACGTCGAGGACGGGAAGGTGCTGGCGTACTGCACCGGCGGCCTCCTCGAACATGGAGCGAGGCACGAAACTCCCGGCGAAGAAGCCGGCGGCCGAGATGCGCGGCTCGACCATCGCCAGCCGGACGCCGATGGAGATCACTCCCCCCTCGTATCCGACCGGGCCTCCGATCTCGGGCAGCCCGACCAGCAGCTCCAGGAGATCGCCGCCGAAGCGCTCAAGGAGACGTACTTCCAGGACGGCGGCCTCGAAGGCCGTGGCATGGCCGCAGGCTTCGACCGTTTCCGCCCCTAGCTTCATTTTCTGAGCCCTCGGCCAGCAGAAGCCCAGGCCTCTCTGAGCCCCCCATCCGTGCTACTTCAGGTGCCGGGCGAAGAACCGGGCCCCGGCGTCGAGCTCGAACTGCGGGACGCCGGTGTGCCCGCCCATGTTGGCGTGCAGGAGCACCTGCCTCCGGGCACGCGCTGCGTGCCCACCGTGGGCGGGGTGCTGATTCACCCGCCACAACCGGCCGAATGGATCGTGGGGGCGGAATCGGTCGTCTGTGCCCCCTACGCGGCTCTGTCCGCCCCCGGCTTCCTGACGAGGAACTGCAGGAGGGCCCGGCCATCTGGCCGGGCCCTCCGTCGCCCCTACATCAGACGTGGCCAGGAGGCGCGTAGGTGATGCCGACATCCCCGGCGGATGTCGCGGCGAGGGCTACGACCCTCCAGACCGCGGAGGGAAGGCCGGCCCGGGGACCGTCGAGCCGGACTGCATGGCCGGTTCGCCCACCGTTTCGGCAGGTCCGAGCCGCGTGAGCGGGCTCTGGACTACCTTCAGGGGCTGATCGCCCCTTTGGAGAAGAAGAATGGCTGGACGCTGTCAGAACAGGTCGGACAGCTCCGCCCGGACGGTGTCTTGTTGAGGGCGCAAGCGGCGGACTATCTAAATCGAACGCCACTTGAGGTGGACCGGAGACCTTCAGGGCCTCCGCCGGGGACGGTGGTGGCTGAGAGCCTGTCGGGTGGCTGATCGTAAGCGGTATGTGATCGGTGCCTGAAGGTGCTGGGCATGGCGAAAGCCCCGGAATGATCACGTGGTGTGTGCCAGTGCGACAACTCCAGGGCCGTCAGCAGCTCATGCTGTCCGTCCAGCCTGACAGACGCGATGTGGGATGTCATCCGACCCCTGCTTCCCGTCCGTGACCTTCGCAAAGGCGGTGGCGTGCGCAAGTACGGAGACCGGCTGGTCCTCGACTCGATCTTCTACGTGCTGCTGCGGTCCGGATGCCAGTGGCGGATGCTCCCGCACGACCTGATGCCTTTCGACGCGGCCCATCGCTGGTTCACCAAGTGGCGCCGGGACGGCACCTGGGACCGCATCCACGATGTGCTGCGTCGACGGGTGCGGGAGGAAGCGGGGCGGGATCCCGAGCCGTCAGCCGCGGTGATCGACGCCCAGTCGATCAAGAGCAGTGAGGGCGGAGAGGCGCGGGGCTTCGATGCCGGAAAGCGAACAGCGGGCCGCAAGAGGCACGTGATCGTGGACACGATGGGACTCCTGCTGGTCGTCGCGGTCACCTCGGCTTCCGTCCAGGACCGCGCCGGCGGGCGCGCGGTCCTGACCCGGCTTGCCGATGGCTTCCGCACGGTCTCACTGGTCTGGGCCGACGGCGGATACGCCAACTCCGTTGATTCCAGGCTGCTTTCCTGGGCCTGAGCCAGGCTGAACATCGTCGTGGAGATCGTGAAGCGGACCGATGACGTCAAGGGTTTCAAGGTGCTGCCCCGCCGCTGGGTCGTGGAGCGGACGTTCGGCTGGCTGGTCCGCAACCGCCGCCTGGCCCGCGACTACGAACGGCTCACCGCCACCTCGGAAGCGATGGTCAAGGTGGCGATGATCCGGCTGATGCTCGTCCGTCTCACGGGGCAGCCATCGCGCTGGAGTCATGACGACAGTCGCAAGACAGTCCGCTCCACGACCGTCGAGGACCTGATCGCAGCGTGATCAACCGGCCACCCGACAGGCTCTGAGGCGTGCACTATTCTTTGATTGACTAGTCAGTTAATGAATAGGGGGTGCGGGATGCCACGAACGGCCGACCCAGTGCGGCATGCGCGGCGGCGGGAGGCAATTGTCGCCGAGGCGGGCCGCCTCTTCGGGGCGCAGGGATTCGAGTGGACGACGGTCGCGCAGATCGCGTCGGCCGCCGGGCTCAGCTCAGGCAGCGTCTTCTACTACTTCGCCGACAAACAGACCCTCTTCCGCGCGGTCTTTGAGCAGGACCTTCCGCGCGCGGAGGCGCTCATCGCCCGTCACGAGGGGACCGACGACCCCCTCGCCGCCGTCCTCGCCGTTGTGACCGAGCTGGCCGCGGAGGCCGAGGACCCGAGCGCTTCGGGCATGGTCGTCGAGCTGCTGCGGCGTGTCCAGCACGACGCCGAGCTCCTCGAAGTCGTCGGCCGCACGTCCCGGGTGGTGTGCGACGGGCTGGCGGGGCTCCTCGCGCGCGGAATCGAGGCAGGTACCGTCGACCCGGAGCTCGACCCTGCCGAGGCCGCCGCCTGGCTGGAGAACCTGGTGGACGCCACGTACCTGGGCGCTCGCCCCGACCACTCCCCGCTCCCCACGCTGCGCCGCACCGTCGCGCGCTACCTGGCGCCCGCGGGGACGGACCGAGAGCCCAAGAGGACGGAGCGAGAGAGTGAGAACACCGATGGCCAAGCGTGAGCCCCCCGTCACCGTGCACCTGCCCGAGGCGTGGCTGTGGGCCGTCATCCTGGGCGGGGCCACGCTCGGCCTCGGCGCCGCGTTCGCCGTGGGCCCGCTCGCCGACTGGATGATCAGCCTCTTCGACAGCGCGCCGGGCCCGCTCCGGCTGGCGGCCGCGCTGCCGCTCGTGTGGGCCGTGCCGGTGCTGACGCTCTGCGGCGGTGTGGCCGGGGCGTGGGTGGCGGGCACCTGGCGCAAGGAGAATCCCGTGATCGAGGTGGGCGCCGACAGCATCGTCGTCCACGACGCCACCGGCGGCCGCCACGTCGAACGGGCCCGGATCGCCGAGGTGTTCACCGACGGCCGTGAGCTGGTGCTGCGCGATACCGACGGCCGGGAGCACGTCCGCACCCGGGTGGACAGTGGCCTCGTGGGGCGTCTGTCGTCCGCGTTCGAGCAGCACAGGTATCCCTGGCGTGGCACCGCCGACCCGCACGAGGCGGATTACACCGCCTGGGTCGACAACGGGCCGGGCCTCGACGAGCGTGCCCACACGTTGCTGCGGACGCGGCAGCGGGCGCTCGCCGACGACCGGACCGGTGCCGCCGACGAGGCGCGCGACGAGCTGCGCACGCTCGGCATCAGCGTGCGGGACCGGGGCAAGGCCCAGCAATACCGCAAGGTGTGAGGCGCCCGCTGGCGGTCAACCAGCGGATTAGCTAGGTGCCCTTGAGCTTCCGCCCGCTCGTCGCCTTCTTCGCCGGGGTCTTCTTCGCTGTCTGCTTGCCGGGCTTCATCTCGGGGCCGCCATCAGGTCGGTGACGCCGCCGGTGTCCCGCCTCGCCTGGGCGGTGCTGTCGGCCCCGACTTACACCTACAGAGCGTGTGAGATGCATCACGACGCGTGAGTAGATGCCCAGGTCAGATGCCTTTCAGTAACTGGTTGATCACACAACATGAGTGAACGTGTGCCTCCCACCTAACTCCGAGGGGGCGCCTGATCGGTGTATGGGGTGCAACAAGCCCCCGGCGCGCAACGGCGCACGCCGGGTCCCGAACTGGAAGAAGAGGAGGAGTCCGTGAGGCTTTCCAAGGCCTGGTACACGCCGCTGGCACAACCCGGCGCCTACCAGATGACCGCCTCGCAGGCTCGCGCGTCCTACCGCACCGCGTGCCCCCGGCCGTCCCACCCGCCCGCCCGCAAGGGGGCACTGTGACCGGCGGCCCCCACGAGAGCCACGAGCTTGCCCCGCAACGGGGCCCGATGGACGCCGAGTTCCGCGACTTCCTCAACCAGCACAAGGATGAGTTGCGGCCTGTTGCTGTGGCCGGGCTGCTGCGGTTGTGTGGGGCGGGGGAGTTGACGACCGCTCATGTGCGGCTGGTTGCCGGTTCGGTGGGTGTGAGCGTGCGGCAGGTGTGGCGCTGGCTTGCCGCGGCCGAGGAGACCGGCTCGCCGGAGAAACCCGAGCGCAGGCGTTTTCGGATCACCGAAGAGATCATCGACGTTCTCGCTGACTACCGGGGCAACGTCAAACGTGCTCACGAAAACCTGGTACGTGAGGCGTTGGCGGCGGGTCAGGACCCGGTGGGGCTGACGACGTTGCACGATGCCATCGCCCGTGACCTCGACCCCGGTTTCATGGCCGGTCTGCGGAAGGGGATCCCGGCCGCCCGTGGTTTCGATCCCGCCTTCCAGCGGCCCGCGGTGGCCCGCAATGAGGTGTGGGAGGGGGATCACAAGCAGGCTCCGACCGTCGTGATGATGCCTGACAAGAACCTGTCGAGGGTGTGGGTGACGTGGTTCGAGGACCGCGGTACCGGCTATGTGATGGGCTGGGCGGTCACCGCTGGCTCCGCGCACCGCGGTTCGGTTCTGGCAGCCGTCCGCGCCTCCGTGTTGCGTGAAGCCCCCTATGGGCCCGCAGGTGGACGGCCGCATCTCGTACGCGTCGACGGCGGCTCCGATTTCCTGTCCAGGACCGTCCGGCGGACCTTCGGCCTGCTCGGTGTGCCGATGCACAAGGTGCGCAGCGCCCGTCATAAGGGCGGGATCGAGCGGCTGAACCGCACCAGCATGACCCGGTTCTTCGCGGACCTGCCCCGCTATGCCAAAGCACCCCTGCTCGACCACTGTTGCCGCGTCGGCGACCAGGACCCGCCGCTGACTTTCGAGGCGTTCGTGGACCTGCTGCGCCAGTGGGTTGAGGAGCGCAACACCCAGCATGTCCTTGAACGCACCGGGATGACGCCGCTTGAAGCGTGGCTGAGCGACCCTGCTGAGATCCGGCCTGAGCCCAGCCCGGAAGAACTGCGCGCTTTCATGCTGGAGAGCGACAACAGGGTCCACAAGATCACCAGTCATGGGGTGGAGTTCAACAACCGCTACTACATGCCCGAGAAGGGCGTGGGACGCATCGGTCTGGAACTGCGCCTGCGGTGGATGCCCCACCACGACCATGAGATCGACCTCTACACCTTCCGTGGCAACCGCTACCTCGGCCGGGCTTTCCTCAGTAACGAGGTCAGCGAGGAGATGCGCGAGAAGGTCCTCAACGACCGCGACGAGCACAGCGCGGTCCTGCGCCAGGCCCTGAAACGCTCCGCCGAACGCAGGCGGGAACGTCACCTGCCCTCCACCCAGCCCGAACTTCCCGTCAGCGCCATCCGCATGACGGAACAGGAGGCACGCGCCGAACTGGAAGGCGCCGCCCCGCCCGCGCCGCCCCGCCGACGTGCGGAGCCTTACTCGCCCCTGACTCCGCTTCCGGCCGGCTGGGTACGCCCGGGCCAGGCCGCCGCCCCCGCCCCTGCCGGTCCGTCTTCGGAGGACGCATGACCACCCCCACCGCCACTGCGCGAGATCGGCGCGGACGAGTTGTGGACGTTCACCCTGGAGGACGACGGCCGTATCCGGGTGCTCTCCACCAAGGGGATCTCCTTCCGGAACCGCGACTACGTGGGCGCCTGGATGACAGGACAGGCCGGTGAGAGGGTGCGCGTACGGTTCATGCCGCATCACGATCACCGTATCGAGGTGTTCGACCCATCCACCGGCCGCTACCTGGGCCCTGCCGAAGTCACCGGCCAAGCGAACTCGGAGCAGATCAGCGCGGTCCGTGCCGCCCGGGCGGCACGCGGCCGCCGCCTGCGCAAAGACCTGGCAGCCACCCAGCAGGAACGCTACGGATCCCAGACCCGGCCAGGCCGCCCCGAGAGGTTGAAGGCTCTCACCGCACAGGAGGCGGGCCAGGAACTGGCCGAGGAGAAGACGGCGGACCTGTCGAGGCTGGCGCTGCCGGACCTCATCCCGCCGGCCGCGCCTCCGGCCGGGTGGCGCACTCCTGCTTCCCTGGCCGCGCTGACCGCGTCAGGCCAGTCCGTCCCGCTCCCGTCCGGCAGCGATGAAGAAACCGTCCCGGACTGCCGCGACGGTCGGGCCGTACGTCCCACCACCGACGAAGACGGAGGCGTCTGATGACCGCGGCCACCTTCCAGTACGTCGACCTGCCCGACGCCTCCGTGGTTACCACCCGCGCCCTGCTCACCGCCCGGGAGAACATCACCGACACCGTCGCCGCCCGCGCCATGATGTGTATCCACGGCGGGGCCGGCTTCGGCAAGACCCTCGCCGTCAACACGTGCCTGCGCGAGCTCGAACCTGGCGAGGACGTCCGCCGGGTCACCTTCCGGGCTCGGCCCACCGCCCGTGCGGTGCGCTACGAATTGTTCACGGCCCTCGACCTGGCCGGCGAGCCGCCGCGTCATCCCAGCGAGTTCGACCGTCTGCTGAAGACCGCTCTGGCCGAACGTCCTCGTACCTTCCTGGTGGACGAGGCGCAGCGTCTGCCTGTGCCGTGGTGTGGATGACCGGGTTATTCGTGAGGTGGGGGTTGCTTTTCTGCAGCTGTCTCGTTGATGGATTCGGTGGCACAGGGGTTGTTCAGGTGCCGCCTTAACCAAGAGTCATTGCTGGTTGGTGGTGGAGTGTGGCGGGGAAGCCGTTTCTTCGGCTGGTCGAGGGCGGGCTCTGCGGCCCTGCTCCCGAGGCCGGGCAGGTACCCGATGTGTGGGCGTTCCAGACCCGCTGCGTGCAGGCATTCGCCTCGACATGGACAGCGAGAGGCTTCGCTCCCACCACGATCGGCTGCTACACGTCGCTGCTGGAACGGGTGCTGGACCACTATGACCGGCCGGTGTGGCAGATCGAGCCGGCCGACGTGGACGCGATGCTCCACTCCCTGGTGGTGGCGGGGCGGGCGGCGGGGACCAGACGCCAGTACCTGCAGATGCTCCGCACGTTCCACACCTTCATCCAGGCCCGCTACGCCACCGAGATCCGCACCCTGTACGGCACCCCGGTGGCCAACCCGCTGGACCGGTTCAACCGGCTGCGCCATGTCCTCGACGACACCCCGCGCACCCTGCCGCCCACCGCCGAGCGCCTCACCGCATTCTTCGCCTTCGCCCGCCAGCGCCTGACCACCACGTCCGACTACCCGGCCGCGGCAAGGGACTACGCACTGCTGCGCACCCTCTACCACTCCGCTCCCAGAGTGAGCGAAGCCATTCGCTTCGACCAATGCGACGTCCATCCCGCACTCGGCCCGACAGGCAAGCTCCACGTCCGATTCGGCAAGGCGGCCAACACCTCGGGACCCCGCCCGAGATGGGCACCCATGCTCGATGGACTGGACCAGATCCTCGCCTGGTACCTGGGAGACGTACGCCCCTTCTTCCCCGACACCGCTTCTTCCCCGACACCGCCCCGCTGTTCTGCAACGCCCACGGCCATCCGCTGAAGCCGGACACCGTACGCGACCGCCTCTCCCACCTCCTGGACCTGGAAGGCCGCCCCGCAGACGACCGGTTCACCCCGCACGATCTGCGCCGGGCCTGCGCGACCCACCACTACGAGAAGGGCATGGACCTGCTCGCCGTCCAGCAGCTCCTCGGTCACTGGCACATCGCCTCGACGATGGCCTACGTGCGGCCCTCGCTCACCTTCGTCGAAGACGCCTGGCGCCGCGCCACGTCGACCGCCGTCACTAGCCTGGCCGGCTGACCCCAGGGCAGGACACCCATGACCACACCACCCCCTCTGCACGCCGTCGAGCCCGTGACCCCGCCACCGCAGGTGGAGTGGAGACTTCGGATGACCGCGGCACAGCGCGGTATCTGGACCGGCACCGAACTGCGCCGCCTGCTCGCCGAGCGGGCCGGCCTCGAGCTGTCTGCGGCATCGGTGTCCGCCCTGTTCACCAAACAGCCCTCCCAGGTGAAGCTCTCCACCCTGGCCGCCCTGTGCGCCGCCCTGGACTGCACCCCAGGCGACCTGCTTACCGTCGGCGAGCCCGCCATACCCCCACCACCTACACCACGCACCACCCCACCACCTCGACAGCAGCCTGTGCCCAGCCACCGATCCCTGCCACCGCTGTGACCGCACCCCGCCCCGCACACCCCGCGACGGACCCGCCCACGACCACCCATGCCACACCCTCTCGTGCCAAAGACAACTGCACGGTCTGCCACCGACTGCGCTGGCTGCACCCCGACACCGGCCGCTGCCCCTGGTGCTCACGCACCTGCACCCTCTGCGGCGCACCACGGCGCTCAGCCCAGGACCTGTGCGCGGCATGCCGACGCCGATCCGCAGGACAACGAGCCCGGGGCCCCTGCCAGCACTGCGGACGCCGACGTGCCCTCGACGCGGCGACCCAGCACTGCCGAGCCTGTACCGACCCCGCTGCCGCCCCGCCCCCGGCCCACTGCGAGCAATGCGGAACCAGCGGCCGGTGGGCCAAAGGCCTCTGCAAGCGCTGCTACGAGCATTCACCCCACACCGTCCTGACCCGCGCGGCCGGCTGGGCCAAGCGCATGCCCGCCCCGCCCTCCTGGTGGAGCGACCTCGCCGCACACCTCGCAGCGCACCGACACCCGATCTACGCGGCCGACCTCATCGCCACCACCGCGCGCCTGCTCCTCCACGCCGAATCCTGCGCCCCCGCAGCCTCCTCGCCCGAGCCAAAAGCGATGCCCCCGAACTTGTCGGAGCGCTCAACGACTTCTTCCGCACCCACGGCCACCTCGACCCACCACCACACCTCGCCGACAGACGAGCAACAATGCGCCGATCCCGCCGCATCGAGGCCACACCCACCCCCTGCGCCCCAGGCCAAGAAGTTCGCCGCCTTCCTCCTGCGACAGCGCGAGCAAGCCGAACAACTGGGACTACGCCCCAATCAGCTGAAAACCATCGAGATCCGACTCACTGCCGTCCGCGACCTGGCCCTCCACCTCCACACCGAGGGCCACACGAACTGGGCCGGTGTCACCACCGCCCACCTGGAATCCTTCCTGGCCCTCAACCCGGCCCCTCCGCGCATCCCGACTCGCGGGACTGCGCCAGTTCTTCGCGTACGCCCACCACGCCAAAGCCATCCTCCACAACCCCACCGACCCCATAACTGCCGTACAGCACAGGGGGTTTCACGGCCCCACCCTCACCCTGACCCAGCAGCGCACCCTGTACCAGCGGTGGACCACCCACCACGACATCCACCCGCACGAGGCCTTCATCGGCCTCGCCGCCCTGCTTCACGCAGCAACCATCACCGAGCTGCGCCAGCTCACTGACACCGGGATCAACCCCCATCACCACAGCGTCCACTTCCCCGGCAGATCCCTGGCCATCCCGCTCGACGACGCGACCTGGACCGCACTCCAACGCTGCCAAGAACACCGACACCAACTCGGCTCGGACAACCCCCACCTGCTCGTCACCCGGCTCACCCGCACCCACCACGGCCCCGCCGGCGCCGCTCACATCCGCGACACCCTCGCCCCTACCGGCCTCCGGCCCCGCATCCTGCGCTCTACTCGTCTGGTCACCCTCGCCGATGAACTCGACGCCAAGATCCTCACCACCTCACTGGGGATGTCCTACGCAGGAGTCGCCCACTACCGGCCCAGCCCGAACCTCACCAAGCCAATATGACGGTCCGAGCCCGGCGAACCGCTTGAGCTGCTCCCCGCAATGTCTATGTCCACCCAGGCATGGTGCCTTAGCGGTCTCTGGATCACCCCACGCCGTAGAGGGCTGCCTCCCGGCACACGACAGGCTGCCCTCCGCCGGAACTCATGCCCAGTCCATGCCCAGCTCCCGTAGCGCGTCGAGCTGCTCGGGAGCGAGTTTGTCGCGGCGGATCTTGGCATTCGATAGCCATACGCCGAGCTTGTGGTGGTGCTCCTGGCCGTCGATGACGACGCGTTCGACGTGTCCCCTCGGCACTGGCCTTTGGACGCCCTCGCGCTGGATCCACTGGGTGAGGGCTTTCAGGCCGCGCTGGAACGCCTGCTGCGCCTTGCTCGGGCCTCTGGCGGCGCGCCCGGCCGTCGGGGCGGGAGACGGCGCCTCTAGCGGCTTGATACCCAGCCGGGTCAGCCGTTTTTGCTGCTCGGTCGATAGCTGCGCCCAGATGCCCGGCTTGCGCTGCTGCTGGAGCCATCGTCCGATGTCGTCGCCGTCCATGAGCACGCCGGGTTGGATGTCGGGGAGGCTTCCGTCGGCTTCGACGAGGTCGGCTAGGACGCGGTGATGGCGTTGCCAGTTGAGTGGCCAGGGGCAGTTCCAGTCCGGGTCGATCGCGGTCAGCTGCTGCGCGCGCACGGCGGCCCGCTCGGGGTCCTTGCCGAGGCCGCCCGTGCGGCGGAGGTTGGCGAGGAGCTGTCCGATGGCCAGCTGCTCAGTGTCGGCCGCTCCTTCGCCCCAGACCGCGTCCTGGCGGGGTGCGAGGTGTCCCGTGGCCCGGTGGTAGGACCGTAGCGCGGCGAGTTTGTTCTCCCAGGCTTCCTCGCCGGGCTCCCACACCATCCCGGCCTCGTCGAGGAGGTCCTTGCGGTGAGGGTCGAGTTCTCCGGCGCGCAGTGCCTTGCGCTGCTGGTGCACCCATCGCCCAAGCGGAAACGCCTTCGTCGTCCCGACCTCGGTCTCGACGTCATAGGGGACGGCGCACAGGCCGGTGATCCCGTTTTCGGCTCGCCAGCGGAGCAGGGCCTGGTAGCCCTCGAGCCAGACCAGGGACTGGGGGCGGATGACGCGGCAGCGGGTCAGGGCGGCGATGTCGGCGGCGTCGCGGGGGGAGGCGAAGTTGATCACGATCGAGGTGATCCGGTCGACCTCCTGTTTCGCCTCGCTCGTCTCCTCACCGTCACCGCTGTCGGTTCCCGCTGCGGGGGCGGGGTGGACGTGAAGGCGTCGGCGCTCGGTGCCGCGGGTTAGGGCGCGGGAGGCGAGCTGGTCGACCATGCGTTCCGAATGACTGCGCAGTGCCTGGAGGATGTCGACCAGGGGCTGGTAGCTGGCGGAGGCGACCATGTCCTTCGGGTCTTCGCCGGGCTGCAGGAAGATCGGGATGATGATCCGCGCTGTCTTTACCGTGCCGTCCGGATTCGGACGCAGCGCCCGCCCGATGTTCTGCACGACGTCGACCTGTGAGCTGCGCGAGCCGACGATGCATACTGCTTCCACGCCGCGCAGTCCGGTGATGTCGACGCCGACGCCTAGGGCCCGTACGGAGGCGAGGAACGCTCGGTGTACGCGCCGGTTCTCGGCGTTGATGCCGTTGGCGAACCGGCGGATCACCTCGCGCCGGTGCGCGATGGGATGGTCGCCGCACAGCCAGTCGGCCCACACCCGGTCCGGGGGCACGTGACGGCCGTCCTCCAGCTCGTACAGCTCGGCGTCGATGGAGGAGGCGGGCAGTTCCTCAGCGTCGGCCAGGGCGGCCTCGGAGGCTTCGGTGGCGTACAGCTCCGCGGCGGTCGCCGGCATCTGCTCGGCGAACGCGCGGGCTTCCTCGACCCGCTGGTGGAAGGTCATGACGGTGTGCAGGTTCATCTGCGCCGCGTGCTCCAGGAGCGTGGCCTGGAGCAGCGCGAGGCGCCGCCCGCGCAGCGCGTCCTCCGACAGCCCCAGGATCGGGTCGGGGTCGCGGATCTCCAGTACATCGATCTCGAAGCCCGCGAGGATCGAGCGTTCCACCGCCTCCGCCAGCCCGAGGTCGAAAATCCTGGTGCCGTAGGTGGCGCTGTCGTCCTGCATCGAAGCGATCACCAGCTCCTGGCCGTCCCGGCCGCGCTGAGGGCTGGGCGCGGCCAGGATGCGCGGGGTGGCGGTGAGGTAGAGCCGGAAGTCGATGGGGATGCGGGCGTTGTCGTGGATCGCTGCCCAGGGCCGGCCTATGTCCCCGGCCGTCATGTGCGCCTCATCCAGAATGGCCAGGTCGAACGGGGCCATCCGCTGCCCGTACAGCCGCTCCCCGCCCGCCAGCGCGGCCTCCAGCGGCCCGCGCACCGTCCGCTGGCCCGACGGGTCCTCCGGGTCCTCGCGGTCCACCAGGGAGGCGTACGTGGCGAACACGACCACCGGCCCAGACCCTGCCCACAACGCGAGCTGGATCGGGTTGGTCGTGGTACGCACTCCGAGCTGTTCCAGGACCTCGTCCTTGTCCACCGAGCAGACCGCGACCATGGGCGCGCGGTGCCCGACCCGTCGCCAGGACTGCGCGCTCTGCACGATCAGATCCAAGGTGGGCACCATGACGAGGATCCGCCCGCCCGGGAAGCACTTGTGAGTGGGCGCGTTGGTGGCGTTGGGTGGGTGTCAGCGGGACAGGGTGCTGGATGCCTGGTCATGGGGATAGTTGGGACAGGGCCTGCTGTCATGAGGTGACCAAGCGGCTGCTGTTTTCCGGCTGGTGTGGGGTGGGCCGGCTGTCATGGGGGCGGCTGTTCCTGTGGTTTGAAGGACAACGGTAGGGATGCCCGCGAGACTCGGAGTCGGCAGTGGACTGGCGAGGGGGCTCCGGTGAGGACACCTGACGGGCTGGATGAGTTTCGTTGGCGGTGGATGCTTCTTCGCCGTCCGAGGACGGAGTGGTTCTTCCTGCTGCATGCCGCGACGGGGCCTGCTGGTTTTCAGGATGTTCGCGTCTATGGCCGTGACGGGATTTCCGATGCGCGGCTGGTGTGGAAGGTCTGTCATCAGTGCGAGCGGGGCGTCATTTCGAAAATCTCGCTCTCCCCGGAAGTACAGCGGCAAGGTCTCGGCACACGCCTGGTCGACAGGGCGCTTCTGGACGGTCCCGGGTATCGCTGGACGACCAGCAGTCAGTCGCCGGATGGCCGGGCGTTCTTCCGGGCGATGACGGCACGTACCGGTGCCGAGTTCGCGGCAGGAGCCCGGACATGCGAGCACATCTTGGAGAGTCGGCCCGGACGTCATAGGCCAGTACTGGACCGGCGCCTGCACCGGGCGCGTCGCTGACTGCCGGCGCCTCACCTCTGACTGGGGAAGAGTCGCTGGCGCGCCTTCTTGTCGAGGGTGCCGTTTGACCGATCGGGCGTGAGGCTGGCTGAGCCGGGATGGCAGTGCCACTGCCGGCATGCAGGTGCCTTCGTAGGTGGGGGCAGGGTCAGTACAGGGCGATGTCGGCGGAGCGGGGTGCTGACGGCTGTCCACGGGGCCGGGGCGTGGAACTGGTCGCTGTCATGGGGTGACCAGGTGGCTGTCACGGTGCGGCTAGCAGATCGCAGTCCGGCTGTGTTGGGTTTGCCGGTCTTCGTATGAAGGGGGTGGCTGGGGCGGTGGGGTTGACCGTGTGACAGGTTCGGGAACCCCGGTCGGGGAGACGATGCCGGGTCCGGCCGTTCTGGCAGTGGCCGGGCGGGTTGAGCGGGCAGTGGTGGTGCGGCGGCTGCTGGCGGTGGACCGGGGTGAGGGCGGTCTGTCGTCGTTGCACGTGCGGATCGCGGCCGGTTTGGCGGGGGTGACGGAGCGGACGGTGTGGCGGTGGCTGGCCGAGGGGCGCGAGGGGCGGGTGGAGGCGCGGCCCCGGCAGGGCGGGTTCGTGGTGGGCGACGCTTTGTGGGAGGTGCTGACGCAGGTGGGCGGGAACGTCGCCGAGCTGCGCCGCCGGATGCTCCGGGCGCAGGACGAGGGCGGGCTTCAGCGGTGGGGTGTCGAGGTGGTGCCGTCGTTGGCGACGTTGCACCGTGCGATCAAGGACGAGCTGAGGGCGGGCCGGGTGCTTCAGATCGCCCGCGCGGCGTCGGGCCGGGTGGAGCCGAGCCGGTACGACCGGGCGCTGGCCGAACTTGGCTTCGCAGAGGGTACGGACGGTCCGCCGGTCGTGGACGGCCCGGATACCGAGCCGTCCGGTACGGGCGGTGAACAGCGGTCCGGTGCGGTGAAGGCTTCGCGTGTCCGGGTGTCGGGCGGGGTGCGCCTGTACGCGCCGGGGGCGCGGCTGGTGTCGACGCGGCAGGTGGCCGGGGTGGTGGAGGCGGTGGGGCACACGGTCGCCGCGCGGGGGATCGGCTGTGTGTACGGGGACACGGGGCTGGGGAAGACGGTCGCGGTCGAGCAGGCTCTGCACCTGCTGCCCGGCCGGGTGCCGGTGTGGCGGGCGGTGGTGGGGGTCGGTCCCGGGCTGCCGCAGGTGCGGGCTGCGTTGTGTGAGGCGCTGGGGCTGCCGTCGGGGTCGCTGACGCACCGTGCCGGGCCGGCCGACCAGGCGCTGGCGGAGGCGCTGACCGAGCCGGGTGTGCTGTTCCTCGACGACGCGCAGCGTCTGTCGCCGCCGGTGCTGGACTATCTGCGGCAGCTGTGGGACTCGCCGGGCTGTGCGGCTGCCCTGGTGTTGTGCGGGGCGGGCAGTGAGCGGGCGCTGGCCCGGGCAGCGGCGATGCGTTCCCGGGTCCTGACCTGGCATCAGGTCAGCCGTCTCGACGCGGAGGACGTGCCGCGGACGCTGGGTCTGTTCCACCCGGTGTGGGAGGACGCTGATCCGGCCGGCCTGGTGCGGGCGGATGAGCAGACCGCCCGCGGCAACTTCCGTACCTGGGCGAAGATCACCTCGCATGTCTGTGCAGCCCGGGGCCGCGACCCCGGTGCGGGTGTGGATCGGGACGCGATCGACCAGGCCTGCGCCCGGCTCGGCCCTTACCCATGACGGGCCCCTCTCACGTGCCAGGAGCACACCGGTTCCGACGGCAGAGAACCGCACCCCGTTCGGCGAGGAGGGAAACGGCGCGATGACGGACAGCGGACCGCAGGACACCAACGGCGGCCACGGCGTTGACGCGGGAGGGCAGTGGCCGCCACCGCCGGGGGATCCGGCCGGCGTGCTCGGAAAGCAGTCGCTGGTTGCGCTGCGGGCGCCTGCGGTGCGCCGCCTGCTGGCGCTGCGGGCCCGGGGCGGTCTCACGCGACAGCACGTGCGGTTGGCGGGGGAGTGTCTGGGGGCGTCGGAGCGCACGGTGTGGCGATGGCTGGCCGAGGCATCCCAGAGCCCGGCGGCGGCTGCGTACCCCGGAGCCCGCCACACGAGCAGGTTCGAGATCACCGCGGAGATCCGGGTGCTGCTGGCGTACTGGCACGGAAACGCCTCCGCAGTCCACCGCCAGCTCATGGAGCGCGCCGCAGCCGAGGCCGGGGGCGCACGCGCGCAAACGTCCGGCACTGCCGTGTCCGTCCCGCCCGGCCTGGTGGCTGTTCCGGGCGGGGCAGCCCTGTCGCAGGTGCCGCTGCTGGATCCGGTCCCGTCCCTGTCGACGTTCCTGCGCGCGCTGCGCCGCGATCTGACGGCGGGGGAGCGCGCCGGTCTCGCCCTCGGGCCGGAGGCAGCACGCGCCCATGACGTGTTCGGCAAGCGGCCGGCGTCTTGGCGTAACTACGCCTGGGAGACCGACCACGTCCAGGCCCCGCTGCTGGTCGACGCCGACGGCGACCTGGTGCGCCCGTGGATCACCTGGTTCATCGACACCGCCACCAAAGTCATCACCGGTACCGCTGTCACCCCGGGCCATCCCTCCCGCGCGTCGGTGCTGGCCGCCTTGCGCGCCGCCGTGGTGCGGGACGAGCCCTACGGCCCGGCCGGGGGAGTGCCGGAGCTGGTGAGGATGGACCGGGGCAAGGACTTCCTGTCGGCCGCCGTCACCACCGCGCTCGGCGCGATGGGCGTGACGGTCAAGGACCTGCCCGCCTACAGCCCGCATCTGAAGGGCACGGTGGAGAGCCTCAACCGGGCCGCGGACCGGATGCTGTTCGCCGCCCTGCCCGGCTACACCACCGGGCCGCGCTCGGAGCGGCGCGGACGCACCACGGGGGCGCTGTCCGCCCTGTCGTTCCAGGACTTCACCACGCAGGTCCTGGAGTGGACGAACTGGTGGAACACCGCGCACCGCCCGAAAGCCCTGTCGGGCCGTACGCCGCTGGAGGCGTGGCAGGACGATCCGACCCCTGTCACCGACATCCCCGCCGCCGACCTGTGGGCCTTCACCCTCGAGGACGACAGCCGGCCCCGGAAGCTGACCAGCCACGGCGTGAGCTGGCGCGGCCGCACCTACACCGCCGCGTGGATGACCGGCCAGGCCGGCCGCCAGGTCCGCGTGCGCTACATGCCCCACCACGACCACGAAATCGAGGTCTGCGACGCCCGAGGCCGCCACCTCGGCCCGGCGCACCTCGCGGACGCGGCCACCCCCGAGCAACTGCAGGCGCTGCGCGAGGCACGCGCGGAGCGCGCCCGGCGCCTGCGCGCCGACGCGAAGGCCGCCGAACGCCTGCGCCGCCAGCGATTCGCCCCCACCACCAGCGCGGAGCCCGCCCAGCGACTGGGAGCTGTCACGGCCGCCCAGGCCGAGCGTGAACTCGCCGCCGACTACAACGACGTCGCACGGCTGGCCCTCCCCGAGCTGATCCCGCCCGCCCCGCCTCCGGCACACTGGCGCACCCCGCCCGCCCTTGCGGCCGGCACAGCGCCACCTCCGCCCGCCCCCGACCCATCGGCGGACGTTGCGCCAGAGCCCAACTCCCGACCCGCAGGGCACGCCTGATGACCGCGGCCACCTACCAGTACGTCGACCTGCCCGACGCTTCCGTGGTCACCACCCGCGCCCTGCTCACCGCGCGGGAGAACATCGCCGACACCGTCGCCGCCCGCGCGATGATGTGCATCCACGGCGGCGCCGGCTTCGGCAAGACCCTCGCTGTCAACACCTGTCTGCGGGAACTCGAACCCGGCGAGGACGTCCGC
Source organism: Streptomyces sp. NPDC052042 (assembly GCF_044548345.1). NCBI lineage: Bacteria > Bacillati > Actinomycetota > Actinomycetes > Kitasatosporales > Streptomycetaceae > Streptomyces > Streptomyces sp. NPDC052042. The sequence continues at coordinate 3,911 of NZ_JBIUBU010000047.1, read as the reverse complement.
AAGGTCACCTTTCGGGCCCGGCCCACCGCCCGCGCGGTGCGCTACGAGCTGTTCACCGCGCTCGACCTGGCCGGTGAACCACCGCGCCACCCCAGCGAGTTCGACCGTCTGCTGAAGACGGCCCTGGCCGAACGCCCCCGCACCCTCCTCGTGGACGAGGCCCAGTGGCTCAACGGGGAGGCGTTCGAGTACTTCCGCTACCTGTGGGACGAACCCTCCACCCAGCTCGCGATCATCTTCGTCGGCGGGGAGGGCTGCCACACCGTGCTGCGCCGCGAACCGATGCTCTCCTCCCGCATCTTCATCTGGCAGCACTTCACCCGCCTCACCCCCAGCGAGGTCCTCGACGTCATCCCGCTGTTCCACCCGATCTGGGCCGACGCCGACCCCGATGACATCGCCTTCGCCGACCAGCATGCCGCGCACGGCAACTTCCGCGCCTGGGCCCAGCTGACCGCGCACACCCGCACCGCCCTGGCACGCACCGGCCGCCCCCGCGTCGACCAGGAGCTGCTGCGGTGGGCCTTCAGCCGCCTCGCCTGACCACCGCACCGCCATGCCGCTCGCCGCGCCACCGTCGCCTGTCATTGTGGTCATCGACCGCGATGACGACGTCATCCACACCCACACCGCCCTGGCCGCCCACCATCCGCCGTCCGGCCGGATCACGCTGCACCCCGCACCGGGCACCACCAGCGAGACCGGCCTCGCCCACGACCTTCTCGCCGCCCTGAACAAACCGCCCCTGCTCACCGGCCGCTTTCCAGGCGGTCGTCAGCCCGCGTGGGAAGCCGCCACGGCCTGGATGACCGCTCTGTCCGTGAGCCGGCTGACCGTCCTGCGCGCCCACCGCCTCACCACCCACCGCACAATGCGACTCCTGGAGCTGCGTGCCCTCACCGGTATCCACCTGACCCTGGTCTGCCACCGTCCCCGCCTTCCCGCCGCCCTGCACCAGGCCCTGCAGACAGCCGACTACTCCCTCACCACCGACCTCGACGCAGCCCGCCGCCACTACTACGGCATGCCTATCGCCGAACCCCCGCTCGCAGATGAGTCCGCCGGGACGGCCGGCCGGTGGCTCACCCTGCCCGCACTGGAACGCCTCATCTCCTACGACAGCCCTCGCCCATGCACCGATCCGTGCACCCCGCCCCCGATCATCTGGCGGCACCGCCCACCGCCCGTGCCTCTCACCGCGCACACCGCCCAGAAAGTCGCCCACCGACTGCACGCGGCGACCGCACATCCTCGCCTGGCTGCGGCCGTTGCCGCTGCGCTTTTCACCGGCGCCTCCCTCCAGCAACTCGCCACCGCACGCCCCCGCGACTACGACACCGCCGCGGCCACGCTCGCCCTCCATGATCGCGCCCGCTACACCGACGGCTGCGCCGCCCACCCCGTCCCACCCTGGGCGGGCACTTTCCTGCGAGCGGCGGCCTGCTTCACCCGGCTCGTCTCCGGCGAGGACCAGGAACTGCTCGCCGCGCCAGGTGACCGTGCGCACCTGTTGCGCGTGGCGGAGACGGCCAAGCTGCGCCCGCCCCAGCCGCCCGCAGCCCGCCGCGAAGGCCCGGTCGGCCGTGTGGAGTGGGACTGGCGCGAGCGGCAGGAAGCCGAGCAGTACGAAGCCACGCCGGCCAGTCGCGTCAGGCCCTCGCGACGCTGAACCCCCTGACGCATTTCGCTCGAAGGGGAGGCTCAACCGATCGAGAAGTCGGCGAACTCGACGTCGCTGAAAGCGATGTGCAGACCGTGGGCCCGGCGGCCCCATTCGCGGAAGTAGGCGTGTCCCAGAGCGCGGGCGAGGATCACCGTCTGCTGCTGCTCGCCCGCGCCGGCGTCCCGGGCGGCGAACAGCTCCCGGGCTACCTCTCCCGGCAGGTCCTGGGTGATCCACCGCACCCGCGGATCGTCCGAAGACCCTGCCGGCGCGGCGAACCCGAATCGCGCCCTGGTATGGAAGACGAAGCCCTCCGCCTCTGCCTGGGCGCGTCGACGGGCCCGTATTCGGGGCTGCCACCGGGCCAGGACCGCTTCCTCGATCGCCTGCACCTGCAGCGGACCCGGCGGACGACGCGCTCCTGGCTTCTTCGTCACCCACCGCTGCACGGTGCGCTGCGACACCTCCAGAACGGTGGCGACCTGCCGAGTGGAACCACCGTGTGATGCCAGCAGAAATCGCAGGCGGGCCTCAGTGCTTGCAGGAACGGGCCGGGTGCGTAACGCGCGCTCCAACCCCTGCTCGATATGTCCCACATCCGCCTCTCGAAGCGGCCAGCCGCCAGGGCCGCCATCTGCAGCCCGTCGTGTCAGTTCTCCCACGTCGCCTGCCCCTGCCTGCCCGTTCTTGCATTCTCGGGACAGCACTGGCTGCCGCAAGATATGAGCCCTTGGAGAGAACCGGCGACAAGCCGACGGCACGGGTCACGACGGAGTCGCCAGCGTCCCGGTGCTGTCCTTCGGCACGCACATGAGCCATCGATCCGTACGCGGACAGCGCCACCGCCCTGGTCGCCCGCATCTCCGGCGAGGGCGAAGAGCCGGCGGCCGAGCCGGTATCCTGCCCGCGGGGCTGACGCCCTGGGCTTCGCCGACGCCCACACCGCATCCGGACACCCACACTGCCCGGACCACTGGTGGAAGGTCTTCCGGGATCGACGGACCGCTTGACGAGCACCTTGAGGATCCATCGAGCCGGGGTTGCCGTGTGGGGGCGAGGACCCGGTGCCGAGAGGACCCGTCCATGACCAAGCGCACCACCGAGCAGCAGCGCGCCCGCGAACTCCAGCGCACCGCACGCGAGCAGGGCACAGACCTCGGCTACCACGAAGCCCTCAACTGGGTACGTGATGCCGCCGAGTCGCAGGCCAAGTTTCCGGGCAAAATCGCCGTCCCTGTGCCGCACGATCACTGCGTCATGCTCTTCGAGGCGGACACGGACCCCGAGTACATCCGCAACGCGATCACGCCGCTTTCCGCAGCCGAAGGCGAGCTCCGTAACGAACTCCTCCAGCGGAGGAACGCTCTGATGGACGACCACTCCAAGGCGGAGATCATTGCCATGATCCTCAGGAGGTGGCGCTATCCGGGCGAGAATCTCGCACGCTGGACCAAGCAGGAGCTCGCCAACGAGCTGGTGGACGGCGAGGACGGCCGCGAGCGCTACGAGGCGTACGGGCGGGTGGCACTGCACAACGGAAAGCCAATGCCCGGCTCACGCTCCCTTTGCGGAGGCGCCGGCTGCTCCGGCCACGACAGCGCGACGCCCTGGCCGGAAACCCGCGCGCGCTTCCGCGCCCAAGGGGCCTGCGTCGACGCACAGAGCGCCCCTCGGTGACCGGCGTCGTCTTGGCGGAGGCCCGGATAACCATCCCGCGCCGCCGGTAGCCGGCCCTTGGGTATCCGCTGCAACATCCGAAGCGTGTTGCACCCCTGACCTGCACAAACGCCGACCAACGGTCGGGCTGGGCGCGTGCGACGTCCTCGATACCACCCTCGTCCAGCCGGCCTCATCGCAGAGATCAGCGCTCACATGTCTGTCGACACCGCGGCGGGGTCTATCTGTATCCGACCCTGCGCCTGGACGTGGCTGCCGGGTTCGGCGAGGCCCGGCCGCGGCCGCAGGGCGATCGACTACACCAACTCCAAGGGGTGAGGCTGCCCAGGCGCCTTCCTGACGGACCATGCGAGGTGATATCACTACCGTGAGTGATCTTGCGTGGCAGTAGGGGCCGGGGGTGGGCTGTGGCAGGGAGGCTTGAGCCGGGAAGGGATGGAGCCCGGCCGGTATTCGAGGGCTTTCCGGAGCCCAAATCGGGCTCTCCTGCCGTATGTGTGGGCGCTCTGACCTGGCCGGATACGTGAAACACGCCGTTCCCTGCGAAGCTTGAGGTCTCTAGTCACAAGCT
>NZ_JBIUBU010000046.1:0-27708 GCF_044548345.1 Streptomyces sp. NPDC052042 | reverse complement strand
CGCCACCGAGCAAGGCATCCACCGCATCAACACCAACCCCCGACTTCCATGGTCATTCCTCGCCCATACCGGCCTGACCATCCACCCACCACACCCACCGAACCAACGAAAAGATCAGTAGTGTCCTGAGTCATTGATTCGGTTCAGATATCCGGTGAGGCGTTCGAAGATCTCGTCAGCGGTCTTCGTCCAGACGAAGGGCCTCGGGTTGTCGTTCCAGTGGACGATCCAGGTCCGGATGTCTTTCTCCAGGGCTTGGACGTTCCTGCGGACGCCACGCCGTATCTGCTTGTCCGTCAGCAGCGCGAACCATCGCTCCACTTGGTTCAGCCAGGACGAGTTGGTCGGGGTGAAGTGCATGTGGAACCGGGGGTGCGCCAGCAGCCACTTCTGGATGGCGGGCGTCTTGTGGGTGGCGTAGAAGCCCCTATGTTTCGTCAAGCCGCTGAAGGAAGCCGACCGGTAGTCAGAGGCCGGATGTGGCGGTAGAGCTCGCGGGCGACGTACCGCTTGAGGCACCGGATGATCTCGCGCTTGGACATGCCCTCGGCGGTGCATCGCTGCAGATACTTCTGAGTGCGACGATCTTGAGGGGAAGGCACTCGGAGAGCAGGTCGACGACGTCGCGCCAGGCTCGCTGCGCGTGCTGTGGGTGGTAGCCGACGCCGGGGACCGTGGGGTGGTCGACCGGCGGGTGGTGGAAGGCGTGCAGGGCGCCGCCGTAGACCGCGAGGCGCCAGTCGACGCTTGCGGCCTGCATTTCGGCGGTGAACGCGTTCCGTTGCGCGGGCGGCATGATCGGGTCTTCCGACCCGACGCCGGCCCACACCGGGCAGCGAATGCGCGCCGCCTCGCCCGGTCGGCCCGTGGTAGTTGCGTTGACTGTCCCGATCGCGCGCAGGTTGACGCCATCGCGCCCGAGTTCCAGCGCGATGGCGCCCCCAGTGCCGTAGCCGACGGCGGCGATCCGGTCGGGGTCGGTCCGCGGCTCGGCACGCAATACATCGAGCGCCGCGTGGCCGATGCCCCGCATCCGGTCGGGGTTGGCGAGCAGCGGCAGGCAACGGGCCAGCATCTCCTCGGGGTGACCCAAATAGCGCCCGCCGTGAAGGTCGAAGGCCAGCACTACGTATCCCAGCTCGGCGAGGGCATCGGCCCGGCGGCGCTCGACGTCGCTGAGCCCCATGCCCTCTGGCCCGAGCAGCACCGCGGGCCGGCGATCGACACCGGCCGGCACGGCGAGGTGCCCGATCATCGTCAGACCGTCGGCCTGGTACTCGACCGTGCGCGTCGTAATCGTCATGGGACTGGACCGTAGTGATTCTCAAGCTCGGTCGAACCGGTGTTCACCGCTGGCAGAACAGCACGGGTATGCCTCTGAAATGCGGCGATGGCTCACAAGATCCGTCACAGACCCCCGTTCCCGACAACCCGGTTCCCGGCCGCTGAGAGACCGGGACCGGGTTGTCGCGGGCGCGAGTGCTTACCCGGGCAGGTTGGGTGAGCGGTCGGCCTGGCGGTTGAGCTGAGCCATGAGCTCGCGGTTCGCGGCACGGGCGGCGGCCAGGTCGTCGTCGCGCTCCTGGAGCTTCAGCTCCAGGTCGATCAGCTGCTGTTCGAGCGTGGTGATCCGGGCCTTGAGCTGCTCGGAGTCATCAGGTCCTCCGATGCCGGACTCGCGCCAGACCTGGTCGCCCAGCACTTCGCTGAGGCGCTGCTCAAGTCGGCGGACCCGGGTAGCGAGACGGGCCGTGCGGGCGTCGGCGGCCGCGAGGTCGGCCTTGAGCGAGGCGCGGCTGACGGCCGGGCCGTGGCGGCCGGGCGTGGCGGCAGGTTCGGCGGCCTGGGCGTGGATCTGGGCGAGGAGGTCGCGGTGGCGGTAGAGGAAGGTGCGGTCGACGCCCGCGCGGCGGGCTATCGCGGCGACGCTGGTGTCCGTGCCGTTCTTCGCGGCTTCGGCGAGAGCCGCCAGGACGCGTTGGCGGCGGCGTCCGGTGTCAGCACGCCGGCCTTCGAGCATGGCCTGGACGGTGGCCTGGGGGGCGGTCATGCGGGTCGCTCCACTCGGAGGTCGGGCAGGGGCTGGCGGATGCGGGGCATGCCGAGGAAGTTCTGCCGCATCTGGCGAACGGTCGCGGCGGCCTTCTGGATCTCGGTGCGTTCGGCCTCGGTGAGCGTCTCGACGTCGTCGGTGACGCGCTGGATCAGGGCGCGGATGCGGGTGATCTCCTCATCTGAGGGGGTGGCCTCGGCGCGGGCCCAGTCGTCGGCCTCGGCCATCGACTTCAGCTTCTCCCGTTGCCTCAGCAGATCATCGAGGTAGGTCCGCAGGTCGGGGAGGTGGGAGACGTCGGTGGAGAAGTGGTCGCAGCCCACGCAGCGGAAGCGCAGTGGGCAGGCTCCGCCGCCGGCGGCGACGTTGGTGGGTTCGGAGCAGGTGCCGAAGGGGACGACGACCGCGCCGATGGCCCGGCGTGTGCGTTCGGCGTCGAAGACGGTGGTGACCGTGCCCCAGATGCGCTTGCCCTGGCGGTCGAACTGCATCTTCCTGACGCGTTCGACCGCCTCGCGCAGGCGTACTTCCCTGACTAATGGTGACGTCGGGTGTTGGAACTGTCTGAATGCCTGCCCTGCTGATCGCCACGGCCGGTCCGTAGTCGGTGTCTGAAGCTCATGAGTTCCACTGGTCGCAGTACTCGATGTGGATCTCGCGGGCGTCGCCGAGGATGCCGTCGTTCGAGTGCAGTTCTGTGCAGAAGTGCGGGTAGCTGGGATGGACCGGGACGTAGCCCGGTCCTTTGCGGGCGACATCGAGGAAGTGCCGCGCGGTCTCTCGGAACACCTTCGTGCTGCCGGTCATGAACAGGGTCTCGGCATGAAGATGCTGGTGAAACAGGTCGCGGTTCTCCCAGTAGTGACGTGCCGCGTAGTTGGCCACCGCAACATCGTCATACTCTGCCTCGGGCAAGCTCGCGGTCTGGGGATGGCCTGGGCCGAGGCGGCCTCGCACCTGCTTCCAGCGTGAGGGGGCGAACTGGAGCGAATGGTGCAGGAGCACGAGGTCGAGCTGGGAGCCGACGTCGTCTGGCACCTCCCGGGCCGGTGGCTGGTTGGCTCGCAGGGGCAGGCGAATCAGTGAGCGTGGCGAGCGTGCGGCGAGCATCCACAGTCCGGCGATGCGTCGGGCGGCGTCCTGGTCGAGGTAGGCGTCCAGGTGCCGGTCGTGGTCGATGAGCATGGCACGGCGCAACGGCTGGGCAGGTCGGATGACTCTGAACTCATCGGCTCCCAAGCGGGCCCGGTGTATTACGACGGGCAGCTTCATGGTTTCTCCGTTGCGGTGCGGCGGCTGACTTCGTTGGCGTAGGTGGCCCAGTCGCCGGCGGAGAGGCGTTGCCAAGCAACGGCGACGTCGGTGTGGATGCCCAGGGTGCGGGCGAGGATCGAGGCGGGGATCTCGGTGGCGAGCTGGAAGAGCGCCGTGCTGCGGGCCTGATTGGGACGGATCCCGAGCCGGTTCAGCCGCTGAGTCAGCTGTGTGGTGCTGATCGGCCGTCCGGGCTGTCCGCCGGGGAAGAGCCATGGAGACGGTGTCAGGGCGCCGATGGTCGCGTGGCCCTTGCGGTTCGCCGCGACGGTGCGGGCGAGGTGGGCGACGGGCTCGGGCAACTGGACGGGGGCGCCGCCGAGGCGGAGACGTAGTACTTCCTGGACCCCGACTTCGCGGGGGGCGGAGGTACGGGCCCCGGCACGGATTCGTACGCGTCGTGCGCGTCGGCGCTCATAGCCCTTGTCCCTCTGACCAGCCGATCCGTCAAGGGGCCAATCTATCTCCGGACGGGCCGAGTTCAGGGCGTCTGCCCCTGGCAGGAACAGTGAAGTGAGCTTTCCTTACGGGAGGGGCGAGGTGGCCGCCACATGCGATCCCCGTCGCTGTCCGCTGCTGGCCGAGAAGAAGGTGCCGCGTTTCAGGAGAAACCCCCGCACCCTCGTCTGCGAGTCCTGCATGCTGGCAGACATGCACCCTCGTGACCTAGAGATATGGCGGGCGATCGACCACGGCCTGCGGGCGATCGACTGGGAGGCGTGGTTCGGTTGCCCGGAGGGCGCCGACTATCTCTCTCCCTCAGGTCACGAGGTGACCGAACGCGCGGTGGCCGGCCTCACCGCGTTCTTCAACAGCCGCTGGCTGCCCAAGGCCGTGACCCCCTCCCCCGCTTCGGGCAAGGCCAGCGACACCTTCGTCGGTCTGGGCCGATTCGCCCCCGTACTCCAGTTCATGAAAGGAGCCAAGCCGGGAGCGTGGGTGGAGGCGGTCCGGTGGTGGGCCGCGTACGCCTATCTGGAGAAAGCCGGGGTGCCCGGCCTTGCCTCGGTCAAGCGGGATGCCCGCCGCGACATCACCTTGTCCCGGTTCCTGCACACCCAGACGCAGGCCCGGCTCGCGCTCATGGGAGCGGCCCGAGGGCGCCCGGTCGAACTGGAGCCGGAGAAAGCCGGCGGCGGTCCCGGCGACGTCCGTATCGGCCCGGTCTTCATCGAGGTCGTAACCTTCGGCCAGGACCAAAAGCTCCGGGACGACGAGAAGTTCCGCCAGGACTGCCAGATCCATCTCTTCACCCTGGACAGGGGCCGCGACATCTACTGGGAAGGCGAATTCCCCGAACTCCTCAACCACAACGACTTCGAGACGTGGAAGAAGCGGACCGAGGAAGCAGCCCGACAGTGCGCGGCCTCGGAGGCCGCGGTCGACATCCTCAGCAGCACCGGGAGGCGGCTGACCGTCCACCCCGGAAAGGCCCCCCATGGCACCGAACTGACCGGGGCGGACGTGGAGAGCGACCAGGGCAAGCGGCTCCTGAGCAAGGTACGCAACAAATGCGCCAAGACGCAGGGAGCGGGTACCGCGTGGATCTGGGTGGAGGACCACAGCGGCCTCTTCTACCTCCCGACGCCCTTCGCCGAAATGCCGCTCGCTGCCAAGACCGACGCGCTCGCAGACCTGCTCGGCCCGCTCCTGGGAGAGTATGTCCACGTCGCCGGGATCGTCGTCTCGAACGCGGCCCGCCGACGCATGCCGCTCCCGCAGGACGAGGACGTGCTCCGCCCCGCCGCGCAGGGGTTCCGACGGGGGCTGCCCCTCGACCGGGTCCGCGAGACGATCGTGATCCCCCGGCGGATCGTTCTGCCTGATCAAACGAGCCTGATTGCCAGAATGTGCGATACCGAAGCAGCTTCGCTCGACTGGGCTTTGGGGAAGCTCGGCGTCCCCGGGGGCGTGAGGTCGCTGCTGGCCGACTCGTCGACACCGCGCCGGGTTTCCCCACTGTGGACACCGTAAGTCGGCCCCGGCGGTAAAAGGGCGTGGCTCCAGGTGCCCGGACAGGATGTGGTCGCCGAGCAGCACACGCCGGCCCTCCGGCACCACTTCCTTCTCCTGTGAGGCTCACGGTGGGGCGCGGCGCGTACGACGGCCCAGGGTGAGTCGCGCGCCGGTGTAGAAAGTGCCAGTGTCCTCAACCGGCAACTCGTCCCCCGAACCGGCCGCTCTCGGGCGGGAGAGGGGGTGAATCTGTCCGCCCGGCCCCCGAGGCCGGGCCGACAGGTTCGGGGTCACCGGCGCAGCCACGTGGGCTCAGCTCCTGCCCGAGCAGCGGGAGCGGCTGTCCGCGCTTGGCGTGCGGGTCGCCGCCCTTCCCGTGACGGCCGCCGCCACGGCGGAGCTCCGTCCGGCGCTGGCCGACGCGGCCAAGGGTCCGAAGAAGGCCGGGAGCAAGGCTGAGGCGGCGTTCCAGCGGGGCCTGGCAGCCCTGGCGCAATGGGTGGAGAAGGAGGGGCAGCGGCCCGTCCCCCGCAGCACGGTCGTGGAGATCACGGTCGATGGCGAGGCGGAGCCGGTGTTGGTGAAGCTGGGGGTGTGGTTCTCGAACACCAAGTCGAGGCGGGACAAGCTCACGGCGGAGCAGCGTGCCGCCCTCGCCGCGCTGGGCATGGAGTGGGCGGGCGCGGTGCCGGTCGTCGAGGCCGCCCCGGAGCCGCCCGCACTGCAGCCCGCGCTGCCGGCGGCCCCGAAGAAGCGGCGGGTGCGGGAGCACCAGTCGCCGGGCGACAACAGCGGGTGGTCGTCGGATCTCGGGCCGACTCTGGGGAGACTGTGTGCGTTCTCATGCACCGTAGCGGCGTTGCCGGGCCGAATAACTGCGCAGGGCGCGCAGGAAGTCGATCTCTCGGAAGGCGGGCCAGTATGCCTCGCAGAAGTACAGCTCCGAGTAGGCGCTCTGCCACAGGAGGAAGTTCGACATGCGTTGTTCTCCGCTGGTGCGGATGACGAGGTCTGGGTCAGGTTGTCCTGCCGTGTAGAGGTGGCGGGTGATGTCGTCCATCGTCAGGCGTGCTGCGAGGTCTTCGAGGGTGGTTCCGGTTGCTGCCTGTTCGTGGAGCAGTTCGCGCATGGCATCGATCACTTCCTGCCTTCCGCCATAGCCGATGGCGAGGGTCACTTGTGATCCGGTGGTACAGCCGCTGGTCGCCTCCACCGCTTCCTTGAGGGCGCGGGCCGTTGCATCAGGCAGGGCGTCGAGGGTTCCCGCTATGCGCACCTGCCAGCGGGCGTCAGGACGAGCGAGATGAACTGCCACCACCTGCTCAATCACCTGCATGAGAAAGGACACCTCGGTGTCGCCGCGGCGCTGCAAGTTCTCCGTGGAGCAGACGAAGACCGTCACGTGCTTGATGCCGGCCGCCTCGCACCAGGACAGCACGTTCTCCACGTGTTCGGCACCGTACCGATGGCCGATGCTTGCGTTGGCCATGCCCATCTGGCGGGCCCATCTGCGGTTCCCATCCATGATCAGGCCGATGTGCTTGGGCAGCGGTCCCGCTGCGGTCTGCCGCCGCAGCCGACGGGTGTACAGGGCGTAGAAGAGATCGGCGGTGCGCATCGTGAGGCCTTTCGCATGGTGTCCAGGGCAAAGACGGAAGTCCTTCGCGCGCTGCAGAAGTCGGTTCGTCGCAGTCTCCGGCGTCGTCCGTGGTACCGGCCCGGGGGAACCAGGCCGGGCACTCGCGCCGTCGGCGTCCGTCGTTCACCGCTACGGAATACTACGTGGCACGTACTACGTGCTGTGTAGCATTATGAGAACACATTCCGGAGGATGACCACAGCTGGAGAAGCCATGCGTACCAACGACGCCCAGATGCTCGTGCTGTGTGCACTGACCGACGGGCCGCTGCACGGGTACGCCATCAACGCGGCCATCGGGCAGGTCTCCGGTCATCACCTCGGGCCCGGGAGCCTGTATGGAGCCTTGGCCCGTCTGGAGGCGAAACAGCTGGTGGAGCCTCTGGAGAAAAAGGGCCGCCAACGCCCGTTCTGCCTCACGCCCGCAGGGCGGGAGCTACTTGAGCAAGAGGCGTACTCCATGGCTCGCCTGTCCGGGCGCGTATTCGAGAGCGCCGTTCCTGACGAGGTCGGTTACCTCGACCGACTGGCCGCGACGGACGCGGCGCGATCCTACAAGAGCGTCATGCTCGACGCATTGGATGCCCGGCCCGGCGAGACCGCACTCGATCTGGGCTGCGGACCGGGCACAGATCTCAACACCCTCGCCGAGGCGGTCAGCCCGTCGGGCAGGGTGATCGGTATCGACTCCAGCCAGGAGATGGTCGAGCAAGCACGCATGCGTACAGAAAACTTGTCCGCGGTCGAGGTGGAGCTGGGTGACATCCACACGCTCCCGCTCAAGGACGGCAGCATCGACCGTGCCCGGACCGACCGCGTGCTCCAACACGTGGCGGACCCGGCCCAGGCACTCGCAGAGGCCCGGCGTGTCCTGCGCCCAGGCGGCAGACTCGTCATGGGCGAACCGGACTGGGATTCGCTGACCATCGACTACCCCGACCTTGAGGTCTCGCGTGCTTACACCCGCCACGTGACGGACAAGGTCGTGCGCAACGGGGTCATCGGCCGTCAGCTGGCCCGGCTCGCGCTGGATGCGGGATTCGCCGTACCGACCGTCGTCCCGATCACCTCGGTCTTTCGTGATATTCAGGCTGCAGACCAAGTCCTCGGCCTCCAGCGCAACACCGAGCGTGCCGTGTCCGCGGGCTACCTGCCCGCCCACGCATCGCAGAGGTGGCTCGACCATCTCGCTACGGGATCTTTCTTCGCCGCAGTGACGCTGTACGTCGTCGTCGCGGAAGCCACCTCGTAGTCGTGGGTGCCGGCCGACCGCCTCTGCTGCGGGCTGGCCATTCTCGCCTTGGGCAGGGTCGTGCTGCCCGTCTTCGTCGGTGCTCCTGAACGGGGCCGGCATCTGGGGACATGCCCACGGTCCGGCCCCCGGAAAGTGCAACTGTCCCTCGGCGGTGCCGTTGCCGTCGACCGTGAGCAGGACGCGGGCATACCCGTAGAGCCAGGCCAGCAGGTCCTCGCGGGCGGCCTCTCGATACTCGGCGGCCTGGGGGAACTATGACGGTGGCCATCTGCTTGTGGACCTGGGCGGCTTCAGGCTGCTCATCGTCGTGGTCGACATTTCCACGTTGTCCAGCTCGCCAACAAGATGCTGTCCCTCGTGCGGAGCGGCAGCACTGCCGAGATCCGCGGCCGGCACGGACGGGCCGGCGACCCCGAGTGGAAGACCCGACGCCGCCTGCTGCGCAACCCGGACGACGGGCCGGACAGCTCTTTCGGCACATCGTTCCTCGATATCAACAGGGATGGTTGGCCAGTGCGTGCTTCCAGTGCTGGGGCAGTGCCACGGCGTTGCGTCGGGGCGCATCGGCGATGGCGGTGCAGCGGACGGTGTCAAGGGTGCGGGTGATGGAGAGGTAGACGGGGCTGTAGGGGCCGACGGTCAGGAACATAGAGGCGGCTTCAAGGCGAGCGTCGAAGCAGGTGAGGGCGTTGGGGAAGGTGATGCTGCTGGTCGCCAGGGGATACAGGCGTGGTCCGAGGAGGGTGCGCAGGAGGCGGGGGCTAGGGCTTAGGGGGCGGCGGAGGGTGAGCAGGCGCCGCTGGGCGTCGCGTACGTGGTCGCGGCGCAGGGCGGCGGTCTGCTGGTGGATGGCGGTCAGGGCGGCGGGGAGCGTGGTGGCGGTCGTGGGCAGGAGGAGACGGTGGGCTCCCACGTGGTTGCCGGGCGCGTGGCTTTGGTCGGGCCGGCGTGTGGAGAGGGCCATCAGGAGGTGTGGAGGCCGGGACGTCGTCTGAGGCAGGAGGGCGCGCAGTGCGAGGGCGAGGGCGGCGAGGCAGACGTCGTTGACGGTGCAGTGGTGGGCGTCGGCGAGGGCGCGCAGGCGTGTGAGGGGGATGTCCTTGTAGTCCCATTGGGGCCCGTTGGTGCCGCCGAGTGCGGCGCGCAGCACCGGTCGGGCCGGGTCTGGGCGCAAGAGAGGGGCGGCCAGGCGCAGCCCGGCGGCGAGTGTGGTGGTGGATCGCGGGCGTTGAGCGGGGTGCGCGTGAGGCCCGGCGGTGGGGGTGTCGCAGAGCAGGGCGATGGCGGTGTGGGCGGCACCGACACCGTCTTGGTGTCCGTGGTGGATCCGCAGGGCGACGCGAAACCGCTCGGGGGTGCTTGGCTGGGTGAGCAGATGGATGTCCCAGGGAGGATGAGGAGCAGGAGGCAGTGGCCGGGCCAGGAGGGTCTCGCAGGCGTCCGACAGGGCGTGCGGGCGGGTCGGCAGGGGGTGGTGGTGGAGGTGGGTGTCGGGGCAGAGAGGTTCGGCGCGGGGGGTCCAGGTACGGTCGCGGGGGGCGGGTGGTGTGTGGAGGAGGGTCGGGATAGTGCCGGCCCGGTCGAGGATGCGCCGGGCCCAGGTCTCCTGAGCGGGAGGGGAACCGATGAAGTCGAGGAAGAAGCCGGTGACCGGCGGGGTGGGCATCTGCAGGAAGGCCCGGTCGGCGGGGGTGATGGCGTCCACGCGTGGCGCAACGACGCGGAGCGGTTCAGGTCACCGGTTCCGTGTGCGGCGGCTCTCGACCGTGATGATCCGTCGGCGCGGAGGCGGAAGTGTCCGGGTTCGCTCGTTGTGGTGAATCGGGACGCGGGGTGTAGCCCGGGGGCGTAGCGGCGCGGTCACAAGGTCGGGGTCGGCCGCTGGCCAGCACCGCGAAGCTCATTCGCGCACCAGGCTGAAGGACACCTGCCCATTCAAAGAGCGAGCCCTCAGCGCCTCGAATCAGGTCTTCCTGCCCTGCAACCTCTACCCGCCGACGCCGGTGAGCCGACCGTATAGGCCGGGCCCGGATGAGGATGTGGTTACGCTCAAAAGATCACCGGTCTGTGAACACCGCGGGGACGCGGAGCAGGTTGTTGGTGTCGATCATCGTGGTCAGTGCAGAAAGGCGAAGATGGATCCACCTGCGGTGGCTCCCAGGACGGCTCCGACGATGGTCTGGGCAGTGGTGTGGGCGTTCAGCCTGATGCGTGACCAGGCGATGAGGGCGATGAGCGGAGTGAACACGAGGACGGGGGTCCCGTAGGCGATGGTGAGGGTGGCCACGGTGCCGGAGCTGACGGCGGTGTGGAGCGACACCTTCCATCTGGTCGTGATGATCATTACCAGCGTCAGTGAAACGAACATGGCGGCGACGAGGGCGGTGGTCTCGCGTGGAGCGCCGAGCAGGCCCGCGATTATCAGACCGGTGAGGACTGAGGCCAGGCTGGCCGGCAGGATGCGCAGGCGGTCTTGGCGGCGGGGGAGGTGCCGGTCGTCCCAGCGGCCTCGGCGTTGGCCGTGGATGATGAGCCCGGCGGGGCCGGCCACGGTGAACAGGGCGGTCAGGGTGCTCCAGCCGATTCCGATGAGGCGCTCTGCATGCCAGCCGATCAGCAGGGTGGTGAGGAGAACGCAGTATTTCGGGTCGAAGACGTCGCTGACGGTTTGCGCCAGGCGGTACGACAAGAGCGGCCGGTCGGAGGACACCGCCGTCGTCCGAGCGGTCAGCGGCTGCTGGGGCGGGAGCACGGTGCCGAAGCGACGTGTGCGCCGGGTGTAGTCGCGCACTGCCTGCTGGATGGTGTGCCGGTCGACGTCGGGCCACGGGCGGTCGTGGAAGACCAGTTCGGCGTATGCGCTGTGCCAGAGCAGGAAGTTCGACATCCGCTGTTCGCCGCCGGGGCGGATGAAGAGGTCGACTGGCGGCAGGTCCTCGGTGAGGACCTTGTCGAGGGTTTCCTCGTCTACGGTGTCGGCGTCGAGCCGGCCGTCGCGGACGCCCTGGGCGAGGAGGCGGGCGGCGTCTGCGATCTCGGCGCGAGAGCCGTAGTTGACGCAGATGGTGTAAAGCATCCGGTCGCCGCCTGCGGTGGCTTCCTCGGCCGCGCGCAGGGTTTGGACCAGGCTTGGGGGCAGTCCGTTTTCGCGTCCGCGCCAGCGCAGACGTACTCCGCGGTCGATGAATCCGCTGAGACGGTCGCGGAAGAAGTTCTCGATGAGGACGAGGATCGCTGCGACTTCGTCCGGGGCGCGGCGCCAGTTCTCTGTGGAGAATGCGTACACGCTCAGGTAGGGCACGCCGAGAGCGAGAGCGGCGTCGATGGATGGGAAGACGGCGTCGCGGCCCGCAGCGTGGCCGTCGGTACGGGTCAGGCCGCGCTGGGTGGCCCAGCGGCCATTGCCGTCCATCACCATCGCGATATGCCGGGGAATCCGGTCGTTGGGGACTTCGGGCAGGGCTGTTTGTGGCGCTGCGGCATATACCGATGTGGCGTCGGGGGTGACCGGTGGTCGAAGCTGCGAGGTCAATGCGTGCTGCCTTCCGAGAGGCCCAGGGAATGGGCGGTGATGCTCCCGCGCGGTCAACGCCGGTTCTGGCGGTGAGGGCACGCCAGGGGGGCCGCGTCCCCTCAAAATGGGGACGGGCAAGGAGAACCTGAAGTCCGGGAGGACGGTTAACCGGGCGTCGGCTATTGCCTTCTGTGCAGGGAAGGCCGCCGCAGCCCCGACTCCTCGATCGAGCAAAGGCGCCTGCGTGACCACGCGGACCACTACATCACCGTCAGCCCGGGCCGACGCCGCACAGCGGCATGAATGTCCGTTCGCTGTCCGCCACCGGCACGCCGTCGCCGTGCTCGCCGGCCTGCTGCTCCTGCTGTGTGCCTGGGCCGGCCACGACATCGCCGGTCACACTTCCGCCGGCGGCCAACTGCCCGCCCAGGCACCGTCACTGCGCGCGGACAGAGTCCTCTCCGAAGAGTTCTCCGGTCGAGTTCCGGGCATCGTCGTCGTCGGCGAAGTGACCGGCACCCGCGATGTCGATGCGCCGCAGGCCGCGGCAGCCGGTCTCCGCCTTGAGCGCACGCTGAAGGCGCAGCCTGGGGTGGAGCGCGTCAGCGGGTATTGGACGACGCGCCTGCCCGGTCTGCGCGCGCAGGACGGGCGCAGTGCGCTGGTCGCTGTGTGGACAGCGGGCAACGACGACCAAGCCGCACGCACCGCGCAGCGCATCACCGACACCCTCGGCCACCGGGTCCGCGGACTGCGCCTGTCGGTGGGCGGCCCGGCCGGGCTTCTGGCCGAGGTTGCCCACCGGGCCGAGCACGATGCTCTGAGAAGTGAACTCATCGCCCTCCCGATCTGCGCTGTTCTCCTGGTCATCGCCCTGGGCTCACCGCTGGCCGCGTCGCTCACCGTGCTGCTGGGGCTGCTGACCGAAGCGATCAACCTCGCCGTGCTCCGCTTCCTGGCCGAGGTGACGACAGTCTCGGTGTACGCGGTCAGCGTCAGCGGGGCGCTGGCTTTCGCCCTGACCCTGGACTACACCCTCTTCGTGGTCAGTCGCCACCGCACCGAGCTCCGGCAGGGCGCCTCAGCGGACGCGGCGCTGCGCACTGCGATGCGCACGGCGGGCCGGACGGTGACGTTCTCCGCCGCCACCGTCGCCGGCGGCGTCGCCGCTCTGCTGGTCTTCCCCCACCCGGTGCTGCACTCGGTCGCTGCCGCCTGCATCGTCGCCGCGGCCGCCACGGTGCTGGTAGCCCTGCTGGTCCTGCCAGCGATGCTGTCTCTGCTCGGCGACCGCGTCAGCCGCCGCACGATGCCCTCTTTCTGGCGTAGCGGCTCCCCGCTCAGGAACCTGCGCCTACGGCAGGGCGGTCGGACGTTCTGGCACTGCACCGCCTTGGCCGCAACCCGTCGGCCGGTTGCGACCGCCCTGCTCACCGGCCTGCTGCTGCTCGGCCTCGCGCTGCCCTTCGGGCAGGTGCGGCTGGGCCTCTTCGACGACCGCGCCCTGCCACCCGACGCGTCCTCCGCTCGCGCAGGTGCCCTCCTGCGCACGCAGTACCCGGACAACCCCTTCAGCGGCACAGCCATCGTCCTTCCCGCCTTCGACACAGCTCGCCACCGGCACGACCTCGACGACTACGCCCGCCGGGTCAGCGCTCTTCCCCGAGTGACCCAGGTGGCCACCGCAACCGGCACCTACCGCCATGGCCGGCTCGCCGAACCGGCCGACGACACCTCCCACCGCTTCACCACTCGCCACAGCGCTTATCTTTCGGTGAGCAGCGACGGCGACACCGCTGCCCGCATCCGCGCGGTGCCCGCCCCCGCCACGGCCTGGCTGACCGGTCCAGACGCCCGCGCCCTCGACGTCACCACCCCGCTGTCACAACGGCTGCCGACCGCACTCACCCTGGTCGGCATCACCATGCTCGTGCTCACTCTGGGACTGACCCGCCGCCCCCTACTCGCCCTCAAGGCCCTCGTCCTGAACACCCTGAGCCTCTCGGCGACCTTCGGCGCCCTCGTATGGATCTTCCAGAAGGGGCACCTGCGCGGCATCGTCGGCGACTTCACCCCGACCGGGACCACCGACGCTTTCACCCTTGTGATCCTTTTCTGCCTCGCCTTCGGCCTGTCCATGGACTACGAGTGTCTGCTCCTGGCCCGGGCCGTCGAAGAACACGACACCGGCGCGGACACCCGCACCGCCATCGTCCGGAGCATCGCCAGCACCGGGCACCTGTTCACCTGGTCCGCCGTCATGCTCGCCGTCGTCATGACCGCCTTGGCCACCTCCGACGTGGCCATCGTCAAAGCCACCGGTATCGGCCTGGGCCTGGCCGCAGTCATGGACGCCACTCTCGTGCGCGGCCTGCTCGCACCCGCCGCCATGCGCCTTGCCGGCGAGGCCAACTGGTGGGCCCCCCAACCCCTGCACGCCACACCCCCGTCCACCCCACCAGAAGGCACCCTTCGATGACGGGACCCAGCACCTGCGCCACCGCTTCAGCACCAGCCAGCTCTTCCGGCGCCTCCGGCCCGAACTCCGGCCGCCCCTCGACCGCTTTGCCTCACAGTGCACCCGCGGCAGGCGGATGCCCAGCCACAGTGCACGGCACCACGCCCGGCCCTGCTTTCTTCCGCAGCCCCAGGCTACTGGCGATCCCGATGCGCCACCCCGCCGCGCGCGGACGCTGGCCGAGCCGCCCTGCGGCAGCGGCCTGCTGACGGTGAGGGGGAAGCCGGGGCACCTGCGGCGATCATGTTTCACGAGTTGTTGCAAACGACTGGGCGTCTGAAACACCCTCATGAAACGCGCCGACCTCAACCTCGCCCTGGACGCGTACGCCGGCCGGCCGGACTTCCGGCTCTAACTCCAGCCGCTGCATTCGCCCCGATTCTCACAAGCGACCCTTTGCCCGAGCAAGATCGAGAACGGGGCGCCGGACCCCTGTTGATCTTGGATCAGTTCTCGGAACCCGTTCTCACTCAAAAGTGGGAGCCCCCCTTCTGAGAGGGCGGTTCGTAAGGTGATGTCCGTTTCTGGCTGAGGTGGAGCACGGCCGCTGGTGGAGGGTCCGTCAGCTATTGCTTCCTGGCGAAGTTGCCGGTGTCGGCCTCGGTGAGGATCCCGAGTTTGACCAGGCGTTTCAGCTTGGCGCGGGTGCCTTCGACGTTCTTCGGCAGCAGTTCGTGGCCGAGGGCTTCGCAGACGTCCTTGGCTCGGAGCGGCCCGGTCGCGTGGTTGAAGGCGGCGAGGATACGGGCGTAGTCCGGGTGCTCGGGCAGGTCCGGCGCGAGGGCCGGGAGCCGGTCGGCGAGGCCGGTGACGGTCTTGCGAGTGATCGCGAGGTGCTCCAGGTGGGTCTCGGCCTCTCGTAACCGGGTCTGCAGGTCGTCGATCTGTGTGCGGAGGTCGTCGGCCAGGGCCCGGGCGGCGTCTTCCTGGAGGTCCAGGGCGTCGAGCAGGGGCTGGATGTCATGCTGCCACCGCCTGCGCCTCGCGCCAGGTGGGGGCGTTCGCGCCGGTGAGGCGTCGGGTCATGATGTGGGTCATCGCCCAGTAGACGCGGGAGGCGGAGGAGGAGGGGCGGTGCTCGCAGTCGCGGACCAGGCGCCGGTGCAGTAATCAGGATCCCGTAGGTCTGCTCGACCCTCCACCGCTTCGGCTACGGGTACGAACAGCACCACGGGGGCCGCGCGCCGGGCGTACCAGCCGCACGAGGGCGCCGGTAGCCCTGGTGTCACTGTGAAGCCGCGCACCTGCAGTACGCCGGCGGCACCACCGTGCTGTCCCAGCCGCTGCCCGGGACGTCGGTGCCCGGCTGGCCCAGAGGATAGATCCTGGAAGGCGTGCGCACCGGCCTGCCCGGCCGGACCGGGTGCCGTCGGTCAGCGTCTGACGATCCGGTCGAGGACGGTGGCGATGGCGGACTTGACCGCGTCGCGGTGGTGGAGGGGTTCTGCGGGCAGTTCGCTGGTGGGTCGCACGCCCCGGTCGGCGAGGATGTAGAGCAGGCGCAGGGTGCGCAGGCAGTTGCTGATGTGAGCGGGCACTGGGGTGCTGATGCGGTCGGCCCCGAAGCGGTCGGAGATCGGCTCCAGCCAGTCGACGGCGTCGCGTTCGCTCATGTCGGTTCGGGTGAGGACCCGGGCGATCGCCCGGGCCAGGCGGTCGTCCTCCATCTGGTCGCAGACGTGGTCGGTGGGCGTCGTCAGCCGCGCGGCGGCGAGGTCTAGCATCCGCGTCGGCGCCACCTCGGGGTGGAGGCCGAAGCTGGCCAGCAGGTCCGCGCCGTGCGCCACCGCGTGGAGCCAGCCGAGCGTCTCATCATGGCCGCGCAGATCTTGCTCCGCCGGGTACCAGTGCTCGAACGCGTCAACCCAGCCAGGCTTGAAGTCCCCCGCGGCTACCAGCATGTCGAGCACGAGGGGTGCGAAGGTGCGGGCCTCTATCCGGGGGTGGGTGAACCGGGTGGCCATCTCGTCCCCCAGCTCCAGCCGCCGGGACGTCTCGATCGTCCCGCGCGCGATCCAGGTCGCGAGGACAGTGCAGGGCGCGCCGTCCCGGACCAGTGGATCGGGATCCGCCAGCGCACGGGACAGCTCGCGGACGAGGTCGTCCATGGGGCGGTCGGCGGGCACGGCGCAGTCGGCGGCCTCGACGCTCTTCCAGCTGATCATAGCGGGCAGAATAGGTCCTTGCTGTTGCCGTACGCCTGCGAATTGTTCCAGGCATCCGTCTCAACCCGTCAACTGCCCGACCGGACTCGGGCCTGTCCAAGCGCGACTGGCAGCATGCCTCCGGCCCGTGTGATGAGGATGTTGGCCACAGGCCGCTTCCCGGCGCTGGCCAAGGCCAGCACCCGGACTACGCCCGTATCCTCGCCGCCTTCAACCACGCGACCGGGCCGCTCCGGGCCAAGGACGTCTGCGAAGCCCTCGGCCACGAACTGCTGCCGAAGAACGTCGAAGGCACCCGCGCCAAGCTGAAACGCCTGGTCAAACTCGGGATCCTCACCGAGGCCGACACCGGCAACTTCGCCAGGAAGCAATAGCTGACGGACCCTCCACCAGCGGCCGTGCTCCACCTCAGCCAGAAACGGACATCACCTTACGAACCGCCCTCTTAGAACGGCGGCGCCCCTGTGGAGGACACCCTGACGGGCAGACTGGCGGCGTGGCAAGGAGGTTCGCCGGAAGTCATCTGGGCTGTCCGCCGACGGCATCTGCCAAAACGCCGGCGACGACTCGGTGGTGGGTGGCCGCTGTGCGAGGGATTTCATTCACCGGTCCACGCCTCCCATCACCGGGTCGATGCTGGCCACCGCGACGATGACGTCGGCGACCTGCCCGCCTTCGCACATCGCGGCCATCGTCTGCAGGTTGGTGAAGCTCGGGTCGCGGAAGTGCACCCGGTACGGCCGGGTCCCGCCGTCGGAGACGACGTGCACGCCGAGCTCGCCCCTGGGTGACTCGACCGCCACATATACCTGCCCCGGCGGAACGCGGAAGCCGTCCGTCACCAGCTTGAAGTGGTGGATCAGCGCCTCCATGGACTCGCCCATGATGGTGCGGATGTGATCGAGCGAGTTGCCCAACCCGTCCGCGCCGAGCGCCAGCTGCGCCGGCCACGCGATCTTCTTGTCGGCGACCATCACCGCACCGCCGCCGCCCCCCAGCTGCTCCAGGCACGGCTCAACAATCCGCAGCGACTGCTCCATCTCGCGCAGCCGGATCAGGAAGCGGCCGTAGCAGTCGCAGCTGTCCGCCGTCTCGACCTCGAAGTCGTACTGCTCGTAGCCGCAGTACGGGTCCGACTTACGCAGGTCGTGCGGCAGGCCGGTGGCGCGCAGAATCGGCCCGGTCGCGCCGAGCGCCATGCAGTCCGCGAGGTCGAGGTAGCCGACGTCCACCAGGCGGGCCCTGAAGGTCGGGTTGTTGGTGGCCAGCTTGTCGTACTCGGGCATCCGCGAGCGCAGCAGCTGCACGCCCTCGCGGATCTGGTCCAGTGCTTCGGGCGGCAGGTCTTGCGCCAGCCCGCCGGGCCGAACGTAGCCGTGGTTCATGCGCAGACCGGTGACCAGCTCGAAGATGTCGAGGATGACCTCGCGGTCGGCCGCGCGAGCGGCCGCGCCGGAGCCCGCGAAGGGCTGAGCCCCGGTCCCTCCACCGCTCCGGGCCCGTCCCGGCCCCGTCCCGGGCCGGGTCAATGGGTCACCGGTGTGGGGCTGCGGCGCCCCTCAGCCGCCTGAGCTGCCCCGCAGCCCCAGCTGTCCTGTCGCATTCCAGTTGCCAGGTAGTGCGGTTCTGACCTGCAGGGCTGCCAGATGGTCTGGAAATTGGGTCCGGTGCCATTCTCAGACGAGTTGGCCTTCACGAAAGGAAACGCGCGGCTGGGACTCGGTTCCCAGGCACTCGGCGTCCAGGCGTAGCGGAGTGCGACCGCAGGTGACTTCGAGAAGACCATCGGGCGGGATTAGAACGGTGGCTCAGTGCAGAGTCCCAGCAGCCACTTGGCGCTTTCTACGGCGCCTGTGGCGTCTGCGGTGCCGGACGCCCCGGGGAAGAGGCGGCCCCAGGAACAGGCACGACCGATAGCGCCGAGTCGCCCTGCCAGGCTCACCGCGCGTCGGAGCTCTGCTGTCGTCCGACCGTTTCCCGTCCAAGGTTCCAAATAGGCGTCCCGCAGCCGAGGCAGCGCCTCGGGGCCATACTGTTCGAGGGCTCTCCGGGCAGGGACAAGGAAGCTGCAGAAGGGATGGGAGACGGCAGCGTCGCCCCAGTCGAAGAATGTGAATCGACCCGCTTCAGGGTTGAAGAGCTGACCATCGTGCAGGTCGGAGTGGTCGAGCGAGTCCGCGATGCCCACGCTGGCAAGCTCCATGCACCAGTCCACCAGGCGTGGTCGAAGTTTATGTAGCCTCATGAGATCATCTGGCTGCAGCGCGGTGTTCTCAGCGATGACCTGGTCGAAAACGTTGGGAAGCACAGTCGTTCGTGCGCTGGGGACGCCGAGTAGTTCGATCTCCTCGGCGTGCAGGATAAGTGCGTGCTGCATTCTCGCGTACTGGCGCAGCGGCTCTTCCCAGGCACGCGGACCGGCGGGGCCACGGTCGAGCACATCCCTGAAAAGATCACCACCGTCGGGGAGCAGCGACCAGCCATGGTCGACGTCGACGGCGAGTGGTTCCAGTACGTGCTCCGGCACCCAGTGAGTCAGCGCGGAGGTGAGCACTGCCTCGAAAGCGCTGGCGGGCGGATTGGCCTTGAACCAGACGGCGCTGTGACCTACGACGCTCATGCGCACCAGGACTGACCACGGTCGTAGCCGGACTCTCCGTTGTCCTGTTTCGCGCAGGCCGCAAGCAGTGAGTTTACGCTCCGCCCATCCGAGGGCCACATCTCGCCAGGCTTTTTGCTCCCAGGGCGTCATCGCATCCTGGTACTGCCCCCGGTCCACGACCGTCGAACCATTCGGCTGCATCGCGCCATCCCAGCATGGAGCCCACCGGGTCTCCAGCGATTTTTGTCCTGTCGACAGGTACAGCGAGAACGGACCAGGGAAATGAGATCAAACCCCACGTACGGAGCAAACGCCATCGCTCAGCGCGCGACGCAATGAGAATCCGACTGCGCAAACGAGAAGCGGTGAGAATCCGACAACCTCAGTGTGAGAGGACACCAGCGACCGGCTGGGTGGGCCCGGTACCGCGGCCCCAGTGACAACAAGCTGCCTTGGTGACAACCAGCATGCTTCGGCACTATTTCGACGTCTTCCTCAGAAGTATCGGAAGGAAGAAATCAGAAGGAGACATCGAAATAGTCGATGTTGTTGAAGCCGACCTCAAGATCCTGGGCGCGGCGGCCGCCGTCCTTGAAGTAGACCTCCTGCAGCCCTTCGGCGATGATTCCGCGCATCTGCTGGTCGTCGGCGCCTTGGTCGCGGGCGTCGAAAAGGCGGGCCGCGTACTCGGGAGGAAGAGGACGGCCTTAGCGATTGACGTCATGCGGTTGGGGCTGCAGCGGGATCTGCGGAAGATCCGCCAGGACTTCAGGCGGCCGACGCCGCGTTCGACGGAGGCCCGTGTCACGGCCAAGGCACGGTTGTGGCGGGCCATGACCTGTCGGTCGGTGGTGTAGCAGAATTTGCGGATCACGCCCATCACCAGTCGTGCGGCGTAAGCGACCTTGATCTGACGGGAGTTGATGTCAAGGTCGTGGGTGATGCCGAGCAGGCGGGCGGTGTGCTTGGCGGGAATCCGCGCCGAAGCGTCCAGACAATCACGGTAGTGGTGACCGACGACTCTGAAGGCCAGGGAGTGGGCGGTACGGCACTCCACGTTCGGTCCGAATCGCCTGCGGGGCCTGGTCCACGCCGTCGCAGGGCCGGCGGCCGGGGGCGGCGCGGTGCTCGTGGGCGCGGTCGGACGTGGGGTCGGCGGGCACGGTGTCCTCGGATTCTCCGGCCTCATGGCCGGGTCGGCGGTCGTCCGGCCCGCACGCGGATCTGCGCACGGGCCGGAGCCACCGTGAGAAGCCACCCGTTGACCGCGGTCTGTTCGCTGCGACCAGGGGTGTCCGTTTCGCCCCTTGACCTCCCCTTGCCCACCCGATTTATCCGTGACCGAGGACACCTTCCCCGGACAGCGCAGCACTTCGTGACCTCCCGCCCGGCACCAGGTTGACGGGGCGTGAAGAAGACCCTGCGGGAAGCCATCGCGGTGTGCATTCGACTCAACCGTGCCCAGGACGCCTACGGCGTGACTCGACGGCGCGCGGAGGCGCGCCAGTGCGTGCGCGGCGCGACGAGTTGCCCACGATGGGCCTCCGCCAACTTGAAGCAGCAGGTCAAAGGGCTGGTGTGACCGGTTCTCGGGGCGCTCGCACTGGTCGTGGGTGGATGTCTGCGGAGTAGATCGTCCGTCAGCGGTCCGTTTGCCGGTTCCTGAGTGCTGTGGCCGGACGGTGATGGCGCTCTTTGAAGATCCTCACCCCGTGCGCTGTCGCTCTCCGGGCCTGCTCACCTTGGTTCCCGGCCAGGGAGCGTGTCGGCCGCCTGCGGGCGGGCGCCGCCCCGGATACCTCCACGCCTTGACTGGACCGGACGATGTTCGGTAGTACTTCATTATGAAGCACGTAACTAATTCGGCTGAGCTCGCCTGCGACGTGGACGGGCTGCTCCATGATCCCCAAGTCCGCTCGTCGATGGCCGAGTTCGCGGCGGGAGGCGACATCCTCCGCCTGGAGGCGGCGGCCGCCGCGCGCGCCGCGCACAGGTCCGTCGAGCGGCTTCGCGCACACGGCTCAGAAGGCCGTGGCCTCAGCGCTGGAGCCGTCGACGTTCTGATCCGCCTGCGCACTCTCGGGGCGGCCGGTGCGCATCTCGGCGACCTCGCACGCTCCGCGGGCATGACTGCCCGCAACGCCACCGGCCTGGTCGACACGCTCGAATGCCAAGGACTCGTCCGGCGCGACCCCGACCCCGCAGACCGCCGATCCGTCGTCGCCCGCATCACCCCCGCCGGCCTGACGTGGCTGGACGACTTCCGGGCGCCGACGCAGAGGGCGATGGCGGCGCTGTTCCACGGATTCACCGACACCGAACTCCACCAGCTCCGCCACCTTTGCCTGCGCCTTGTTCAGAACCAGCAGCGCATCGCCACCCACCTCACTGCTACCGAAGGAACCACCCCCGCATGACAAGGGCCACGACCACGACGCGCGCCACCGTCCGCGCCTACCACCAGGCCCGGTTCCGCGGCGACATCCCCGCCGCCGTTCGAACCCTTGCTGAGCCCTTCCACTTCCAAAGCCCCCTGCTGACTTCCGACAGCCCGCACCACCACCTCAGCGGGCTGAACGCGTTCCTGGGGATCGTGAGCGGCGTCGACCTGATCAGCGAACTGTACGGCGAGAGCGAAGCCATCCTGCTCTACGACGTCCACACCTCGGTCTCGGCCATCGGAACCCAGCGCACAGCCGAACACTTTCACCTCACCGACGGCCGGATCGACACCATCCGCCTCATCTTCGACGCCACTGCCTGGCACACCGTCATGCGGGCAGTCACCCCGCCCTGACACCGAGCACAGCCTGGCACCTCAACGGCGCCGGGCGGGCGGTCCCCACGTGGCTCGTGCAAGACCGAATCAGGCGGGGAACGCGAGCGGCCATGGGTCTTTCCGAAAATCCTCGTCACCGGCCTTCTACGGTCTGTGCATGCTGCATCCCCGAACTGCTGGAACGGATCACCGCGCGCCGTGCGGAACTGGACGAACTCGAAGCACAGCTGGCCAAGCAGCTGGCGGAAGTGCGGACCGAGCGGGACGAACTCGCCGTCGCCGAACGCGTCCTTGAACGGATGACCGGGCAGATCGCCGAAGAACGCGCCTCCACCGGGCCGGCGCCCGGGCAGGTGGGCGGCCGGGCGGTGATGCTCATTCCGCACCGCGAGCCGGGCGTGGAGACCTGGCTCCCGTGGGACTACCAGCGCATCATCGCCGCCGTGCGGCAAGCCGCCGGACCGGTCATGGCCCGCGAGGTCGGCGAGGTAGTGGGGGTGGACATCAGCGTGAAGGCCAAGCTGGAACCGCTACGCAGCAAGCTGGTCAGACTCGTCGATCGCGGCTGGCTGCGCAAACTGCCCGACGGCCGGTTCACCACCCGCCTGTGACCCGCAACACCGCCACTCGGAGCGGCTCGGCACCGGGCGTAACCAGGGTGCCCCCGGCGGCCGTTGGAATTGTGTGACGAATACCAAAGAGCGCACCGAGGACACCTTCCCGCTTATCTACCAGTGCCGTCTGCCGCTGTCCACGCGCACCGTCAGCCACCTCGCCGATCTGCTGCGGCGGCATCTGAAGGTGATTCGGTCCAGGTGGCGGATCCTGCCGCCGGGGAAGATCGCGGTGATCGTCCTGGCCGTGCTGCGCCACGATCAGCGCCTGGCCGACATGGCCGGCGGCAACAACGTGTCCGAGTCCACCGTCCGCCGCTGGCGCGACGAGCTGATCGCCCTGCTCGCCGCCCAGGCGCCGCGCCTGGACCGCGCCCTGAGAAAGGTCGCCAAGCAGGGCGGGGAGGTGGTCCTGATCGACGGCACCCTCATCCGCACCCAGCGCCGCACCGGCAAGGCCGACCGGCGGAACTACTCCGGCAAACACCGCAACCATGGCCTGCACTTCCTCGCCCTGACCGACGAGAACGGCCGCCTGATCTGGATATCCGCCGCCCGGCCCGGCCGCACCCACGACAACACCGCCGCCCGCCACGACCACATCCTGAATCACCTACGCGCCGCCGACCTCGGCGTCCTCGCCGATCTCGGCTTCCGCGGCCTGGACAACGACATCCGCGACCCAGTGATCGTCACCGGCTACACCGCCAGCCGCACCCACAAGCTCACCACAGGCCAGAAGACCGCCAACCGAGTCCTCGCCATCGGACGCGCACCAGTCGAGCACGGCTTCGCCCACCTCAAGAACTGGCGGATCCTCACCAAGCTCCGCACCGACCCCGCCCGCGCCACCCGACTCCTGCGCGCCCTGCTCGTCCTGACGAACCTAGAAGTCAACCGCTGACAGAGCTGGGGTCGCACCGTCCGAACGTTCAAAGTCACTCAGCGAAAGCGAGTGAACGAAGGTCAGCGTCCAGAATGCGGATCAACTCACCAACCCGTCCGCCGCCACTCGGCGCCATCGGGAAGCGTTTGAGCACGTCAACGACGGCCGGTGTCGCACGACGCACCGTCTGCTCAAGGTGTTCCGCACCAACGCTCCGATCGTCGTCGGCGACGAGTTCGGCCGCTCTGGCCGCGTAAGCGCCAGCTCCGAGAATGTGCTTGACCTGGGTGGCCTTGGCCAGCGGGTGCAGGTAGGCGGCGCCTGCCGCAGACATCGCTGCCCGAGCCGCCTCGCGCGCAGCCACGGTGTCCGCGCTCTTGGCTGCTTTGAGTGCCGCCCATGCTCTGTCGCGCAGAGCCTTCCCTCGCTCACCACCTCGAGCGAACTCCCACGCGGCGCCGATAGCATCTCGAGGCCGTAAGTCGTCCGGCTGATCGCCCTCGAACACCTCAAGGACCACTTCCGCGCACGCCGCAGCGAACGCGGTGACCTCACGAAGATCATGCGTACTCAGAGCAATCTCGCTCACTTCCCCTGTCATGACTCCATCCTTGACCACTGCGCTGAACAGCCAGGCCGTTGGGGCGGCTCCGGGCCGCCCCCATACCGACTGGCTCCCGAGCAGACCGGATCGTAGTAGGCCGTCCGGCACAGCAGGCAGGGACCCATGGGCCGACCGCTCTGCCAGATGATCTACTCAGCAGACAGTCGCCCTCGACCAGCGTGAGCACCCCGGAGGGCTGTCATACCAGCCCTTCGACCTGCGATTTCAGGTTGGCGGAGGCTCAATGCCGGACACTCGCCGTCCTAGAGTGGAGTCGGCCGCCTTGCGTCGGCCCGACTCCGAGCCGTGCCGCGCCCACGCCGCGAACGGCGACGAGGACAAGGGGCACCGCCTCACGCACATGTATCTGTATGTCCGTGGCTCCGTGCCCGCGGCGGGGATGCGTGGGGTTACCGCCATCACCGGGACTCGGGAGAGACCGTGACCAACGACAAGCAGTTCAAGAAGAGCGTCCGCGAACTCGCCGACGCCGAAGGCATCTCGTACACCGCTGCCCGCCGCCTGGCCACCGAAGCCGCCAAGTCCCCCCAGTACCGTTCCGCCATGGTGGCCGGCCGTTGCCCGCAGCCGCGGCAAGTTCACCACCGAGGAGTTCATTGCCCGGCTGGAGCGCGGCGGCCAGGAGTACACCGAGTACCTCGCCGACGGCCACCAGGCCGCAACCGAGGCCCTCGAATACGCCTTGGAGAGCGGGGTGGATGCCGTCGATGACGAGCTGGCCGCCGTCGCCGTCAGCAAGGGGACGCCGATCACTACGGACGACGTTGCCGAGGCCCTGCGCCGCGTCCGTGACCACAGCTTGCTCATCGACGGCTCGACCGTTGCCGAGACCGCGTACTGGGTGGCGGATCGCTACTGGATGCACCGCTGGAACAATGCGCTGGACCAGGCGCCCGTCGGGGAGTACGACACCGTCGTCGGACCGAACGTATACAGGCGGTTCGCGCTCCACGAGTGGATGGCGCCCGGCCACTCTTCCGGCAGCGTGCCCGGCCTCTACTGAGCGCAGTGGCCCGGCCCATCTCTGACCAGCTCAGCAGGACAGCGACGGCGGGTACGGCGGTCAGGCCGTCTCTCCCAGCTCGGCAGGGCCCGGCGCCTGCCCCGCACGCTCACGGCGAGCACGGCGAGCCGGGTCTTCTCGGCGGGACGCGCTTCGCGATCCGAGCGCCTGCGGCGGGGTTCCCTCCGCAGGCGCCCACCCGCCCGGACAGGACGACCTGCCCCGTCCTGGCGCAGGCGGCTCCCGGTCCCGGCTCTGACCCGGGGCTACTGCTTCTCGTCTCCGTCTGCGTTCTCGTTCTCGCCGCTGGTCTGATCGCCGGGGGCGGCCTGCGGGTCGCCTGCGGCGTCGGCCAGTCTTTCGGCCAGGAGGCCGTGTTCCGTCGGCGGGGTGCCGTCGTCGGGCGTGATGCGGTCGTCGAGCGTGATGGTGACAGGGTGGCCCGCCGCGGACAGACCGGTGAGGCTCTGCTGGATCCGTTCGTAGAGCGCGGTGGCCAGCTCCTGGTCGCCGTCTCCCTCGGCCGCGGTCTCGCGGACCGAGTGCAGGGCGATCAGCAGCGCGATCAGCGACCGTCCGGACAGGGCCGCACGGACCCGTTCCTCGCCCTTGTCGAGTACCTGCGCCGGTACCCGGAAGTGGGGCTGCTGTCCGGCATGGGCCGTGATGAACTCCCACGCGTCCCGGTAGCACAGCACCGTCGCCGACGACACCCGGGCCGCCTCCCGCAGCAGCGCACTGTGCTCCTCGGGCACCTTCACCACGGCAGGCTCCACCGCCGCCCGCTGTTCCGCCTCGGCCCGCCACTTGGCCGCCTCCTCGCGGAGAGCGGCGAGTTCGGTGCTCGATTCCTTCCGCGCTGCCTCCAGTTCCTCGCGCAGCACGCCGACCGCTTCGCCCAGCTGTTTGCGTACGTCGTCACGCACACCGGCCAGCGGCGCGAGCGACTGCTCCTCCCACATCGTCCGCAGCGATTTGAACTCCTCGGCCAGGACCTCACGGACGGCGCGCCGGATCTCCTCCGCTGATACCGCTGAACCAGCCGCCCCTTCCCTGCCGTCGTGGTGGCCGCTGTTGTTGTCCTGCTGCGCTGGGATCGTGGCGGTCACGACGGGCTGCTCCGCGGCCTCCTGGGCAACCGGGTCCGGCCCGGCCGGGGTGGTGAACGGCCCGGCGGGCTCCGTTTGCGAGATCTCGTGGGCGGTGGGCGCGGAGCCGTTGCCGGTGATGAAGGGCACCGGTGCGGAGGGGGCGGGCGGAGGGGTGAGGGCCTTGACCGCGTCCCGCACCTGGCGCATTTCGGTCCGCAGATCGGTAACGGCCTGGCGTACTTCCGTGTTCAGCATCTCGCCGCCAGACGTCAGCCGGTCCCGGGCCTCCCGCAGGTTCGTGCGCATCCGGCTGAGCTCGTCGACCACGTTCCGCGTCGTCTCCTGCTGAACGGCCTGCCCGCTCGCCTCCAGTTTCTCGATGCCCTTGCCGATTGCGTCCCGCAGGTCGGTTCCCGTGTTCATCACGGCGGTGTGCAGCATCGTCAGTGTGCCGGTGTAGTCCGTGTCCTTCGGCCGGGCCATCCGTCCCCCAATAGTCGCATGCAGTAGTGGGATGAGTTCACTGCGTATGCTTCCCAACTGGGGCCCCTGGTAGGGGAGATACGGATCAACTCATTCCCCGAAGCGACATAATCCGGCCAACAGGGCTGCGAATCTGCCCGGTTGCCCGTGCCGTCTCTCGCTACTGCTCCGCCACCCGCACGTCACGGCGGACCGGGGCCTGCGGGTGGCACGCCGAGAGCGCCTACGCCTCCGGTGGGGGGTCGGCCTTCTCGACGGACGCGGTGAACAGGGCATCGCACGTCGGCGGCGCCTCCGTCCAGGAGCCGGTGACCCGCCAGCCGCCCTGCTCCAGGACCCGGGTGGCGGCATCGGGGTCGACCGGCTCGTCGGGGCCGGTGCCGGTGCAGTAGCCGAGAGGGTCACGGGCGGGGTCGTCGATGTAGACGTGCCAGTCGGTGTGGTACTCGGCCCGCGCGGTCAGCACGGGTGCGGTCGTGGTGGAGTATCGGTTGTCATATTCCTGCTGTCTGAGCGCCCACCGTGCCGCTGCCGCTCTGGCTATGGACGAGGTGCCGGGCGCGCCAGAAGCTCAGCAGCCATGCGCATGGCAACTGGAGTGTGAGCAGAGCGAATCCCGCTGTGACGAACGCGTCGTCGACCGGGACGGCGGCTCCGTCCCGCCACGCGGACAGGCCGCCCCACAGCAGCAGAATCAGCAGGTAGGCACCGCCGTCGATCAGCGGGATGCGCCACTGCGGCACGGGAGCAGTTAAACGGCGTGTCAGGGTGAGGACGAGCGTGGCCGCGGCCAGGAACATGTAGGACAGGGGGTTCGCCGGCCATAGCGACACCCAGAGTCCGAGGCTGTCCGCAGCCGCTGACCAGGCGAGATCGACCACAGCTCCGGTCATCCAGGATCCGATGGTCACGGTCAGCGCGTAGGAGACAGCGCTGCGCCAGGTGACGGTCATGTCACGCTCTTCCGTTAGTGGGCCGATGGACCACCGTGTGCAGCAATCCGGTTGCATGGTCAGTGTCCTCCTTTCCCTGCGGAGGGAAGGCACCGGGGCTTCTTTCCGCAGCGGCTCCCCCGCAGGGCTGCGAGGGAGCCGCCGATGGGTGTGAGCCGGGGGTCCTATTGATCAGAAACTCATTGGGTTCACTCGTCGAGGATGTATCGGACGTGCGGGGCTTTGAAGTAGCCGGTGACGATGTGGGGCTGGCGCTGTC
>NZ_JBIUBU010000045.1:707-27738 GCF_044548345.1 Streptomyces sp. NPDC052042 | reverse complement strand
CGAACGCCTTGATCAAGCCGTCCCAGTACGCCTTGTTCTTGGCCTCGTCAAAGATGACCGGATAGGTCCACATGGTGACGGTGTTGTCGTCACCGGATCCGCAGCCGGCCAGGACGGTGGTGGCGAGGGCGGCTGAGAGCAGCGGCACGGTGACGGCACGGGGTCTCGGCCGGCGACGGGCGATACGGAACATGAGCGGAAACCTCCTGGGGATGAGCGGGGAACGGCGTTGTTCGGGGACGTGGATCAGCGCACCGGCACGCTCTGCACGGAGCCGGTGAGGCGGGCGCGTTCGGCGGCGAAGGCCGCCAGATGGCTGCCGAGCGTGGCCTTGGTGCCGGAGCGGACCGCGGCCGGGTCCCCGGTGGCGACGGCGTGGACGAAGGCATCGACCAATGCCGTGTCTCCGCCGCCGTGTCCCTCGGCGGCGTTGGAACCGCTCGCGTCGACCTCGTGGACGGTGACCTCGTCGGTGCGGAAGTCGTGGACGGTGACGCGCTTGCCGTCGCCGCGCAGCCAGCCGTGCGAGCCGAAGATCCGGGTCTGGCGGTCGGTCTGTTCGGTGAAGGCGACCATGGTGAACGTCGCGGTCATGCCGCCGGACAGCTGCATGGCGAGGACCTGGTGGTCGACCACGTCGTTGTCGCCGCGGTAGGCGCACAGGCCGTACGGGCCTTCGCGCAGCGCGGTCAGCAGCTCGGTCTCGTCCGTGGAGTCCGTGACGTGGGTGACCGGCCAGACGGAGCCCTGCTCGCGCAGCGTCGGCACGTACAGCTTGAGTGCGGAGTAGGGGCAGCCGTCCTCGACGACGCAGTCCAGGCAGCGCTCCGCGGCACCGGCCGGGGCGTTCTCGGGCCGGAAGTGCTTGAGCCCACCGAAGCTGGCGACCTGCTCGATGCGCTCCCCGGTGACGTAGGAGATCCAGTCCAGGTCGTGGCAGGACTTGGCGAGCAGCATCGGCGAGGACGCCCGCTCACTGCGCCAGGGCCCGCGGACGTAGGAGTGCGCGTAGTGCCACCAGCCGACGGGCTCCAGGTGCTCGACGCTGACGAGTTCGCCCAGCACGCCCGAGCCGACGACCTCCTTCACCAGGTCGGTGTAGGGGGTGTAGCGCAGGACGTGGCAGACGGCGAAGAGTACGCCCGTCTTCTCCACGCCCTCGATGAGGGTGCGGGTCTCGGCCTCGCTGGGCGCCAGTGGCTTCTCGGCGAGGATCGCGTACCCGGCCCGCGCCAGCGCCAGGACGGGCTCGACGTGATTGCGGTCCTGGGTGGCGACGATGACGGCGTCGGCGATGGCGTCTCCCTCGACGAGCGGCCGCCAGTCGTCGAACTCGAGCTCCGCCCCGGCCGCGGCGCGGGCCGCCGGCCGGGGATCGGCCACGGCCACGAGGCGGGCGCGTTCGGGGTGGGCTTTGATCCACGCGGCATAGGTGAGGCCGCGGTTACCGGCGCCGACGAGAGCCACGCGGACGGGCCGATCGGATATCGGAAGGTGCATGGACATTCCCAAGAGCTCCCTGGAGGTGAAGGAGAGGCACGCGACGGACAAGGCGTGCGGTGGGGCCGCGAGGCGTCTCCCGCGGCGATGCCTGGACGCGTAGCCGTCAACGGTTACCGGGTGCGGAGAGCTGACAGGGGCCGGCTGCCGATGCATACGGCGCGTACCGGGGCCGCCTGAAAGCCGGAAGGCGGACCGCGCAGTGGTCTCTGCGATCCGGAACACGGGCTGCCCGGTCGATGACGGGAGGTCCGGGACGGGCGTTCACGGACGCGCTGCCGTGGGCCGCCGGTTGTGCGCGAGATACGTCGTCTCGACGTGCTCGACGGCTCGCCAGATCGCACCGAGCGCGACCCGGTCGTCGCCGAGCGAGGACGGCTGGAGATCGGGGACCCGGATGCACAGCGGCTCCAGACGGTTACGGAGGCGCGGGAGCAGGACGTCGGCGGACTGGGCCAGTCCCCCACCCAGCACGACCCGTTGCGGGTCGACGGTCAGCACCATGGCCGCGAGGCCGAGGGCCACGTCGCTGGCGTAGCGGTCGACGGCGCGCACGGCGACGGTGTCGCCCCGGCGGGCGGCGGCCAGCACATGGGCGGCGGCGTTCCGCGGGGGCACGTCGGACGGGACGGCGGGACAACACGCCAGGCGGGTGGCGGCGGTCGCCCAGGGGGTGACGGGGAAGCTGCCGATCTCGCCCGCCGCGCCGCCGTACCCCCGGTGCACCCGGCCGCCGATGATCAGCGCCGCGCTGAGGCCGAGACCGGCGTGGATGTAGACGGCGTCCTCGATGTCCCGTGCCGCACCGAGGCGTTGCTCGGCGAGTGCGGCCAGCCGGGTGTCGTTGTCCACCAGGACCGCCCCGGCGCAGCGTTCGTCCAGGTGCTCGGCGAGCCGTACACCGGTCCAGTCGGCGGCCGCTCCCGCGAGTACGACGTCTCCCTCCGGGCCGACGACGCCGGTGGTGCCGGCGCTGATCGTCCAGATCCGGTGGGCGTCGATTCCCGCGTCGCCCAGGCACTCGGTCATCACGTCGCCGATGACGGCAAGCCGGTCGGCGCGCCGGATGTCCGGCGGCACCGTTCGGCGGGCCGTGGTGACGACCGTGCCGCAGAGGTCGGCGAGCACGGCGAGGACGCTGTGGGCGCCGATGTCCAGCCCGAAGACATAACCGGACTCGGCCCGGAACCGGTAACGGCGGGCCGGCCGCCCCACCGTGCCGGGCGCGGGCGGGACTTCGGCCGCCCACCCCTGGTCGGTCAGCTCGGTGGCGAGGTCCTCCGCCGAGGCGCGGGAGAGACCGGTGAGCGTGGCCAGCTCGGTCAGCGTCACCGGCGCGCCGGCACTTCTCAGCGCCCGCAGCGCGCCGAACGCGTTGAGCCGACGCAGCTGCGCCAAGTCGCCGCCGGCGGGTCGGGATGCGTCCATGTACTCCTCTTGACGTCGTTTCAGCCGTAGTGATTAATCAGAGAGTCCACGAAAATATTGCGATGGTCAAGCGCCAGATGGGCGCTGAGGCCGCTTAAGTCCGCGAAAAAACGCCCACTTATTGGGAAGACTCTCATAATCTGGAGGGACCACGGTGCCCCGAAAACGCCCTAGACCACTCCTCATCCTGCTGCTCGCCCTGACCGTTCTGGTCGCGGGTCCCGCACCCTTGGCCGCGGCCCGGGGAGGTGGCGGCCCCAGTAGATCGGCACTGGACCGGACGTGGTTCGGCCCCGAGGCCGACCTCGGTGTCCAGCAGGAAACGGTCTCCGTCAACGACGCCGTGGTGGGCACGGAGGAGGGCCGGCCCACGATGTACACGACGGTCTCCGCCGAGAACGCGATCTTCAACGTCATCGACATCCGGGACAACCGGCTGCTGCGCTCGTTCACGCTGTCTGGCGTGCAGCAGTCCTGGCGGCATGCGATCGGCCCCGACGGCACCGTCTACATCGCCGCCATCACCGGCGGCCAGACGGGAGAGCTGTGGAGCTACAGCCCGGCCGACAAGGAAGTGCGCAAGCTCGGCACCGTTCCGGGCGAGAAGTCGCTGTGGTCGATGACCACGGACCCGGAGGGCAACGTCTGGATCGGCACCTTCCCCAACGGCAAGGTGTTCAGATACGACCCGCAGAGCAAGGACTTCCACGACTACGGGCAGCTGGTGCCCGGCCAGCAGTACGTGCGCTCCATCGCCTACCACGACGGATCCGTCTACGCGGGCGTGGGCTCCGTCGGTGACGTCATCCGGCTCGACACCGCCACCGGTACGAAGACGAAGATCTCCGACCAGGTCCCGGCGCTCCTCGGAGTGGAGCCCCAGGAGGTGTCCTTCGCCTACGACATGGCGGTCGTCGACGGCTGGCTGTTCGTCAAGTTCGCCGACCCGCAGATGAAGCTGCTCTTCTACGACCTCGACGCCGGCAAGTGGAGCGACAAGTCCGTCGGCAAGAACACGCCTTCCGACGCGGGGGTCTTCTCCTTCAACCAGCTTCAGTCGCGGGACGGGAAGGTGTACGTCACCAACAACCGCGAGCTGTACGAGATCGACACGGCGACGCTGGAGTCCCGCTCGACCAGAATCGCCTTCGGTACCTCGCTGCGCGGTGCCGCCTGGGTACCGCTCAATGATCCGGAACTCCCCGGGACCTCGCTCGTCACCCTGCAGTCGGGCGGCAGGATCACCGCTTTCGACATCGCGTCAGGGCGGAGCAAGGCGCTGCCCTCGGTGGTGCAGGGCGCGCCGAACCCGCTGCACAACCTGGAGGCGGCGCCGGACGGCACGCTGTTCATGAGCGGCTACCCCGGCGGCACCGGGTCCCGGTTCGACCCGCGCACCGGCCGCACCACCACCTTCCCGATGGGCCAGGCCGAGGGCATGGCGGGCCTGGGCGACACGATGTACCTCGGCATCTACCCCGGAGGCATCATCTCCTCGGCGAAGCTGGACGCGGCGACCCCGGCCGTCTCCGAGCAGTTCCGTCTCGGCTCCGAACAGGACCGGCCGTATGTGATGAAGGCCCACGACGGCAAGCTGCTCATCGGCTCCATCCCCGACTACGGAAAGCTCGGCGGCGCGCTCACCATCTACGACCCCGACGACGGGGAGAAGAAGACCTACGCCGACATCGTCCACAACCAGAGCATCGCCGGGCTCGCCCAGCGCGGCGGCCGGATCTACGGCTCCACCACCGTCCACGGCGGTCTGGGGACCGACGCCACCGAGTCCGAGGCCAAGATGTTCGTCTGGGACGTCGCCGGCGAACGCAAGGTCAAGGAGTTCACTCTCGACCTCCCCGGCCTCGACAGCCCGAAGATGATCAGCGGTCTCGGCTTCGGCCGCGACGGCCTGCTGTGGGGCACGGCCGACGGATTCCTGTTCGCGATGGACCCGGGCACCCTCCAGGTCGTCAAGTACAAGAACGTCTACCCCGAGGTGAAGAACTACGGCATGTGGCGGCCGGTCTACCTCCGCTGGGGCGCCGACGGCCTGCTGTACACCACCCTGGCCGGCAAGCTCACCGTTGTGGACCCCAAGACCATGGACCACGTGACACTCGGCGACTACGACGAGGAGGTCGCCTTCATGACCCTGGCCCGGGACGCCGACGGCCACGAGAACATCTACTTCCTCGGCAAGACGGCGGAGTCCCGGCTGCGGATGATCCCGGTGCGCCGCGGCCTGCCCGGCGCCGTGGCCGTCGGCAACGCCGGCTTCGAGGTGGCGCCGCTGGACGACGGCGCCGTCCCAGGGTGGCAGGGCGGTGGCAGCCTGTTCACCCTCTCCCAGGAGCGGGCGTACACCGGAAGACGCAGCATGAAGATCGTCGATGCGGCCCGCAGCGGCCCCGAGGCGTCGGCGGAGCTGACCAGTGAGCCGGTGCCGGCTGCCGCGGGGGCGTACTACCGGGCCCGTGCCAAGGTATACATCGAGGACGGAAGCACCGACGATTCGGTGCTGCTGCTGAGCTTCCTCGACAGGGCCGGCCGGCCGGTCGGCCGGATGGCGAGCGCACCGCTCCGCAGCGTGGACCAGCGGCGCTGGATCGACGCGCAGGCGAGTGGTACGGCTCCGCCCGGTACGGCGTCGGTCCGCGTCTCGCTGTACTCGTCCGCGTGGAACCTCATGACCGGATACGTCGACGCGGTGAGCCTTCAGCAGACCAGGCGTGGGTGACACCCACGCGCGGACACCGGGCCACGGCGACCGTACGCCGTGGCCCGGTGTCGTCGATACGGCGCTCAGCCCTCGCCGTCGAACTCGCACCGCACGGCATCACCGCCGACGCCCTCGCACTCGGCACGGTCCGGACCCCGATCGACGGCCCGTTCCCCTTCGACCGCGATGCGTTCGAGACGGCCTACCGGGAGCGTGTTCCGCTTGGCCGCTACTCGGTGCCCGACAAGAACGTGGGCGCGCTGCTGCTCGCCTCGGATGCCGGGGCGTACATCAACGGGGTCCGGATCGTCGTGGACGGCGGAGTGCTCGCCGAACAGATGCACCGGATGCGCTTCATCTGCCCCGCCGCGTACGCGGAGTACGACACTCAGCTCCGTCACCCGTTGGTGACCGGGCCGGCACAGAAGGAAACTTGACGCCATGACACACTCCTTGCGCACCCTCGCCCCGGCCGACGAGGCGGCCGTGCACGCGCTATGGGCGATCTGCTTCGACGCCCCGCACCTCCCGGCGCTGCACGCCCTGGACCCCGACCGCCACCGGCGGACCTTCGTGGCCGCGCGCGGTGACACGGTCGATGCCGTCGTCTGCTACGTGCCGCGGCAGCTCCGCGACGCCCGCGGCCGGGTCGAACGGGTGGGCGGTATCGGCAATGTCGCCACCCGCCCCGAGGCACGGGGCCGCGGCCTGGTTCGCCGGCTGCTCACCATGGCCGCCGAGGCGATGACCGCCGAGTCCTGCGCATGGTCCCTGCTGTTCACGGCCACTCCCGGGGTCTACGAGCGCTCGGGCTGGACCGGCTTCCGCACCTCCTGGACCGAGGGCCCGCTCACCCCTGTCGGCCCACCCGAGCCCCGCTTCCGCATCCGTGCGGCCACCCCGGACGACGCCCCGCGGCTGGCAGAACTGCACGCCGGATTCAACGCCGCACGCCCACTCACCGCGGTGCGGACGGCCAACGACTGGATCCACCGCGTGCCCGCCTGGTACGGCCCCGGCGCCGAATGGCTCATCGCCGAGGACAACAGGGGGACGGCGGTCGGCTACACCGTGACCCGGCACATCGGCGAGGCCGTCGAGGTCCGCGAGTGCGCGGTGACGGAAGCCGCACCGGCGGCCCTCGGTGAGTTGCTCGCTGCGGTGGCCCGCCGGGCCCGTGCGGCGGGCGCCGTGGTCGGCCGGGCCCACCTCCCCGAGGACCCAGCCGTCCGCGCTGCGCTGCCCCGGCTTCTCGCCCAGGATCAGGCCCGGGAGCGGACGCAGACGGTGGGTATGGCCCGCCCGCTCCTTGCCCCGCCGGAGGCGATACGCGCCACACTGCAGGCCACGGGAGCAACCCACTGGCATGGCGACTCGTTCTGAGCCAGCGGTCCCAGGGCCCGATGTGTTTGCCTGCCGTCCACTCAGCAGGGCACGTCACCGGGAACGACGCCCTGAGCCGCCACGACCTCGGCGTCCTCATCGCCAGGCGAGATGGTCTCGACGTCTCCCGTCTGCCCGCAGGTCTGCGGGCAGACAGCTCCGTGCCCGGAGCCCTCGACGTACGCCTCAACAGCCAGGCGACGCAGCGGCAGCTGCGCACCACACTGCGAGGCGCCCGGGAGTTCCTGCAGCGCAGCGCGACAGCAGAACAACGAGAGGTGCGACAGAAGGGCCACTCCGTCCATTCAGGCGTCCAAGCCCCTGGAGAACCGCACGTGCCGACGCCTGTACTCGGCCAACTCGCATTCTCACTTTTCACCCCCGCCGAGTCGGCCTCTGCCCCGGAGCCGCCCGAAGAACCCGAAGACCTCTCCCACTCCTGGGTGGTCGCCGCCGAGATCGTCGTACAGGAAGGCACCGCCGAGATCCAGCCCTACCTGACCCACCCCGAAAGGAAGGAAATCGAGCACTTCGAGGCCGAACTGTCGGCAGCATTCCGCATCCTGGATACCGCCCCGGACGACGCGCGGGAGCGGGGCGACGCGTTCCCACAGATCATCAGGAACAAGTTCCTCCGACACCCGCAGAACTCCGCCGCCCACCAGCCCAACTGCCAAACCCCTGAGCCAAACTCATGCTGAAATGATCAGCTGGTCCCAGCGGTCCTGGTTGAGGAACCGGCTGAAGCCCCGCCAGGAATTGGGGCCCATCTCACCGTCGATGGGACCGGTGTAGCCGTAGTTGGCGGCCAGCCGCTGGACCGCCGACCAGGTCATGGGGCCGGGGCTGCCGTCGATGGGCCCGTTGTAGCCCCAGCCGCGCATGTTCCGCTGGAGCGCGCTGTAGGTCAGTGGGCCGGGGATGCCATCGATCAGGCCGGTGTAACCGGACTCGATCCGCAGCCAGTTCTGGGCCCGCTTCCACATGATGGGGCCAGGGATGCCGTCCTGCTCTGTGGACGTCTTGGGCAGTCCGCTCGGCGGCGGCGGGTCGGTCGGCCCGTTCACGTCGAACGCCCAGGGGCGCGCGAGGTCGAGGTCGACGGGGGACGTGCCGGCGACCGAGCCCACGGAGGAGTACTGGTGGGCGGCCCAGTCGGGATAGTGGCCGCCGAGGTCGGGCGGGCCAGGGTAGTTGCCGTCGTTGGCTCCCCAGGAGGCCGCCCAGAGACGGGCGCCGGAGGCGATGGTCTGGCTCCAGTCGGCGGACCGCAGCGCACTCGTGCTGATGTAAAACCAGGGCACGTACGCACCGACCCGTTCCCGGACCCGGTTGAACCAGGTGGACACATCCGCGTCGTTCCACAGACGGGTGGAGTCGTCGAGCACCTCGACGTCGAGGGCGAGCGCGTCGCCGCTGCGGTAGTCGTGGAGGTTGTCCGCGAAGAAGTCGGCCGCCTCGCGGGGAGAGAGGAAGTCTCCCGTCAGCCAGTAGTGACCGACCCGCAGGCCCGCGGCGCGGGCCCCGTCGATGTGGTCGGCGTAGGAGTTCGAGGTGTAGGGGCCCTCGGAGAGCTGGCACCCCCCGGCCTTGGCGACGACGAAGTCCAGGCCCTCGGCGGCGGCGCGGGCGTAGTCGAAGCCGACCTGGTAGTTCGAGACGTCCACGCCCCGCAGCCCGGCCTCCTCGGCGGAGGCCGGGCGGGGGGTGGCTGCGGCACTGGTGGCCGCGATGATTCCGGCCGGGGCCAGGGCTGTCGCCAGGGCGCCGCGGACCAGGGTTCTCCTGCGCATGTCTCCTCCGGTGGGGCGGGGATCACGACAGTGGAATGCCATGCTCCTGTCAAAATCTATGCGTGAAGGTTAGCCTGACTCCGCTCCGCCATGACAGGTCAATCCGAAATGAAAACAAGGGAGTTGATGTGCACATAAGCCATGGATCCGATGGCGGTCGAAAGGGCTGGTCGCAAACCGGAATGAGTCGGCGCACGCTGCTGCGCGGCTCCGCCGCCAGTCTCGGTCTGGCTGCCGGCGGCGTGCTGTTCTCGGCGGGCTCCGCCAAGGCCGCAGACCTCTACAACCCGTTCAGCGGCTACACGATGACCGACGGCTGGTGGGACCATGTCAACCGCGGTTCCCTGGGCGGAATCGACTACGCGATGGGCGTCGGCACCAGACTTCCGGCCGCGGGTGCCGGGACGGTGACCAACATCCCGTACAACGGCACCGGTGGCCACACCGTGACCATCACCCACAGCGACGGGTACCGGACCCAGTACATGCACCTGTCGGAGTTCCACGTTTCTGACGGCACCTGGGTCGGCAAGGGGGGCACCGTCGGGTTCTCGGGCGGCGCCGCCGGGGCCCCGGGCTCCGGGAGCTCCACCGGTCCGCACGTGCACTGGCACCTGATCACTCCGGGCGGCACCCGCGTCAACCCGCTGGACTACCTGGGCGGTGGCGGCGGCACCGCGCTGCCGAAGACCACGACCGAGCAGGACGGCATCCCCGGCCCCATCATGTGGAAGCGCGCCCAGAACTGGCTGCGGATCCGGTCGGGTTACACCGGCCCGATCGACGGGATCCCCGGACCCAACACCTACGCCGCGCTCCAGCGGAACATGCGCGGCGACTGGGGCTACACCGGACCCATCGACGGCAGCCCCGGTCCCATGACCTGGTCGGCGGTCCAGCGGCTGGCCGCCAACTACGGCTACACCGGTCCCATCGACGGTGAGATGGGCCCCAACTCCTGGCGGGGCTTCAGCCGCTTCATCAACGCGAATGCCTGGGACTGGGTCAGCTAATAGCAGCCAGTAGCAGACCGCCCCAGACAAGCCCCGGCGGTGGGCCTCACCCGCCCCCGCCGCGGGCTCCCGCGCGTGAACGGAACCTGAAGGCCCACGGCCCCGGCTGCCCCCGCTTCGTTTGGATCACCAGACTCCGGCCCTGTGCTGTAATCCTCCAAACGGTGCTGGACAGGGCCGATGAGAGATGAAGGGGACAGGGCGTGGCTGCTCGGGGTGGACGCGCTGCTGGGGTGCTCGTGATGGCGATGGCCCTGCCGCTGGCCGGTTGCGGCGATACCGGCGGCGGCGGTGGGAGCAAGGAGCGCGCGGCGGCTGCGATCGAGGCCGCGCGGGCCTACCAGCAGGCCTCGGTGGATCAGGACTGGGAGGCCGCCTGCGAAGCCCGGACCGAACGCCTGCGGCAGAGTTGGGGGACGGACACTATCGCCGAGTGCGTCGAAATCACTGGGGCACCCCGGCTCGGCAACAACTCGGACACGCGGGTGAGCACCGGTGAGGCGGTCGAGGTCTCGGCCTTCAGTCCGCACCCCGCGGGAATCGGATTGCGGGTGACCTTGGAGACCGGTACAGGGGAACTCGGCATGACCACTCACACCGCGCTGCGGCTCGTTCCTGGGAAACAGGGTACGTGGCTCGTCGATCAGGCGGTCAATCTCGTCGACACCGAGGGCACGGACGCCGAGGCCGTGCGGGCCGCGCTCGGGCGCAAGTAAGCCAGCCGTTTTTGGGTTCAGCGGGCGGACCAGAGGAGATGCCTGCGACGTGGAATCCTGCCAGGTAGATAATCGCGGTCCGACGAGGACCTGAACCGGACGGTATCGGTGGACTACCAGCGCGACGTGGGTACCCGTCCCGTCGTCCGGCGCCGAAAGCCGCGTTCTACGAGGGCGCAGAACCGGCGCCTTCCCGGTCCCCGGGGCGTCAGCCCGACAGACGCCGTCCTCACCCTGGCGTATGGGTTTTCTCACCCGGCCGCGCGACGGTACCGGCCCCGAGACATGTCCCGAGAGAGCCGAGGGAAAGGAACCGTGTCGGCCACGGCTCCGGCGGAGCATGCCCGCAGCCCATCGAGCGGAG
Source organism: Streptomyces sp. NPDC052042 (assembly GCF_044548345.1). NCBI lineage: Bacteria > Bacillati > Actinomycetota > Actinomycetes > Kitasatosporales > Streptomycetaceae > Streptomyces > Streptomyces sp. NPDC052042. The sequence continues at coordinate 16,822 of NZ_JBIUBU010000045.1, read as the reverse complement.
CAGGGAGTGTTCAGGATGCGTAGGAACCGGAAGTTCGCCGTCGCCCTTGCAGCCACCATCGCCACCACCGTGCTGACCGGCGCTGCTGGTGTCGGAGGCGGGGACGGGGGCGGAGCCGCGCAGGCTTCACCCGCGACCGGCGGCGGCGCCCCTTCGGCCTGCCGACCGGCCAACCACATCGCGAAGATCACCGAGGCGCCGGCGAGCGCGGGGCACAGCCACTACCGCGTGACGCTGACCGCGCCACGCGGATACGAGCCGTGCCGACTGGCCGGTTCCCCCACCGACGTGCGTTTCTCGTACCGGGGTTCGGAGATCGGGATCACCGCGGGCCGCTACGGCGACCAGTCGACCATGGTGACGTTCGGTCCTGACCATCCGGTGCACTTCGACATCCAGGTCCCCAGCAGCGCCCGCGGCACCGCCGCGGACGAGGCGTCGTTCACGCTCCGGGCCCCGGACGGAGAGATCCCCGGCACGTCCGTCGCCGAGGGAAGGGCTCGGGTGGCCAGTGGCACCCTCATCGGTCCGGTCCGCCGCGGAGCCTGACTCCGCGGCACCCCGGTGCACACCGACGACTTCACCTGCGGTCATGCGCGCATGACCGGCGCCGGCGTGACCTTCCTGAAAGGCGGCGACCGAGCCGCACAGCTCGGTCGCTGCCCTGCCTGTGTCGGGTCGTCCCTGGCTGGAGCGACTCGGCAGGCGGCGAAGCTGGAACGGGAGGCCCGGCCTGGGATCGGATATACGTCTGGCTCGGGTGGTTCGTCGTGCAGTTGCTCAGCCGTGAGTCCTGTCCGCTCCGGTCAGCTCGCTGGTGTCGGTCTGCGTCGTGCCCGCGAAGTCGGGGCGCAGGCGGTGGTGCAGGCAGAGGAAGAAGAAGACCAATGCGAGAGTGAGGAGGATATGGCCCAAGCCTGCTATGCCGGAGATCGCGGCGCCGGTGTCCTTGCCGAGCACAGTCAGGGTGCCGTGGACAGCCATGAGGGCCGTGGTGAGGAGGAGCCCGGCGTGGTAGGTCCAGAAGAAGGCTGGGAAGAACCGGCCGCGGGTCAGGTGCAGGGTCTTCTGCAGAGCAAGGGTGATCAGGAAGACCAGCGTTCCGAGGGTGAGCAGGTGGGTGTGGAGAACGGCCAACTGGGTTGTGCCGGTGAAGTCGTGGGCCTTGGTCACCTCCCGGTAGTAGAGACCGGCAGCCAGACCGAGGACGGTATAGAGGACGGCGGAGTAGTAGAGCTTCTGCATCGGTGGATGAGCTCCTTCCCGTGGTTGGGCCGCACGGTCCGATGGCCGATGCGGGTGAGGGTGTACCGGCCCGTATCGGATGGGTGGGCCGAGTGTGCGGCGGGTGGCCCCGGCGGGACGGCCTGCCGGGGCCACTCGCCGTGGTTCAGCGCTGGGCGGGGTGGCGGAGGCGTCCGTCGTGGACTTCGGCGATCTGGTCGACGGCGGTGAGGTGGGTGCGGTCGTGGGTGACCAGGACGGTCGCGGTGGCCTGCTGGTGGGTGAGGCGGGTGATCAGGTCGAGGACGGCGGCGCCGCGTTCGTGGTCGAGGGCGCTGGTGGGTTCGTCGACCAGGAGGACGGTGGGGTCGTTCATCAGGGCGCGGGCGATGTTGACGCGTTGGCGCTGGCCGCCGGAGAGCTGGTGGGGGCGGCGGCGGGCCTGGTCGGCCAGGCCGACCGCGTCGAGGAGTTCGAGGGCGCGGGTGCGAGCCTTGGCAGGTGAGCGGCCGTCGAGCTGGGCCATGACCTGGAGTTGTTCGGCGGCGGTGAGGGAGGGCAGCAGGTTGGGCTGCTGGAAGACGATGCCGACCTTGTGGCGGCGCAGGTCGGTGAGTTCGCCGCGACTCATGCCGGTGGTGGGGGTGCCGTCGATGGTGACGGTGCCGGTGTCGGGGGTGATGAGGGTGGCGGCGACGGCCAGGAGGCTGGACTTGCCGGATCCGGAGGGGCCGACCACGGCGGTGAGGCTGCCCTTGGGGACGTCGAGCGTCACGCGGTCGAGGGCGGTCAGGCGGGTGTCGCCGTCGGGGTAGGTGAGGGTGATGTCGGTCAGGTTGAGGCTCATCGGGCGCTCCCCAGGGCGGTCAGCGGGTCGACGGAGGTGATGCGGCGGATGGACAGGCCGGCCCCGAGGGCGCCGAGGAGGATCATCACGGCGGCGGGGAGCAGGACGGTGGCGGGGGTGAGGAGGAACGGCACCGCGCTGCCGGCGACGAGGGCGCCGAGGGCGGCGGCGATACCGGTGCCGATCAGGGTTCCGCCGGCGAGCAGGACGACGGCCTGGCCGAGCGCGTCCTTGAGAAGATTGGCCGTCGAGGCGCCGAGGGCCTTGAGGACGGCGACGTCGCCGCTGCGCTGGATGGTCCACACGGTGAAGAAGGCGCCGATCACCAGCGCCGAGATGGCGAACAGGAAGCCGCGCATCAGCTGCAGGGAGCCGTTCTCGGAGGTGTAGGAGCCGATCGCGGACAGCGAATCGTCCTTGGAGACCGTCTTGGTGCCCGCGGCCCGGTCGGCTGCCGCCGTGTCGGCGCCGGAGGTGGTGTCCAGGGCGATCACCGTCGCGGTCGGTCCGCCGCCGCCGGTGGTGGGGGGTGCGGCCTTCTGCCAGACGTCGAGGCTGGTCCAGACGACCGGGGTGTGGCTGAAGGAGGCGTCGCCCTGGACGGCGGCCACGGTCAGCCGCTGACCGGCCAGGGTGAAGGTGTCGCCCGGCTTGATCCCGAGGTCGTCGGCGGCCGTGGTGGACAGAACGACCGACCGCTCATCCAGCTTGCTGCTGTCCGGGGCGAGGCGGGAGCCCGGCTGGACGCCGAAGGCGGAGACTCCGGTGCTCCGGTCCCCGGCGGTGGCCTTGGTGGTGGTGATCCCCAGCGGTTCGGCACTGGTGACTCCGGGGGTCTTGGACCACTGCTGCCACTGCTTCTCGGTGACGATGGAGTTGGAGTACGACACGTCCTGCCCACCGCTGGGCGCCTGGAAGGCGATCTTGTCGGCGGACAGGCCTGTGATGGCGGAGATGTTCTGCTGGCCCAGCCCGGCGGTCAGCCCGGACAGCAGGCCGACCAACAGGGTGATGAGCACAATGACGGTCCCCATCAGGGCGAAGCGCCCCTTGGCGAACTTCAGGTCTCTCCAGGCGACGAACACGGCTTTGGCCTGCCTCTTTCTGGCGGTGGAATCGGTATGTCCCCACCATCGCCGCTGCCCCCCTGCGCGAGCATCTGGCGGGGGAGGGCACTTCGCGGGTCGAAGGGCGGCACGCGAGTTGTAACTTTCGATGGAGGCCGCCCCGGGGCATGCGTCCGTAGGCTGGAGGCACTGTGAACACCGCCGCTCCCGCCCTGACCCCGACCACCCGGGCCCTGTCCTGGTGCCTGCACCTGCTGATCGTCGTCCTCCTCGTCCTGGCCGCGGGCCGCGCCGTGGCCGACAGCGGGCCCCACGCCGCGACGACCGTCGCCGCAGCCGCGGCGTGCGCTGTGGTGTACGCGGCCGGTCCGGCCCTGCCGCGCATCCGCCGCTCCCCGCTGGCCGCCGCGGTATGGCTGGGCGCCGTCGGCGCCTGCTGGCTGGTGCTGCTGGTCCTGTCCGCTGACGCCGTCTGGCTCGCCTTCCCGCTGTACTTCCTCCAGCTCCACCTGCTGCCGCGCCGTGCAGGCCTGGCCGCAGTGGCCGCGACCGCCCTCATGGCGATCACCGCCTTCGCAGCCCATCAGGGCTCCTTCAGCCTCGCCATGGCGATCGGCCCCGCCCTGGGCGCCGCCGTCGCCGTCGCGGTGGTGTGGGGGTACCAGGCCCTGTACCGGGAGAGCGAGCAGCGCCGACGTCTGATCGAGGAACTCACCACCACCCGCGCCGACCTGGCCCGCGCCCAGCACACCGCCGGGGTGCTGGCCGAACGCGAGCGCCTGGCCCGCGAAATCCACGACACCCTCGCCCAGGGGCTCTCCAGCATCCAGCTGCTGCTGCGCGCCGCCGAACGCGCCCTGCCCGGCAAACCGGAGAACGCCGCCCGCTATGTCGACCAGGCCCGCCAGGCCGCCGTGGACAACCTCGCCGAGGCCCGCCGCTTCGTCGCCGCCCTCACCCCGCCTGCTCTGGAGGACTCCACCCTGGCCGGCGCGCTGGAACGCTTGTGCGTCACGACATCCACCCGGCACCGCATCACCGCACGCTTCCACCTCACCGGCGAAGCGGCACCCCTGCCGACCGCGCACGAGGTCGCCCTGCTGCGCATCGCCCAGTCCGCCCTCGCCAACACCGTCCGTCACGCCCACGCCACCACTGCCGAGGTCACCCTCAGCCACCTCGGCGACCATGTCGCCCTCGACGTCGTCGACGACGGCACCGGATTCGACCCCGACCGACTACCCGCCCCCGCCCCCGACAGCGGCGGCTTCGGGCTGGCCGCCATGCGCGCCCGCATGCGCGCCCTCGGCGGCATACTCGTTATCGAATCCGCCCCCGGCCACGGCACCGCCCTGGCCGCCCAGCTCCCCCTGCCCCCGCCCGCCGACACAGAGGCCGAGGAGCGCCCGTGACCGACAGCCCCATCCGCCTACTCCTGGCCGACGACCACCCGGTGGTACGGGCCGGGCTCCGCGCCGTGCTGGAGACCGAACCCGGCCTCACCGTAGTGGGCGAGGCCGCCACCGCCGAGGACGCGATCACCCGCGCCGCCCAGGGCGACATCGACGTCGTCCTGATGGACCTGCAGTTCGGCAAGGGCATGGGCGGCGCCGAGGCCACCGCCCGGATCACCGCCCGCCCCGGCGCACCCCGCGTGCTGATCGTCACCACCTACGACTCCGACGCAGACACCCTGCCCGCCATCGAGGCCGGCGCCACCGGCTACCTCCTCAAGGACGCCCCGCCCGAAGATCTGGCCGCCGCCGTACGCACCGCCGCCGCCGGCCGCACCACCCTCGCCCCCACCGTCGCCGACCGGCTCATGAACCGGCTCCGCACCCCCGCCACCGCCCTGACACGGCGCGAGACCGAAGTCCTCGCACTGGTGGCCGAGGGCCTGTCCAACCAGATGATCGGCCAGCGGCTCCACCTCACCGAGGGCACCGTAAAATCCCACCTCGCCCGCATCTACACCAAGCTGGGCACCGACTCCCGCACCGCCGCAGTGGCGACTGCCACCCGTCTCGGATTCATCCGCCGCTGATCCCGGACCCATGCGCGGCCCGGTCGGGCGAAGCCCGCCTCTGTCGGGCTGTCCTCTCGCAGGGCAGCGAAGTCGCCCGGAAGCAGCCGGCACCAGATGAGGTTCACCCGCCCCGCCGGAGTGGTTCGCCTGTAGCGTTCTTGCCCCGCGAACGTTGGGCCCGCCGCCTCGTCGCCGTCTTCGATCACGTTCAAGACGTCGCGTAGCACCCACTCCAGGCCCGGAAGCCGACGAGAGCGCCCCCGGCGCCAGGTGCGGCGCCGGGGGTTCCATTCGGACACTCGGCTATGGGGCGGGGGCGGGACGCGGGGCTGTGGCCGGCCCGGGGATCCGGCCGGTGCGGCGGGCCCATACCTCGAATGCCACGGTCATGAAGGGTGGTAGGGCGGCCAGCAGAGCGAAGAACGTCGTACGGCTCAGCCGCCACTTCAGCCGGATCGCCACCAGGACCGTCAGGAGTACGTAGCCGATGAAGGCGGCACCGTGGAGTGTTCCGAAGATCCGTACGCCGAGTTCGGTGGTTTCGGGGATGTACTTGAGGTACATCCCCACCAGCAGGCCAGCCCATGTGCACGCTTCGATGGCCGCGATCCAGGTGAAGGCGCGCAGCAGGCGCCCGGTCCCGATGCCGGTTTCGCCGTCCTGCGCGGGAGGCTGGTCGGTGGCAGGTGTGAAAGGCGTCGTGGGATGTGCTGGGCGTACGGGCCACAGCGCGTGGTCGCCGAGAAGGCGGACGATGGCGGGGACCAGGAGCGGCCGGATGAGGAAGGTGTCCAGCAGGATGCCGAAGGCCATGGCAAAGCCGAACTGGAACAGTTCGCGGATCGGTTGGGTCATCAGGACGGCGAAGGTCGCCGCAAGGATGAGACCTGCGGAGGAGACGACGCCGCCGGTGCGGGTCAGGGCGGCGGTGATGGCCTTGGCCGGGGGCAGGGTGCGCAGCTCCTGCTTGAACCGGCTCATGATGAAGATGTTGTAGTCGACGCCGAGCGCGACGAGGAAGACGAAGATGTATGCGGTGACGCGGTTGCCGATGCCTTCGTCGCCGAGGACGGTCAGCGTGAAGAACGTGGTGGCGCCCAGGGTGGCCAGGAACGACAGGATGAGGGTCGCGACCAGGTAGAGCGGTGCGAGGAGCGAGCGCAGCAGGAGGACGAGGACCGCTGTGACGATGGTCAGGACCAGGATCACGATGAGGGTCGTGTCACGGTCGAGGGCGGAGCGGATGTCGGCGTTCTGCGCCGTCTCCCCGCCGATCAGCACCGTGGCGTCCTCCACTCCGGCCGCGTGGGCCGCGGCCGACGCGGCCTCCTTGAGCGGATCGATCGCGTCGAGTGCCTCGGAGCTGTACGGGTCGAGGTCGAGGACGACGTCGTAGAAGACGGTTTTGCCGTCCTCACCGAAGCGGGGATGCTCCCCGACCCGGCTGACATTGTCGGCGTTGGCGAGCACGGCGGCGACATCGGCGGGTGCTGGGCTGGAGCGCAGGTTCTCCTGGGAACGGACGACGACGGTGCTGGGTGCGATCTCGCCAGGTCCGAACTCCTCCTGGATGAGTTGCTGCCCGCGCTCCGACTCGGTGGCGGCACGGAAGCCGCTGAGGGTGTTGAAGCTCTGCTGGTAGCCGAGCAGTCCCGCGCTCATCACCACGAGCAGCGCGACCACGGCCGAGATGACCCGGACCGGTGACCGAGCGACGAGAGCGGCGATGCGGTGCCAGACACCTGCACCGCGGCTGCGTTCGGCGGCTTTGCCCACGCCCCCCGGCCAGAAGACGCCCCTGCCCAGCAGGAGGATGAGGGCGGGGATGAAGGTGAACGCCACCAGCGCCATGACAGCCACGCCGAGGGCGAGGTACGGTCCGAAGCCGCGCAGCGCGGGGGAAACGGCCACGAGCAGGGCGAACATGGCGAGCACGATGGTGGAGGCGCTGGCGAGGACTGATTCGGCGGTCCGGCGCACGGCGGTCTGCATCGCGCGCGGACGGTCCGGCTCGTCGAGGAGGGCCTCTCGGTAGCGTGCGGTGACGATCAACGCATAGTCCGTGCCCACCCCGAACAGCAGCACCGTCATGATCGAGGCGGTCTGGGAGCTGACCGTGATGATTCCGGCGTCCGCGAGGAGCGCGCCGACCGTCTCCGACACGCGCATCGCCACGCCGACGGCGACCAGTGGCACGAGCGCCATCAGGGGTGAGCGGTAGATGGACAGGAGAATGACGAGGACGAGCAGAATGGTGGCCAGGAGCATGACCTTGTCACCGCCGCTGAAGACCTTCACGGTGTCGGTGGCAATCCCGGCGGGGCCGGTCACGGCGACTTCGGTGGGCCCTGCACGGTCGGACACGAGGGCACGCACTTCGTCGACCGCGTTCTGGAAGGACTCGTCCGAGGGGCTTCCGGTCATGGGCACGATGACCAGCTGGGCGCCGCGGTCCTGCGAGACCAGCTCGGCCGCGGCGTCGGGAGCGGTCACCGTGGAGATCACGCTCGCGACCTGGTCGGGCCGGGTGGATCCCGAGAGGGTCGAGGTGATCCGGGCGACGGCTTCCCCGGCGCTCCTCGCAGCGTCGGCGCCCTTACCGCGCACCACGATGATCGCCGGCGTCGCGTCCTGGCCCGGAAGCTGGGCGCGGATGAGGTCGCGGGCCTTCATGGAATCCGAAGCGGCGGGCGGAAGGTTGGCGGAGGCGTTGTCCTCGACGGATTTCAGAGCAGGGGCGACCCCGGCGAGGAGGCCTGCGATCAATACCCAGAACGCCACCACCACGGCGGCACGTTTCCTCGACCCTAGAAGACGTCGGAGCATGCGGGAGTACGTCAGTTGCATCAGGGAGCCTTCGACCGGAAGCACGGACAGATTTTAGAGACAGGGTGTCTCTAAGTTGCGTCAAGCTAACACAGGCCCCTCGGCGTCCCGGACGCGGGGATAGATTGGCGTGGGTCGGCGCAGCACCCGAGGAAGCGGAGAGAATGCCCAAGATCGAAGCCGGCAGCGTTCGTGAGCACCGAGCCCAGCGGCTCGCTCAGCTGATCGACGCGGCCGAGGCAATCCTGAACGAGAGCGGTGTGGAGGCCCTCACCGCCGGCGCGGTCGCCGCACGGGCCGGCATAGCCCGCAACAGCATCTACCGCTACTTCGACTCCATCGAAGATCTGCTCGAACTCGTCGTGACCCGGGAGTTCCCAGCCTGGATCGACGCCGTGGAGCGGGCCATCGCGGCCGAGACCTCACCCGAGGAGCAGGCAGCCGCCTACGTCAGGGCCAATCTCGAACAGGCTGCTCGCGGTACCCATGGCTGGCGGGCCTCACTCTCGCGCGGCTCGCTCTCCCCGTCGGCGCGGGAACGCGTGAGGAATCTGCACACCTCGCTGCACGAGGCGCTCGCCCGGGTTGTACGCGAACTGGGGCATCCACAGCCAGAGTTGACTGTCGCCGTGCTCCAGGCCGTCGTCGACGCATGCATTCAACGAATCGACCAGGGCGACGAACTGACGACCGTGTCCGGCTTCGCAGCGGGAGCAACACGTCGACTGCTCGCGTACGACGGCCGAACAGAACCTCCCACGCCACCCGTGACTCGCCGCCCGTGAGCTCGCAGGCCCGTCCACGACGAAAGCCCATCCCCAACAAGGTGAGCCGGATCTTGAACCGGTCGGGACCATGCCCGCCACGCTGGTGATCGCTCGTGTACGGGCAAAAGCCATTCGTTGATGCTCCTATTGGTGGTCAAGCGGTTTGGAGCCAGTCGCGGTAGATGTGGGCGAGGTCGTCGAGTCGGCGGATCCCGCGTTCGACATCGGAGATTCTGCTTGGCCGGACGCCGAGGTGTCGTGCGGCAGCGGTCAGGGTGATGTTCTTGGACTGCCGCAAGGGACGTAGGTCCGCGGTCCCGGGAACGCTGATCGTGGTGGTCGGACAGCGGAAGATCTCGCGGGCGATGGCTCGTTCCAGGAGTCGGATGATCTCCTTCTTCGTGCGTCCTGCGGCGGTCTGACGTGCGATGTATTGGCGGGTGCGGGCATCGCCGGCCATGCGGACCAGGGCGATGCGGTAGAGGGCGGCGTTCTGCAGGGCGCGTATGCCGGTAACGGAGTCGTGCTTGGGCGCGCTGGATGCTCGTCCGGACAGGGCTGCGCGGGCTGCGCGAACCGCCTCCGAGTATCAATGTCAGTGGTGATCGATACGATCGGGGTGCTCGATCATCCAAGGAGCACGAACCATGAGATCCCCGGCCGCACTGGAAGACGTCCAGTGGCACTCCCTGACCCATGCCTACGGCTCCGCCGAGGAGGTGTCCGAGCTGATCAGGGCGCTGCGTCGGGGCAACGAGGAGCCGGCCGACGCGGCGATCCACGAGCTCTAGTGCCGTGAATCGGCCACGAGCCGGGGCGTTTTGACGCCCGGCCCGTCCGTGCTCCTCCCCAGCCCTCCTCGGCATCACCACGACGGCCGTCACCAGCACCAACACCGACGCCGTCACCCCAGGCGATCCGCATGGCGCGGACGAGTCCGTCGTGCACTCCCCCGCCGCCGACCGGGCCTGTTGCACGGCGGGGCCGTGCGCGCCGAGGCCCTGGGCGGCCTGGAGGTCGGCGGTGGCCGATCCCCGTGCGTGGCAGGCCAGTTGAGCGTTCTGGGCGGACCGCCCGAGCCGGCCTTGCCGATGGGCCGCGTAGGCGAGTGCTCCAGTCGTCAGGCGTCGAAGCGGCGGCGGGCGGTCTCGATGTGGCCGAGGTACTGCTGGGTCCAGTCGCACATCGCGCCAACCGTCGCGCGCAGGGCTCGGCCCGGCTCCGTGAGGGTGTACTCGACCCGCGGCGGCACGGTGGGGTGCACGCGTCGCGAGAGCAGGCCGTTGCGTTCCAGCATGCGCAGGTTCTGGGTGAGCATCTTGTGGCTGATGCCTTCGACCTCGTCGCGCAACTCGGTGAACCGCAGGGTGCGTTCACCCACCGCTTCGATGATCAGGAGCGCCCACTTGTTGGCAACGTCCGAGAAGATCTCGCGCGCCAACGAGTCCGCGCGTGTCAGGTCCGCTTCGTCCTTGGGCGTGCCCTTGAACTGCTCGGTCACCATGAGGTTCCCCAGTCACTGAAAAGTGCGTTCTTCCATGTCAGCGGCCACTCTCCTACGGTTGCCGAGTAACCACAAGAGAGTACGAGCGTCTCTCACGACAACGAGGAGGCAGGCAGAATGGCCATCACTCTGGTGAACCCCAGCGGGTTGCCCAAGGTCGACGTCTACCGGCAGGTGGCGATCGCGTCCGGGGCGAAACTGGTCTTCATCGCCGGGCAGGTCGCCTGGGATGCCGAGGGGACCACGGTCGGCGAAGGCGACCTCGCCGCGCAGATCGAGCAGTGCTACGTCAACATCAACACCGCTCTGGCCGAAGCCGGAGGAACCTTCGACGACGTAGTGAAACTGACCGTCTACGTCGTCGACTGGACGCCCGACAAGATGCCCCTGCTCCTGGACGGGATGTCCCGGGCCGCCGCGAAGCTGGGATCCGCCCCCGTTCCGCCGGCCACGCTGGTGGGCGTGGCGGCACTGGACATCCCAGACCATCTGGTCGAGATCGAAGCCACCGCGGTCCTCGACTGAGCAGACACCCTGCTGAGGAGATGCCCCGCTGGACAGATTCCCTGCCGAGCAGACGTCCCGCGCCCACTGAGCACCGAAGCGGCCGGTCGGCGTGCTCGGTCGTACCGGCAGCCGGATCACGGTCCACGGCTGGGCTACTGAAAGAAAGGGGCTGTCCCGCAGGGGTGCATGTGGGATGACGCCGCAGGTGGTTGTGGACCGTGTGGCGTCGGTCCAGGGCGGTTGCCCAGGCCGTCAGCGCGGCGAAGTCGTCGTCGGCGAGTCCGCGTCGGGGATCGACCCGGTGCAGCAGGGCGGGACCGTCGTGGTGCTCCTTCACCCAGGTGCGATCCCGTTCCGTGATGTCATCGTCGATCCATTCAGGCGAAGGCCCGGCCGTCACCGCCCGGATACCGCGTCTGCGCAGGTGGTCCCGGATCTCGCGGGAGGAGTACGCCTTGTCGGCCAGGACCGTGTCCGGCCTGTCGAGGACGAACACGAGCGAGCCGTGGTGGTTGGGGTCCTTGAAGGCGGCCTTGGCCGGGGGCTTGCGGGTCTTCTTCACCAGCATGTACGGCTTGACCGCGGAGGCGGCCGTGGCCCGGGACGCCGACAAGTTCGAATGCCCCGTCCAGGCCGTCGAGTACCGGGAACAGGGCTACAGCCTCACCCAGGAGCGGATCGACACCAGCCTCGGGGCGCTGACGACAGCCTCCGCGAAGACCCTCGCGGAAGCCGCGCTCAGCAGTGGGCAACCTCCGGGATCACCCCGGTACGGCCCCTTCCGGGCGAGCCCGGGGTTCGGGCACGAGCGTATGCCAACATGTACCGCCCCGGCCCGGCCGCATAGCCACGCCGCCGCCCGCGTGCGCTGTCTCCTGCGGCACCGGAACGCGCATGCCCACCGGCGCTCGACCAGTTCGCCACCCCTGTAGTACGGGGGCGGCCCCGGCCGTACCGCGTCCCGCCGTCAACGGGGGCCGGGCCTGTCCCGCGCACCCCATTCCCATTCCGGCGCGGGCCGATGTCGAGGGTAGTCCGTCCAGGCAATCCGACCAGTGTCTCGTGTGTCCAGAATCAAGGGGCAAGGCCCGGCCGTGCTCGACGAGGTTGTTCGGGCGGATGAGCGGCATACACGGGCGCGGTGGCCTCGAATTGCCCTAGGCTGCCGAAGGTGACGGAGTTCAGACAAAGTCTCCGGGATACGGAGACAGACGACGGCTTACCCGAACCGCCGGACGTGACGGATCCCGCCCAGTTCGTAGCAGCGATGCGGCGGTTACGTTTGTGGGCGGACCTGAGCTACCGGCAGCTTGAGCGCCGGGCCGATGCCGCGGGTGACGTGCTGCCACGTGCCACGCTCTCCGGTGCTCTGAGCCGCTCGGAGCTGCCCAGAGAGCAACTCCTGGCTTCCTTCGTCCGGGCCTGCGGCGGTGACGAGGACATGGTCAGTGCATGGGTGAATGCCCGCCGACGCCTGGCCGTCGAGCCCGAGAATCCCCCCACCGCCACGCCCGCCGGGCCAGCAGCGACAGGTGTGCCCGCACACAGCGTGGAAGAATCCCCCAGTCCCGTCACCGAATCCGTGGAAGGCGGGAACGGCTGTCAGCTTGCCAGGGCAGGCACCGACACGAGTCCGGAAGAGTGTTCCTGTTCCAGGAAGGAGCACACATCCACCGTGCCTGTACCGACGCCCGCGCACGTCACCGATCCAGCGGCGCCGGACCCTTCAGCGGACAACGGTGGCCTGGCGCTCGCGCAATCGGAGACCTCGAAGACAGCAGAGGTGGAATCCGCTCCCGCGCGGGTGCCCCTTCATCGGCGGTCAAAGCTTGTGCTCGGGGCAAGTGCCGTATTCCTCACCGTCGCAGCCGCTGTCACGGGAATGTCCCTGTTTCCTGACGATGACGCCGACAAGCCGCACGCGCCCGCGATCCAGACACCAGCGCCCTCGGCGACATCCAACAGTTCTTCTCCGCCACCCGCATCCAGCGCCCCCTCGATGGGGCCGGCTTCTCAGGACAACCCACCCGGTCCGGCAGGCCATGCCTCGCCGGGCAGCACCCCCCGCACCACACCCTCGGCTTCGGCTTCGGCTTCGGCCTCGGCCAGAAGTAAGCGGCCTTCCGACAGTCCCGCCCCGCAGCCATCCCCCGAGGAGCCGAACGTCTACGAGCCACCGCCGCCGGCCTACACGCCCTCTCCGTCACAGAGTGAGGAGGACCCCTGGCCGGACGATTTCTGGGATGTCATCTGTTCCCGTGATCCGTCCATGTGCTCGGGATAGACGACGGGACCGAGCGGCAGCGGCATTCTCGGTGGCCGTGTCCCAGGCCGCTGGGACGCGCAGGGTGCCGCCCGCGTGGACACGGTTCATGGCAGGAAGTCCCGTTCCCGTCACGGTGTGATGTGGCGGTAGCCGACGACACCGGATGCGGCGGCGAGCCGGGCTACGGTGACCGTACTGCCAGGGCGTGGGGCGTGGATGACCTTGCCGTGCCCGATATAGAGCTGGACGTGCCCGCCGCCGTTCGCGATCACCAGATCGCCGGGGACGAGCTGTGCGCGGCTCGTGGCTGTGCCTGCCCGGACCTGCCCCCATGTGGTGCGCGGGAGGCTCACTCCGGCCGCCTTCCATGCCTGCGTCACCAGACCTGAGCAGTCGTAGCCGCGCGGGCCGGTCCCGCCCCATATGTAGGGCTTGCCCAACTGCGCCTGGGCGAAGGCGACAACACGCCACGAAGCGGACCCTGCGGGAGACTTCGCCGCCGGCTTCGCCATCGACTTCGACTTCGACTTCGTCGGCGACGGCGACGGCGACGGCGACCCGTCCGTCGACCGGCCCTTCCTCGTCTCCTCCACAGGTCCCGTTCCTGCGGGGACGCGGAAGGTGTCTCCTGCGTAGATCAGCGTCGACGTGCCCAGAACATTGAGCCGCTGCAGGGCCTTGACGGTCGTGCCATGCCGACCGGCCAGAGCGTAGAGCGTGTCACCGGGCCGCAGGACGACCTTCCTGACCTCCACGCGCTTCGCAACTCCCGTGCCGGAAGCGGCTGCTTTGACAGGTTGGGCGGGCTTCTGCGCGGGCCGCGTCGGCTCGGCGTGGGCGGGCTCTTGCGCGGGCTGTGTCGGCTCGGTGTGGGCAGGCTCGGGCACGGTCGGACCGTGCGGCGCCAGAGTGACCGCCGGCCGGGCGGCCGGGGACGAGGAGTCCGTCGGACCATGCGCGGCAAGGAGTACTCCCGACACCCATGAGAGCACGAACAGCACGAGCAGTACTCCCGCTGTCCGCCGCCACCGCGCGCTTACGCCCCCGCCGGACCCCGGAGCCCGCAGCTTCCGGTCACGCGCTGCGGACGAGCGCTCCGGCACAAGCCGGAAGGACCTGAGCAATGTCTGCTGTTCCACCACGACCTCCTTCGAGAGGCCGCCGAATCAGCGGCCCGGAAAGAGGCTGTTCCGGCTCCACGATGTCCCGCCAGATCCTGCGGCGGCCGGGACAGTCCGGGCCCGTCCCAGCCCGTCCGGGCCCCGGGCATGCCCTTCGGATCCTGCGGCCGCAATCCACGGACACCACCCCTGACCAGCACGGACAAGCCCGGACTGTCCCAGCCGCCGCAGACCGTTGCCCCGCACCGCACCGGCCCGCAACGCTTCCCTCACCGCCCCGCCCCGCCCCGCCCCGCCCCGCCCCGCACCGCACCGCACCGGCGAGATCCCTGCGCACGCACTCACCCACGCCCGCCAATGCCGGCGGACTGTCCCCAGCGGCACGAACGGACAAGGGCCACGGCCACCTGACCACATCCGCAGCCCGTAACGACCAGCTCACTCAAGGAGAAGACTCATGAACACTGCGCCACACACGACCCCCTTCGGCCAGAGAGCCCGCAGCGCATGGCCCACGCCCTTACGGATGGCTCTGGTGGCCTTCGTGGCGGCGGTCGGGTTCATCCTGGCCGGCCCGGCAACCGATGCCTCGGCGGCCCCGCCCCCGTCTGACCCGGCAGCCGGCTCCCCCGCGAACGAGCCCAACTGGTGGAACAAGCTGTTGTGGGGTGTGTATGTCCGGGCCCAAAACCCGCTGGACCCTCATGACCGGTACTACCAGGTGAAGCTGCCTGCGAAAATTTTCGCCGAGCGGATGTACGAGCGGATAGCTAAGGGCAGGACGAACTTCTCGATCAAGGATGACGGGCCTGACGTCATAAACGACGCCGCGACCTGGTACCGGAAGTCGCGTCAGACCGTGAAGGGCCTCACGAACCAGCTCACCAAGGCCGAACAGAACATCCGAAAGGACAAGAAACGGGTTACCAACGCCACGACTCGCGCCGAGCGTGCACGGGCGAAGCAGAATCTGCAGGCGTCGGTCAACCGGTACAACCAGGTGTGGAGCGACCTCCGCACCCTCAAGGAAGCGGCGCCCGAGAGCACTGATACGCAGATCAAGAAGCTCGACAATCGAATCCGCTCACTCGGGAGAAAGATCCGCGTTCTAGAAAACAAGGCAAAAAATCCGCGGCAGACCAGGACCAAGGCCGAGCGCGCCCAGGTGCAGCAGCAGATCGAGGACACCCGGGAAGCGCTGGCACAGGACCAGGCCGAACGCGACCGGCTCCGCGGCGATGACGGCCCGGACGAAGCAGGCGGAGCGCGCCCGACCAAGCCCGGGCCCAAGAACCCGCCCAAGGGACCCTCGACAGGCGGCACGAAGATGCCGAAGGAGTCCATTGTCAGCAGCATCAAGCCGCCGAAGTTCGGCGTGAAGATTCCCCGGTGGGGCCGTGGGCGAGGCACCGGAATGACCGAGATGCTCGGTGAACTGGCCGGACAGGCCTACTCGGAGCACGTCGAGAGCGAGCACGAGCAGCTCCTGAAGAAGGCGCTCGCCGAGGACACGCTGCGCAAGCGCATCATCGACGACTACCACCAGATCAAGGACAACAATACGTTCGAAACCTTCGGTCGCGCATTCGACACGTCCAAGGAGTTCACCCAGGGTGCCACACGGGACATCGGCCCCAAGCTGATCGAGCATCAGAAGAAGCTCGATACCACCAAGGCAGCGGCGGAAAAGTCCAGCAAGGACCCGCTCTACCAGCGCGCACGCAAGGAGTGCGGCGGCTACGACACCTGCGTCACCGAACGAACCCGCAAGCTCCGCGACCAGAACACCAAGGCCATCGCCAACTCCACCAAGAAGGCCGAAGCCTCCAACAAGGACCCGCTCTACCTGCAGGCACGCAAAGAATGCGGCGGCTACGACACCTGCGTCACCGAACGAACCCGCAAGCTCCGCGACCAGAACACCAAGGCCATCGCCAACTCCACCAAGAAGGCCGAAGCC
>NZ_JBIUBU010000045.1:0-609 GCF_044548345.1 Streptomyces sp. NPDC052042 | reverse complement strand
CAAGGACCCGCTCTACCTGCAGGCACGCAAAGAATGCGGCGGCTACGACACCTGCGTCACCGAACGAACCCGCAAGCTCCGCGACCAGAACACCAAAACCACCACAGCGAAGTCGCAGACCAAGGCAGACACGAAGCCCAGCAAGCAGGACCACAAGCAGAACATCGAGGCGAAGCAGCCTCGCGAGACGGCAACAGCCGGCAAGAAGGCGACCAACCTCAGGCAGCCGCTGTAGACATGAGCGGACCACCGCTCGTCAGCAGCACCCAGCTACCCGGCCTGCTCGTGGGCTCCTGCTGAGCCTGCAGGAACCGTGACGCCGCCGGGGCCCCGAGGGCCCCGGCGGTCTCCCTTTCCCTCGAATCTCCCGAACCTCGAAAGGGCCGTGCTCGCCCCGGTCGTGGCCGCCGCGCTCAGTCTGCTTGCCGACGCCGTCCGGCGCGGCGACGGCGACCACGACATCGTTCGCCGCCGACGCCCCGTACGGCTTCGACCTGATCCTGCACGCCGACAAGTTACTGACTTCGGCTCGTTAGGGTGATCTCTTTCGAAGTCCCTGATCGACCTGGGGCGTTGGCTGTATTCCGTGGTGTGTGAGATATGCGGATG
>NZ_JBIUBU010000044.1:0-31986 GCF_044548345.1 Streptomyces sp. NPDC052042 | reverse complement strand
GGACCAGCCGGACCAGCCGGACCAGCCGGACCAGCCGGACCAGCCGGACCAGCCGGACCAGCCGGACCAGCCGGACCAGCCGGACCAGCCGGACCAGCCGGACCAGCCGGACCAGCCGGACCAGCCGGACCAGCCGGACCGGTCGGCGTCCGGCTCCCGGGTACGGACGCCGGGCGAACCGGTCGACCGCGAGCCCCCACCCGCGTACGCGCTCCCGGAGGCGGGCCCCGGCCTCACGCGTACGTGCTCCCGGCCAGGAGGCGGGCTCCGGCCCCCGCGTGCGGCCCCGCTCGGCACACGGGCTCCCGGATGCGGCCCCGCCCCGGCGTGCGGGCAGCTCAGAGCCCGGCCGGAACGGTCCGGCCGGGCTCTGTCGGTGTCTGCCGTCCTTCCGCCGGGGTCAGCCCAGCAGTTCGGCCAGGGTCTCGGCCAGGGACGTGACATGGGGGAGGCGCATGACGCCGAAGTGGTCGCCGGGGACCCGGTGGGCCTCGACGGCGGCGTTCAGCTCCCGCCAGCGGTCCAGATACTCCTGGTAGGTCTGGCCGAGGGCCACCTCGTGCTCCCCGCGGGCGAGTTCATCACTGATGATCAGATGCAGGGTGCCGGGGAAGTAGCGGTGCCGGTAGGTGAGGGTCATCTCCATCACCTCGCGCCAGATCCGGGCCGACGGGAGCCAGACATCGGCCCCGTTCGGCTCGGGGAGCACGATCCCGGTCTCCGGGTCCGCATCGTCCACCAGGTGGTTCAGCAGCTTCAGGATCTCGTCGCGCAGCGCACCCGTGTCCTCCTCCGGGCCGGCCGCTGCCAGCTCCTCCAGCCTGGCGGTGCAGCTCTCGATCAGCCGGAACTCCTCCCACAGGCCATGCCGTTCGTGGCTGTCCAGGCCCGGGTCGAGCAGGATGAACGTCACCTCCTCGCCGTCCGCCCTCAGCCGGTCCGCCATCTCGGCGGTGATCCCGCTGCCGCCGCACCAGCCGAGCAGCCGGTAGGGGCCGTGCGGGCGGGCCCGCCGGATCTCGGTGACGTACCGCTCGGCCATCTCCGCGGCGGTGGGCACCGGCTTTCCGGGGCCGGACTGGAGGCCGGGCCATTCCAGGGCGGCGACCGGCAGGTCCTCGGCCAGGTGGGGGACCAGCCGCTGGTACCAGTGGGCGCTGCCGCCTCCGGGGTGGACGCAGAAGAGCGGCGCCTGCCCGCCTTCCCTGCGCAGCCACATCAGGGCGCTGCGCGAGGTGTCGCCCGTCTCGCCGCGTTCCGCCGCGGCGGCGATGGCGTCCAGGGTGTGGTGCTCCACGAAGGCCCGCACGGTCAGTTCCAGGCCGTGGCGTTCACGCAGCAGTGCGATGGCCCGCAGAATCAGCAGGGAGTGTCCGCCGAGCAGGAAGAAGTCGTCGTGGGCACCCACCCGTTCGAGGTTGAGGACCTCCGCCCACACCTTTGCCAGGGCCCGTTCGGCGGCGGTGCGCGGGGCCACCACCTCGCCGCCGGTGCTGACGCCGCCCGGGGCCGGCAGCGCGGCCCGGTCCAGCTTGCCGTTGGCGTTCAGCGGCAGCTCGTCCAGCCGGACCCAGGCGCTGGGCACCAGAAAGCCCGGTACCCGCTGCCGCAGGGCAAAGCGCAGGGCCGCCGGGTCGAAGGCGGTGTGCTCCGCCATGACGACATAGCCGACCAGTTGCTTGTCGCCGTCCGGGCCCGGACGCACGGCCGCCACGGCCTCGTGCACTCCGGGCAGGCCGTTCAGTCCGGCCTCCACCTCGCCGAGCTCGATGCGGTGGCCGCGCACCTTGACCTGGTGGTCACGGCGGCCCAGGAAGTGGAGGACACCGTCCGGGTCCTGGCGGACCAGGTCGCCGGTCCGGTAGAGCCTGCCGCCGGGCCAGGTGCCGGTGGGGTCGGGGACGAAGCGGTCGGCGGTCAGCTCCGGCCGGCCCAGATAGCCGCGGGCCACCCCCGGGCCGCCGAGCAGCAGCTCGCCGGGGACGCCGTAGGGAACGGGGTTGAGGTCCTCGTCGGTGACCAGCGCGGTGGTGTGCGCGATCGGCAGTCCGATGGGCAGGGGCCGGTCCGTCTGCTCCACGGTGAAGCCGTGCTGCCCGGTGGCGAAGGTGGTGCACTCGGTCGGCCCGTACATGTTGCTGACCCGCAGCCCGTGACCGAGCGCGGTCCGCACCCGGCCGGGGGAGAGCACGTCCCCGCCGGCCAGCAGCGCACGCAGCCCGGTCAGCGCCTCGGGGCAGCTCTCCACCATCAGGTGGAAGAGGCTGGTGGTCAGGAACGCCACGGATACTCGCCGCTCCCGCAGGACCTCGGCGATGCCCGCCGTGGTGGGGGTGCCGGGCGGGGCGAACGCCAGCCGGCCGCCGTTGGCCAGCGTGCCCCACAGCTCGAAGGCGGAGGCGTCGAAGGCCAGCGGGGAGACCACCAGCACGGTGTCGTGCGGCCCGATCTCCGCGTGGTTCTCGCCGTGTACCAGGCGCACGACGTTGCGGTGCGTGACCTGGACGCCCTTGGGGCGCCCGGTGGATCCCGAGGTGTAGATGACGTAGGCGGTGTTGTCCGGACCGGTGCCCGCACCCGGATCGGTCCGCGGCTGTGCCTCCAGCTCGGCCCGTTCGGTGTCCAGCAGCACGGTCCGGACACCGCTCGTGAGCAGTCCGGACAGCCGGTCGGCCAGCGCGGAGCGGGTGACCAGCAGCCCGGCGCCGGAGTCGGCCAGCAGATAGCCGATCCGCTCCTCGGGGTACTCCGGGTCGACCGGGACGTAGCAGCCGCCCGCCTTCACCACACCGAGCAGGGAGATCACCGTCTCCGGGCCGCGCTCCAGGCAGACCGCGACGGGATCCTCGGCCCGGACCCCGCGGGCCCGCAGCAGATGGGCGAACTGGTTGGCACGGGCCTCCAGTTCGCCGTAGGTGACGGTGGAATCCCCGTCGTCCAGGGCCACGTCCTGCGGCCGGGAGCGGCCGGCGATCAGCTCCGGCAGGGTCACCTCGGGCGGCAGCGGACGGGGCTCCGGGGCGAGTGTGGGCCTGGCCAGCTCTGCGGCGTGGAAGGCGCCGGGGGCGGCCTCCGGCCGCTCGGCCATGGCCCGCAGCACCTCCACGAAGGTGGCGGCCATCGCCTCCAGCCGGGCCCGTCCGGCCCAGCCGGGGCGGCAGGTCATCCGCAGTTCGCCGGGGAAGGTCCACACGTCGAAGGTGAACTCGTTGGGACTGCTGTCGGTGACGGCCTCCGGGGCGGTGCCGGAGTGGTCCAGCACATGGAAGTCGAGATAGCCGAAGATCACGTCGACCAGCGGGACGCCGCCGCCCCACTCGCGCTGCATGGCGGGCAGCGGATAGCGGCGGTGCGGCCAGACGGCCGCCTCCTCGGCGAAGACCGCGCGCAGCAGCTCCTCCCAGCTGGGCGCGTCCAGGTCCACCGCGAACGGCACGGTGTTGAGGTACATGCCGCGCACCTCGTCGCCGTCCGGCAGTTCGGGGCGGCCGTTGCACACGGCACCCGCGAAGAAGCGGCGCTGCCCGGAGATCAGGCCCAGCAGCTTCAGATGCGCGGTGTAGAGCACCGTCTTCAGCGAGGTGCCGGTACGGGCGGCGAGCCGGCGCAGCGCCGGGTCCAGCTCGGCCCAGGAGACCCGGACCTCGTGGGCGGGCCCGTCGGACTCCGCGAGCGCGGTGGGCGCGGGCAGCTCCAGGCGGGGGAAGCCGCCGATCCGGCCCTGCCAGAAGGCGCGGTCCTCCGCCGAGTCGAGCGAGGCCCGCTCCAGCGCGATGAAGTCGGCGTAGCGGGCGCGCGGCGGCGGGGTGACGGCGCAGTCGGCGTCGTCCCGGACACGGCCGTAGTCGGCGCGGATCTCCTGGATCACCGAATGGTGGCTCCAGCCGTCCAGGATGGCGTGGCACTCCGTGTGGGTGAGGATCCAGGTGCGCTCACCCGTGCGGTGCACGTGGTAGCGCAGCAGCGGGGCGCGCTCCAGATCGAACGGTACGCGCTGCTCGGCGGCGCGGAACTCCGCGACGGCGGATCGCTGTTCGTCCGGTGTCCGCCCGCGCAGATCGGTGAATCCGACCTCGGCCTCGGCATGCCGGTGGACCAGTTGGAGCGGCCCGGAGAAGCCGGACAGCCGGAAGGAGGTGCGCAGGATCTCGTGCCGGTCGACGAGCCGCCGGATCGACTCGCGCAGCGCCGGGAGGGAGAACGGGCCGTCGTCGGTGAAGTGGAAACTGCTGACGTTCTGGTAGGTGTTGGCCTCCGGGTCGGCCAGCAGCTCGTAGACCATCCCGGCCTGGACCTCGCCCAGCGGGTAGGCGTCGGCCAGCCCGTCCGGCAGCCGCTCCCGGTCGGCCGGGTCCAGTTGGGCGAACGGCGCGACCAGCTGGTGCCCCTGCCCGCTGCCGGCGGTCTCGGTGGCGACGCTGGCCAGTTGGGCGGCGGTGGGGTGGGTGAACAGGTGCTGTACGGACAGGGCCAGGCCCCGGCCCTGGAGGGCGCCCACCGCGCGGATCGCCCGGATGGAGTCGCCGCCGAGGTCGAAGAACCGGTCGTGGACGCCGACCTGGTCGAGGTCCAGCGCGGCGGCCAGCTCCTCGGTGATCGCCCGCTCCACGGGGGTGCGCGGTGCCGTGTACTCACCCGCCCGGCTGTCGCGGCTGCGGTCGGGGGCGGGCAGCGCCTTGCGGTCGGTCTTGCCGCTGGCGGTCAGCGGGAGGGCGTCCAGCACCATCCAGTCGGCGGGCACCATGGCGTCCGGCAGCCGCTCGCGCAGCCAGGCCCGGATCGCGCCGGTGTCGGGTGAGGCGGTGCCCACGCCCGGGGTGGCCGGTGCGGGGTGGCCGGTGACATAGGCCACCAGCCGATCCTGGTACACCGCGACGGCCGCGGAGGCGACCGCGGGGTGCTCGTGGAGCACCTCCTCGATCTCGCCCAGTTCGATGCGCTGGCCGCGGATCTTGACCTGGTGGTCCAGGCGGCCCAGATAGTCGATGGAGCCGTCCGGCAGATAGCGGGCCAGGTCGCCGGTGCGGTACAGCCGTCCGCCGGGCGTTCTACCGAAGGGGTCCGGGACGAAGCGGTCGGCGGTCAGCGCCGGTCTGCCGACGTAGCCGCGAGCCAACTGGACGCCGCCGAGCAACAGTTCGCCCGGGACCCCGACCGGCACCGGCCGCAGCGCCGCGTCCACGATGTAGGTACGGGTGTTGGCGATGGGCTTGCCGATGGTGACCCGTCGGCCGGGGACGCACGGGGCGCTGGTGACGTCCACGGCGGCCTCCGTCGGGCCGTAGAGGTTGTGCGGGGCGATCCCGAGGCGTTCCATTGAGGCGGTGACCAGGTCCCCCGGCAGCGCCTCCCCGCTGCACACCACACGGCGCACCGAGGGCAGCGCGGGGACGGGGCCCGAGAGGAACGCCCGCAGCATCGACGGCACGAAGTGCAGGGTGGTGATGGACTTCTCGGCGATGGTCCGGGCCAGATAGGCCGGGTCCCGGTGGCCGCCGGGGCGGGCCATGACCAGGGTGGCGCCGGTGGACACCGGCCAGAAGAACTCCCAGACCGAGACGTCGAAGCCCATCGGGGTCTTCTGGAGCACCCGGTCGGTGGCGTCGAGGCCGAACTCCCGCTGCATCCAGTGCAGCCGGTTGACGATCGCCCGGTGCTCGACCAGCACCCCCTTGGGGCGGCCCGTGGAACCGGAGGTGTAGATCACGTACGCGGCGTCGCCCGGACCGGGCGCGGCTCCGGCCCGGCCCGGAACGCCGTCCGGGAGCAGTCCGTCGTGCGCCAGCTGCAGGACCGTGACATCGGCCGGTACGCCCGCGGGCCCGGCCCCGGTGTCGGTGAGCAGGATCCGGGCGCCCGAGTCGGCCAGCATGTACTGGCGCCGCTCCAGGGGGAGTTCCGGCTCCAGCGACAGATAGGCGCTGCCCGCCTTGAGTACCCCGAGAAGGGCCACCAGCAGGCCGCGGGAGCGTTCCAGGCACACCCCGGAGACGGTGCCGGGGCCCGCGCCCCGGGCCCTGAGCGCTGCGGCCACGGTGTCCGCGCGGTGGTTCAGCTCCGCGTAACTGAGCGTGCCGTCCTCGTCGGTGACCGCCACGGCGTCCGGGGTGGCCGTCGCCTGGGCCTCGAACAGGCCGTGCAGCGTCCCGGTGGGGTACGGGGTGGCGGTGTCGTTCCACCGGTGCACCACCTCGTCCAGCTCCGGCCCGGACATCAGCTCCAGCCCGCCGACCGGGGCGTCCGGCGCGGCGACGGCGGCAGCCAGCAGCCGGGTGAAATGGCCGGCCATGCGTGCCGCGGTGGCCGGGTCGAACAGCGCGGTGGCGTAGTTGAGTCCGCCGGAGAACGAACCGTCCGGCCGCTCGGTGACGCTCAGCGTCAGATCGAACTTGGCGGTGGTCTCGCCGACCGCCCGCCGCTCCACCGCCAACGTCCCGGTACCGCCGTCTTCGAGCCCGCGGGGGGCCTGCCCGTCGGCACCCTCCCAGAGGAACATCGCGCTGAAGAGCGGTGTACGGGAGGGGTCGCGCTCCGGAGCCAGGGCGTTGACCAGCCGCTCGAAGGGCACCTCCTGGTGGCCGTAGTCGTCCAGTGCGCCTTCCCGGAGCCGGGTCAGCACCTCGGCGAAGCCGGGGGCGCCCGAGAGATCGGTGCGCAGGACCAGGGTGTTCAGGAACAGCCCCAGCATCTCCTGCGTCTCGGCCCGGTCCCGGCCGGAGACCGGGGTGCCCACCGCGATGTCGGTGCTGCCGGTGTACCGGCTCAGCAGCACCTGGAACGCGGCGAGAGCGGCCATGAACGGGGTGGCGCCGTGCTCGCGCGCCAGCCGGGAGAGGCGGCCGGCGACCTCGGCGGGCACGGTGAACGGGGCGAGGGCCCCGGTCTCGTCCCGGACCGCCGGACGCGGCCGGTCGGTGGGCAGTTCCAGTGGCGCGAGCCCCGCCAGCCGCTTGTGCCAGTAGCCGATGCCCTCCTTCAGCCGTTCCTCGGTGAGCCGTTCGCGCTGCCAGAGGGCGAAGTCCGCGTACTGGAGGGCCGGCGGTGCGGGCGCCGGCCGCTTTGGACCGGTCAGCCGCCGGTACCCGTCGATCAGCTCGCGCACCAGCAGGTCCTCCGACCAGCCGTCCGCCGCGATGTGGTGCACGGTCACGAAGAGCGTGTGCTCCTCGGCCGCGCATCGGGCCAGTACGGCACGGAGCACGGGCCCTTCGGCCAGGTCCACCGGCTGCCGCCGCGAGGTGCCCAGCTCGGCCAGGCGGCGGGCGCGGTCCTCCGTGGCGAGCCCGGTCAGGTCCTCCTCGGCGAGGTCCACCGGCGCGGGCGCGTCGATGACCTGGACCGGGCCGCCGTCGACGACCGGGTAGCGGGTGCGCAGCACCTCGTGCCGGGCCACCAGCGCGTCCAGCGCGCCCCGCAGCGCCCCGGCATCGAGGGGCCCGCACAGCCGCAGCGCGGCCGTCATGAGATAGGTGGTGGCCCCCGGGCTCAGCCGGTCCAGCACCCACAGTCGCTGTTGGGCGAAGGAGAGCGGCAGCGGGCCGCCGCGCGGGGCGCGGGCGATGCCGTCGGACGGGGCGGGGGCGGCGGCCCCGCGCAGCCGCTGCCTCAGCAACTGGGCGCGGAGTGCCGCGGGGTCGAGCGTCTGGTGCGTCATCGTGCGCCTTCCGGGTTCAGCAGTTCCGCGACCTCTGCGTCGGAGAGCTGGGCGATAGCGGCCTCGACGGCCTCGGTGACGGCCGCCGCGAGGGCGGCGACCGTGGTGTTCTCGAAGAGCCGGCGCAGCGGGAGGTCCACCGCGAAGGACTCCCGGATCCGGGCGAGCACGCGGGTGGCCAGCAGCGAATGGCCGCCCAGGGCGAAGAAGTCGTCCTCGGCACCGACCTGTTCGATACCGAGCGCCTCGGCCCAGATCGCCGCCACCATCTCCTCGACCGGGCCCCGGGGCGCCACATGGGCGCGCTCGGTGGTGGTGGCCGGGGCGGGCAGGGCCTTGCGGTCGATCTTCTGGCTGGCGGTCATCGGCAGGGTGTCCAGGGCGGTCCACAGCGCCGGAACCATGTAGTCGGGCAGCCGCTCCCGCAGATGCTCGCGCAGTACGTCCGGGTCGGGGGCGGGGGCACCGTCCTGGCCGGTCACATAGGCGGCCAGCTGTCGGTTGCCCGGCGTGATCTCGGGTGCGGTCACGGCCGCCGCGCCGACGCCGGGGTGGCCGGTCAGGGCGGCCTCGATCTCACCGAGTTCGATGCGCAGCCCGCGGATCTTGACCTGCTGGTCGATCCGGCCCAGGAACTCCAGGATGCCGTCCGGCCGGTACCGCACCAGATCGCCGGTCCGGTACAGCCGCTCGCCCGCCTCGCCGAACGGGTCGGGCACGAACTGCTCGGCGGTCAGCTCCGGCCGTCCGTGGTAGCCGCGGGCCAGCCGGACGCCGCCGACGCAGAGTTCGCCGGGGACGCCGAGCGGTACGGGGCGCTGCCGCGCGTCCAGGACGTAGGCCCGGGTGCCGGCGAACGGACGGCCCAGCGGCATGGACGCGGTGTCCCGCTGCTCGTCGTGCTCGACCGCCTCGGTGTGCAGCAGGCAGGTGACGGTGGCCTCGGTGGGGCCGTAGCAGCAGACGAACCGGCCGGGCAGCCCGCTCGCGGACCACTGCCGGGCGTCCGCCACGGTGACCACATCGCTGCTGAGGTTGATCAGCTTCAGCCCGGTGAGCACGCTCGTGTCGTAGTTCATCGCCTCCCGGTAGTAGGCCGGGGTGGTCTCCATGACCGTGACGCCGTGTTCGGCGAGCCGGGCCGGGAGTTCGTCCGGACTCCAGAACAGCGGATCCGCGATCACCACGGCGGCGCCGGTCAGCAGCGGGGCGGCGATCTGCTCCATCGCGACGTCGAAGGTCAGCGAGGAGAGCTGGACCACTCGTTCGCCGGGGCCGATGCCGTACGCGTCGGCGGCGATCCGGCAGTGGTGGGCGTAGGCGCGGTGGTCGATCATCACCCCCTTGGGTCGCCCGGTGGAGCCGGAGGTGTAGATCATGTAGGCCAGGTTGTCCAGGGCCACCGGGACGTCCGGCAGTTCCTCGGCCGCGTCGGTGGCAAGGTCCCCGGCGTCGAGGGCGTCCACGGTGAGCACCTGGAGGCCGTCGCCGGTGAAGGTGGCCGTGTGCTCGGCGGTGGTGACCACGAATCGCGCCCCGGCGTCCTCGACGGTCCGGGCGAGACGACGCCGCGGATGCCGGGGGTCGAGCGGTACGTAGACCGCGCCCGCCCGCAGCACACCGAGCAGCGTCACCACGGCGTCGATGCCGCGTTCCTGGCAGGAGGCCACCACCGTCTCGGGACCGGCGCCCAGCGCCCGCAGCCGCCGGGCGAAGCGGGAGGTCCGTGCCTCCAGAACGCCGTAGCCGAGCTTCTCGCCCCCGCATATCAGGGCGACCGCGTCCGGGGTGCGGGCCGCCTGCCGGACGAACAGCTCCGGCACGGTCAGGTCGCGCTCGGCCTCGGGGACGATCTTTGGCAGCCGTGCGGCGTACGGGTCGGGCCAGCTGCCGAGCAGCTGCCGCCGTTCGGCGTCGGGCATCAGCTCCAGCGCGGCCAGGGCGGTGTCCGGTGCGGCGGTCACGGACTCCAGCAGCCGCAGGTAGTGGGCGGCCAGCCGCTCCACCGTGGCGCGGTCGAACAGCGCGCTCG
This sequence comes from Streptomyces sp. NPDC052042, assembly GCF_044548345.1. Taxonomy (NCBI): domain Bacteria; kingdom Bacillati; phylum Actinomycetota; class Actinomycetes; order Kitasatosporales; family Streptomycetaceae; genus Streptomyces; species Streptomyces sp. NPDC052042. The sequence goes on along the minus strand of NZ_JBIUBU010000044.1, from coordinate 22,300 downwards.
CGTACTCGAACCAGCAGTGCATCCGCCCGTCCGGGCGCTCCTTCACGGTCAGGGTGAGGTCGAACTTGGCCGTCCGCGGGCCCGCGTTGATCGGTTCGGCAGCCAGCTCGCCGAGGGTGGTGGTCAGCCCGCCCATGTGCTGGTGCTCGAACATCACCTGGAACAGCGGGTTGCGCGACAGGTCGCGTTCCGTCCCGAGCTCGTCCACGAGCTGCTCGAACGGCACGTCCTGGTGCGCGAACGCCTCCAGGCAGACCTCCTTCACCCGCGCCAGCAGCCCAACGAAGGCCGGGTCGCCGCCCAGATCGGTGCGGATCACCAGGCTGTTGACGAAGAGGCCGAGCAGCCCCTCGGTCTCCTCCCGGGTGCGGGCGGCCACCGGGACGCCCACCGCGATGTCGGTGCGCCCCGTGTAGCGGTGCAGCAGCACCTGGAACGCGCTGAGCAGGGTCATGAACGGGGTCGCGCCGTGCCGGTTGCCCAGCTCGGTGACCGCCCGGCCGACGGCCTCGGGGACATCGACGATGACGGTGTCCCCGGCGGCGTCGCGGGTCGCCGTCCGGGGCCGGTCGGAGGGCAGCTCGACCGGGGTGAGACCACCGAGGCGCTCCAGCCAGTGGCCGAGGTGGCGGCCCCTCTCCGGTCCGTCCTCCCGGCCGCGCTGCCAGGCGGCGAAGTCCGCGTACTGGACCTGGCCGGGGCGCAGCGGCGCCGGCCCGCCGGCGGCGAGTGCGGTGTAGGCGGTGTCCAGGTCGCGCAGGAACACCTTGGTGGACCAGGCGTCGAAGGCGATGTGGTGGGCGGCGAGGGCCACCCAGTGGTCCTCGGGGGCGGCGCGGATCACGGTGACCCGCAAGGGGTGTTCGGCCGACAGGTCGAAGGGGACGCGCAGCGCCTCCTCCAGCAGCCCCCGGGCACGGGCGGCCACTTCGTCCGCGCCGCCGTCGGCGCCGGTGAGGTCCACCAGCCGGAACGCCACCGGGCCCGGCGGGTCGATGACCTGTACCGGGCTGCCGTCCCGGTCCGCGTACCGGGTGCGCAGCACCTCGTGCACCCGGGCCACCTCGTCCAGCGCGCCCCGGAAGGCGGCGGTGTCCAGCGGGCCGCGCAGCCGCAGCGCCAGTGGGATCAGATACTCCTGGCTGCCCGGCTCCAACTGGTCCAGGAACCACATGCGCTGCTGCCCGAAGGAGAGCGGCAGCTCGCCGTCCCGGGGCACCGGGACGATGCCGTCGCCCGTGCCGCCGGTGCCGTCGCTGCCCTGCCCGGCCTCCGCGGTCTCGGCGGCTTTGGTGGCCCGGTCGATGCGGGCGGCCAGGGCGGCGGGGGTGCGGTCGGCGAAGAGCTCGGCGACCGTCATCTCGATGCCGAAGGCGCGGCGCAGCCCGAGGACCAGCCGGATGGCGAGGAGCGAGTGGCCGCCGAGGCCGAAGAAGTCGTCGTCCAGGCCCGGTTCGGGGATCTCCAGGACCGTGGCCATGGCCTCCACGACGGCCCGCTCCGTCGCCGTACGCGGGGCGGTACGGACCGCTTGCGTCGCGGCCGGTTGCCGCGCGGCCTCCTTTGGGCCGGGCAGCGCGCGCCGGTCCACCTTGCCGCTGGCGGTCAGCGGCAGGGCGTCCAGCAGCATCAGCCGGGACGGCACGACCGCGGCGGGCAGCCGCGCGGCGAGGTGGGCCAGCAGCTCTGCCCGCAGCTCCGTGTCGGCGGCCCCGGCGGCGGCGGGCACGGCGTAGGCGGTCAGCTCCAGTTCGCCGTGCGCGCCCGGCCGGGCCACCACTGCCGCTGCGGCGGCCCCCGGGTGCGCCAGCAGCAGGGCCTCGATCTCGGCCGGTTCGATCCGGACGCCATGGATCTTCACCTGGTCGTCGGCCCGGCCCAGGAACTCCAGGGTGCCGTCGGCCCGCCAGCGCACCAGGTCGCCGGTGCGGTACCAGCGCCCGCCGGGCACGGCGGCGTACGGGTCCACGCCGAAGCGTTCGGCGGTCTGCCCGGGGCGGCCCAGATAGCCGCGGGCCAGTCCCACGCCCCGTACGCACAGTTCCCCGGGTACACCGATCGGGACCAGCAGGTCGGCCCGGTCCACCACGGAGACGCCGACGCCCGGCAGCGGGGCGCCGATGGCGACCGTGCCGGAACCGGGCAGCCTCTCGCCCGTGCAGCGGTGCGCGGTCGAGTCGATGGAGCACTCGGTGGGGCCGTAGGTGTTGGAGACCTCCACCCCGGGCACGACCGCGCGCAGCCGCTCGCACAGTTCGCCGGGCAGCGGCTCGCCCGCCGAGCTGACCAGCCGCAGCGCCGTGCAGCCGGCCAGTGCCGGTTCCTGGACCAGCAGGCGCAGCACGGAAGGCACCAGCTGGAGCAGGGTGACCCGGTGGCGGGCCATGGCGGCGGCCATCACGGACGGATCCCGGTGCGCGTCCGCCGGGGCCATCACCACGGTGCCGCCGGAGACCAGCGGGGACAGGAACTCCCACAGGGAGGCGTCGAATCCGATGGTCGTCTTCTGGAGCAGCCGGTCGGCGGCCGTCATCGCGTACGCCTCCACCGACCACAGCACCCGGTTGCGCAGCCCGCCATGGGTCACCACCACGCCCTTGGGGGTGCCGGTGGATCCGGAGGTGTACACCAGGCAGGCCGCGTCGTCCGGTCCGGCCGGGTAGGGGAAGACGCCGGGCGGGGCCGTCCTTCCGGCGGACCACTCGTCGTCCAGCGCCCGTACCCGGGGGCTGTCCTCGAAGCGGTCGCGCAGCGCCTCCTCGGTGAGCACCAGCTCCGCCCCGGAGTCCGTCAGCAGGAAGTCCCGCCGGGCGTCCGGGAGATCCGGTGCCAGCGGCACGTGGACGCCGCCGACGGCCAGCACGGCCAGGATCGCGGTCACCAGCCGCGGGCCGCGGTGCAGGCTGACCGCGACCGGGTCGCCGGGCCGTACCCCCTCGGTGTGCAGTCGGCCGGCCAGCTGTGTCACCCGCTCGGCCAGCCCGGCGTAGTCCAGCGAGCCGTCGTCGTCGGCGACGGCCGTCGCCCGCGGGGTGGCGGCCGCCTGGTCGAGCACCAGGCGGACCAGGCCGTGGCCGGCCCGGTCCGCCTTCGCCGGACGGGCCGTGCCCCGCCCCCAGGCGGTGAGCGTGGCGCGCTCCGCCGGAGCGGCCGGCTCCAGCCGGTCCACCGGGGTGCCGGGGGAGGCGACCACCTGGTCGAGCAGATGCACGAAGTTCTCCGCCATCCGCTCGATCCGGTCCCGGTCGAAGAGTGCGGTGGGATAGATGAACTCACCCGCCACCGTGCCGTCCGGGCGCTCCGTCAGATGCAGGGAGAGATCGAAGGCGGAGCTGTGCGCCCCGCCGCCGGCCCGGGTGACCTCCAGGCCCGGCAGCGCGAACGGGCGGCGATGCGCGTTGTGCAGGGCGAACCCGGCCTGGAAGACCGGGTTGCGGCCCGCGTCCCGCTCCGGGGCGAGGGCCGCGACCACCCGCTCGAAGGGCACCTCCTGATGGCTGTAGACGTCCAGGGTGGTGTTCTTCACCCGGGACAGCAGCTCCCGGAAGTCCGGGGCCCCGCCCAGGTCCGTGCGTAGCACCACCGTGTTGAGGAACAGGCCGATCAGCCGCTCCAGCCGGGCGTCGTCCCGGTTGGCCAGCGAGACCCCGACCGAGATGTCGTGCGCGCCGCAATAGCGGGCGAGCAGCAGCTGATAGGCGGCGAGCCCGGCCATGAAGAGCGTGGCGCCCTGCTCCTTGGCGAGCGCGGCGAAGCGGGTCGCCAGCGGGGCCGGCACGGTGAACGCGACCGTGTCCCCGGCGGCGTCCCACCGCGCCGGACGCGGCCGGTCGGTGGGCAGCTCCAGAGGCGCCGCCCCCGCCAGCCGCTCCCGCCAGTGGTCGAGCTGACGCTCCAACAGCTCTGGCTGGGCCGCCCACCACTCGCGCTGCCAGTCCGCGTAGTCCGCGTACTGAAGCTCCAGGGGCTCCAGCGGTGAGCCGGCACCGGAGGCGAACGCGCCGTACAGCTCCCGTAGTTCGTCGGCGAGCAGGCCCCAGGACCAGCCGTCGAAGGCGATGTGGTGGAAGGTGAGCAGCAGCGCCCAGTCCTCCGGCGCCAGCCGGACCACGGCCACCCGCCAGGGGTGTTCCCGGCGCAGATCGATCGCCGCGCCGGCCCAGCCGGCGCCGAACGCCGCCAGGCTCTGCTCGCGCCGGTCGTCCGGGGCGTCGCTGAGATCGGCGAACTCCGGTTTCACCGGCTCGGGTTCATCGATGACCTGGACGGCGACACCGTCCTCGTCGGCGTACCGGGTGCGCAGCACCTCGTGCCGGGCGGCGATCTCGGTGAGCGCGGCGGTCAGCGCGTCCGTGTCCAGCGGGCCCCGGATTCTGAAGGTCTCGTGCATCAGATACTCGGCGGCGTCACCCGACCTGAGCTGGTCGAGCAGCCACAGCTGTTCCTGTGCGAAGGACAGCGGATAACCGCCGTCGACGGGTGCCATCGGTCGTGTCTCCCTGGGCAGGTGGTGGTGGGGCGTCGGATGTACGGGGGCGGGCGGAGGGTCAGCCCTGCTCGACCGGTCCGCTGGAGGGCTCGGCCATGGCGACGGCGATCTTCCGGGGGCCGGTGAACGGCTCGCGGGCGTGCGCGGCGAGCATGTTGTCCACGACCAGCACGTCCCCCTGCTGCCAGTCGAAGCGGCGTTGTTCGGCGCGGTAGCAGTCCCGCAGATGGGCCACCACCTCGTCCGGCACCGGGGCGCCGTCGCCGTAGTAGGTGTTGGTCGGCAGGTCGGCCTCGTCGTACATCTCCCGCAGCGCGGCGCACAGGTCAGGCCCCAACGTGGTGACATGGAAGAACGTCAGGTGGTTGAACCACACCCGCTCCCCGGTCACCGGGTGGTGGTGCACCGCCTCGCGGCGGGCACGGGTACGCAGGCCCCCGGCGGTCCACTCGGCGGCGACGCCGTTGCGCGCGCAGTACGCCTCGACCTGGGCCCGGTCCTCGGTGTTGAAGGCATGCTGCCACGGGACGCCGAATCCGTCCGTGAAGTTGCGCACCACCATCCAGCCTCGGGCGGCGAACTCTTCCCGTACCCCCGGGTCGATGGCGGCCAGCACCCGCCGGGTGTCGGCGAGCGGGGTGGAGCCGAGAGTGTCGGGCGGGGTCACACAGGAGAAGAACAGCGTCAGCGGCCATGTGGCCTGGTAGGAGTTCTCGTTGTGGAGGAAGATCTCCTCCGACGGCGGGTAGTCGGTCGACGTGTAGACCTGGCCCTTGATGGTGGAGCGGGGCGAGGAGCGCTCGGCGTACGTCAGCGGCTCGCCGCCGATGATGCGCACCGTCTGCTCGAAGCCGTCCACCCCGTCGTAGCCGTAGCCGCGCAGTAGTACGGCGCCGTGCTCGCGCAGCCGGGCGCGGATCTCCGGGCGGGCGGCGGCCAGCTGCTCGGCGGGGGAGCCTTGGCCGGATGCGGCGGTCATCAGATGGGGAAGCGTCTGTCCGGACGCCTGTGGCTCGGCGGCCGTCGGCGCGAACAGCGCTGAAGGGTTCGCAGTCATACCCGCCAGGGTCGGCGCACCCCTCTCCCCCTGGCAGAGAACATCCGGCGAAGTCTTCGGCAGGGCGGGTGCGTACCTTTCTGCGCGTCCTTCCCTGGGGCCGGTCCGCCGATGCCGGGCACGCTGGCGGCACCGTGCGGCCCGGCCGTTCAACCGGCGTGCCGGGAATCTGGTGCGGCTTTCGAGAGGATTCCCCATGTCGGAGTGGAGGACACGTCCATGAGCAGGGTCGCCGACGACGCGGGTGCTGTTGCCGAGCCGCCGCCGCTGCGGCGCAACCGGGACTTCATGCTGCTGTGGAGCGGTTCGGCGGTGGCGATCATCGGCTCCACGGCGTCCACGGTGGCGTATCCGCTGCTGGTCCTCGCGGTGACGGGCTCGCCCTCCGCCGCCGGGCTGGTCGGGTTCGTCGTGCTGCTGCCGGCCCTGCTCTTCCAACTGCCCGCCGGGGTCCTGGTCGACAGCTGGAACCGCAAGCGGGTGATGATGTGGTGCGACGGCCTGCGGGCGGCCGGCGCGGCCAGCGTGGTGCTCGCGCTGCTGGCCGGTGAACTGCGGCTGGCGCATGTGATGGTGGTCGGCTTCGTGGAGGGCACGCTCACGGTGCTCAACGGCCTGGCCTCCACCGCGGCGGTGCCCAATGTGGTGCACCGGAGCCAACTGTCGGCCGCGCTGGCCGGGAACGAGGCGCGCGGCCGGGCCGCCACCATGATCGGGACCCCGCTGGGCGGCATCCTCTTCGGCCTCGGCCGGGCGGTGCCGTTCGTGCTGGAGACCTTCGCCTATCTGGTGTCACTGGCGACGCTGCTGGGCATCCGCAAGGACTTCCAGGCGGCCCGCCCCGGCGAACCGGCACGGGCCAAGGCCGGCCCGGACGGCGACGCGACGGCGGACAGCCGCCGCACCCGGGTGCGGCGGCAGGCGGGCCGGATGGTGGAGGGGCTGACCTGGCTGTGGCGGCGGCCCCTGCTGCGGACCACGGCGCTCCTGGTGGCCGGCAGCAATCTGCTCTTCCGGGCGCTCTTCCTGGTGATGATCGTGCTGCTCGCCGAGGAGGGCGCCCGACCGGCCGCGATCGGCCTGCTGATCGGTGTGGCCGGGGGCTGCGGCATGCTCGGTTCCCTGGTCGCCGGCTGGTTCGGGCGCACCCTCCGGATGAACGCCCTGGTCATCGGCGCCAACTGGGTCTGGGCGCTGCTGATGTGCGTGCTGGCCTTCGGCGGCGGGCTGTGGCCGGCCGCGATCGCCTACACCGCGATGTGGTTCGTCGGGCCCATCTGGAACGTGGCGGTGGGCAGTTACCAGCTGGCCGTCACCCCCGACGAGCTGCGCGGCCGGGTGCTGAGCGCCTCCAGCCTGCTGGCCAACGGTGCCCTGCCGCTGGGCGCGCTGGTCGGTGGCCTGCTGCTGGACGGCTTCGGTGTGCGGGCCGCGGCGGCGGTGCTGGCCGGGTGGATGGTGCTGATGGCGCTGGCCGCCACCCTCGCCCGTCCGGTACGCCGGGCCACCATGACCGTGATCACCGACCCGTCGAGCCCCGCCCCTGCCGAAACCCCGGCAGCCCCGCAGGCCCCGGCCCCTTCCGAAGCCCTGACGCCCTCCGCCCCCGCGACCGACGCCGACCCGCGCTGAGCGGCCGGGCACCCCGCCCGGCCCCCACGTTCCCTTCCCCGTCCGAAAGATGCTGGAGAACACGCCATGTTCCGCACCATGTTCAAGTCCAAGATCCACCGCGCCACCGTCACCCAGGCCGATCTGCACTACGTCGGATCGCTGACGATCGACGAGGACCTGATGGACGCCGCCGATCTGCTCCCCGGTGAGCAGGTCCAGATCGTCGACATCACCAACGGCGCCCGGCTGGAGACCTATGTGATCTCCGGGGAGCGCGGCAGCGGCGTCATCGGCATCAACGGCGCGGCGGCACGGCTGGTGCAGCCGGGCGACCTCGTCATCATCATCTCCTACGCCTCCGTGGCGGACGCCGAGGCCAAGGCGCTCGTGCCCCGCGTCGTCCACGTGGACCAGGACAACCGGCAGGTGTCGCTGACCGGTTCGGACCTTGCCGAGCCGGCGCCGGGCAGCGGCACGGTCCGCGGCGACCTCGTCCGGCCGCGGAACTGAGAACGCGCCGGGCCCGAGGTCTGCCGACCTCGGGCCCGGCGCCCGTCACCCGGAACAGGGCGAAGAACCGTGCGGGCCGGTCAGATCAGACCGGCCCGCACCGCCCGTGCCACCGCATGGGCGCGGTTGCGCACCTGGAGCCGCGCCATCAGTTCGTAGATGACGTTCTTGACGGTGTGCTCCGAGCAGGACAGCGCGCGGGCGATCACCGCGTTGCCGTGGCCCTCGGCGACCAGGGTGAGCACCGCCGTCTGGCGCGGGGTGAGCGGAGCCGCCGCCTGCGGCGTACGGGGGGTGTCGTGGGCGGGCACCACGGGCTCCGGACCGGGCTGCTGCGCGGTGCCCAGCAGACGTACCAGCACCCCGTAGGGCAGCCGGCCGTCGCCGTGGTGCGCGGAGTGCACGGCGGCCACCAGCTGCTCCGGGGTGGCGTCGGCGGTGCGCAGGATGGTCCGGGCGCCCGCCCGAACGGCCCGCAGCACACCGTCCGGAGAGATCAACTGGGCAGCCACCAGAACCCGTTGGCGGTCCGGGGACTCCGGAGCCGGGCAGGACTCCACCGCCTCGTCCACGGTGCGGCCGGCGGCCAGCAGCACCAGCCCGGGATCGGGCCGCGGCCCCTCCGCGAGCGGGATGCCCGCCCCGGTGAGCCGCTGGTGCCAGGACCGGCGCAGGCCGTCGTCGGCGGCACGCACATGGACGCGCACCGGCGCAGGGTCGGCCGAGGGACCGTACGGCGCGCAGGCGCCCGTGACGGCGCGGCCGGGCAGTGTCGTCGGGCTCACAGCAGACCCGCCCGCAGCACGTAGGCGACCGCATGGGCGCGGTTCTTCAGCCGGAACCGCTGGGTGACGTTGTGTAGGACCGTGGTCACCGTCCGCACCGAGTAGCAGAGTTCGTCCGCTATCTCGCTGGTCTCGCGGCCGTCGGCGACCAGCCGCAGCACCGCGCGTTCACGTTCGCTCAGCCCCGCCGCGCCCCAGGCGTCGGCGACGCCCGCGGCGGCGCCCTCCGCGCGGTGCTCCAGGAGTCCGTCCAGCAGGTCGGGCGGCACCGCGCAGTCCCCGCCGGCCGCGGCCAGCACCGCGTGGGCCAGCCTCGGGCCGCTCGTCTCGCGGCGGCGCAGCAGGCCGCGGGCGCCCGTGGCGATGGCATGCAGTGCCTCCATCGGGCCCAGTTCGGTGGCCACCAGGACGACCTCCGGACGGTGCTCGGCGGCCCGGGTGCGGCGCACCAGGTCCAGCACCGGGTCGGCCACCCGGTCGACCACGACCACCGTCACATCCGGCCGCTGCTCCCCGACAGCCGGCCGCACCTCCGCACAGCCGTCCAGGGCGCTCAGGGTGCCGGCCTCCAGCACCGGGTCCAGAGCGACGACGCTCACCCGCACCGGATTCCTCATGGGTCCTCCTCGGTTCGTGCCGACTCTCGCCGGTGACACCGAGCATCGGGACCGCAGCCGCGCGGGACATCGGTACACAGCACCCAGATTTGTGCCGCGCCTCCGGTCCCCGCCCGCCCTCCGGAACCCTCGTCACCGCGCGGCCGGGCGAAGGGCAGGTGCGGTGATGGCCGCTGTCGTCCCCGACCGCCGTCGCCAGTCCGGTCCGGACGGTGCGACCCCCCCCGTGAGCGTTCGACCGCGCACGGGGGGCCGCACCCCGGGAGCTGTGCTGACCTGCCCGGGAGAGATTTTCGGACAGGAGTGGGTAGGAGCTGGCGCAATATGGGGGGCCGATCCCCATACGCCCCCTCGTCCGGCGCTCCACCTGGGGGGGCGCCGGACGAGGGGGCGGTCCGCTCAGGCGGGCTCGGTGACCCGGGGCTCCGGCAGGAAGCCGCTGATCTCGGTGCCGACGCCGGCCGCGCGGGCCTCGCGCAGTACCAGCCCGGCGAGCGCCAGATCCAGCACTCCGAGGCCGAACGGCGAGAACAGCGTGGTGCGTTGCGGGTCGCGGTGTTCCGGATCCTTGCTCCGCAGGAGCTCTCCGAGGGGGCCGTCGATGAAGGAACGGTCACCCACCCGGGTCTCCGCCAAATGTACGGAGGTGGCGGCCCGGCAGACATGGTCGGGGTCGTCCACCACGTTCACCGCGTCCAGGACACCCTCCACCGTGACGTCCCGCAGCGAGACGTGCAGCACCAGGGTGCCGGGCCGACACGCGCGCAGGTCCAGGTGCGGCACGGTGGCCGTGGTCGCCAGGCTCACCAGCCGGTGCGCGCCCAGCGCCGCCTCGGCGCTCTTCGCCACCCGCACCACTCGTCCGTCCCCGCCGAACTCCGAGGCACAGCGTCCACGGAAGTCCTCCGCCCGTCCGGCATCCAGATCGAAGACGGTGATATCGGTCAGCTCGGGCCGTACCACCAGCAGGAAGCGGAGCACCTCGAAGTTGATCACGCCGCAGCCGATCAGCGAGACACCCGTCTCCCGCCCGCCCTCGGGCGGGAGCGCGGCGGCGGCGAGCGCGGCACTGGCCGCGGTGCGCCGGGCGGAGATGGTGGAGCCCTCCACCAGGGCCACCGGCTGGCCGGTGCGCATGGAGTTGACAATGATCGCGGCGGAGGCGCGCTCCAGACCGTCCGCGACATTGCCGGGGAAGGAGGCGATCCACTTCATCCCGGCCAGCGGTTCCGGCCCGCCCAGGTAGGCGGGCAGCCCGATGATCCGGTTGCGGGTGTCGTCGGGGAAACGGAGGAACACCGAGTGCGGCAGCGACGTCTCCTCGTCGGCATGGCGCAGATACGCCTCCCGCACGGCGTCCAGCACCTCCCGCTCCCGGCCGTCCAGAAGCCGCCGGACGTCTCCGTTGCCGAGCGTCAGCACGGTGCCACCCCGATCATCTCGCCGTTCTCGGCCATGTCGGCCACCTCGTCCTTCCACAGATGGGTGACCTCGCCGAACTGAGCCTTCACCCACCCGTCGTCGTAAATCGTGTTCAGATAGCGCTCGCCGCGATCCGGCATCATCAGCACACAGGCGGCGCCGTCCGGAATGCGCCCGCTCAGCCGTTCCAGGGCCGTGGCCACCGCGCCGGAGGAGCCGCCGAGCAGCAGTCCCTCGCGCAGCGCCAGACGGCGGCAGCCCACCAGGCTGTCCAGATCGCTGACGTGCAGCACCTCGTCGGCGAGCCCGCCCCGGTACAGCGGAGGCCGGACCGCCGCGCCATGGCCCGGGATCAGCCTGCGCCCGGTCGGCGGCCGGAAGATGGCACTGCCCTCGGCGTCCACGGTGATCACGTGGGTGCGCAGCCGGTGGTCGCGTATCAGGTCGCCGCAGCCGCGCAGGGTGCCGGAGGAACTGATCGTGCAGAACAGGTAGTCGGGCGCCCGGCCCAGATCCTCCACGATCTCCTGCATGGTGATCCGGTGCGCCCAGGCGTTGCGGGGGTTGGCGTACTGGTTGGGCCAGTACGCCCCGGGCAGCGCGGCGACCAGCTCCCGCACCCGTGCGATCCGCACCGGCTGGAACTCGCCCGTGACCGGGTCGCCTTCGGTGACGGTGTGCACCTCCGCGCCGAGCGCCCGCATGATCGCGATGTTCTGCGGATTGGTGCGCGGGTCCACCACACAGATGAACCGCAGGTCCATGGCGCGGCACGCCTGCGCCATGCCGACGCCGAGGTTTCCGGAACTGGACTCGACCACGGTGCCGCTGCCGGGCACCACCGCACCGGTGGCGACCGCGTGGCTCAGCATGGTGTAGGCGGACCGGTCCTTGATGCTGCCGCCGGGATTGACCGACTCCAGCTTGGCCCAGACCCGGAATCGGGCGCCGGGCAGCAGCCTTGTCAGTTCCACCAGCGGCGTCCCGCCGACGGCGGCCAGCGTCCCGGTGCGGTCCGCGCCGTACGCGGTGGGTGCGGGGCGCGAGAGATCGGTGGCGTCGTGCGGTACGGCTTCCTCGTCCTCGGGCTGGTCCGCCCGCGCCACGAGGGCCGGCCGGTATCGCGGCTGGGAGACGGATTTCATCGCCGGGCTTCCCCTCGGTGTCGGTGGGCGGATCAGGCCGAAACGCTCTGGCGTCCGCCCTGACCGGCCGCCGCGCCGACGGCCTCGCTCTCCATCCGGCGGCGCAGGGAGGCAGGACGCATGTCCGTCCACACCCGGCCGATGTGGTCCAGGCACTCCTGCTTGCTGCCCTCGGTGCCCTCGGCCCGCCAGCCCGCGGGCAGTTCCCGTTCGGCCTGCCAGATCGAGTACTGCTCCTCGTCGTTGAGCACGACGCGGTAGACGCTCTCGGTGTGGTCGGACATCGCCGTCTCTCCTCGGTCGGTGGGGGCGCCGCGGTCGATACCGGCGCCAGAGCGAGCGTGCCTTCCGGCGCCGTCCGGCCGTAGAGACAAACGGGCAGCGGTGACGGCGGCGGCGGGCCGCCGTTCCTTCCCCCGCCTCGGACGCCGGGGGCCACCCGAAGTGGGCCCGCGGGCGCGGGGGAGATCAAGGGCGCCTCCACCGACGTCGAGGTCCAACCCACGCACACCAAGGAGGGGGGTGGTGCGCCCGGCCGGCCCCCGTGGCTGCTTCCGTCGTCGGACGACGTACTCAGAGCACGCCCACCAGCACGATGACCAGGGCGGGCAGACCAGATGCACGAAGGCTGCCTGCAGGCCGATCTTCGCGTCCTGTCCGACGCCTGCGAACGCCGCGAAGACCACCGTGAACGTAGTGACGAGGTTGGAGCCGACGACGACGGGATACACCTGCGCCGGTGTCAGGATGCCTGTTCCGGCGAAGGGGACCAGCACGGACGTGGTGATGGTCGAGGACTGGGTGACGACGGTTACGCCCATGCCCGACGCCATGGCGAGGTAGGCGTTGCGGCCGACGGCCTTGATCAGAATGTCGCGGGCCCTGCCGACCATGAGCAGTTTGAGCAGGCTTCCCAGGTAACGGACGGCGACCAGGATCAGCGCGGCGCCGATCACGATGGTGAACAGCGGACCGAGTGTGCTGCTGATGTGCGAGGTCGCGTGGATCACTCCGTGTTCCACCGGCCTGGTGGCCGCCCGGATGAAGTTGAAGTGGGCCGGGTTCGGCAGCCAGTCCGTGCCGTACAGCGCATGGGCCAACGTCCCGCTGATGTGTTTCAGCGGGTGCCGGATCAGTTCGATCGGGAAGAAGATCAGCAGCGCGAGCCAGTTGTAGAAGTCATGGACGGTCGAGGCGCCCAGCGCCCTGCGGAACTCCGTGCGGTCGCCGATGAAGGTCAGTGCGACCAGGCTCGTTGTCACGGTGGTGCCGACGTTCGCGCCCAGAATGATGGGGATCGCGCCCTGGATGGGCAACGCGCCCGACCCCACGGCGGTGACAGCGATGGCCGTCGTCGTGGTCGACGACTGGATCAGGACCGTGGCGAGAACGCCGACGCTCAGCCCGACCCACGGGTGCGCGGCGAAGGCAAACATGGTTGCGCCGCGTCGCTGCCCAGCCCCGCAAAGCCGCGACTGATGATGCTCACGGCACAGATCAGCAGGTAGATCAGCCCGGCGACACCGCACCAGCCGAGGGCTTTGGTCCATGCGGGGAGCTGGATGGCTCCGGCGCCGCTCTCGGCCGCGGGGGCCGTGAGCGCCGAGCCGCCGGAAGGGGTTCGCCCGGAGACGTCACCCTTTCTGTCGCCTTGGTCCGGTCCGCTGTCGGGTGTGGCTTCCGCCATGGACCAAGGCTACGAGCTCCTGACGAGGGGCGCGCGTGGCTGAGCGCCGTACGTGTGCAACGGACGGCTGGTGCCGTCGGCGACTCCGGTTTCTCCTGGCCCGATGCGCCAGGTGGCCATGGTCGAGCACGCGGCCGGGGCCCTTCGCGGGCCCGGCCGCGTGCTGGAGGGCCCGCAGGATCGTGGAGTCCACCGACACCGCCCAAGCCGGGGTCCGGCTGCGGCCTGGCGGTCGTCCCGGAGCAGCTGGAATGGTCCAGCCGGACCAGTAGCCGCCCTCGGCGCCGAGTTCGCCGAGTCCGCCGAGGATGAGCCGGTGGAGCCCGGCCCGGACGCGGGCCAGGCTCCACCGTGCGAAGCGCCGGTAGGCCGTGGGCCGGGCCGGCCCGAACACCGGCGGCCGACCGCCGCCAGGTACAGCCCGAGGTGGCCACGAAGATGCTCGCTGCCAGATCTCGCGGTCACCCGCCCGCCGCCGCGCGGACGGTGAACGCCGCCGCCAGCGTGTGAAGGGCGCCATCCAGAACGCGGTGCAGAGCGGCACCCCGGTCAGCGTGAGCGGCATCGCCCGGCAGGCCGGCGTCGACCGCACCTTCCTCTACCGCCACCGCGACCTGCTCGCCCTCATCCACGCTGCCGAGCTCCAGCCCTCCGGATCGGACCCCGCGGCCGGGCCCCCGGTCAGCCTGGCCTCGCTGCAGGCCGACCTCGCCAACGCCCATGCCCGCAACACCGGCCTCGTCACCCAGACCCGGCGCCTGGAACGTCGCCTCTCCGAGCTGATGGGCGAGCAGGCGTGGCGGGAATCAGGACTCGGAGCCCCCGTCGACCACGAGGAACTCCAGCGACAGCTTTCTCGGCTGGAGCAGACCAACACCGAGCTGGTGGCGCGGCTGGACGAGCGGGAGGCGGAGCTGGAGGCCGCGCGCGGCCAACCGTGAACTGACGCGGGCCTTGAACCAGAAAGGAACCGCGGACCGGTGGCTCAGGCTCGGGGGAGCAACTCGTCCAGCAGGACCTGTACGCGCTGGCCGATCTCGTCCCGGATCGGCCGCACGGCGTCGAGGTTCTGGCCCGCGGGGTCCTCGAGCTTCCAGTCGAGGTACCGCTTGCCCGGGAAGACGGGGCAAGTGTCCCCGCAGCCCATCGTGATCACCACGTCCGACGTACGCACCGCTTCGACGCTCAGCACCTTGGGGGTCTTTGCGGAGATGTCGATGCCGACCTCGGCCATCGCCGTGACGGCAACCGGGTTCACTGCATCGGCCGGGGCGGAGCCGGCGGACCGGACGTCGACGCGGTCCCCGGCGAGGTGGGCCAGCCAGGCGGCGGCCATCTGGGAGCGGCCTGCATTGTGGACACAGACGAACAGGACCGTGGGCTTGGCGGCTTCAGACACGGGCGGAGCCTTCCGGAGCGGCGGCCGGCGAGACCGCCGGGGCAGGGGAGTCGGGGAAGTAGTGGCGCGCGGAGAGCGCCACGTACACGAGACCGATGAGGACGGGTACTTCGATAAGCGGGCCGACGACTCCGGCGAGGGCCTGACCGCTGGTGGCGCCGTAGGTGGCGATGGCCACCGCGATGGCGAGTTCGAAGTTGTTGCCCGCGGCCGTGAAGGCGAGCGTCGCCGTCTTCGAGTAGTCGAGGCCGACTGCCCTTCCCAGGATCATGGATCCGGCCCACATCAGCACGAAGTACACGAGCAGCGGCAGCGCGATGCGGATGACATCGAAGGGCTGGGAGGTGATGGCGTCGCCCTGGAGGGCGAAGAGTACGACGATGGTGAACAGCAGCCCATACAGGGCGAACGGGCCGATGCGCGGGATGAGCTTCGTCTCGTACCAGGTGCGCCCCTTGGCCTTCTCGCCCAGCTGGCGGGTCAGGAACCCTGCCAGCAGGGGGATGCCGAGGAAGATCAGGACGCTGCGGGCGATCTCCCACACCGAGACGTCCAGGGCGGTCTGCTCCAGGCCGAGCCAGCCGGGCAGCACGGAGAGGTAGAACCAGCTGAGCAGGCTGAACGCGAGGACCTGGAAGACGGAGTTGAGGGCGACCAGGACGGCGGCGGCCTCGCGGTCGCCGCGGGCCAGGTCGTTCCAGATGATGACCATGGCGATGCAGCGGGCCAGCCCGACGATGATCAGGCCGGTGCGGTACTCGGGCAGGTCCGGAAGGAAGATCCAGGCCAGCGCGAACATCAGCGCCGGACCGAGCACCCAGTTCAGCAGCAGCGAAGGGACGAGCAGGCGGCGGTCGCGGGTGATGGTGTCGAGCCGGTCGTAGCGGACCTTGGCGAGCACCGGATACATCATCACGAGCAGGCCGAGCGCGATCGGCAGCGAGACCCCGGTCACGGTGACCTTGGCCAGCGCGTCGCCGAGGCCCGGAACGAGGCGGCCCAGGCCGAGGCCGGCGGCCATCGCGGCCAGGATCCACACCGCCAGGAAGCGGTCCAGGAAGGACAGTCGCGCCGCCACCGGCGCGGTGGTGCTGTCGCTCATGAAGACGTCTCCACGGCAGTGGGCTGCCCGGGGCGGGTGAGGATGCCGGCGAGCCTGTCGGTCGTCTCGGGCAGCAGCCAGTAGTAGACCCAGGTGCCGCGGCGCTCGCAGTCGATGAGCCCGGCCTGCCGGAGCAGCTTGAGATGGTGGGAGATCGTCGGCTGGGAGAGGTTGAACGCGGGGGTGAGGTCGCAGACGCAGATCTCGCCGCCCGCGCGCGAGGCGATCATCGACAGCAGCCGGAGGCGGACGGGGTCACCGAGCGCCTTGAACACCTTGGCCAGCTCGACCGCCTGGTCCTCGTCGAGCGGTGCGGTCAGCAGGGTGGGGCAGCAGCCGCTCTCGTCCTGGCCGAGCACGACCAGCTCTTGTTTCGACATACCTCTATGTTGGCGAACTTCGATCCAGGGCGCAAGGTTGCATTGAGAAACATCGAAACAAGCCGCTCCGATCCCTTCTCGCCCTGGAGGCATGCCATGAGTGATCAGTCCACTCACCTGCGTGAAACCGTCCGCGAACGCTACGCCGCCGCTGCCGTGCAGGTCACCGAGGGCGGCTCGGCCTGTTGCGGACCCCAGGCCGTCGAGGTCGATGACAACTTCGGCTCGACGCTCTACGCGTCCGACGAACGCGACGCCCTCCCTGCCGAGGCGGTCGCCGCTTCCCTCGGCTGCGGAAACCCCACCGCCGTGGCCGACCTCCACGAGGGCGAGCGCGTCCTCGACCTCGGCTCCGGCGGCGGCATCGACGTCCTGCTGTCCGCCCGCCGCGTCGGTCACACCGGCAAGGCGTACGGCCTGGACATGACCGAGGAGATGCTCGCCCTGGCGCTGGCCAACCAGAAGAAGGCGGGCGCCACGAATGTCGAGTTCCTCAAGGGCACCATCGAGGCGATCCCGCTGCCCGCGAACACCATCGACGTCGTCATCTCCAACTGCGTGATCAATCTGTCCACGGACAAGCCGGCGGTCTTCGACGAGATGTTCCGCGTGCTGGCCCCGGGCGGCCGCATCGGCATCTCCGACGTCGTCGCCGACGACTCGCTCACGCCGGCCCAGCGCGCGGAACGCGGCGACTACGTCGGCTGCATCGCAGGCGCCCTCTCCTTCGCCGAGTACCGCCAGGGCCTGGAAGCAGTGGGCTTCACCGACATCGAACTCACCCCGACCCACGCGGTCGCAGACGGCATGCACTCCGCCATCGTCCGCGCCGTCAAGCCCGCCACCGCCACCCGCACCGCCCCCTCTGCCCCCGTGGAAGCGAGCGCCTGCTGCGGCTGACCGGCCCGAAGCCTCGGCGGCCCAGCTGCCGCCGGGGCATCACCTGAACTGGCGATAGCACCACACCTGTTGTGCCTGCTAGCGTGAAATAAACCGGCGCTGAGCTGCATGAAGTCCCACTGGCTGGCCTCGCGCCACATGCTCTGCCGCAGAGAACTCCTGGTCGCCGGGCAGCAGCACTCGGATGGGTACCGGCGCTGGCTCGGGGGCGGAAGACGTCGTCATGCTTCCACCGTACGGACGAACGCTGGCTGGCACCCACCCCAGGCGGACGCCTCCCT
The DNA here is from genome assembly GCF_044548345.1 of Streptomyces sp. NPDC052042. NCBI lineage: Bacteria > Bacillati > Actinomycetota > Actinomycetes > Kitasatosporales > Streptomycetaceae > Streptomyces > Streptomyces sp. NPDC052042. The sequence goes on along the minus strand of NZ_JBIUBU010000044.1, from coordinate 4,912 downwards.
CTGTCCACAGGGGTTCCGTGGCCGACTGGCTGGCATGAGCGATCACGAGCAGCAGCAGTCGGTCCCGCGCCGCGGCAAGGTTCTGGAGGCCCTCCCGCGGGCGGAGCGGAAGGTGTTCACCCGACCCGCGCCGAAATCAGCAAAGGCACAGGTGAAATTCCTTCTCACGCGGGCCAAGGGCTCGACCAAGGCCCTGGCGGAGCGCCTGGGCGTCTCGCGCCGGGCGGTGGAGCGCTACCGCGCCGGGACGCTGACGACCCCGCAGAAGCGCCTCCAGGCCGCCCTGGTGGAGGAGACCGAATCCGAGTGGCAACCGCAGGTCAGAGCACAGGCGCGGGAGCAGGCGGCCACCTCCAGCGGGATGATGGTGGAGGTGACGGCTTACTTCGGATTCACCTGCACGGGCAGCTCGGACGACGGCCGCGAGCGCAGCATCACCACGGCGATCTCGCCCACCTACGCGAAGCAGATCCTCGAACTCCAGGAGGCCGGTGCGACGGAGGAAGACCTGCATCCGATCGTTACGGAGGCCATCACCGAGTCGTATTTCACGGAATGGGGAACCCGCGCCGCTGGCCTGCGCGCGGATTTCACACACGTATCTCAAATAGAGTTCCGGTTCTGACCCGGCCGAATTCCAGACCTGCTAGAAACGTATCCGTGAGCCGACGCACGGTAGTTGTCACATAGGCACGCTTGTTGTCACTGGCGTAGTGGAGTACGTGCGGTGCGACTGTTCGGCATCTGTCCTGTCGCGCTGAAGCTGTCGGATTCCCACTCGTTCTCGTTCGTACTGTCGGGTTCTTCTTCGTGGCGCTCTGAGCGGCTGTCCGGTCTCACTCCAGTGGCTGATCAGGGCTCCAGCGGATCAAAATCCAGGTGTGTACGAGCTGGTTCGCACTCGTATACTCGTGCCGGCTCATGGAGGGGGAAGCGGAGACAGTGAAGCTGGCTGAGGCACTGGCAGAACGTGTGGAAGCGACGCGTCGTGTAGAACAGCTGCGAGCGCGCGTCGTCGACAGTGCGCGATACCAGGAAGGGGAGACACCCGCCGAGGATGCGGCCCAGTTGTTGGCCGAGGCCGGTGAGGTGCTGGGCGCTCTGGAAACGTTGATCCGGCGGATCAACCGGACCAATGCCACCGTGGAGATGGGCCCGGACGGCACGCTCACCGATGCCCTCGCACGCCGGGATGTCCTGCGGTTGCGTCACTCTGTGGTCACCGCGGCGGCGGACGCGGCGGCAGGCAAGGGTGAGCGGGGATACGGCCGGCAGCTTCGGTCCGAGCTGATGATGCTCTCCGCGCTTCCGGTCGCCGAACTGCGTGGTCAGGCTGATGCACTCGCCCGGGAGATCCGCGAGGTCGATGTGCGGATCCAACGTGCGAACTGGGAGGTCGACCTGCTGGACTGAGTAGTCCAGCAAGCTGGAACGATGTGGAGCAGGTAGCAGCTTCGGAGGCGTGCACACACCGAGGGCTGGCGGATTTCCAGCCCACTCCTGGCGCGTGAAGAGCAACGCGGGGGTTCGACTCCCCATCAACAGCGCAGCTCAGCACCGTGTACAGGTAATGGTGCACATCGCACAGCACATCACCACGTGCAGATCCGAGGCGGCGAGGGCGGGTTCGGGGCTTTCCACATCGCAGCGCCCTGGAGAACGGCGATCTCTGGCGGATACCGTTGGCGATCTCGGCGGCGCTCCTGCATCTATCGCGACCGAGACTTCCGCGAAAGCCAGGTCGCTTGAGAACGTTGGCCGCCAGCGGTCTCAAACGACCTGGCAACAGTGCAGGTCAGCAGCCCACCACATGTCAGACGCGGTGCGACGGGACAGGCATCACCGAGCAGACCGGCATGCGCAACCTCGGCGCGGCCCACCCGAAACGCACCGCCAAGCTGCCCAGGTAGCCCGCCTGGTTCAGCTCTGAATCGTGGCGAGCCAGTCGGTCAGCAGGCTGTTGACCTCGTCGGGGCGTTCCTGCTGGATCCAGTGGCCGCAGCCTTCCAGGAGGTAGGAGGCCGACAGGCGGGGGAGGGTGGTGGGGTAGGCGTCGATGGCGTCGGACATCCAGGTGGTGGAGGCGTCCAGGGCGCCGCCGATGAACAGGGATGGCTGCTTGATCGGGGCTCCGCGGTGCGGGGCGAGGTCTTCCCAGTCGCGGTCCATGTTGCGGTAGCGGTTGAGGGCGCCGGTCAGGCCGGTGCGCTCGAACTCCCCGGCGTAGACGTCGAGGTCCTCCTCGCTCAACCATGCCGGGAGCGGGCCGGCGGGGAAACGGTCGCGCAGCTGGCAGCCCGGGGCGACGAAGTGCGGGTCGGGCTCGCCCTCGGCTGGCATGGTGTCGGCGGACAGGGCGGCGTAGAAGCCTGCGAGCCAGCTCCGGACGTCGGGCTCGATCTCCGCCTCGGTGCGGCCGGGCTCCTGGAAGTAGGAGACGTAGAACTCCTGCTCGGGGCCGCCGATCTGGCCGAAGATGTCGGTGGGGCGGGGGCCGCCGGGCGGCGCGTACGGGACGCTCAGCAAGCCGACCGCGCGGAAGACTCCGGGGTGGAGCAGGGCGGAGGCGGCGGCGATGTTGGAGCCCCAGTCGTGGCCGACGATCACCGCGCTCTCCTCGCCGAGGGCGCGCACGACGGCGACGTTGTCCTCCACCAGGTCGAGCATTCGGTAGGCGTCGGTCGCGGCGGGCTTGGAGGAGCGGCCGTAGCCGCGCACGTCGATCGCCACTGCCCGGTACCCGGCCGCGGCGAGGGCCGGGAGCTGGCGGCGCCAGGAGTACCAGGACTCGGGGAAGCCGTGCACGAGCAGGACCAACGGGCCGGTGCCCTGCTCTACCAGGTGCAGGCGACCGGCAGGGGCATCGACGGTGCGGTGGCGGTGTGCGGCGGTCGGCTCGGATCGCATGGGGGACTTCTCCTCGGTATGCGGGCGGCTGGCGGGAACCCATCGATCATGCGGCGCTGCGGCCACTCGGCGCGATCAGCGTTGCCATTCTGGCAAGGTTGCAGGACAGGGCGGTGAAGCGGCACGGCGGGAAGGAACGGGGACGGTGGCAGGTGACGACGTGGCCCAGACGCTGGCGGCGATGGGGCCGCGGCTGCGGGTTGTGCGCGAGCGCCGTGGCGTCACACTCGCCGATGTCAGCTGTGCGACCGGCATCTCGCCCAGTACGCTGTCGCGGATCGAGACCGGCCGACGCAAGCCCACCCTGGAGGTGGTGCTGCAGCTGGCGAAGGAATACGGAGTCGCCCTGGACGACCTGGTCGGCACCGCACCCGCCCCTGCGGCCGAGCCCCGCAGCACGGCGCCGCACAGCTTCGGCGACGACAAGGCAGTGTTGCCGCTGACCCGGTACGTCGGCGGCCTGCACGCCCACAAGCACGTCCTGCCTGCCGTCGCGGAGCCGCCTGGGCGGCCCCGACAGGTGTCCCACGAGGGCTACGAGTGGCTGTGCGTCATGTACGGGCGGTTGTGGCTCGCACTCGGCAGCCAGGACCTCGTCCTGACTGCCGGGGACGTCGTCGAGTTCGACACCCGCATCCCCCACGGAGTCGCGAATGCCGGATCCGCCGGACCGGTCGAGTATCTGATCATGTTCGGGCCTCAAGGAGAACGTCTACGGCTGCGCACCCCTCCAGCCGCTGGTCGCGGGACTGGTGACAGAAAGGCTGCTGAATGAGCAGTTGTGACAAGCCGCGTGCCTCGTCGGTGACAACCACGCTGCTTCGTTCGGTCTCATTCGCCACGTCATCCGGCTCTGCCGGTGACAACTACTGAGCTTCGGCTCACATCTGAGCCGAAGCGCGATAGTTGTCACAAAAGCAGGGTTGTTGTCACCACCGCTGGCAGAAGTCGGTTCGGCCGTTGGTGAACGGTGCTTCTGCGGCGCGGGCGCCCCGATATTTTTCCGGCATGGCTGATCATCATGCGATTCACGTTGGGGGCGTCCGGCTGGCCTATCAGACCTCGGGACCGTCGGACGCTCCGCCGCTCGTCATGTTGCACGCGCTGGGCGAGGATGCCACGGACTGGGACATCGTGGCACCTGTCTTTGCCCGCAGTTGGCGTGTCTATGCTCTCGATCTTCGCGGTCACGGCCGGAGTGATTGGCCAGGGGAGTACTCGCTGCAACTCATGCGGGACGACGTGCTCGGATTTCTGGATGCACTGGCACTTGACCGGGTGGATCTGGTGGGGCACTCGTTGGGAGGGATCGTTGCCTATCTGCTTGCTGAGGACTGTCCGCAGCGTGTGGACCGGCTCGTCTTGGAGGACGTTCCAATCCCACGCCCTCGGGAACAGACCACTCCGACCAGGCCGGATGGGAAGCTGACGTTCGACTGGGAAATGGTGTTGGCCATCAGGCGGCAAGTCGACACGCCAGATGCGGAATGGCTGCAGCGCCTCAGCAAGATCACCGCCAAGACCCTTGTCGTGGCTGGCGGGCCACGCAGTCACGTGCCCCAGGACGGCATCGTCGAGTTGGCCCGTCGTGTTCCTCACGGGCGAGTCGTCACCATTCCGGCCGGGCACTTGATCCACAAATCCCAACCGATGGAGTTCGCGGAGGCCGTTCTGGCGTTCCTGCAGTCGGAGGAGGAACCCTGCCCTGCACTGGAAGCATGAGATTCAGCAGCCGCCGGCTTGTTGCCACCTGCGGAACTGCGGGCCGCTGTCGGTCGCCTTGGCCAGTTGCTCGGCGTGGGCGTCGAGTAGCGGCTTGAGGGCTCGGTAGTAGGGGAGGCCGTCCCGTGTGTCAGTTTGCCTGAGCCAGTGGCAGACGTTGTGCCGCTGCCGGCTCCAGACGGCGCGCAGTGTGAGTGGGCGCGTTGGTGGCGTTGGGTGGGTGTCAGCGGGACAGGGTGCTGGATGCCTGGTCATGGGGATAGTTGGGACAGGGCCTGCTGTC
>NZ_JBIUBU010000043.1:0-33604 GCF_044548345.1 Streptomyces sp. NPDC052042 | reverse complement strand
CCACGGCCGAGTACTCACACCATCACGAACGGCCGAATCACCTGACCAGTCACGCCCGACCAGCACATCTCAACAAGATCGTGTTACGAGTTCTATTATAAGGAGTCACCGAAGAAGGACAAAGAAGGGCTGAATCAGACTCCCCTTTCTCGCCGGGCCGACGGTATCCTCTTGCAGAGACAACCGAAGATCAGGCTGGGGACGGAGTCCTGATGATTACCCACGTCCGAAGTGTAGCGCTCGGCGTTCCTGACCTCAGCGCGGCGCATGAATTCTTCGAGAAACACTGGCAGTTAGATCTCGTCGGTGCCGACTCGGATCGGGTGTTCCTGGGAGCGGGGTGCCAGGACAACCACGTGCTGCGATTGCGGGCCGCCGCCGAGCCACGAGTGGACCTGCTGTGCCTGGCCGCGGCCTCCGACGCCGACGTGGACCAGATCGCCGAGCGGGTGGCGGCACATCCGCTCGGCCGCCTCGTCAGCGAGCCCGCCACCTGCACCGATGCGGGGGGCGGATACCGGGTACGGTTCCTTGACTGCGAGGGCCGCACCGTCGAAGTGTCCTCTCGGGTGGCGGTTCGGGCGTTCCGGCCCGTCGAACCGGGCGAGAGCAGACCGACCGGTATCAGCCACGTGGTGCTCAACGCGACGGATCTGCTGACCACATCGGCTTTCTATCAATCGATTTTCGATCTCAAAGTGACCGACTGGGTGGAGAGCATAATGGTGTTTCTCCGCGCCGGGACGGCTCACCACATGCTCGCATTCACCCGTGCCCCACACGCGTCACTGAACCACGTAGCATTCGAATTGCGAGGGATCGATGAATTCATGCGGGCGACCGGCAGCATGACGAAAAAGGGGTACTTACCTCTGTGGGGACCCGGCAGGCACGGCGTCGGGGCGAATACTTTCACATACTTCCAGGAACCGACATCACGATTCGTCGCCGAATACACCACAGGAATGCTGCGGATCGATCCCGACCACAAGTGGACTCCTCGTGTCTACCCGGCCAACGCGCAGACCAGTGACACCTGGGGGGTGGCGTCGCCGCGCGACGAAGCGGTGTCGGCGAGTTTGCGGGGCTGCCCGGACACGGGTCTGTGGCAGCCGCCGCCGATGTGACCGGGGGCCTCGATGTGGGAACGACGAGTGGAGGGAAACAGCGGCATGGCGGTCGGCGGTGGCCGGCGGGCGGAGCGGGAACCCGTCGCCGTGGTGACAGGCGGCGCCTCCGGGATCGGGCGCGCTGTCGTGGCCGATCTGACAGCGCACGGCTACCAGGTCGCGGTGCTCGACCGCAGCGTTCCCGAGGACCGCGTGGCCGACCGGGTGCGGTGGGTAGCCGGCGATGTACGAGACCCCGACGCGCACGACGAAGTGGTGGACGTCGCGCTGTCCCGCTTCGGAGGATTGGACCTGTTCGTCGGCAACGCCGGGGTTCACGACGGCGGGATCGGGGTGCGCGACCTGGACGGCGCCACGCTGGCCGAGGTGGCGAGACATGTCTTCGACGTCGACGTCATCGGCTATCTGCTCGGGGCTCGGGCCGCTGCCGGACCGCTCGCCGACAGCGGGGGGTCGATGGTCTTCACCCTGTCGGATGCGACCTACCTTGTACGTGGCAACGGCGCGGGTATCGCCTACGCCTGTGCCAAACACGCCGCGCTGGGGATGGTGCGCCACCTGGCCGCCGACCTCGCGCCCTCGGTCCGGGTCAACGCCGTGGCCCCGGGTGGGGTTGTGACCGGGCTGCGCACCGTGGACGGCCGTCCCGTCTTCGGCGATGCCAGCGAAGTCACGGCGACGGTACGGGAGTTCAACCCCCTGGGCGTGGTGCTGCGGGCTGAGCAGATCGCCCCGCTCTACCGGTTCCTGGCGTCCCCCGAGGCCGGGGGCATGACCGGCGAGGTGCTGCGGCCCGATGGCGGCCTGGCCGTGCGGTAGGGCGCGGCTCACCTGTCCACTGCCACGTCGAGCAGGTACGGGCCCGGCGCGGTGAGCGCGGCGCGCAACGCGGGTACGAGGTCGGCGGGGTTCTCGACCTGGCCGGCCGCGCACCCCTGGGCGGTGGCGAGTGCGGCGAAGTCCAGCCCGTCGAGCGCTGTGCCCACCGGCTTCGCCATGCCGAACCGTTCGGCGAAGCCGTCCACCGTGGCGTAACGGCGGTTGTTCACTACGATGACGGTGATCGGGAGGCGTAGTCGAGCGGCCGACCACAGGGCTTGGACGGCGTACATGGCGGATCCGTCGCCCACCACGGCGACCACCCGTCTCCCCGGCCTGCCCAGCGCGATGCCGACCGCCGCGGGGAGCCCGTGTCCCAGCGCGCCGCTGGCGGTGGTGTAGAAGGTCTCCGGCCCCAGGTTGGGCAGGTGCTCGCACATTACTGGCCGGGTTCCGGGGGCTTCCTCTACCAGGACGCACCCTGGGGGGCGTTCCTCGGCAAGGGCGTGCACCAGGTGCGCCTGCGTGATCCGGTTCGCGGAGGGCGTGGGCGGCCCGGGACGACGGCGGGCGGGGGGCCCGGTGCGCGGACTCCTGGGTGGGTGTGCGCCAAGCATGCGCAGCGCGGGCGCCAGACTGGTGATGACGGCCGTTCCGCTGGGGCACCAGGACGCCTGCTCGGGGTCGTCGGTGAGCAGGTAGAGGTCGGTGCCGGGCGGGAGGTGCGGGCCGGTTCCGGGGACGTGGTACGTGAACACCGGCGCGCCCACGGACAGCACCAGGTCGTGGTCCGCCAGTATGCGCACGATGTCCTCACGCACGGGCGGTAGGAAGCCGGCGAACAGTGGGTGCAGTTCGGGGAAGGCGCAGCGGTGGGACATCGGCTCCGCCCAGACCGGCGCGTTGTGCGCCTCGGCCAGTGCCACCAGCTCGGGCACGGCTCCCTCGCGGTCGACGCCAGCTCCTGCGATCAGGGCGGGCGACTGTGCGTGGGCCAACGCTTCGCCGGTGCGGGCGAGCAGGGCGGGGTCCGCGGCAACGGTGGTGCTCGTCCGCCTGACCGAGACGGGTTCGGCGGGGCGGTCCCAGTCGTCGCTCGGGACGGACACGAGCACGGGTCCGGCCGGCGGGGCGGTCGCGAGGTGTCGGGCGCGGGCGATGGCCGATGGCACGTCCTCGGCGCGGGCAGGCTCGCGGCTGAGCTTGACGTACGGGCGCGGCAGCGTGGTTGCGTCCTCCGACAGCAGGTACGGGTGGCCCTCGAGTAGTGAACGCGCCTGTTGGCCCGCGACGACCACCAGCGGCGTCCGGTTGCGGCGCGCGGTGAACAGCCCGCCCATCGCGTGCCCCACCCCGGCCGCCGAGTGCAGGCTGACCAGCACGGGGCGGTGCGTGGCTTGCGCGTATCCGTCCGCCATTGCCACCACCACCGATTCCTGCAGCCCCAGCACGTACCGGAAGTCGTCGGGGAAGTCGCGCAGCATGGGCAGTTCCAGCGACCCGGGGTTACCGAAGACGGTGGTCATGCCCTCCGCGCGCAGCAGTTCGAACACCGCCTCGCGCACCGTTGTCGTCTCGTTCGTACGGTTCATCGGATTCCGCCTTCCGCCGTGATGCCCGCCGCTCGGAGTGCCGCACGGACGCGCGGCGGGGTGAGCGGGAGCGAGGTGAGGGTGTGTGCGATCTCGGGAACCGCGGCGGCGACCGCGCACGCGACCGCCGCGGGCGGCAGGATGGTGCCGCCCTCGCCGAGCCCCTTGAAACCGCCGGGAATCGCCGTGCTGGGGGTGCACGTGTGCTCGACGACGAGGTCTTCCGGGACGTCCTGGGCCGCGGGGATGGTGTACTCGCGGAACGACCGGGTGGTGGGGACTGCGTTGGCGTCCGCCCTGGCCTGCTCGGTGAGCGCCTGTCCCAGGCCTTGGGCGATGCCCCCGACGATCTGCCCGTGCGCGATCAGCGGGTTGACCAGCACGCCGCTGTCGTGCACGGCCCAGTAGCCGTCCACGGTGACGCGGCCGGTCCCGAGGTCGACCGCGACCTCGACGGCGTGTGCTCCGTGGGCGAAGGTGAGTCGCGGCGGGTCGAAGTCCACCGACTCCTCCAGCCGGATCTGGTCGGCTCTCTGCCGTCTTCCCCATCCTCGGTAGCCGCGGTGGGCGACCTCGCGCCAGGTAATCCGCGCGCCATCGGCACCGTGGAAGGCCGCGTCCGGGGACGATGGGCCCACGGTGGCGGCGATCCGCTGGGTCACCCGCTCGGGTTCGGTGTCCAGGAGCCCGGCGGCCAGCGTCCGCATCCGGTCGGCGAGCCGCCGAGTGGCGATGACAAGCGCGCCACCCGCGAGCGTCAGTGCTCGGCTGGCCTGGGCGGACAGGTCGGAGTGCGGGGTGGTGTCGGTGTCCCCGAGTTCGACCCGCACCCAGTCCAGGGGCACGCCCAGTCCCTCCGCTGCGATCTGCGCCAGGCTCGTCTCGATGCCCTGGCCGACCGCGATCACCCCGGAGTACACAGTGACGGTCCCGTCGTGGTTGATCTTCAGTCGCACCCCCTCCCAGCCGCTCCACGCGATCCCGTACGCCTCCAGTAGGGCCGAGGGTGCGAACGCGCCGATCTCGACGGCGGCCACGACGGCGGTGGCCCGGCGCACCCACGGTGGGTCCGACGGAGGTGGACGTTCGGCCAGGGTGGCGGCTCGGCACAGTGCGGCGCCGTAGTCACCGCTGTCATAGGTGAGTCCGGTGTGTGTGGTGTGCGGTAACTCCTCCGGCCGGAGCTGATTGCGCAACCGCAACTCCAGTGGGGACACGCCAAGTTCACGGGCGGCCTCGTCAATGAGCCGTTCGCGGATGAACGCCGCTTCCTGCATGCCGTACCCGCGGTAGGCGCCGGTGGGGACGCGGGTCGTGTAGACCCCGGTGACGGTGGCCGCAACAGCGTCCGAGTGGTACGGGCCCTGGAGGGTCAGGGCGGTCACCTGATGCGGCCCACTGCCCGCCTGGGTTGCGTACGCGCCCAGGTCCGCGAGGATGTGTGCGTCGAACGCGAGGAACCGGCCCTCCCCGCTGACGGCGAGGCGTGCGGTGGTTTGCTGGCCCCGGCCCTGGTAGGTGCCGGTGAAGTTCTCCGTGCGGGACTCCACCCAGCGCACCGCGGTGCCCAGGACGACCGCGGCCGCGCACACCATGGCCTCGTCCGGGTGGAGCAGGACCTTGCTGCCGAACGAACCGCCCACGTCGGGCGCGATGACGCGCACTCGGTCCGCACGCAGTCCCAGCACGGCGCAGAGGTCCTGGCGCATCGCGTGCGGGGACTGGCTGCTGGCGTGCACGGTGAGCAGTCCGGTGCCCGGATCGTGCTCGGCCAGCACACCACGCGGCTCCAGTGGAGCGTGGTTCACCCGCGGCAGGGCGAAGTCGCGTTCCACCACCACTGCCGCGCGCGAAACGGCCGCTGTGATGTCTGGCGCGGGAGAACCGAAGCGGATGCGCCCGGCCTCGTTGCTCGCCGTGCCCGGCACGACAAGCGGAGCGTGCTCGGCCAGCGCGTCGGCGACCGTGGGTACCGGCGGCAGGGGTCGGAGGCCGAGCTGTACGGCTTCGGCCAGGTCCTCGGCCGCGGTGGGCGTGTCCGCGATGACGATGCCCAGCGGTTGCCCTGCGTAGCGAGCGGTGTGCACGGCGACGGGAATGTTGTCCTCCGGCTGGCCGGGCAACCGCCACACAGTGGGGATCGGCGCCGTACGCCCGGCGAGGTCGTCGGGGCCCAGTACGAGGGCGCAGCGCGGGTCGCGCCGGGCGGCGGTGGCGTCGAAGCCGGCAACTTCGGCGTGCGCGAGCGGGCTTCTTACGAGCGCGGCGTGCAGCACTCCCTCGGCACGCAGGTCGGCGAGGAAGCGGCCGTGACCGCGCACCAGCCGGTCGTGGTGGCGGGGTGCAACGGGCCTGCCGATGTAGTGGTGTGTTTCGGTCACAGGCCGGCCTCCGGGGCACCGGCGGTCCGGCGCCAGGCGGCGCGGATGCCGCCGTAGCCCGTGCATCTGCACAAGTGCCCTGCCAGCACGTCCTCTTCACCGCCGCCGTGGCGGACGGCGTGAGCCATCCGCACCAGCAGGCCAGGAGTGCAGAATCCGCACTGGAGTCCGTGCTCCTCGATGAGGGCGCGTCGTGCCTGTGTCAGGTCGTCACGGCCGACGACGCCCTCGACCGTGCTGACTTCCCTGCCGTCAGCCTGCATCGCAAGCACAAGGCAGGAACAGACAGGCTCGCCGTCGAGCAGTACCACGCAGGCTCCGCAGTCGCCGGTGCCGCAGCCGATGTGCGTGCCGGTCAATCGCAGAGCGGTGCGCAGGTGTTCGGCCAGCGTCGTGTGGTGCTCGGCGTCTTCGGTGCGCACGACTCCGTTGACCCGCATCGTGATCGTCCGGATGCTCATCTTGTCTCCCCGCTGGCTCGTCCCGTCAGGGCCCGCAGGAGCAGCACGCCGGCCACCTCGGCCCGGTATTCCTGGTCCTCGGGGCCGGGGCCCCGGGCCGCTTCCGCGACGACTGAGGCGACCAGGTCCGGGTGCGGTCCGGCGACGGCTCGGCCCACCAGTTCGGCCTCGGCGCCTGGCAGGCGAGCGGGGACGTGGCCGCACCCCGTTGCCACCACGCGCGCTGCCCGGATGAGACCGTCGTCGACCCGCAGCCCAAAGCACACGCCGGCGACCGGATAGCCGGTGCTGCCGCGTGTGCACAGCTCGCTGAACTCGTAGACGAATCCGCCGGTACGGGGGAAGACGACCTCGGTCACCACCTCGTCCGGCGCGCGGACGGTGGTCCCCGCGCCGGTGGTGAACCGGGCCGCGCGGACCGACCGCGCACCGCGCGCCGAACGCAGCACCACGTCCGCGCCGAGAGCTACCGCGACTGCGGGCAGTTCGGCGGCCGGGGCCGCGTGGCACAATGAACCGCCCAGCGTGGAGCGCCTGCGGATGTGCGGGTGGGCCACCGAGGCGGCGGCGGACACCAGGACGGGCAGGGCCGCGGCCAGCTCCCTGTGCTGCTCCAATGCGCGCAGTCTGGTCATCGCGCCGATCCTGACTTGGTCGGGGCCGATGTCGATTCCGGCGAGGCCGGGAATCCCGTTCAGGTCCATGACCACGTCCGGGCGCACCTCACGGCCGGTCAGCAGTGGGACCAGGCTCTGTCCACCTGCCAGTGGCATTACCTTCCGGCCAGGGGTGTCCAGCGCGCGCAGGGCGTCGTCGAGGGTGGTAGGCGCGGTGTAGTCGAATGCGACGGCCGTCACGCGGGCGCACCCTTCTGCACGGCGGCACGCACCAACGCGGTGGCAGCTGAGGGGGTCAGGGCGCACAGCGCGTCCAGGACCGTGGCGTCGAGCAGCACACTGTGCCCCGTGCGTTCGGACACCAGCAGCAGCCGCCGGCCGTTGCCGGTCGGGTGCAGAAGGATGGCGACCGAGGCCGACTCGCCGGACACCCTGCACAGCAGAACGTCCTCCCGGGGCCCGACCTCAGAAGATGATGGAGAGCTGTTCATGGGTGGCGACCTCCACGTCGAGCAGCACTCGCCTGCGCAGCAGCACCCAGCCTCCCTGGCGCTCGTGGAGCAGGTCCTGGCGCGCGGCGCTGATGAGCACGGTGTGCTCAACCCCCCGGTTACTGGTGACCAACAGGCTGGCGTCAGCACGTACTGCCCCGGGGGCGGGTGCGTCGAACACTCGCACCGGGCCGAGGAAGTGCCGTGTGGTGGTGGCGGGTCGGTCCGACCACGCCTGGAGTAGCCCGGCCCGGCCGAGCTTCAGCTCAAGCACCCGCTTGGTGGCCTCGAACAGCACGGCGTACCGGCTGTGCCGGGGCAGCACGGGATCCTCCCGCAGCAGCGGCACCGGGATCTCGTAGCGGAACGCGGGATCGAGCATGTCCAGCCAGAGCCGGTACTCGCCCTCGTCCAGCGCCGCGGCTTCCTCCGTGAGCACGGCGGTGATCTCCACGTCGAGGCCGGGGAGCCGGGCGCCGCGGTCGGGGAACGGACCGTCCGCCAGGCCCTCCGGGCGCGTGGCGTGCCCTTCCGGGGGGCGCGGATCCTGAGGGCCGATCACGGCAGCTCACCCACCAGTGCGGCCCAACGCCGATAGAAGGCACGTTGGTTGTACTCGCTGAGGGTGGCGACCTCGGCCCGCGCCGGCCCCGGGAAGCCCGGTGCCGGGATACCCAGGCCGGCACCGAGGGTCAGGTCCACGGGCCCTCCCCGTCCGGGCGCCGAGCGGGCCAGGGCGGCATCGATCCGGGAGAAGTTCTCGAAGTCGTCCATCTCGAAGAGAATTCCGCCCGCCGACTGGGTCCGGGCCTGGAAGCGGTAGGAGCGACGCCGCCACTCCTGGTCCATCGCGGTGGGCACGAGCGTCCAGTACAGGCACTCGGTCTCGCGGGCGCTGACCGGCACGTGGGAGCGGACCACCAGGTAGCGGGTCAGCGGATCGGTGTCCTCGCCCACCGCGCGGTCGTGTGCGACGCTGAGGAACGCGGTGTTGGGAAACACCACCCCGTGCGCGACCTCGCAGTGCGAGGTGAACCGCACCTGCTCCGGGGACTGCGCCGAGGCCAGTTCGGCCCACCGCTCGGGCGGGTAGCCGGGGAACTGCGGGGCGGCGGGATCTCTGTCGTCGAGGGAGCACCCTCTCTCGACGACGTAGCCCGCGCGCACGCTGTGCCCGCCCGAGGTGGCGATGTTGACCGCGATGAGGTCGGTTCCCGCACGCCCCCGGGTGCCGTTGGCCAGGGTGTCACCATAGATCCCTTGGTCGAGCGCGATCTGGTGAGTGGTCCGCATGTGGTAGCCGTCGCCGGCGAAGTTGTCCGTGGGAATCTTCCAGTTCCCCTTGGTACGCACCCGTTGCGGCGGGCCACAGACCTCCCACTCCCCTGCCCCGCAGTCGAGGAGCGCGTCGAGGTACCAGGCGATCTCGCCGAGGTAATCCTCCAGTTCGGGAGCTTCCGGGTCCCAAGTGGCGAACAGGAACCCCCGCCGACACACCACACGTGCGGTGGGCAGATCGTGCCTGGTGCGGTCGAAGTCAGGCGGATAGCCCGACCGAAGCGCGGGCACTCCGACCAGCCTGCCGTCGTTGGCGAAGGTCCACCCGTGGTAACTGCAACGCAGGTGCGCGGTGTTGCCCAGGCTCGCGCGGCACAGACGGGTGCCCCGGTGGGTGCAGGAATTGTGCAGTGCGCGTACCTCGCCGTCCTCCCCGCGTATGACGACGACCTCGTCCCGTCCGAGCATGCGCACGATGTAGTCGCCCGGTTCACGCACTTCACCGGCAAACCCGAGAAGTTGCCAAGAGGGGTAGAAAACGCGATCCAGTTCGATATCAAGAACGTCACTGTCAATAAATGCGCGACGCCCGATCGTGCTCGCTAAACCATCGACTCTGAACGACACAGGTCCCCCTGAGAGGAAATTCCACGACATGGCAAACCGCACTGTGCATTCCTTGGTCACCATCACCGAAAATGCGGAGCGCGACAGCACCGCTCAGGCGAGGCATACCCCGCGGGTCCCACCGGACGACCGCGTCAAAAATTCCACTGCCAGTCGAGGGCGCCGGGTCCCGCCAGACCACGAAGTGCCGCTCGCTGGTTGACCAGCTCTGGCGGTGCGCCGCGCCGGTGGCGCACTGATCCTTGCGAGCTGGTAGCAACTCCACGCTAAATGCGGCGACTTCGGCACGCAAGAGCCGGAACACGTCGTGGATGACCCGTGCCGTACCGCTCGGCGCGCACGATCCCCCGTGTGGCGGGTCGGACAATCGGCCTGTTCCGCCAGGTCGCGCTGGTGCCGCGCCGGTTCCGGGAGTGCCGCCGCAAGTGCTGCCCGCCCCCTGGCGGCGAGGTACCTCAAGGGCCGCCGGGCGCCGATGTCCCACGTATTTCCGGACGGCACACTGACCGAATTGGACCGGCTGACGTGTGCGAGAACGGCTGCGACCTGTATTTCAGCCAGTAAATCACGCCCTTCGGTGGCGATATTCAGCTCCTCTCCACCCCGGACCCCCACTACTGTTTCGGCGTCGACCCGGCGGTGCTGCCGCGCAGCCTCCACCCCCTGCTCACGCTCTGCCGGGCCGCGTCCGAACGCCTTCCGAACCTGGCCGAAAAATGGCTGTATCGGCATCCGATCGCGTCTGGAACTCGAAATGAAAAAACGGCCAGCCTTGAGATGCCGCAGAAATCTGCCCTACGGTGACACCGAGGGAGCCACGGATTCTCGCTCCGACGATATGGCTGTCCCAGCGCCTCACACCGACTTCTCGGGAGTCCTTGCCATGCCACTCGACCTCGTATCCGTCGACGACTTCTCCCACAACCAGTTGCAGTACATCGAAGATCCGTTCTCCTTCTACACACTGATGCGCGAGCGCAGCCCCGCCCATCTGTCGGGAACGATCTTTGGCGGCACCTGGCTGATGTTCCGGTACGTCGACTGCGCACGCCTGATGCAGGACGAGCGGCTGTCCAACGCGCGCTCGGCGGTCCCGCTGCGATTCCTCCCTGCCGAGCAGCGCGAGGAGTTTGCGGACATGCTCGACATCTACAGCCGCTGGCTGGCGTTCCACGACGGCAAGGAGCACACCCGTAACCGCCGGCAGGCCAACAGGGGCTACGTGCCGTTTACCGACGAGTACCTCGAACCACGCATCCAGGGCCTCGTCGACGGGCTGCTCGATCAGGTCGATCCCACCAGGTTCGACCTCATGTCGGAGTTCGCCTTCCCGTTACCCGCGATGGTGATCGCCGACGTGCTCGGCGTGCCGGTCGAAGCGCACGCCGAACTCAACCGCTGGACTGACGATATCGCGCACCTGTTCGGCTCGACCTCGGTCTCGGTAGAGCACCTGCGCCGGACCAGGGAGAGCACGCGGCAACTCGCCGCCTTCCTGGCATCCGAGGACAACGCGCGGCGCTCGCGCGCCGAGGGCGGGCTGTTGTACCACTTACGGGAGATCGAGGTACGCGGGCACCGCTTCTCCGAGCGGGACGTGGTCGCGCAGGCGGCGCTCCTGCTGTTTGCGGGCGTGGCGTCCATCCGGTACCTCATCGGCAACAGCGTGCACGCCCTCGCCGCAGTCCCCGCCGCCGAGCGGGACCTGCTGCTGCACCCCGATACGGTGCGGCCCGCCGTCGAAGAGCTCCTGCGCGTGTGTACACCCGTCTCGTTCGTCGGACGAATCGCGGGCGAGGACTTCGAGTACACCGCTTCCGACGGGACCGTCGTCCCGCTGCGCAAGGGGCAGCCTCTGCTGCTGTACGTGGCCTCGGCCAACCGCGACCCCGAAGTCTTCGAGAACCCGGACGCGTTGGTCCTGGACCGGCCGCTGCCCAACCGGCACCTGACCTTCGGCATCGGTAGGCATCTGTGCTTCGGGGACCCGCTCGTGCGCCAGACGACCCGGATTGCGCTGAGCTCCCTGTACCGCAGGTGGCCGACGCTGCATGTGCCGCCGCAGGAAGCCAACTGGAACAACAACCTCGGCTTCCACGGCTTCACCTCGCTCCACGTCACCAGCGGCGACTGAGCGCCCGGCGACGACTGCGCACCCGTGACGTCCGGACACTGCACCGGCCGAGCCACCAGGAGAACACCGCCTTGACAGCATCCACCGTTCGCAATGTCATCAACGGCAAGCGGGTCGAGCCCGCCGCAGGCACCGAGCACGTCGACGTGCTCGACCCGTGCACCGGCGAAGCGCACCTGCGCGTGCCGTGCACCGGAGCCGAGGACGTCGACCGCGCCATGCGCGCGGCGGCGTCGGCCTTCGACGGGTGGTCACGGACCACACCCAGCGACCGCCAGTCCGCGCTGCTGGGCCTGGCCGACGCCATCGTCGGCCAGGCCGCGGAGTTCGGCGGGGCCGAGCTCCGCGACACCGGGAGCCGGGACGCCGCGGGCGAGATCGGCGGGATCGTCGACGAACTGCGCTTCTTCGCCGGCGCCGCGCGGCTGCTCGACGGCGTGGCGGGCGGCGAGTACGCACCCGAGCACACCTCCTACACCAGGCGCGAACCGGTGGGCGTATGCGCGCAGCTCGCCCCGTGGAACTTCCCGCTGCTGATGGCGGTGCTGAAGTCGGCCCCCGCGATCGCAGCCGGCAACAGCGTTGTGCTCAAGCCCGCGCTGACCACCCCCTCGTCGGCGCTTCTGCTGGCCGACCTCGCCGCGCGAGTCCTGCCGCCCGGCGTGCTCAACGTGGTCTGCGGCGGCCCCGCGACCGGACGGCTCATGGTCGAGCACCCAGTGCCCGCCGCTGTCTCGTTGACCGGGTCGGTCGCGGCCGGTGTGGATGTGGCCACCCGCGCCGCGGCCACGCTCAAGCGCACCCACCTCGAACTGGGTGGTAAGACCCCGGTCCTGGTCTGCGCCGACGCCGACATCGCCGACGCCGCGCGGACCATCGTCACCGGGGCTGTCACCAACGCGGGGCAGGACTGCACTGCCGCCACCAGGGTCCTGGTAGTCGATGCCGTACACGACCGGGTGGTCGAGGCGCTCGTGGCGGAGGCGTCGGCCCGACGCCCCGGTCCGCCGTCGGAGCCCGGCAGTGCGTACGGGCCGCTTAACAACCCCGAGCAGTTGGCGCGCGTGCAGGGATGCATCGACGCGCTGCCGCCGCACTCTCGGGTGGTCACAGGTGGCCACCGGGTGGGCGACCGGGGCTTCTTCTACGCCCCCACCGTCATCGCTGGAGTGCGCGGGGACGACGACATCGCCCGCACGGAGATCTTCGGGCCCGTGATCACCGTCGAGCGGTGTGTCGATGAGGATGAGGCCCTGCGATGGGCCAACTCGTCGCCGTACGGCCTCGCTTCTGCCGTGTGGACCACCGACCACCGGAGGGCGATGCGGCTGTCTGCCAAGTTGGACTACGGCACCGTTTGGGTGAACACTCACCTTCAGTTCCCCTCGGAACTGCCACACGGCGGCTTCCGTCAGTCCGGCCACGGCAAAGACCTGTCGCGGTACGGTTTCGAGGCGTACACGCGAGTCAAGCAAGTGACGCACCGCCTGTAGCGTCCCGCTGCACTGGAACGCAAGGACAACGAGAGTGGCCGGCACGGCATCGGGCTGGGTTCCGTAACCCGGCGGGCCACCACGCTTTTCGGGGTTAGGAGATCGTGGAACGTTCCCCCGGCGTATTCGCGCCGAAGTGGCGGCTCACCAGCATCGGAATCGCCGTTGCCATCAGCCTTTTCGCTTTCGAGGGCATAGCGGTCGCGACTGCTATGCCCTCTGCGGTGCGCGCCCTCCACGGGCTCGCCTTCTTCGGCTGGCCCTACAGCACCTTTTTAGTCATGAACCTGGTGGGCCTCGGCGTGGCGGGCCAGTGGTGCGACCGCGTCGGGCCGCGCAGACCGTTGCTCACCGGTATCGCGGTGTTCACCGCCGGACTGCTGACGGCGGGGACCGCCGGACACATGGCGGTGTTCGTCCTGGGCCGGGGCGCGCAGGGGATCGGCGTCGGACTGGCCTCGATCGCGGTGTTCCAGCTCGTGGCCACCGCCTACCCGCCGCACCTGCGTCCCAAGGCGCTGGCCGTCATCTCCGCGGCCTATGTCCTTCCGGCCTTGGTCGGGCCGATCATTTCGGGCACGATCACCGCACATGTCGGATGGCGCTGGGTGTTCCTCGGCTTGGTGCCGCTGGTACTGGGCGGTGGACTGACGCTGCTCCCCGCGCTGCGCAAGTCGACAGCACCGGGTCGCGCGTCGAGGGGCGGGGTCCGTAAGCCGCTGTTCGCGCTGCTCGCCGGCGTCGGAGTCATCGCGCTCCAGTCGGGGGGCAACGCCGTTGTCGCCGGGCGAACGGCGCTGGCCGTGCCCCTGCTGGGGGCAGGTCTGCTGGCACTGGGAGCAGGACTGCGGGAACTGCTGCCTCGAGGGGCGACGCGACTGCGCCGAGGGGTTCCCGCCGTAGTCGCGGTGCGCGGCCTGCTGGCGGGGGCGTTCTACGCCGTGGAGTCGGTCGTGCCGCTGGCCCTCGTCACGCTGCACGGTTTCGGGACCGTGGCCTCGGGCCTGCCCCTGCTAGCTGGCGCCCTCGGCTGGTGGGCCGGTGCTCGGGCGCAGGGCAGCATCACCACGGTGGCAAGGCCGTTGTTGCTGCGGTGGGGGCTCGCCGCCCTGGTGTGCTGTTTCGTGGGCATGGCGGCCTTGTGCCTGCCGGGCGTGCCCGGGTGGCCGGTGTACCTGCTGTGGATCGTGGGCGGGCTGGGCATGGGGGTGTGCGTCCCCACCACCGGTGTGCTCGTGCTAGACCAGTCCGCCGAGGACGAGACGGGCACAAACTCGTCGGCGCTGCAGATCAGCGACGTGACCGCGGCTGGACTGGGCACGAGCGGGGCCGGTGTGCTCGTGGGTGCCACCACGGCCGGGAGTCTGGGGTTCGGCGCCGGAATGGCGGTGCTGGGCCTGATGGCCGCGGCCGTCAGTGCCGCCGCGGCGGTGGGCGCCTCGCGCACAACACCCTTGAGGGAGCGCATCGCTGCGGGATGAACCGCCCGGCCCAGTGCGCTTGGCGAATTGCCTGGCGTGTCTGGCTCATTGGTTGCTAGCATGACCCGCATGTCTACTGCGCGAGTTTCCTAGCGACCTCACCCCGCTTCAAGGGACAGGTCTGCCGTCAGGAACTCACGGAGAGCATTCATTGATTACCGTACGTAATCTCGATGTGCGCGTCAGCGCGCGTCTGCTGCTGTCGGATGTCAACTTCCATATCGCCCCCGGTGACCGGGTGGCCCTCGTCGGGCGCAACGGGGCGGGCAAGACGACGCTGATGCGCACGATGGCGGGCGAACTGCGGCCCGCCGCCGGGGCCATCCAGTCAACGGGCCCAGTCGGATACCTTGCCCAGGACCCGCGCGGAGCCGACCAGGACCAGACGGTTACCGACCGGGTCCTGGCCGCACGCGGCCTCGACCTCGTCACCGCCGCGCTGCGCGCCGCCGAGACCGCCATGGCCGAAGCCCCGTCCGAGGCCGAGCGGGACCGTGCCATGCGCGCCTACACCAGGGCGCAGGACGAGTTCGACGTCCGCGGGGGCTATGCGGCCGAGGCCGTGGCCGCACAGGTGACCTCAGGCGTCGGACTGCCCGACCGGGTACTGACGCAGCGGCTCGGCGAGTTGTCCGGCGGACAGCGCCGACGTGTCGAGCTGGCGAGAATCCTCTTCGCCGAGCAGGACACGCTGCTGCTCGACGAGCCCACCAACCATCTTGACGCCGACTCCATTTCCTGGCTGCGGGACTTCCTGTCGGGTTTCCCCGGCGGCCTGCTGATGATCAGTCACGACACCGATCTCGTCGCCGCGGTGGCCAACCGGGTCTTTCACCTGGACGCCGACCGGCTCGCGATGGACGTCTACAACACCGGCTGGAGGCGCTATCAGGCCGACCGCGAAGCGGCCGAGCGCAGGCGGACCAGGGAGCGTGCCAACGCCGAACGCAAGGCGGCTGCGCTGCGCTCGCAGGCGGATAAGATGCGCTCGCACGTGGCCACCGCGGTGGCCGCGCGGAACATGGTTCGACGCGCGGACACCATGCTGCGGGAGTTGGAGCCGGCCCGCCGGGCCGAGCGCGTGGCGCGGGTGCGGTTGCCCACCCCGCAGCCCTCCGGGCGTATCCCGCTGGCGGCCATCGGGTTGGCCAAGTCCTACGGCGAGCACACGGTTTTCGACGGAATTGATCTGGCCGTCGACCGGGGGAGCCGGCTGGTCGTGCTGGGGCTCAACGGTGCCGGCAAGACCACGCTGTTGCGTCTCCTGGCGGGCGAACAGCAACCCGACCGGGGACGGGTGGTGCCGGGGCACGCCCTGCGCCTGGGATACTTCGCGCAGGAGCACGATACGCTCGATCCGGCGGCGACGGTGTTCGAGTCGCTGTCGTCTGCGGCCCCGGAGCTGTCCGACGGCGAGGTGCGGCAGGTGCTCGGTGCGTTCCTGTTCCGGGGCGACGACGCCGACAAGCCCACCAGCGTGCTCTCCGGCGGCGAGAAGACCCGGCTGGCGCTCGCATGCCTCGTCCACTCCGGCGCGAACGTGCTGCTGCTCGACGAACCCACGAACAACCTGGACCCGCTCTCCCGTGACGAGGTCCTTGCCGCCGTGGGCGACTACCCGGGCGCGGTCGTCATGGTCACCCACGACCGCAGCGCGGTGGAGGCGCTGCGTCCCGACCGGGTCCTCATCCTTCCCGATGGGAACGAGGATCTCTGGAGTGACGAGTACGCCGACTTGGTCTCCCTGGCCTGATCGCACTCCGCAGCCCGCCGCGCGCTCCTGAGAAGAGAACCCACCACGCACGCAGGCCGGACCGCTTCCGCAGAGGGAGGACAGATGGGAATTGGGCCCGTCGATCCGGCCGGCCCGCCGACGGTGCCGCGCGGCCCGCCTTGAGGGGGGCGTGGCCGCCCCGATGACCGGGCGGCCACGCCTCTCCGGCCCGCACCAGCGGAGCACCACCGGCCCTTCCCGGTCCTCCCGGACCGGCCGACAAGCTCAGGGAGCAACATGCCCGACCTGAAAGGCCGCACCGCACTTGTCACCGGTTCCTCGCGCGGCATCGGCCGTGGTATCGCCGAGCGGCTGGCCGCGAACGGCGCGCGGGTGGCCATCCACTACGGACACGACGAGCAGGCCGCCGCGGAGACCGTGGGGCACATCCGCGAGCGTGGCGGAGAGGCGTTCGCCGTCGGCGCCGACCTCTCAACGGTCGCCGGGGTGAACGAACTGCTGGCCGAGACGGCCTCTCGGTTCGCCGACGGCGGCCGGGACCGCCTGGACGTGCTCGTCAATAACGCGGGTTTCAGCACGACGTTCTTCGAGGCCACCACGCCCGAGATCTTCGACAGGTTGTTCGCGGTGAACGCCCGGGCACCGTTCTTCCTGGTGCAGCGTGCTCTGCCGCTGCTCGCCGACGGTGGCAGGGTGGTATCGGTCTCCTCGGCGGCGATCCGGGTCGCGGTGGCGGACGTGGCCTACACGATGGCCAAGGCCGCGGTGGTGGCGATGAATCGGACGCTGGCGCACCTGCTGGGCGAACGCGGCATTACGGTGAACACGGTGGCCCCCGGCGCCGTGGACACTGACCTGACCGCGGCGGAGCGGCGGGAGCAGCCGGAGATCAGGCAGGTCATCATCGACATGACCGCGCTCGGCCGGATCGGCACCCCCGCCGATGTCGCCGACGTCGTGTCATTCCTTGCCTCGGATGACGCGAGGTGGGTCACCGGACAGCTCATCGAGGTCAGCGGTGGCCTGTTCCTGGGGCTTCCCCCGGGCCTCGCGCACTGACCACGCCCCCGAACGACGAAACGGAGGGCCCGTGGCCCTAGTGGGACTCACCGAGCCAGCCCGCGTCCGACGGCGCGTCGCAACCAACGAAGGTTTTCAGGAACGCCTCGGTGGCCTGCGTGTCGCCGGCAGTCCGGGTCAGGTCGTCCAGGAAGTCGGTGCCGAAGGGACGCAACTCGGCCTGTTCGCAGGTGTAGGCGAAGGCCGCGAGCCGCTGCGCGTCGCGGGTTGCGGCATATCCGGCCAACGCCTCATCGAGCCTGGCGGAGCCCGAGAGTCCGGCGTCGAGGGCGTCGGCGAGCACGCCGGCGTCGGCGAAGGCATCGGAGATCCCTTGTGCCGAGACGGGGTCCTTGTGGTGGCCGGCGTCCCCGGCCAGGACCCACCCCGGGCCGTGGGCGTGCCTACGTGCGTTGCGGACGGCCGCAGATCGGGGCCGCGACACCAACTCCCCGTTCATCAAGGCCTGTTCGACCTCGGGGACCTCTCGCAACGACGACACGTAGAACTCCGTCAGCGCCGACCGCCCCGGGCCGGGGGCCTCCTCGGGCGGGAAGACCAGCGACACCACGGTGAGACCGTCGTGCGTCGGCCACAGGGAGATGCCGCGCCTGCCGCGGAACACCACGCGCACCCCCGGTTCCACCACACCCGACCAGTAGCCGTACAGGCTGCGCGCGAGAATCCCCCTATCCTCCACGACTGGGGACTTCGCCAGACGCGCGACCGTCGAGTTGCGGCCGTCGGCCCCGACGACCACCCGCGCGCGCAGTCCGACGGCCCCGTCCGGTCCGGCGCCCCGCACCCCCGCGACCCTGCCGTCGACGACGATGAGATGGGTGACCGAGAAGCGTTCCCGTAACCGTGCACCCTTGGCTCGGGCCTCGGCCACCAGCAGTGCGTCCAGCTCGGTCCGCCGGGGTGCGTAGGTCACGGCTTCCGCTCCTCCAGCCTGCGGTCCGCCCGCTATCACGCGGCCCTCGAAATCGAGCGAGGCTCTGACGATGGGCGGGCACCCCGTTTTTTCCAGTGCTGAGAGAAGGCCCCATTTACGGAGTTGCTGAACGCCCGGCCATCTGATCCAGTGAGTGGACAACGTGTCGGCCCCCGTAGGGTTTCGGTCAACCATTTCCACGGCATAGCCCCGCTCGGCGAGCAGCATTCCCAGCGGGGCGCCAGCACATCGCGCACCCACGATGACGACGTCGCAAAGATCGCCTTCCATGCCCATTTCAGTAGTCACTACTGAACCCCACTTCCTTGCCGAGAGAGCACTCCACTTTGGGATTTGTGCAGCTCAAACACCATGAAGGAGTGCGAGGTAATGGTGTCGAGTATTACGTCTCAAGCGCTTTGCGCGGGTGCGGCTTCCGGATTATTGAACGACTTCATCGCGTGGCTGAATCACGCTCATAAAGCGAGCCGTTGCCCGATTGGAGTTACCCACTAGGTCGCACATTAAGCGCGCCATACCGATTCTCATCGGAGCCATTGACACCCCTCGGCGGGCCGCCTTAGCATTCAAACATGATCAGTGATTCGATCCCATTAATTGCGTCACGATGTCATCAGGTGGGGGACCCGGTACATCTGGTCTGCTATTTCGCCCCTGAGGTCGATCAGGAGTTCACGTCCGCAGGACTTGAGCCGGGGAACATGGGGTACTTCGCCGGCCGCGCCGCCGCGCTCGGTCGCGCATCGTCTGCCGTGGTGGCAGCCGCGTTCTACAACTTCAACCCCGCTCTCATCGCCCGCCATCTGCCAAGGGCGTGGGATCGGGCCTCGCCGGAGCGCGTGATCGAGGCCCGTCTGTCCGCTGTGGACCGGGCGCTGCGCCACGTTCTCGGCGAGGATGTGGTGGGGAGTCCGGACGTCGTCGAGGCGGCCAAACTCGCCAGGACCGCTGCGGAGGCGTGCTTCCCCGAGGGACGGCCCCTGTACGCGGCGCACGCCGAGTTGCCCTGGCCCCGGGAACCGCACCTGGTCCTGTGGCATGCCCTCACGCTGCTGCGCGAGCACCGGGGCGACGGCCACATCGCTGCGCTGATCGGTCACGGTGTCGGCGCCATCGCTGCGCTGGTCACGGAGGCCGCCACCGGGAAGAGCCTCTTCAGCGCAGAGCAGGTGCGCGAGCACCGCGACTGGTCCAAGCAGGACTGGGACGCGGAGGTGGCCGCGCTCACCGAATCGGGCATCCTGGACGCCTCCGGACGGTTGTCCGAGGCGGGCACGCGACTGCGTTCCCAGATCGAGGCCGCGACCGACGCCGCCGCGGCTCCTCCCTACCGCTCCCTGGGTGCCGAACGTGCGGAGCGGCTCATCGCGCTGTGCGGGCCGCTTCGCGACGCGGTGGTCTCCTCCGGAGTGCTGCCGCGCAACGACACGGCGGGCCAGTCCGCTCAGGGGTGAGGCCGCCCCCGCCACCACCGTCCACGTGCACCGGTGGTTCCCACCGGCCCCCGGTGCAGTCGTGAAAGGAGAAATCTCGCGCCGCCCGTCAGGCGCGCCGGCTCCAGAATCCTCCGCTCACCGCCGACGAGTTCGGGAGACTTTACGGTGAGCGCCCGCTCGTACGGCCAGCTCTATCCCTTCGTGCTCGTCCCGCCGCAGGGCACCGTGCCCGGACCGCCATCCGGACGCGCGTCGCTCCTCGGCGGGAGACCGAGCACCGGTGTCCGGCGTCAGTTCGCCGTGCACGAGTCAACGACCGCATCTGGGCCGCAGGGATTCCGCGATAGCACCGCGTCACATCGTCGAGCCTGCTTTCCACCAGGCGTATCTCGTAGTGAACGCCCGCACGGCGGTCTGCCCCGCACGGCCGCGGCATGGACAGGCAGAGCCGCCCCAGCGTCCAGCGCCGACCGGTGTGCGCTGCCACGGCCACCGCACACCATCTGTACTCCCGCACTTCGCCATACGACTACACAGTGGAAGTGACCTATGGACGTCACCACACTCATCCATGAAGTCTCGCGGACCAAGTGCCGGGCCGACGAGCTCACTCGCCAGGAGATCACCGACCGGCTCTCCGGTGCGCTCGCGGAGTTCACCGCCTCGGTGGAGAACCAGCGCTTCGCTGAGAAGTACCACCCGAGCGGGAACTACACGCGGCTGCTGCTGAACTCCCCGGAGGACGCTTACCAGGTCGTCCTCGTGTTCTGGGGTCCAGGGCAGGGGAGCCCGATACACGACCACGACGACACGATCGGTGCGGTGAGCGCGCTCACCGGGGAGACAAGGGAGATCAAGTATCTCCTCACCCGGCACAAGGGCGAATGCGTCAAACTCGCCGAGGTCAGTGATTTCACCATCGCACCCGGCCAGATCGCCCTGATTCTGCCCGAGGACGACAAGCAACTGCACCTGATGGTCAACGAGAGGCACCACTGGGCGGCGACCGTCCACATCTACCTCACCGCGATACGTCGCTACCGGCAGTACGAGGCCACGCCGGACGGCTCGTTCCGCCCGGCCGAAACCCCCCTGTGGTTCGACGAGTACGACGTCGGGCGCAGAATGCCCACGAGCACCCGTTCCTGATCCCGCCTAGGCACACCACCCGGTCTCCGGGACGCGCAACGCGCCATGACCACCCTGCGCGCCCGGTCCCGTAGAGAGAGGCAGCGATGGACCTGCTGGACGCCGTGGCCCGCCAAGTGCGCCGGACTCCGGACGCCGTGGCGCTGACCGACCACCAGGGCACCCGGTTGACATACGCCGAACTCGACTCCGGTGCCCGTGCCGCGGCGGGCGCCTTGGCCGATGTCGGCGTGCGCCCCGGGGATCGGGTCGGGCTGGTGTTGCCCCGCACCGCGGAGCTGTTCTTGCTCGAACTCGCCGTACTGCTCGCAGGCGCCTGCTTCACACCGTTGGACCAAGCCCAGCCACCGGACCGGTTACGCCTGCTGCTGGACCGCGCGTCGGTGGCCCTGCTGGTCACCGACGACGAGGAGCTGGCCGAGGCCAGCGGTGTCCCTGCGGTCCGGCCCGATGCGCTGCCGGCCTGGGGCGGCGCCTCTTCACGCGATCCGGGCGCCCGGCCCGAGGACCCGGCCTACTGCCTGTTCACCTCGGGATCGACGGGATCACCTGTGGGCACCCTGATCAGCCGTGCCGCGATGGACGTCTACGTAGCCGCGTATGCCCGGCTGGTCGGCGCCTCGCCGCAAGAACGCGGGGCACAGATCGGGTCGCCTGGGTTCGATGTCACCGTCGACGAGCTCTGGCCCTTCCTGAGCACGGGCGCATCCGTGCACATCGCGTCCGACACCGACCGCTCGTCGCCCCGCGCGCTCGTGGACTGGCTGCGCGTCAACCGGATCACCCAGACCTACATCCCCCCGCTGCTGCTGGAGTCGATCTTCCGCCTCGACGGCGCGGACCTGGGCGACGTATGGCTCATCCGTACCGGCGGCGAGCGCCTTGCCACCTACCCACCGCGGGGTTTCCCCAGCCGCGTCCTCAACGAGTACGGGCCGACCGAGACCGTTGCCGGCGCGGTGTTCTGCGACGTCTCAGCGTGGGCCGACCGCAGCATCCTGCCGCCGATCGGGACACCGCTGCCGCACATCAGGGCCAGTGTCCGCACCCGCGGGGGGAAGACGGTCGCGCCGGGCACCCCGGGTGAGCTGTACCTGGGCGGTCCGACCGTAGGAATCGGCTACCTCGGCGACGACGAGCGGACCGCACGCAAGTTCGTCGAGGTCAACGGGGAGCGCTGCTTCCGGACCGGTGACTTGGTCCGTGAACTGCCCTCCGGCGAACTGGAGTTCCTCCGCCGCATCGACGATCAGGTACAACTGCTCGGGAAACGGGTCGAGTTGGGTGAGGTGGAGAGCGCGGCTGCCACTCATCCTGCGGTTCGGCGAGTGGCGGCGGCCGCTCCGACGGACGACGCGGGCCGCGCGGAGCGGCTGGTGTGCTTTGTGGAGTGGCATCCGGGGCACGGCGACGCCGACGCCGCCCACCTCCGCACCCACCTGAGCGGGCTGCTGCCCGACTACATGGTGCCCACCGAGGTGCACATGGTCGACCGGCTTCCCACGACCCCTTCAGGCAAGGTCGACCGGAAGGCGCTGCTGCGCGCCCGGTCAGGGCCCCCGCGCACCGCACTGACCCCGCAGGCGCTGGTGCAGGTGTGGGAACGGGTGCTGGGCGTCACCGGGCTCACCGTCCACTCCGACTTCTTCCTGCACGGCGGTGACTCGGCGCGCGCGATGACCGCGGTGACCGAGATCGGCCTGAGGCTGGGCCTCCGGGTCACCGCGCGCGAGGTGTTCGTCCACCCCACCCCTGCTGAGCTGGCCAAGCGGCTGACGGAGGAAAACCAGTGAGCGCAAGCACCGTGCTCGACATGGTCGCGACCACAGCGGCCGCCCACCCCGGAGCGACGGCCGTCGTCCAGGGCGAGCGGTCGTTGACCTACCGCGAACTGACGGCGGCCGTGCCCCGGTTCGCCGAGGCGCTGGCCGGCCTGGGCGCCTCCCCCGGCGCGCATGTGCTGCTCGCACTGGACAACCGGCCCGGGTTCGCGATCGCCTACTTCGCCACGGCCGAGGCCGGCTGCACGGTGGAGGCCATCGATCCGGACCAGCCGGAAGAGGCGCTGCGCCGGAGGCTGGCCGACAGCCGCCCCGCCGTGGTGGTCACGACCGCAGGACACCCCGTGGCCGTGCTTGCCGACTGCCCCGTCCTCACCGTGGACGACTCCCTCCCCGCGCCTCCAGCGGGCTCGCGGCGCCGACCGTCACAGGCGAACGGTCCGTGGGTGACCGCGCTCTCCTCCGGCAGCACCGGCGAGCCCAAGCGCATCGTCCGCACCCAGGCCCACCAGGTCGCCGAGGCCGACAACATCACCGCGACGGCCGGCATCACTGCCGATGACGTCCTGCTCTGCCCAGTGCCGCTGTTCCACGCGCTCGGACAGTTCTGCTGTCTGCTGGCGGCGGTGCGTTCCGGTGCCACGTTGGTGCTGCCGGACCGAAGCGCGGGCGCGTCCTCCGCCGACGCCGTGGTGGAAGCACTGGCCCGGCACCGCGTCACACTGCTGATCGCCGTGCCTCAGCTCTTCGACGCCCTGGCCGACCTGCCCTCGGACACACCGGTCGAACTCGGTGCGGTGCGCCTGTGCCTGTCCGGGAGCAACTTTCTCGATCCGGCCGTGGCACAGCGCTTCGAGGCGCGCTTCGGCCTCCCCGTGCGCCAGACCTATGGGAGCACGGAGGCGGGCAGCGTCTGCTGGGACGTTGGCGAAGAGCCCTCTCCCGGCACCGTCGGCACACCCCTGGAGGGCACACGGATCCGGGTGGTCGACGAGAGCGGAGCCCCCCTGCCACCGGGCGTGACGGGCGAGATCGTGGTGTCTGGCCGCGCCGTGGTCGAAGACCCGGGGAGCGACCACCACAGAACGGGCGACCTGGGCAGACTGGACGCACAAGGCAGGCTGACCGTCGTCGGACGCTCCCGTGTGCTGATCGACACCGGCGGGCACAAAGTGAACCCGGTCGAGGTCGAGCGGGTGCTGGCAGAGCACCCACTGGTCGCCGACGCCGGGGTGGCCGGCATTCCCCTGCCCGGCCGGGTAGCCCTGCTGGTGGCGGCGGTGCGACTGCGCGACGGCACACAGGTGGAGCCGGCCGACGTGCTCGCACACTGCGCACGGCACTTGCCCTCCCACGCGGTGCCTCAGCGGATGCGCATGGTGGTCGAGGTGCCGCGCACCCCGTTGGGTAAGGTGCGCCGCGCGGCGCTCGCCGCCCTGCTCGCGAACGAGCCAGGCGGGGCGGAAGCCGGGTTACGGGAGAGGCTGACAGCGCTCCCTCCGGACCAGCGCCACACCGAGGTCAGAAACCACTTGCGCCGCAAGGTCGCGGAAGTGGTGAGGGCGACGCCTGCGGCGGTGGACCCTGGTGCCCCGCTCCGGGAGGTCGGCGTGGACTCGCTGGCCGCGCTGCGGCTGCGCGTGGTCGTGCACGGGGAACTGGGGGTGAGGCTGCCGCTGCCCACCATCCTCGGCCCCCGGCCGCTGGTGGAGTTGGCCGACGAACTCGCCGAACGGCTCAACGGCCCCGAGGACGACGCCGACCGGGTTCCGCACGGACCGGTCGAAGGCCGGTTCCCGCTCTCACCGAACCAGATGTCGCTGTGGCACGCCGAGCAGCTCGACCTGGGCGGGTCGGCCTACGTGGTGGCCTTCGCCGCGCGCCTGGCAGGCGGCTGCGACGTGGACGCACTACGACGAGCCTGGACGGCCCTGGCCCACCGGCATCCGGCTCTGCGCACCACCTTCCCCCCGCGCGACGGGACCCCCGTCCAACAGGTGGCCGCCGAGGCGGAGGTGGACTTCGGGATCGTGCTGGTGCCACCGGGCTGGGACCGCACGCACCGGGAGGACCTGGTCCGCTCGGCGTTCGAGCCCTTCGACCTGGCCGCGCGCCCACCACTGCGCGTCCGGCTCTACACCGGACCACCCACAGGCCCGGTGATGGTGGTGTCCCAGCACCACCTGATCACGGACTACTGGTCCGTGATCGTGATGCTGCGCGAACTGGCGGTGCTCTACGCGGCGGAGAGCAGCAGTGCCGAGGCCTACCTGCCCGCACCCGCACACGGCTACGCCGACTTCGTGGCGTGGTCGCTCGCGCGGGCCAGTACACCCCGCGGCGCCGAAGACCTAGCGCACTGGGTGCGGCGTCTGACACCCCCGCCCCCGCCCGCGGATCTCCCCACCGACCGGCCTCGGCCGGCGGTACGCAGGCAACACGGCTCGACGCTGCGTGTGGACCTGTCACCGACGCAGGTCGCCGCCATTCGCGCGCACGCCCGTGCCACCGGGACGACCCCGTTCGCCGTGCTGCTCGCAGTGTTCCACGTGCTGCTGCACGCCTACACCGGACGCGAAGACAGTGCCGTCGGGGTGAGCACAGCCAACCGCGAACGTCCCGAATTCGCGGACGTGCTCGGCTACTTCACCAACTCTGTGGTGCACCGGGTGCAGATGTCACCGGAGCAGTCGTTCTCGGCCCTGCTCAGCTCGGTCACCCAGACTCTTCTGGCGGGGCTCGAACACAACGGGGTCACCCTCGAGAACCTGCTGGGACCGGTGGGTGCCCCCCGTGACCGCAGCCGCGCTCCGCTGGTGGAGGTCGGCTTCGGGCAGAACACCGCGCACGACCCCGAACTGAGCGAAGTGGGCGAGCTGCTGTCCGCCGACCGCGACGGGGTGCACGTGCGCCTGGGGCCGCTGACCCTGGAATCGGTCGCGCTGCGCCGTACGGGAGCCGTCTACGACCTGGCCGGTGTGGTCGTCGAGGGCGACGACTCGATCTCGATCACCTGGGAGTACGACGCGGACCTCTTCACCCGAGCCACGGTGAGACGGCTGGCAGCTCGATTCGAGGTCCTGGTGGACACCCTGCTCGCCGCAGATGACACCGAGTTGGGCGCTTTGTCCGCTCTGGCCTTGCCCATGAGCAGGCCTGCTGGAGCGCGCCCCGACGAGCCGGTCACTGACCGCGTGCGGCGGTGGGCCGCATCAACCCCTGCGGCTCCAGCGGTCGTCGACGGCACGCACACCGCGACCTACGGTGAAGTCGACCGGGCCGCGGACCTGGTCGCGGCCGCGCTCGTCGCGTGTGCCGGCCTCGGTCCCTCCGCCGTGGTGGCCGTGCTGGCCGAGCAGGCGACCGACCTGGCCTCCGCGTGCCTGGGGGTGCTGCGCGCGGGCCTGATCTGCGCTCCCATCACCGGAGAGGACGACTCCGTGCCTGCCGAGCTGTCCGAGGTGGGGGCGTCGGCCCTGGTGGACATGACAGGGTCCGCGAATGTCCCGGACACGCCCGTGGTCCGCGTCGACGATACGTCCGTGCCCCCGCCCGGGCACCCCACCCGTCTCCGGGCACCCGCGTTGGTGGTGCGCACCAGCGGCACCACCGGAGTCCGACGTCCGATGGTGCTCGCACACCGGGCGCTCGCCGGCGCGGTGCGCGACGACGAGCGGGGTGAGGTGCTGATCGCGCGCGGCACGGCCGACCGGCTCGCGGTCGACCTGCTCACCACCCTCGCGGCGGGGAACGCCGCAGTTCCCCTGGCCCCCGCCGTCCGGCTGGCGGAGTTGGCGCGCGGGCGGGCAGCCGCCTCGGCCTCGGTCACGCCCACAGAGGTGGCCGCTCTCCTCTCCCACCTGGCCGTAGACGGCGGCACGCCCTCGGTGCGGACGCTCGTGGTCAACGGCGAGACTCTCGGCTCGGACCTCGTCCACCGGTGGCGACGCCACGCCCCAGGCAGTCGCCTCGTGCACGTCTACGGCGGCATCGAGTGGGGACTGGCGGTGTCCGAGGAGGAAGTGACCGTTGGCTCCGCCACAAAGGGCATGGAACCGGTAACGGGCATCGTGCCAGCGGGCAGACCCTCGGCCGATTCGCTGCTGTGCGTGGTGGACCCGTGGGGCCGCGCCTGCCCGACCGGCGTGCCCGGGGAGATCTGCGTCGGTGCTGAAGAGGCGTCAGCACCGCTCGGCGCGGAGTCGGCGCCCCCCGCGCTTCGACACCCGCTGGTACCGGATGCCCACGTGCGGCGGACAGGAGACGCGGGCGTGTTCCTCCCGGACGGGAGGCTGGTGGTCCTCGGCCGGGTCGCGGAGATCCGTTCCGAGCGCGGCTACCACCATGCTCCGGCACGGGTCGAGCGCGTGTTGCGTGCTCATTCCGCCGTACGGGCGGCGACGGTTTCAGGAGACGGAGCAGGCGGGTCCACCGCGGTTGTGGAGACGGACGGGACCGTGTCCGAGAACGAGCTGATGGACATGCTGCGCCGTGAGGTACCCGCCCACCTGTTGCCCGAACAGCTGCTGTGCGCGGCGAGATTGCCGATGAAGCCGGACGGCAAGGCCTCGCGGGCCTTTCAGACACTGACAGCCGCCGGCTCCGGGGCGCCCGAGCCCGCCCAGGACATGACCGAGGTCGAGGCCGCACTCGCGAGCATCTGGAGCGAGATCCTCGGTGTCGAGCACGTCGGTCTGGACGACGACTACTACGCGCTGGGCGGCGACTCGGTGCAGGCCGTGCGGATCGCTACGAAGGCTGCCGAAAGGGGATTGCAGGTCACTCGACGACACCTGTTCACCCACCCGACCATCCGGTCACTGGCCCGGGTCACCACCTCGGCCGCCGGAGCGGCCATGGTGCGCAAGAGTTTCGCGCGGCGCAGGTCCATCCCACTGACTCCGGTGCAACGCTGGTTCTTCGGGCTGGGATTGCCCGACGTGGGCCACTGGAACCAGTCGGTCGCGGTGAAGGTACCGCGATCGCTGTCCTCGGAGGCCCTGCTGGCCGCCGTCCGCACAGTGGCCGACCACCACGACGTGCTGCGCCATCGCTTTCGCAGGCGGGGAACGGACTGGGAGCAGGTCATCGACCCGACAGCACAGACCGTGGCGATCGAGGACGTGCCGGCTTCCGGCGACGAGGCCGTGTCCACCGCGATCGACCAGGCCAGGCGGGGTGTCGACATCGCAGCGGGCCCGCTGCTCCGCGCCACGCTGATCCGGGACGGGGCGGACCGGCGGCTGCTGGTCCTGACCGCGCACCACCTCGTGGTGGACGTGCTGTCGTGGGGCGTGCTGCTGGACGACCTGCGCACGGTCTGTGCCCACCGTGTCGCGGGAGATCCCGTCCGACTGCCTCCAGTGCCCATCGCCTACGACGAGTGGGCGCGGGCGCTCCAGGAGCACGCCGACGACCTCTCCGGTCGCGCCGCCCCCATCGTGTGGGACGACGCATCCGGCGCAGCCTCTGGTCCGCCGTCCATGACGTATGAGCGCAGCACCCGCGTCGTCGAGCGCGCGCTCGACGACGCGGGTGCTGCCCCTCTGTTCGACAGACTGCGAGGGCTGGGCGCGCACCCGGCCGACGCTGTGCTGGCGGCCGCAGCCGGCGCGGTCGCCGCCGAGCTCGGATGCCGCGCAGTCCGCGTCGTGATGGAACTGCACGGCCGCGATGAGGTGGTCAACGGTGCGGACCCGTCGCGGACGGTGGGCTGGTTCACCGCGTTGGCTCCCGTGCTGGTCGACGCCGCTCCGGACGCCGAGCCGCGCATAGTGCTCAACAACGCCCGGGCGGCTCGTTCGCGCGGGCTTGAACACGGCCCGTTGCGCTACGGCACCTCGGATACCACCGCCCGTACCCGGCTCACGGGAACGGACCGCCCGTGGGTGAGCGTGAACTACCTGGGCAGGCTCGGATCGGTGTTCGCAGGTACGGCAGGACGGAACGGTGACAGCCTCGTGGAAGTCCCACTGCCGGATCGAGGGGATCGGGGCCCGGGCAACCCCAGACCATTCCACTGGGAGTTCAGCGCGTACACGAAGGAGAACGAATTGGTGCTGCGGCTGGCGCACGCAGGTGAGAAGGACCAGGCGGAACGCCTCTTGGACACCGCCTGCGACTACCTCCGCTCCCTCGCCACCGCCCTGGACACGGCGGAGCAGGAGGAGTCTCGGTGAACGAGAACTGGCTGGTGGACCTCGTACCCGCCGAGCGACCGGGGCGGGTGGCGTATCTGTTCCCGCACGCGGGCGCGGGCGTCAGCGCGGTGCTGGCACTGGGCCGGGCACTGGCACCGGACTCCCACCCGGTGGCGATCCGCCTGCCCGGGAGGGAGTCGCTGCTCGACGAGCCGCCAATCGCTGATCTCCCAACGCTGGCCAAGCGGCTGGCCTGCGCCATCCGCACGCACGCGGGCGGAGCGCAGATCATTCTCTACGGCCACTCGTCAGGGGGGATACTGGCGTACGAGACGGCTCGCGCACTGGAGCCGGAAACGGCCATCCTGCTCGCGGTCTCGGCGCAACAGGCACCAGGGACAGCCGTCCGCACGGCCGCCGGGTGCTGGGACCTCCCGGACGACGAGTTCTTCGCCCAAGTCGTCGCGGACGGATACCTGCCCGCCGAGCTGCTCGATGCCCCGGACATCCTGGAGATGGTGGCCCCGGCTCTGCGAGCGGACTACCGGGCAACCCACGAGCACCTCATCAGAGTGGAGTGGACCCCCGTGGCGTCGCCGATCCTCACCATACGCGGCGCGGAAGACCAGACCGTCACCGCAGAGGACATCGCAGCATGGTCGGCGCTGACGACGCGTGGTCACACGACCGTGCTGATCGCCGCAGGGCACAACCTGCTGCGCGACTGCCCGGCGGAGTTGGCCGAGGCCCTCCGGCACGCACTGCCCTGAACGCGGCCCGGCTGCGGGAGGTCAGGACTTGCGGTGCACGGAAACGGCGTACTCCCCGTCGGTGTAAGGGGCTCGGGACCAGGTCGCGTATCTGGCTTCAAGCGTGAGTCCCGCCGCCCGACAGTGGGTGTCGTAGTCGTCCAGCGTGTATCCGCGGTCCAGGGAGAACCCCGCGACGAGGCGACCGTACGGACGGACGTGGCCTGCCACCCCGGCCACCAGGGCCGGTTCCGTTCCCGGCGGAGTGAACAGCGGAACGTTGCCCGCCATCACCACGACATCGAACAACAACCCCAGGTCGAGGCCGACCAGGTCATGCTGGTGCCAGCGGATCTCCGGCGCCAGGCGCCGGGCGGTCTCGATCATCGACTCGTCGACGTCCACGCCGACGACGGCGATCCCGTGGCGGGCCAACTCGATGGCCACCCGGCCAGTGCCACAGCCCGCGTCGAGGACGGTGGCAGGCTCGAAGGAGCGGACCAGCGCGGCTTCACCGTGAACGTCCCCGCCCTCGGCGGCGATGCGGTCGAACCGGGCCTGATACTCGTCACCGTTCCACGTCATGCGTTCACCGTGGCACACTCGCTGCCCTGACCGCAGGCCGATTCCTGATGTCTCCGTCAACAGCCCCTCCGTACTCGCCTCCCGGGTCCGTACGGCCCATCCCCCCGCGCCGACGCATGCCCAAATCGCTGAGCCCGACTCGCTGTTCGGTCCCGGCCGCGCCCGTGGGTGGGGTCTGTCAAACAAACGGCTCTGTTCCGTAATCGGTGGTAACCAGGGGTGACCGACATCGTTGGCGTGATGTGTGCGATCTCAACGAGCTTGTGAGCGTGGTGTTTTCAGGGTTGTCGGCGCTGGTGGTCGAAGGCGTGACGGACGAGTGTGGCGTAATTCGGGTGACCGCGCGGACCCGGGAGGATCCAGTGCCGTGTCCCGTGTGCGGTACGCCGACTGAGCGGGTGCACGCCTTCCGCCGTCGGACGGTGGCGGACGTGCCGGTGGACGGCCGGCGGGTCATCGTCTCGGCGAGGCTGCGGCGGCTGGTGTGCCCGGTGCTCGGCTGCTCTCGACAGACGTTCCGCGAGCAGGTTCCCGGCGTCGTGGAGCGGTACCAGCGCCGCACTACCCGCCTGGCCGACCAGCTCGGATCTGTGGTCAAGGAGCTATCGGGCCGGGCGGGTGCCCACCTCTCCCATGTCCTGGCCTGTTGCATCTCTCGCTCGACCGCCCTGCGCGTGCTCATGCGCCAGGCATCGCCACCACCGCGTGTCCCGCGCGTGCTGGGCGTCGACGACTTCGCCCTCAAGCGCCGGCACCGCTACGCGACCGTGCTCATCGACGCCGAGACCGGCGAGCGGATCGACGTTCTGCCCGACCGCACCACCCAGACCCTGGCCGCGTGGCTGCGCGAGCACCCAGGGATCGAGTACGTCTGCCGCGACGGCTCCGGCTCCTACGGCGAGGCGATCCGCCAGGCACTTCCCGAAGCGGTGCAGGTCAGCGACAGGTGGCATTTGTGGAGCAACCTGTGTGGGAAGGCCCTGGCCGAGGTCCGCTCCCACGCCGCCTGCTGGGCCACCGTCGTGAACCCCGCCCGGCCCGGGGGCGTCCGCGAGCAGACCACCCGCGAGCGCTGGCAGCAGGTCCACGACCTGCTCGACCAGGGGGTCGGGCTGCTCGAATGCGCGCGGCGCCTCGACATCGCGCTGAACATCGTCAAGCGGTACGCCCGCATGAAAGAGCCCACCGGCGATCGCCGCGCACCCCGCTACAAGCCCACACTGGTCGATCCCTACCGCGACCACCTGCGCCGACGTCGGGCCGAGGAGCCCGCGGTGCCCGTCACCCACCTCCTGCGCGAGATCAAAGAGCTCGGCTACACAGGCAGCGCCAACCTCCTGGTCCGCTACATCACCCAGGGCCGCGCCGAGGGCGACAAACCCGTCACGACCCCACAGCGCTTCACCGGCCTCCTCCTCAGCCGCCCAGAGAGCCTGCGCTACAAGGACACCGCACTAAATCGGGAACTCACCACGACATGCCCCGAGATGACCGAACTTGCCCGCCTGATCCGTGAGTTCGCGCAACTGCTGACGCCGGCCGAGGGCAACGACGCCAAGCTCACCGACTGGATCACGTCAGCTCGCTCCGTCGACCTGCCCCACCTGCACTCCTTCAGCAACGGCCTGGCACTCGACCGGGCCGCCGTCGATGCCGGACTCACCCTCCCGTTCCACAACGGCCGCACCGAGGGAGTCAACACTCGCACCAAACGGATCATGAGGCA
Organism: Streptomyces sp. NPDC052042; assembly: GCF_044548345.1. NCBI lineage: Bacteria > Bacillati > Actinomycetota > Actinomycetes > Kitasatosporales > Streptomycetaceae > Streptomyces > Streptomyces sp. NPDC052042. The sequence continues at coordinate 1,785 of NZ_JBIUBU010000043.1, read as the reverse complement.
GATGCATGGCCGAGCCGGGTTCCCCCTGCTCCGGCATCGCATCCTCCTCCGATGATCACGACACAGAGCTACCACCGATTACGGGACAGAGCCGAACGTTTTACAGTCCCGGTCCTGGAGGCATCCGGGTGCCTCGCACGGGTCCGGGCCGGCCGCGCACCAAGCCTGACAGGGTCCGTGCGGATAAGGCGTACGGCTTCCGCGCCAACCGGGCCTACCTGCGCAGACGCGGGATCGGCTGCACGATCCCGGAGAAGGCGGACCAAGTCCGCAACCGCAAGAAGTTCGGTTCCCGTGGCGGGCGCCCGCCCAAGTTTGACAAGGACGACTACAAGGAGCGCCACGCGGTGGAGTGCGGGATCAATCGCCTCAAGCGCCACCGAGCCGTGGCCACGAGGTACGACAAGCTCGCCGTCCGCTATGAAGCGACCGTGCTGGTCGCGGCTATCAACGAGTGGCTGTGACCAGCACGGTCGCAACACTTTCAGTGATCAGGACCTCAGGAAGCGGATCCTGTGTCCGTTAGCTCCCGGGGCTCAATCGGTCGATCTCGGCGAGCACGCGGGCCGTATGCGGACGCACCTGCGCCTGCAACGCCTCGCTCCAGCTCTCTTCGGAGTAGCGGCAGTTGAGATAGAGCTGCCTGGCGTGCTCCAGGACAGGGCGATGTTCGGGAGGGAGCTGGGCGAGGGCCCAGTCGGCGGCAGCTTCCTTCGACCTGATCTGGCCGGTGGCGAGCGTGGTCCAGATGCGTGCGAAGGTCAGTAGGACGTTGCGGGTGTCGCCCTCCAGGTTGTCGAGCAGGTCGGGGATGCCCGCCACGCTTGCCCGGACCAGGTCGGAGTGCGGGACGGCGTCGAGAACCTGTGTCGGCCGCGGGCCGGTGAGAGGGTGGTCTCCGGTCAGCGCCACCGTGATCAGCAGGGCCAGATCGGGCATCGGCTCCGGCCGGGGCACCTCCCCGGCCTCGTACTCGGCGCGCAGCCATTCGCCGTACAGGAAGTCGCAGGTAGGAGGGTATCGCCATGGCTGGACCTCGGACTGGACGACCACCGTGAGCTCGACGGGGCGGACCTTGTTCCGGGAGCCGGAGATCTCGAGCAGGCCACCGAGGAGCGCCCGTCGCTCCCGCTCGTCCAGCGACCGCCGGGAGACGACGAGCACGTCCACGTCGCTGGCCGGCCTGAGGCCACCGAGCACGGAAGACCCGTGAAGATAGGCGCCGAAGACATCCCCGCCCAGCACACCGCTGGCCAATCTCACGATCTCCTGAAGCTGATTCACCGCGCCAGTGTCTCCCGTCGCCGGGTCCGACCGCACGGCAGTATGGGTCGGCTCGCGGTCCGCCGTCACGCGACCGTGCTGGTCACAACTGTCAACGAGTGGCTGTGACCAGCACTTTCGCAACAGGCCCTACTGATCTTTTCGTAAGTTCGGTAGGTGTGGTGGGTGGATGGTCAGGCCGGTATGGGCGAGGAATGACCATGGAAGTCGGGGGTTGGTGTTGATGCGGTGGATGCCTTGCTCGGTGGCGTCGGCGACATCGGCGAGGTGGTCGCCTGCGAGGTTGGCAAGTTCGCTTTTCTTGAGCGATGACCACAGGAGTTCCACCGGGTTCAGCTCGGGAGCGTAGGCCGGTAGTCGTTCCAGGGTGAGCCAGTCCTGTTCGGCGACCCAGGCCCGCATCGCACGGCTCCAGTGGGCGGACAGCCCGTCCCGGACCAACACCACCCGGTCGCCGCCGTAGAACACCTTCATCTGCTCCAGGACCTCGATCAGTGCGGT
>NZ_JBIUBU010000042.1:0-36078 GCF_044548345.1 Streptomyces sp. NPDC052042 | reverse complement strand
GCGTCGACGTGCTCTGGGCGATGCTCCGTGACGGAAGGCTGTTCACCTCCGCCCCACCGGTCACACAGGCGGCTTGACACGATCATTGAGATTCCCTTGAGGCAGGGACCGGTGAGGCGGTCCTGAAGGGGAGTGCGGGATTGCCTGGTGCCATGGAGCACGGGGGAAACTAAAAGGTCTGGACCAAGTCGTCAATAGGTACAGACCATTTGAGGGCGAGTGGCGATCGTCTCGACCGGGCGGCGACGGCCACCGCGACCGGGACGCGCAAGTACGGCACAGATGTACGAATTCGGCTCGGCAGTGGCTATGATCACGCCTGGCAAGGCTGTAGCGCAGAGGTCGTCGCGCCCTAGCATCGAGCTGGAGGACGTCGGTTCGAATCCGACCGGTCTTGCCACCTTTTCGTGGAGCGGAGTCGATGGCGTCGGTTCGTCCCGAGTGGGCGGAGACCCCGGTCGCCCCCTCCCGGCCGGGTGCCGACGGGGACCTGGGAGTAGTGATGATGCAGCCGATGTCCGTGCGTTGTCCCGCGATCGAGCACCCGGACATTCCGCTCGCCGACCCGGCCCTCCTGGACCCGCTGCTGGAGCGGCTGGACTCGGCGCGCCCGGTGGAGGCCGACGAGACCTTCGCGCTCGGTTCGCTGCGGGCCGACGGGCGGGTCGATCTCTGCAAGCAGGGGCTCGGTGTGGCGGGTGCGCTCCGGGTGATGCCCGCCGCCGACCGCTCCCCGCACGCCGCGCACGTCCTGCTCGGCACCAACTCGCTGGGCGACGAGGGGGCACAGGCCGTCGCCGACGCCCTCGCCTCCGCCTCCGCCGGACACGGCCTGCACACGGTCTACCTCGGCTGCAATCGCATCGGGGGCGACGGGGCCACGGCGCTCGCCGACGCGCTCGCCGGGGACGACACCGTCCGGGCGCTGTGGCTGAAGCGCAACCCCGTCGGCGACGCCGGTGTCCGGGCCCTCGCCGCGATGCTGCGCCACAACACCGCGCTGCGCAGCCTCGACCTGGTGAACACGGGGCTCACCACGGACGGCCTCGGCGCTCTGCTGGCCGTACTCACCGAACGGTCCCGGCCGGTCGAGCGGTTGTTCCTCGGCGGCAACGGGCTCGGCGCCGACGCCGCACCGCTGCTCGCCGCCCTGGTCCGGGATGCGGGGGTGCGCGAGCTGTACCTGCCGTCCAATCACCTCGGCGACGCCGGCACCGCCGTGCTCGCGGCCGCCGCCGATCCCGCCCGGCCGGTCCGGTTCGGCCTCGGCGGCAACGGGATCGGGCCCGACGGGGCACGGGCCCTGGCCGACGCGCTCGACGGGATCGAGGCACTCGACCTGGGGCGCCCGCTGTCCGAACGGACCCTCGGAGCACCCCCCAACATCACCGGTGACGCCGGGGCCGACGCGCTGGCCGGAGCATTGCCCGGCAGTCCGCTGCGGCGCCTGGAACTGCGTCATACCGGGCTCACCGGCCGGGGCGCGAAGACCCTGCTGGCCGCCGTCGACTCCCGGTCGCACCTGGAGTACGTGGGGTTGGGCCCCGGTCTTCCCCGCCGGGTGAAGCGGTCCTTCGCGGCGCGGCTGCGCCCGGACCGCGGCGCCCACGCGGACCTGCTCGCGGTCAGGAGCGTCTACCGGTGAGCCCGGCCGAGGCGACGACGAGGCTCTTCGATCCGGAGGAGACGGCGAGCCTGCGACAGGTCCGCCGGTACGCGGTGCCGCGCTGGATGATCGAGGCGTCCGCCGAGCGGCGAGCAGCGGCTGACTGGCGAGGGGCCTGCGCGGCGGGGCTGTTCGACGTGGCCTTCGACCTGGCGGAGGTGGCCGCCGCGTACGGCCCGGACACGGCCGGGGCGCTCGGGGAGGATCTGCGCCATCTGGTGCCGGACCTGGTGCGCTGGCATCTGCCGCGCGTACTGGGCGGGCGCTCGACGCTCGCCGCCGACCTGACCGTGGTCCTGGCCGACTACGCCGCCGCGAAGGCTGCGCCCGATGCGGACGTCCCGTACCTGTATCTGCGCACTCCCCCGATGGTCGAGGGTCCGCAGCGGGTCTCGCTGCGGTTCGGGGCGTTGCGGCGCGGCGGCGCCTCGCGCACCCTCCGCTCGGGCGTCATGGACTGGCGTGCTTGCCGGTACCTGTGGGACGCGCGACGCACCGGCGAACTACGCGCACGGGTCGGCGCCGCGGACCGGCTGCCGTTCCTCCGTGCCGATGGCACACCGGTCGAGGCCGACCGGCTGCCCGGTGCGGACCCGGGAGCCGGGGATCCGGTGGCCCGCGCCGAGTGGGTGACGCTGCTGCACCAGCGGGGACGGGTGGCCGACTCCCTGGCGGCGGCCGGGATCGAGCTGGACCCGACCGAGCCGGCCACGCCGTCGTGGCACCACGCGGAACCGGAGGCGGTCCTCGGCCGGCTGGCCCTCGACGTACCCCGCCTGGCCGCGGAGGCCCGGCGGTTCGCCGATCTGCACCCCACGGACCGGCTCCAGATCGACGGGGACTGGTACGCCCGGACCCTGCTGGAGTTCACGGGCGCCGACGGTGAGGGGCCGCTGCGGATCAGGCTGGTGGGCCGGGACGCGGCGGCGGACGTCCCCTTCCTCCCTCCGGCGCACTGGCGGAGGCTGCCGGATCTCGACCTGCTGCGGACCGGAGCGCTGGCCCCCGCTCAGCTGCATCCGCTGGTCACCGAGGCCCTGTTCCCCGGTGCGGAGGCGGCCGGTCCGCCGGGGCCGACGCCTCCCGCACCGGTACGCGTGCGGTGCCGCGGCGCCTGGCACGAGGTCGTCTTCCGCGACGGGAAGCTCTCCACCCCGCACACCGCACAGGAGCAGCAGCGCGAGAACGCGTTGCGGGCCTTCGGAGGGGCGGTCACCGGCTGCTTCGCCGTGGAGCACTCCTGCACCAGCGGCACCGGCCGGCTCCCCAAGGCGCTGCGCGCCCAGCGGCGCGAGCTCTTCCTGCGCGCCCAGCACGGCGACACGGCGGGGGTGCTGGAGCTGCTGGACGCGGGCGTGGACCCCCGGGTGCGGGACGCCGCGCGGCGCAGCCTGCTCCATGTGCTGCACTTCCTGGACCACGAGGCACTGCTCCCCCGGCTGCTGGCCGCCGGGCTCGATCTGGAGGCCCTGGACCACCGGGAGCGCACCCCGCTGTGTGTGGCGGTCGCCGACCGCGGTTCGGCGGAACTGGTGCGGGCGCTGATCGAGGCCGGGGCGCGGATTGACGTCGTCGACCAGATGGAGCTCTCGCTGGGCCAGTTGGTCCGCATGTACCGCCGCACCGACCTGCAGTTCCTCCGGGAACGGGTGGAGAGGGAGCACCCGGGCACCGGGGCCGAGTGGTGGGACGAGTGGCAGGACGAGCGGGAGGAGCACGGGAGTGAGGACGAGGACGAGTGAGCACCGTCGCCCCTGACACGGCGGGGCAGTCGCCCGTACCACCTTCCGCCTCCGTACCGGCACAGCCGCCCGCGGCGCCGTCGTCGGCTCCGGCCACCGCGCCGGGGCCGCTGGACGCCGCCGACGCGCTCAACCGCCGACTGCGCATGTCCCGCACGGAAGCCGCGACCAATCCCCAACTCGAAGCGCTTGCACTGGCGGTGATGGCCAATCAGCCAGTGCTGCTGTGGGGCGAGCCGGGGATCGGCAAGTCGGCGGGCATGGAGCAGCTCGCCGCCGGGCTCAGTCTCGGGCTGGAGACGGTCATCGCCAGCGTGCACGAGCCGTCCGACTTCGCCGGGCTGCCGGTCGTCGGCGACGACCCGGCCGTGACCGGAGTGCCGATGGCCCCGCCTGACTGGGCGGTCCGGCTGGCCCGCGCGGGCCGGGGGCTGCTGTTCTTCGACGAGCTGTCCTCCGCTCCCCCGGCCGTGCAGGCGGCGCTGTTGCGCGTCGTGCTCGAACGGCGGGTGGGCAGCCTGACGCTGCCCGAGTCCGTACGCATCGTGGCCGCGGCGAACCCGCCGTCGAGCGCGGCGGACGGCTGGCACCTCAGCCCGCCGCTCGCCAACCGCTTCGTCCACCTGCACTGGACGCACGATCCGCGCACCGTGGCGCGCGGCATGGCCGGTACGTGGCCCGAGGTCTCGGTCCCGGTCGTCGACCCGGCCCGGGTGCCCGGTTCGGCCGCGCGGGCCCGCGGCGCGGTCTCCGGCTTCCTCACCGCACGCCCCGGCCTCGTCCACCACATCCCGGCCGATGCGGAGAGCCGGGGCCGGGCCTGGCCGTCACCCCGTACCTGGGACATGGCGTTGCGGCTGCTGGCCACCGGATACGCGACGGGCGTCGGGCGGGAGGCGTTGGCCGCGGCCCTGGCCGGGGCGGTGGGGGACGGCGCGGGCATCGAGCTGCTGTCGTACCTGGAGAACCTCGATCTGCCAGACCCGGACCGGGTGCTGGCGAACCCCGCCGCCTTCGCCCTGCCTGAGCGCGGCGACCGCCAACTGGCGTTCCTCATCGCGATCGTGGCGGCCGTCCAGGGTGATCTCACCCGGCAGCGCTGGGAGGCGGGCTGGGCGGTGCTGGCGAAGGCCGTGGACGCGGGCGTGCCCGATGTGGCGGCCCGGGCCGCGGTCGACCTGGCGTCGATGCGGGACACCGACTGGCCGGTGCCGGAGGGCATCGACGCGTTCGTGGAACTGCTGCAGCTGTCCGGCGCGCTGCCGCAGAGCGGCTGAGGCGGGTACGGCGGTGCCGAAGCCGGAATCCGCTCCGGAGCGGACCCCGTTGGACATGACCAAGCTGCTCGCCGCCCGCTACCGGGCGGCGACCGACCGGCCGTATCTGGCGTCGGCGCTGTACGCCCTGTCGGTGGTGCCGAGCGCGGGGGTCCCCACGATGGGCGTGGACCGGCACTGGCGCTGCTATGTGTCGCCCGCCTTCGTGGCGGCGACGCCGGTGGCGGAGCTGGCCGGGGTGTGGCTGCACGAGGTGGCCCATCTGCTGCGGGACCACCACGGCCGTGCGGAACGGCTGCCCGCCGCCGAGCAGCGCGACCACCACCGTCTGAACGTGGCGCAGGACTGCGAGATCAACGACGACCTGATCACGGACGGGCTGCCGCTGCCGGCGGGCCGGATGGAGCCCCGGCTCTTCGGCCTGCCGACCGGGCGGCTCTTCGAGGAGTACCTGCCGTCGATTCCGCCGGGGCTGCCCGCCCACGACTGCGGTTCGGGCGCGCACGGACGGTCCGCGCCCTGGGAGCTGCCCGCGCACGAGGGACCCACGTGTCTCGGCCCGGTGGAGGCGCAGGCGCTGCGACGGCACACCGCGGAGGCCATGCGCGCCCACCGGCGCAGCCGGGGCACGCTCCCGGCGGGCTGGGAGCGCTGGGCGGACGGGATCCTGGAGCCAGGTGTCGACTGGCGCCAGGCGCTGGCGGGCGCCGTCCGCGAGGCGGCGGCCTGGGCGTCCGGGGCGATGGACTACACGTACCGGCGCCCGTCCCGGCGCAGCGCCGCGCTGCGCGGCGTCGTCCTGCCCAGTCTGCGCCGGCCGCTGCCCCGGGTCGCCGTCGTCATCGACACCTCCGGGTCGATGGGCGACGACGAACTCGGCGCGGCGCTGGGCGAGGTCACCGGTGTGCTGCGGGAGGTGGGCGTCCGGGGCAACCGGGTCACGGTCCTGGCCTGCGACGCGGACGTGCACGCCGTGTCGCGGGTGACGTCCGCCGAGCAGGTCGCGCTGGGCGGGGGCGGCGGTACGGACATGCGGGTGGGGATCGCCGCCGCGCTCGCGGCGCGGGACCGTCCGAACATCGTCGTCGTCCTCACCGACGGCTTCACCCCCTGGCCGGACGAAGCCCCCTCGTGCCGGCTGATCGCGGCGCTCATCGGCGCGGACGCCCCGCAGCCACCGCAGTGGGTGGAGACGGTGCACGTCACCGGCTGAGGCACCGTCACCCCGCCGGGGGTTCCGGGGGCGTCACGGCGCCTCCCGGTCGCACCCGGGGGTGCCGGACCGCCGCGGCGCCTCGCACGCGCCCGGTTCACTCGCCCAGGACGACGGTGCGCTGGGCGGAGAAGTCCCCCCACTTCCCGTCCGGCAGCTTGGCGCGGACCTTGAGGGAGTAGCGGGTGCCGCTCGGTTCCGTGACGGTCAGCCGGTAGTGCGCCCGGCCTGCGGGCGGGGTCGCCCCCCATACGATCGTGGTGGTCAGCCTGCCGTCCATGTAGAGCTGGTACGCGGGGATCTCGCCCCCGGTCCTCGGCTGCTCCCAGTCCAGATCGATGGCGTATTCCTTGCCCTGCGCCCGGTTGGTGACCCGCAGGTCGGTGGGGGCGGTGGAGGCGGGCGCGCCGGGTGCGGACGCGGTGGTGAGGTCGACGGCTTCGCTGTCCGGCGAGGAGTTGTCGGCGGCGTCGCGGGCCCGCACGGTGAAGGTGTAGACGGTGCCGGGGCGCAGCCCGGACACATGGGCCGTGGTTTCGGTGCCCGGCACGCTGTGGATCCGAGAGTCCTCCTGGTAGACGTCGTACGCGGTGACGCCGACGTCGTCCGTGGAGCGGCTCCAGGACAGGTTGACCGCCCGGCCGCCGTCGACGGTGCCGCGCAGCTTCGTCGGGCGGGTCGGGGGTGTGTGGTCCTCGGGGGTCGCGGCGGGGGTGGTGGCAGTCACGGCGGTGCTCGGTGCAGAGAGGTTCCCGGCGGCGTCGCGGGCGCGCACGGTGAAGGTGTAGGAGGTCGAGGCGGTCAGCCCGTCGATGTCGGTCATGGTCTTCGTCCCGGGGAGGGACTTGACCTTCTCGGGCCCGCTCGTCCCGGTCTTGCGGTAGACCTCGTAGCCGGTGACCGCCTTGTCGTCGGACGCCCGCTCCCACATGACGTGCACGGAGGTGGCACTGCCGGCCTGGGCCGTCACATGGCCCGGCACCGTGGGCGCGCTGGTGTCCGCCTCCGGGGTGGAGCCGCAGGCGGTGAGCGCGGCGAGGAACAGGGCGGCGGCGCACGCCGCTGCGGTGGTGGTGTGGGGGCGTCGCACGGTCGTGCCTTCCGTCCGGCAGCAATGGTCCAGACCTATATCGCACGATGCGGGGCCCGCAGACAAGAGCGCGGATCGGAACGTTCCGCAATGTGCCGGTGTGTGCGTGCGTCCGTCCCGGTGATCCATTGGCACGGCAGGGAGGGTGACGTACGGTCGGCTGATGCTGTGCATACGCGGAGTCGTGCTGCCGGAATGCGAGCAGCGCGTGTTCCGGATCGACGGCGGGGTGCTGCGCGAGGGCGCGCCTCCGGGCGGACTCGCGGGCCGGGACGCGGAGTTGGTCGTCGACGGTGGCTGGCTGCTCCCCGGGCTCGTCGATGTGCACACGCATCCGGGTGCGCTGGAGCCGGATGCCCCGTTCGACGAGGGGCTGCTGCGCGGGCAGTTGGCCGAGCATCGGAACGCCGGGGTGCTGGCCGTGCGCACTCCCGGCACCGCGGCGCGGATGCCTGCGTGGGTGGAGACGGATCCCGGGCTTCCGCGGGTGATCTCGGCGGGACGCTGGCTGGCCACGCCCGGCCGGTTCTTCCCGGGCCTCGGGCGCGATGTGACCGAGGACGAGCTGGTGCGGGCCGCCGTGGAGGAGGCGACGGCCTCGTCCGGCTGGTGCAAGGTGATCGGCGACTGGGCGCTGGACGAACCGGCCGTGCCACTGCCGCTGTTGACCTCGGTGGTGGAGGCGGTGCACGCGGTGGGCGGGAAGGCCGCCGTGCACTGCCAGACCGCGGAGGGCTCGCGCAACGCCGTGCTGGCGGGCGCCGACAGCCTGGAGCACGGGATGCATCTGGACCCGGCGCTGCTGGACCGGATGGCCGCGCAGGGCACGGCGTTCGTCCCGACGCTGAGCGCGTTCGGCGCGCGGGCGGACGAGATGCGGGCGCGGCGGCCGGGCCTGCGCCGCGATCTGTGGCTGGCCGGCTGGGACGGCATGCTCGGCCATGTGCGCGCCGCCCACGAGGCGGGCGTGACGGTTCTGGCGGGCACCGACTCCTTCCCGTGCGGGACGGTCGCGAGCGAGGTGTCCTGGCTGGTACGGGCCGGATTGCCGACCACGGCGGCGCTCGGTGCGGCGTCCTGGACGGCGCGGGCCTGGCTGGGGCTGCCGGGCCTCGTGGACGGGGCGCCCGCCGATGTCGTCGCGTACGCGGCCGACCCGACGCTGGACCCCGCCGTCCTGCGGCACCCGAGCCGGATCGTGCTGCGGGGGCGCGTGGTGCGGTGAGCGCCGGGGCCGGGCCCCGGGTGGAGCGGCCCGTGCGCGGGGCGCGCGGAGACCGCCCCGTGAACGGCCGGTACGGCCGCGCGTGACGGCCCGTCACGCGTTACCGTGACCGGCCAGCGGCCGATGTCCGCGAACGGCGGGTTCATGGGCGACCTGTGAGGCGGGGGCACCGGCGTCTGGATCCACGCGGCCTACCTCGACTGCTGACGCCTACGGCCGCACGGGTCCCCGGCCATCGATCCCCGCGATCAGCGGGGACCCACCGCTGTGGCCGGGGCGTCCCCCGCCGCCCCGGCCCCGCCCCGCACCGTGCTCACCGCGCGGTGCGGGGCATCGTCCGTCCGCGGCCGACCGGTCAGTGCGCGGTCGCCGGGGCCGTCGCGGTCGAACCGCTCCCCGGGGCCTCCCGCCCGCTCCGGTCCGGCGTCCCGCGGTCCGCTCCCTTGCCTTCCGTCCTGACACCGAGGTGGTTGAAGGCGATGTTCAGCAGGATCGCGACGACGCATCCGGTCGAGATCCCCGAGTCGAGCACGACCAGCAGGTCCTTCGGGAGGGCGTGGTAGAAGTCCGGCGCCGCGATCGGGATCATGCCGACCCCCAGGGCTGCGGCCACGATCAGCGCGTTCTCGCCCTTCTCCAGCGCGGCGGTCGCCAGGGTCTGGATGCCGCTCGCGGCGACCGAGCCGAAGAGCACGATCCCGGCGCCGCCGAGGACCGGCAGCGGGACGAGGGCGATGACGGACGCGGCGGCGGGTACCAGCCCGAGCACGATCAGGATGCCACCGCCCGCGGCGACCACGAAGCGGCTGCGGACCTTGGTCATCGCGACGAGTCCGATGTTCTGGGCGAAGGCGCTGCACATGAAGCCGTTGAAGAACGGGCTGAGGGCACTGCCCAGGGTGTCGGCGCGCAGCCCGCCTTCGATGGTCCGCTCGTCGGCCGGGCGGCCGACGATCCGGCCGAGGGCCAGCATGTCGGCGGTGGACTCGGTCATGCTGACCAGCATCACCACGCACATGGAGACGATCGCGGCGATCTCGAACTGCGGCGCGCCGAAGTGGAACGGGGTGGGGAAGCCGATCAGTCCGGCGTCCCCGACCGCTCCGAAGTCGGTGATGCCGACCGGTATCGCGATCAGGGTGCCGATGACCAGGCCGAGCAGGATGGCGATCTGCTGGAGGAAGCCGCGCAGCAGCTTGCGCAGGGCGAGGACGATGGCCATGGTCAGCACGGCCATGGTGATGTTGGCCGCCGAGCCGTAGTCGGACGCCTTGGCGTTGCCGCCCTGCGACCAGTTGAAGGCGACCGGCAGCAGTGAGACACCGATCAGGGTGATCACCGTTCCGGTGACGACGGGTGGGAAGAAGCGGATCAGCTTGCAGAAGTACGGGGCGAGCAGGAAGCCGAGGAGTCCGGCGACGATGATCGCGCCGAAGATGACCGCGATGCCGTCGTGCCCGCGGTCCTTGCCGATCGCCACCATCGGGGTGACCCCGGCGAAGGAGACGCCGTTGACGAACGGCAGCCGGGCGCCGATGCGCCAGATGCCGAGGGTCTGGAGCAGGGTGGCCAGCCCCGCGGTGAAGAGGCTCGCGCCCATCAGGAAGGCGGTCTCCTTGGGGGTGAGCCCCACGGCGGGGCCCACGATCAGCGGCGGGGCCACCACGCCCGCGTACATCGCGGCCACGTGCTGGAGGCCGCTGGTGAACAGTTTCAGCGGGGGGAGCGTCCGATCGACCGGGTGCTTCCGGCCTTCCGGGTCCGCCGCGCGGGCGGGTTCGGCGTCGGGTGCTGCGTCTGCGTCGTTGCGAAACCTGGGCTTGGCTGCCACGGCGGTTCCTCCGGTCGGTTGCACGTCTGCTGTGACGTGGGTGTCAGGGAGGTGAGGCGAGTGGTGCGGCGGTACAGGTGAGGGCAGGTGGGGGGACAGGTTGTGCAGCGGCTGGTGCGGGCAGCGCCGTGGGCCGGTGCGGGGGGGCGTACGAAGGTGGGTACGCGCCGCGCACCGACTGCCGCGGACCCGGATCGGGTGCGCGGCGGCCGGCCGAGGGCCGTCCCCCCTCGACCGGCCGGTACGGGGTGTTCCGGGGCGTCAGGCCCCGGCGGCGATCCGCGCGAGGCGGCGTGCCTCGTCGCGTGTGGCACGGGCGATCGCGTCCTCGTCCGCGGTGACCAGACGGCCGTCCTCGACGACCGGTCTGCCGTCGACGAGGGAGAGGGTGACCGGGGCGGCGGCGCCGAGGACGAGTGCGGTGACCGGGTCGGCGATGGAGGCGTGGGCGAGGGTGTCCATCTTCCAGAGCACGAGATCGGCGAGCTTTCCGGGTTCCAGGGAGCCGATCTGGTCGGCGCGGCCCAGTGCCCGGGCTCCGCCGTGCGTTCCCAGGCGCAGGGCCTGACGGGCGTTCAGCGCCCTCTCGCGTTGGGGGCCGAGGCGGTTGACGAGGAGGGCGTTGCGTAGTTCGGTGTGGAGTTCTCCGGACTCGTTGGAGGCGGTGCCGTCGACACCGAGGCCGACCGGAACACCGGCCGCGAGCATGTCGGGAACGCGGGCGATACCCGCGGCGAGACGGGCGTTGGACGAGGGGCAGTGCGCGACCCCGGTGCCGGTGCGGGCGAAGGCGGCGATGTCGGAGTCGTTCATGTGCACGCAGTGCGCCATCCACACGTCGTCGCCGAGCCAGCCGGTCGACGCGAAGTAGTCGGTCGGCCCCATGCCGAAGAGCTGCTGGCAGAAGGTCTCCTCCTCCGCCGTCTCCGAACCGTGGGTGTGCAGGCGCACTCCCTTGCGGCGAGCCAGCTCGGCCGCCTCCCGGAGAAGTTCCGTGGAGACGGAGAACGGGGAGCAGGGTGCGACGGCGATCCGGGTCATTGCGTCGAACGAGGGGTCGTGGTGCGCGTCGACGGTCGCCTCGGTGGCGGCGAGCGCGCCGTCGAGGGTCTCCACGGCGAAGTCCGGCGGCAGTCCCCCGTCCGACTCTCCCCGGTCCATGGAGCCCCGGGCGAGGGTGAACCGCACGCCCATGTCGCGGGCGGCCCCGATGATGGCGCCGGACAGGTCGCCGGCACCCCGCGGGTGGACGTAGTGGTGGTCCATGGCGGTGGTCACGCCGCCCCGCGCCATCATGGCGAGCGAGCCCTGCGCGGCGGCGCGGACCATCGGTTCGTCGATGCGCGCCCAGGTCGGGTACAGGGCCACCAGCCAGTCGAAGAGCTTGTGGTCGGTGGCGAGGCCGCGGGTGATCCACTGGTAGAAGTGGTGGTGGGTGTTGACCAGGCCGGGGGTGGCCAGGTGCCCGGTGCCGTCGACACGGCGCGCGACGTTCTCCAGGTCCGTGGGCGCCCGGCCGGCGCCAACGGACTCGATGCGGTTGCCGGCGACGACGACATGCCCGGAGGCGTACTCGGTGTCGTCGGGATCGACGGTGGCGATCGCGCAGTTCTCGATGACGATGCGTGCCACGTGCTCGGGGGCCGCCGATGATGCCATGGCGCTTTCCCTCTCTGTCCGGCGGGGCGGGACATGAACCTGGTGTGTCCGTCGGCCCGGGTGCTGGCCGTGCCATGGGGGGTTTCCTCCGGCCCGCCCGGCTCCCCGCCCGGGTGTGTGCGGACGGGGACCGGCGCGGCGCCGCATCAAAGATCGGCTCGGGTTCGCTCGGGGACGGATGCCGAAGGCGGCGTCGGCGCTCGACGTCGGGGACCGGCGTCGGGGCTCGCCGCCGGAGACCGGCGTCGGGGACGGGCGGGGAAGCCCGTCGTCAGAGGTTGGTCATATCGATGGGGATCCGGGCCTCGGCGCCGTCCCGCAGCACGGTGGCCTCGATCAGGCCGTACGGGCGGTCCGCCGCGAAGTAGACCTCGTTGTCGTTCTTGAGACCGAACGGCTCCAGATCGACGAGGAAGTGGTGCTTGTTGGGCAACGAGAAGCGGATCTCGTCGATCTCGCCGCGGTGGTTGATGACGCGCGAGCCCATTTGGAACAGGGTCTGCTGGAGGGAGAGGGAGTACGTCTCGGCGAACGCCTGGAGCATGTGCTTGCGGGTCTGCTCGTAGGACTTCTCCCAGTGGGGCATCCGGGTCTCGTCGTCCGTCCAGTTGAACCGCCACCGGGCCGACACCTCGGTGGCGAGGATCCGGTCGTGCGCCTCCTTGAGCGTCGTGTACTCGTCCTTGACGTAGCCCCAGAACTCGGAGTGGGTGGAGTTCATCACCACGAGGTCCTTGAGCCCGGAGATGATCTGCCACTGCTCGCCGTCGTAGGTGATCTGGGCGGTGCGCGTCTCCCGGCCCCCGCGGACGAAGGAGTGCTTGACCTCGTCGGCCCCGATGAACCGCGAGTTGGCGTCCGAGGTGGCGATGCGCTCCCAGGCGTACTCCTCGATCCGGATCCGCGCGACCTTGATCGGCTCCTGCGACGTGACGAAGTGGCGGGCGAGGTGGATGCCGAACTGCTCGGCGGAATCGATGCCGTGCTTCTTGGCGAAGGCGAACACCGTGTTCTTGGTGGTGTCGGTCGGCAGAACGTGGGCGTTGGAACCGGAGTAGTGGACGTCTTCCATGTCGCCGGAGAGGGCGACGGAGACGTTCAGGTCCCTGATGTGATGGGTGTCGCCGTCCCGGGTGATCCTGACGACGCGGTTCTCCGCCTTGCCGTACTGGTTCTGCCCGAGCGTCACAGCGCGGGGGCGGGGGGAATCGGCGGTCATGTCGGTGCTAGCTCCCTCGGTAAACGGAGTAGCCGAACGGGTTGAGCAGCAGCGGTACGTGATAGTGCTCGCCCGGAGCGACGGCGAAGGTGATCGCCACCTCGGGGAAGAACACGCCGCTGTCCCTTGCGCGGGGGGCGTCCTGCTGTGCCGCGGCCGGCCTCTTGCTGGCGAAGTACGCCTCGGTGTCGAAGTCGAGCCGTACATGGGTGGTGCCCTCCGGCAGTGCCGGCAGGTCCTTGCAGCGCCCGTCCGCATCGGTGGCACCGGCGCCGAGCGCGGTCCACGGGGCGTCCCTCCCGCCGCGGGCGGCGAGCCGGACGGCGACGGCCGCGGCGGGGCGGCCGATGCTGGTGTCCAGGATGTGGGTGGACACCGATGCGGTGGCGGAGGTGCTCAAGACCTTCACTCCCTTTCCATGACGGGTAGTCACATACCGTCCGTGACGAGACGGGTGAGCCGGATGCGGTTGATCTTGCCGAGTTCGGTACGCACGTGTCCGCGTTCCTCCTCCGGCGAGTTCCCGATCCGGGACTCCACCGCGTCGCGCAACTGCTCACCGGTGGCTCCGGTGGCGCAGATCAGGAAGACGTGTCCGAACCGTTCCTGGTAGGCCAGATTCAGTTCGAGCATCTCGGCCCGGAGTTCCTCGGAGGCCCCGGCCATGCCCCGTTGTTCGCGGGTGGAGACCGGGTCGCCAGGCTTCGGGCGGCCGATCGGCGGGTGACCGGCCATCGCCTCGGCCAGTTCCTCCGCCGTCAGCTCGGCCGTGGCGGCGTCACTGGCGGAGAGGAGTGCTTCGGCGGTGGTGTAGGGACGCCGGGAGAGGATCGCCCTCCCCCATGCCGTACTGGCGCACACCTCGTGCAACACGATGGTCGCCTCGTCGTGCGGCAGGGTGTTGAACCGGGACAGGCCCGGTGTGGAGCTCGAAGTCACGGGAGCCTCCGTGGCTGTACTCGCGGTGCGACTCGTCGCTTCGCTTCGGTCGGGCTGCGCATAGCTAACGCCCTCCGCAACACAACGTCAACACTTTGTTGAAATTGCGCGAACGAGCGAGGCCGCCGCCCGGCGATCCGGACGGCGGCCTCGCGCACCACCGGCGGCCCTCATCCGCCAGTGCCTCCAACTACCGCTCCCTGGCGGCGTTTTCCCTGTTGAGGTAGTTGTAGACGGTAAAGCGGCTGACGCCCAGCGCGCTTGCGACCGTCTCCACACCGTGCCGCACGGAGAACGCGCCGCGCGCCTCGAGACTGCGCACCACCGACTGCTTGGCCCGGCGGTCCAGCTCCGCGAGCGGCATGCCGTACCGGCGCTCCATGGCGGCCAGGATGTGGTCGAGCGACTCCGACAGTTGGGGCAGCCGGACCGCGACGACCTCCTGCCCCTCCCAGGACAGCACCACGTCATCGTCCCGGGCTTCGTCCGGCCCGAGCAGTTCGGCGCCCATGGCCTCGACGAGCGGTTCGACCGCCGCGACGAGGGGGTGGTCCGCGGAGTCGGTCACTTCGCGTCCCCTCCGATGACGTTGACCTGGAGCGACACCCTGGTGGCGCCCGAGGCCAGCACGCTGCGCAGCAGGGTGTCCACCGCGCCGAGCACCTGGTCGGCGCCGCCCTCCGCCGTGTTGCCGAAGGGGCCGACGTCCACGGCGTCCAGTTCGGCCGTCCGGATGACCTCACGGGCCACGACCGCGTGGGCGGGCGCCTCGTCGAGGTCGAAGGGCTCGGTGGTGAACTCCACTCTCAGGCGCACTGTGCCTCCCACATGCGTTCGCCGCGTCCGGGCGGACCGGCGGTACGGGGCCCGACCCTAATCGAAGGGCCCGGGAGCGTCCCGGACACCCGGGTGACGGCCGCCACCCGGGGCGTGAGCCGGCCCGGCCGGGTCCGTGAAGGCCGCCGCTCAGGGCCTCGACACGTCGTTCGCCCGGTAGGACAGCACGCAGACGGCGGCCGGGAACGGGAAGGGGGCCCCGGTGCGGGTCAGAGCGCCGTCGCGGGCACCGACCCGGAAGACCGTCACCGTGCCCGACCGCTGGTTGGCAGCGAACAGCAGCCCGCCGTCCGGTGAGAAGGCGATCTGCCGGGGGAAGTCACCCCCGGCCGGCACGGTGTCGAGCTGTCTCAGCGCGGCTCCGCCGTCCTCGACGGCATAGCGCGTCAGGCTGTTGTGCCCCCGGTTGGCGAGGTAGGCGAACCGGCCGTCGGCGGCGACCAGGAACTGCGCGGGGTAGTTGGCGCCGCCGGTGCCGGTGGACAGCGGCGTGCCCGGCGAGAGGACGCCCGTGGCGGGATCGTAGCCGCAGAGGACGGTGGTGTTGTCGAGTTCGCAGGCCAGGTAGGCGAACCGGCCCCCGGGGTGGAACGCGAGGTGGCGCGGTCCGGCCCCGGGGCGCAGGGCGGCACGGGAGACCTGGGCGAGTCTGCCGTGCTTCTCGTCGAGCCGGTACGTGTACACGGTGTCGTTGCCGAGGTCCACTGCGAGGACGTGGCCGCCGTCGGGCGTGGTGACGATCTGGTGGGTGTGCGGCCCGTCCTGGCCGGGGCCGGGCGGCGGGGCGGTGTGGGCCACCAGATGCGTGCGCTCCCCCAGCGAGCCGTCGGCGCCGATGGGATGCACCACGACACTGCCGGAGCCGTAGTTCGCGGTGAGCAGCCAGCGCCCGGAGGGGTGGACGGAGAGGTGGGCGGGCCCCGCCCCACCGGTGGCGCGGGCACCGAGCACCCGGTGACGGCCGTCCGGAGAGAGGGCGATGGCCGTCACCGCGCCGTTCCGCCGTTCGTCGACCGCGTAGACGGTGCGCCCGGAGGGGTGCAGGGCCAGGTACGAGGGGTCGTCGACGCCCGTGATCACGGGTCCGGCGGAGACCGCCCCGGAGGTGGCGTCGTAGGCCGCCGTGCCGATTCCCGTGCCGCCGCCCTCGGCCGAGGTGTATGTGCCCAGCAGCAGCCGGTCGGCGTGCGGGAGCACCGCGGGCGCGGACGCCCGGTCGCGCACGGGCGGTGCGTCGCGCCCCGGCGCCGCGGGCCGGGGCGGGCCGGGCCGGACGGGGGCCGCGGTCAGGGCGGCACCGGCGAGCAGGGCTCCGAGGACGGTGCGTCGGCGAGGGGCGCGGTTCATGCGAAACACCTCGTGCGGGGGTCGGCTGCGGCGGACGCACCGGCCACCCTGACCCGCTTCGCGTCCGTCGGCAACCGGCGCGATGCGGACCACCGCCCGCCGCGGTCCGCGCCGAGGGCCCGGACCCAATCCCGGGCACCCCCTTGACACCTCTCGGCACCACGGGCAGTCTTCCGTACAGCAGAAAGTTACTTCCACTATACGGAAGGAGCGGGAACCCTCATGGGCTACCCGGACCAGCGCTTCGATGTGAACCTCTCGATCCTCTTCACCGAACTTCCGCTCCTGGAACGCCCCGCGGCCGCCGCCGCGGCCGGTTTCACGGCGGTCGAGCTGTGGTGGCCCTGGATCGAGACCCCCACTCCGCCCCAAGCCGAGCTCGACGCCCTCAAGAAGGCGCTCGACGACGCGGGCACCCGGCTGGTGGGGCTGAACTTCTACGCGGGCCGGCTGCCCGGACCCGACCGCGGGGCACTCTCGGTGCCCGGCCCGGAGTCGGAGCGCTTCCGCGCCAACATCGAGGTGGCGGCCGACTTCGCCGTCTCGGTCGGCTGCACGGCGCTCAACGCGCTGTACGGCAACCGCGCCGAGGGCGCGGGCCCGGCCGAGCAGGACGCACTGGCCTTGGAGAACCTGGCCCTCGCCGCCCGCGCGGCCCACCGGATCGGGGCGGTGCTGCTGATCGAGGCCCTCAACGCGCCCGAGTCGCCGCACTATCCGCTGGTCGGCGCGCCGGCCGCGATCGAGGTCGTCGACAAGGTCAACGCGGCGACCGGGCTCGGCAACGCGAAGTTCCTGATGGACCTCTACCACCTGTCGATGAACGGCGAGGACCTGAGCGCGGTCATCGCGGCGTACGCGGCGAAGACCGGTCACGTCCAGATCGCCGACAACCCGGGGCGCGGCGTGCCCGGCACCGGCTCGCTCCCGCTGGAACGACTCCTCGACGAGCTGGCGAAGGCCGGTTACGACGGCTGGGTCGGCCTGGAGTACAAGCCGGGCGACCGGCCGAGCTCCGAGGCGTTCGCCTGGCTGCCTACCCCGGCCAGCCCCGCTCGCCGGGACGGCGCACCCTCCTCGTACACACGCTGATCGGAAGGCACCCTCATGAGCGTTGAACTCCCCGAGGTCGCGTGGATCGGGCTCGGCATCATGGGCTCCCCCATGTCCGAGAACCTGATCAGGGCCGGGTACGACGTCACCGGCCACACCCTGGAGCAGGAGAAGACCGACCGGCTGGTCGCGGCCGGCGGCACGGGCGCGGGCTCGGTCGCCGAGGCGGTCCGGGAGGCCGATGTCGTCATCACGATGCTGCCCGCCTCCCCGCAGGTCGAGGCTGTCGCGTACGGCCCCGGCGGCATCCTGGAGAACGCGAGGCCCGGGACCCTGCTGATCGACATGTCGTCGATCACGCCGCAGACCTCCGTGGACCTCGCGAGGAACGCCCGGGAGAAGGGCATCCGGGTGCTGGACGCCCCGGTGTCCGGCGGCGAGGCCGGGGCGGTGGAGGCCGTGCTGTCGATCATGGTGGGCGGCGAGCGGTCCGACTTCGAGTCGGCGCGGCCGGTCTTCCAGGCGCTCGGAAAGACCATCGTGCTGTGCGGACCGCACGGCTCCGGCCAGACGGTGAAGGCCGCCAACCAGCTGATCGTCGCGGTGAACATCCAGGCGTGCGCCGAGGCGGTGGTCTTCCTGGAGAAGTCCGGCGTCGACCTTGCCGCGGCGCTCGACGTCCTGGGCGGCGGGCTGGCCGGCTCGACGGTCCTGGCCCGTAAGAAGGACAACTTCCTCAAGCGGGACTTCGCCCCGGGCTTCCGGATCGACCTGCACCACAAGGACATGGGCATCGTGACCGACGCCGCCCGCACCGTCGGCGCCGCACTGCCGGCCGGCGCCGTGGTCGCCCAGCTCATCGCCTCGCTGCGCGCCCAGGGCGACGGCGGGCTGGACCACTCGGCGCTGCTGCGCTCGGTCGAGCGGCTCTCGGGACAGCCCGTCCGGGCCTGATCGGCCGGTCCGCCGGCTTCGGCCCCGACGGGCCGGGCCGTCACAGACTTCCGGACGGCGTCGGCACCGACACCTGTCCTGTCGCGCCCAGGCGTCGGCGCCGTCCGGAACACCAGACATCCGATTTCAACAAACTGTTGACGGCCGGTTCGGGGCGTACCTACGCTCCTGGAGCCTCACACCGTCGCAGTTCAGCCCCTCAGCAGATCCCGCACGGAAGGTCGCCCCGACACCATGACGCAGCGTGTGCTCACGACCGAGTCAGGCGCCCCGGTCGCCGACAACCAGAACTCCGCCGCCGCCGGCGCCGGAGGCCCGCTCCTCCTCCAGGACCAGCACCTGCTGGAGAAGCTGGCCCGCTTCAACCGGGAGCGCATTCCGGAGCGGGTGGTCCACGCCCGCGGCTCCGGCGCGTACGGCTCCTTCGAAGTGACCGACGACGTCACGGCGTTCACCCGGGCCGACTTCCTCTCCGAGATCGGCAGGCGCACCGAGACGTTCCTCCGCTTCTCGACCGTGGCCGACTCCCTGGGCGGAGCGGACGCGGTGCGCGACCCGCGCGGTTTCGCCCTCAAGTTCTATACGGACGAGGGGAATTACGATCTGGTCGGTAACAACACCCCGGTGTTCTTCGTCAAGGACCCCATCAAGTTCCCCGACTTCATCCACTCGCAGAAGCGCGACCCGTTCACGGGCCGCCAGGAGCCGGACAACGTCTGGGACTTCTGGGCGCACTCCCCCGAGGCCACGCACCAGGTCACCTGGCTCTTCGGCGATCGCGGCATCCCCGCCTCGTACCGCCACATGAACGGATACGGCTCGCACACCTACCAGTGGACGAACGCCGAGGGCGAGGCGTTCTTCGTCAAGTACCACTTCAAGACGAACCAGGGGATCCGCTGCTTGTCCAGCGAGCAGGCCGCCGAACTCGCCGGCAAGGACCCCGGATCGCACCAGACGGACCTGCTCCAGGCCATCGAACGCGGGGTCAACCCGTCCTGGACGCTGTATGTGCAGATCATGTCGGCCGCCGAGGCCGCCGACTACCGCTTCAACCCGTTCGACCTGACCAAGGTCTGGCCGCACAGCGACCATCCGCTCCGGCGCGTGGGCCGCCTGGTCCTGGACCGCAACCCGGACAACGTCTTCGCCGAGGTCGAGCAGGCGGCGTTCTCCCCGAACAACTTCGTGCCGGGCATCGGTCCGTCGCCGGACAAGATGCTCCAGGGCCGGCTGTTCGCGTACGCGGACGCGCACCGCTACCGGCTGGGCGTCAACCACACCCAGCTGCCGGTGAACGCTCCGCGCACCCCGGTCGTCGACACCTACGGCCGCGACGGTCTGCACGCCACCCGCAACGGCGGGCGCCACGACAAGAACTACGAGCCCAACTCGTACGCGGGCCCGGTCCAGACCGGTGAGGCACTCTCCACTCCGCTGGCGGTGCACGGCTGGACCGGCACCCATGCGGCGCCCGCCCACACCAAGGACGACGACTTCTTCCAGGCGGGCGAGCTCTACCGGCTGATGTCCGAGGAGGAGAAGGGCCGCCTGGTCGCCAACATCGCCGGGAGCCTGTCCCAGGTCTCCCGGGACGACGTGATCGAGAAGAACCTCGCCCACTTCCGCGCGGCCGACGCCGAGTACGGCCGGCGCGTGGAGGAGGCCGTCCGCGCCCTGCGCGAGGACTGAGCCTCCGTCTCCCAGAACCCCCGCGCGCGCCGCGTGCCCGATGAGGGGTGGCACGCGGCGCGGGCGGGCGGAGTGCCCCGACCTGCGGAACTCGCCGGAAAGGGCACGGGGTCGCGGCGGTTGCGCGACGCCGGTGCGGTGGCGGTGCCGGTGAGTTCGGTCCCGGACCTGAAGGGGACCGTGCGCACCGGCACGATCGCCGCCGCCGCGACCCCACGCACCACCCTCGTACCGGGGCGTGGAGCACGAGGAGAAATCCCGTGCTCCACGCCCTTCCAGCGTCTCCGTCCCCGTACGCCCGCGGCGCGCCCGGTCGCACACCCTGCGGAACGGGCTTGCGGGGCGGCGGACCTGGGCGGACACCGGGCGACCGTGCGCACCGCACGGCCGGCCGACGCATGCGAGCGGTCCTCGCCCCCGGGACACTCCGGGAACGAGGACCGTTCGGGACCCACGACGCGTCAGGAGGCGGCGAGCGGACGGATCGCGGTCGGCGCGTGGCCCGGTTCCGTCGCGATTTCCTCGAACTCGTCGACCGACGCGATGTCCGTACCGCTCATCGCGATGTTCGTCACCCGCTCCAGGATCGCCTCGACCACCACCGGCACCCGGAACTCGGCCGCCAGCTTCTTCGCCTCCTCGAACGCCGGCAGCAGCCGGTCCGGCTCGGTGACCCGGATCGCCTTGCAGCCCAGGCCTTCGACGACCTTGACGTGGTCGACGCCGTACACACCGATCTCCGGCGCATTGATGTTCTCGAACTCCAGGTCGACCTGGAAGTCGATGTCGAAGTTGCGCTGCGCCTGGCGGATCAGCCCCAGGTACGCGTTGTTCACCAGGACATGGACGTACGGGACGCGGTGCTGCGCGCCGACGGCCAGTTCCTCCAGCATGAACTGGAAGTCGTAGTCGCCGGAGAGCGCGACGACCGAGCCGTCCGGAACCGCCGTGGCGACGCCCAGCGCGGCCGGGACGGTCCAGCCGAGCGGCCCGGCCTGGCCGCAGTTGATCCAGTGGCGCGGGCGGTAGACGTGCAGCATCTGCGCACCGGCGATCTGGGAGAGGCCGATCGTGGTGACGTAGCGGGTCTCGGGGCCGAAGGCCCGGTTCATCTCCTCGTACACCCGCTGCGGCTTCAACGGGACGTCGTCGAAGTGGGTACGGCGCTGGAGGGTGGCCCGGCGCCCCTGGACGGACGCGGCCCACTCCGAGCGGTCCTTGAGCCTCCCGTCCGCCTTCCGCTCCCGCGCCGCCTCGACGAACAGTGCCAGCGCCGCGCCGGCGTCCGAGACGATGCCGAGGTCGGGGGCGAAGATCCTGCCCAGCTGGGTGGGTTCGATGTCGACGTGCACGAACGTGCGGCCCCGGGTGTAGACGTCCAGCTTCCCCGTGTGCCGGTTGGCCCAGCGGTTGCCGATGCCGAGGACGAAGTCGGACTCCAGGAAGGTGGCGTTGCCGTAGCGGTGCGAGGTCTGGAGGCCGACCATGCCCGCGTTCAGGGCGTGGTCGTCGGGGATCGCACCCCAGCCCATCAGGGTCGGCACCACGGGAATGCCCGTCAGTTCCATGAATTCCAACAGGAGTTGACAGGCGTCGGCGTTGATGACTCCTCCCCCGGCGACGATCAGCGGGCGTTCGGAGGCGTCCAGCATCTCCAGGGCGCGCTCGATCTGCTTGCGGGACGCGACGGGCCGGTGCACCGGCAGCGGCTCGTACAGTTCGGGATCGAACTCGATCTCGGTCAGCTGGACGTCGAGGGGGAGGTCGATCAGGGCCGGGCCGGGGCGGCCGCTCCGCATCAGGTGGAAGGCCCACTGGAACACGCCCGGGACCTGGGCGGCCTCCAGGACGGTCGTCGCCGCCTTGGTGACGGGCGCCGCGATCGAGGCGATGTCGACCGCCTGGAAGTCCTCCTTGTGGAGCACCGCGGTCGGAGCCTGGCCGGTGATGCAGAGGATCGGGATGGAGTCGGCCATGGCGGAGTACAGGCCGGTGATCATGTCGGTGCCGGCCGGCCCCGACGTCCCGACGCAGACACCGATGTTGCCCGGGCGGGCCCGGGTGTACCCCTCCGCCATGTGGGAGGCGCCCTCGACGTGGCGGGCGAGCGTGTGGTGAACCCCTCCGGACTCCTTGAGGGCCGCGTAGAAGGGGTTGATCGCCGCGCCCGGCACGCCGAACGCGTTGCTGACGCCTTCACGCTTGAGGATTTCGACTGCCGCTCGGGCAGCGCTCATTCGAGGCATTGAGTGCTCCTGCTCGGACCGGGTGGAGTCGGGCTCTGTCGCGCCCCTGAGAGCACCAATTCCGCATTACGGAAAGCTAATTCTGTATTGCGGAACTCAATGTAAGGTGTGGCCGAATCGCCGTCAAGGGAGCCCGGACGGGGGCGGCGCCGGGAAGGACGGCCCAAGCAGTACGCCGATTCGCTCCCTGCACCCCCTCCTCGTGGAGGAACATGTCCTTCTGCGGAACATGCCCTTTCGCGGCGCGGCACGGGGGTCGGGCCGGACCGGACCGGCCGGACGCGCGCGGGGTCCTGACGGGGAGGCGGCCGGAGGGTGAGCAAGGTGGAGTCGGTGCCGGTGCGCTGCCCGGACTGTCGCCGCGAGCACGCGTACCGGGCGCAGAGCTATCCCTGCCCCTGCGGTGCGCCGACCGCGCCGCCCCTGCTGTCCGGGGCGCGCGTAGCACCGATCACCCACCGCACCTGGGAGGACGACTGGGTGGCGGTGCGCTGCCGCGCCTGCGGGCGCCTCGACCACTGGCCTCAGCCCGAGTTGTACTGCCCGTGCGGGGCGGTGCTGCGGATACCGGTCCGCCCGGCTCCGGCGCCCGTGCCGAGCCGCACCGCGGATCCGGACCGTCCGGCCGCCCGGGACACCCGGCCGGCGTTCCGGCCGGAGCCGGTCCGCACCGCGCACGACGCCGTCGAGAACGCCGCCCGCTACCTGCGGTGGCTGGGCTACCACGACGCGGCACGGCCCCCCGGGCACTCGCCCGCGCGGATCGACCTGCAGGCCACCGGCCTGATCGCCCGGGTCGACACCGGCGGCCTCCCCACCACCCCGCGCGCGGTCGAATGCCTCTGGCTGAACGCCCTGTCCGCCTCGGTCACGAGCGCGTTCTTCTCGCTCCCCGGCTACGCGCGGGACGCATGGACACGCGCGGACGGACTCGGCGTCCCGCTCTTCGCGATGGACCGGACGGGCCTGCCACGGCCGGCCAACGGCCCGGCGAGGGAGCTGCCCGGCCCCGGCCACCGGGACCGGCCGGCGCCCGGGTGAGACCGGCCGGCACCCGGGTGAGACCGGTCGGCGCCCGGGGGCGCCGCCGCACCGGACCGCCCGACGCACCACCGGCGCGTGCCGCGACACCGGGCGGTGCGCGCTCCGGTCCGGGCGCCATACTGGGCGCATGCTCATCCGTACCGCACGCCGTTGCGATCTGCCGCTGCTCCAGGACATCGAACGGGCCGCCGGTGAACCGTTCCGCGCCCTCGGCATGGCCGCCGTGGCGGATGACGAACCTCCGCCGCTCGACCTGCTGGAGGACTACCGCCGGGCGGAGCGCGCCTGGGTGGCCACGGACGGCGACGACCGCCCGATCGCCTATCTGATCGCCGACGAGGTCGACGGCGCGGCCCATGTCGAACAGGTCACGGTCCACCCGTCCGCATCCCGGCGCCGCCTGGGCAGCGGGCTCATCGATCATCTCGCGCGGTGGGCGGCCGACCGGGACCTGGACGCGCTCACGCTGACGACGTTCCGTCACGTCCCTTGGAACGCCCCGTACTACGCGCGGCTCGGCTTCCGTGTCCTCGACGACGCCGAACTCACCGACGGACTGCGGAAGATCAGGGCGGCGGAGACGGAACACGGCCTGGACCGCTGGCCGAGGGTCTGCATGCGGCGTGCGGCGCCGCACCCCGGCGGGATCCCTCGGCCCGCCGGAACGCACGGGCGAACCCCCGCCGCGACCTGACGACAACACCGAGTGCAATCGGTCACGTTCAGGCCAGGAGGACACATATGTTCGGGGTTTGTCAGTGGCGAGCCTTAAAGTGGGGCGCATGGCATTAACTCCACGACACACCCCAACCACCGACCCCGCACGCCCAGCCCGCTCGTCCCGTACGTCCGCCGCCGAGGCGAACGAGGCGATACGAGCCCTGGTCGACGCGCGGGCCGGACAGGAGTGGTCCCCCGTGGAGTCAGCCGCCTACGAGGTGCTGCTGATCGAGTGGGCGGCGGCGACCCGGGGCGCCTCGGGCGACATCATCGAGGCCGCCTGATCCGCCCCGGACCATGGGGGACCGCAGCCGCCCCTACCCGCCGTAGCCCTCGCGCAGTTCGATCTTCCGGACCTTCCCGCTGACCGTCATCGGGAAGGACTCCAGGATCCGCAGCCGCCGCGGGATCTTGTAGTGCGCCAGCTGCTCGCGGCAGTGGTCCGTCACCTCCTCCAGGGTCGGCGGGTCCGCCGGGTTCCGCGGGATCACACAGGCCAGGACCTCCTCCCCGTAGGTGCCGTCCGGCACCCCCACCACCTGCACGTCCGCGATCTTCGGGTGGCCGTGGAGGAACTCCTCCACCTCCCGCGGGTACACGTTCTCACCACCCCGGATGATCACGTCCTTGATCCGGCCGACGATCTCCACATAGCCGTCCTCGCGCATCACCGCCAGATCCCCGGTGTGCATCCACCGGCCGGCGTCGATGACCTGGGCGGTGCGCTCGGGGTCCTCCCAGTAGCCCAGCATCACGCTGTAGCCCCGGGTGCACAGCTCACCCGGCACGCCGCGTTCCAGGGTCACCCCGGTCACCGGATCGACGACCTTGACCTCCAGGTGCGGCAGGACCCGGCCGACCGTGCTCGTGCGGCGCTCCAGATCGTCGTCGCACCGGGTCTGGGTGGAGACCGGTGAGGTCTCCGTCATCCCGTAGCAGATGGACACCTCCTCCATGTGCATCTCGGCGACGACCCGCTTCATCACCTCGACCGGGCACGGCGACCCGGCCATGATCCCGGTGCGCAGCGAGGACAGGTCGTACGAGGCGAAGTCGGGGAGGTTCAGCTCGGCGATGAACATCGTGGGCACGCCGTAGAGCGATGTGCAGCGCTCCTGCTGCACGGCGGAGAGCACCGCCGCGGCCTCGAAGGCGGGGGCCGGGATCACGATGCAGGCGCCGTGCGAGGTCGCGCCGAGATTGCCCATGACCATGCCGAAGCAGTGGTAGAACGGGACCGGCAGACAGATCCGGTCCTGTTCGGTGTACGCGATCATCTCCCCCACGAAATAGCCGTTGTTGAGGATGCTGTGGTGGGAGAGGGTGGCGCCCTTGGGGAAGCCGGTGGTGCCGGAGGTGTACTGGATGTTGATGGGGTCGTCGCAGGACAGCTCGGCCTCGCGGGCGGCGAGTTGCTCCTCCGTCACGACTGCTGCCGAGGCCAGCAGTTCGTCCCACGACGGGTCGCCGATGTAGTGCACGGCACGCAGCGCGGGGCAGTCGGCGCGGACCCGGCCGACGAGGGCGCGGTAGTCGCTGGTGCGGTGGGCGAGCGAGGAGATCAGCAGGGATATGCCGGCCTGGTTGAGCACGTATCGCAGTTCATGCGCCCGGTAGGCCGGGTTGATGTTGACCATGACGGCACCGATCCGGGCGGTGGCGTACTGGGTGAACACCCACTCGGCGCAGTTGATCGCCCAGATCCCGACCCGGTCGCCCTTGGCCACCCCCGCCCCCATGAGCGCGCGGGCCAGTTCGTCGACGGCCGCGCCGAACTCGGTGTACGTCCAGCGCCGCCCGGAGGCGACGTCGACGAGCGCCTCACGGTCGCCGAACGCCTCGACAGCGCGGTCGAGATTACGTCCGATCGTGTCGCCGAGCAGCGGCGTCGTGCCGGTGCCGTGCGCGTAGGACAGAGCGCGGGGCTCCCGGCCGGCGCGGGTCTCGGGTGCGCCGGCCTCGGGCGCGCGGGTCGGTTCACTCATGGTTGGTCCCCCCTCGTACTCGGTTCGGGTGTCGTGCGCGCGGGACGGCACACTCATCGGAAGTCCCCCTCGCCGTATTCGGTCCCGCCGCCCTGGGCCGTGCGCTCGCGCAGTTCGATGCGGCGGATCTTGCCGGAGACGGTCTTGGGCAGGTCCGCGAACTCCAGCCGGCGGATCCTCTTGTACGGGGCGAGGACCGACCGGGAGTGCTCGAACAGCGCCTTCGCGGTGTCCGGTCCGGGCTCCCAGCCCTCCGCGAGCACGATGTACGCCTTCGGCACGGCGAGCCGAACCGGGTCGGGGGCCGGGACGACGGCGGCCTCGGCGACCGCCTCGTGCTCCAGCAGCGCGCTCTCCAGCTCGAACGGCGAGATCTTGTAGTCGGACGCCTTGAAGACGTCGTCGGCCCGGCCGACGTAGGTGATGTAGCCGTCGAGGTCCCGGGAGCCGATGTCCCCGGTGCGGTAGTAGCCGCCCGCCATCGCTTCCGCGGTCTTCTCCGGATCGCCGTGGTAGCCGGTCATCAGGCCCACCGGGCGGTCCGACAGGTCGAGCGAGATCTCGCCCTCGACCGCACCGGGTTCACCGGTCACCGGGTCGAGGAGTTCGACCCGGAAACCCGGGCTGGGCCGCCCCATCGACCCGGCCTTCAGCAGCTGACCGGGGGCGTTGGCGACCTGGACGGAGGTCTCGGTCTGGCCGAAGCCGTCCCGGATGGTGACCCCCCAGACGCGCCGCACCGTCTCGATGACCTCCGGATTGAGCGGCTCCCCGGCCGCCACGACCTCGCGCGGCGGGTTCTTCAGCTGGGAGAGGTCGGCCTGGATCAGCATCCGCCAGACGGTGGGCGGCGCGCAGAAGCTGGTGACCCCGGAGCGGTCCATCTCGGCCATCAGCCGTGTCGCGTCGAAGCGGGTGTAGTTGAAGATGAAGACGGTGGCCTCGGCGGTCCAGGGCGCGAAGAGGTTCGACCAGGCGTGCTTGGCCCAGCCGGGCGAGGAGATGTTGAGGTGGACGTCCCCGGGCTTGAGCCCGATCCAGTACATCGTCGACAGGTGGCCCACCGGGTAGGACGCGTGGGTGTGCTCGACGAGCTTGGGGCTGGCGGTCGTGCCGGAGGTGAAGTAGAGCATCAGCGGCTCGTCGGCGTCCGTCTCGCGGTCCGCGCGGTACGTCTCCGGGTGGCCGTCGGCGCCCGCGTACGACGCCCAGCCCGGCACTTCCGCGCCGACGGCGATCCGGGTGTAGCCGCCGGGCACCTCCTCGAACTTGGCGGTGTCGGCGTCCCGCACCAGGACGTGCCGGACCCGCCCGCGCTCCACCCGGTCCCGCAGATCGGCCGGGCCCAGGAGCGGCGTGGCGGGGATGACGACGGCCCGCAGCTTCATCGCGGCGAGGGCCGTCTCCCACAGCTCGACCTGGTTGCCGAGCATGACGAGCATCCGGTCCCCGGCCCGGATTCCCTGGGCGCGCAGCCAGTTCGCGACCTGGTTGGAGCGCGCGGACATCCGGGCGAAGGACACCTCGGTGCGGTCGCCGTCCTCCTCCACGATGTGCAGGGCAGTGCGGTCGTTGTTCCCGGCGATCACGTCGAACCAGTCGAGCGCCCAGTTGAAGTGGTCGGCCCTGGGCCAGCGGAATCCCTCGTAGGCCGCCTGGTAGTCCTCTCGGTGCCGCAGCAGAAAGTCCCGGGCGGCCCGGAACGTCTCCGTCGCACTGGTTGACGACATGTGCCCTCCTCATTGCGGACCGAACCGGTCGATTAACATCATGTAAACAGTGACCGAGGTCTCACTACCCCCGAACGGGGGTGCGCCGATCGGGTCGCCCAGACCGTGTCTTCGAACCGGGCAGAGAGGCGTCAGCGTGCCGGAAGCCGAGTATGCGGTCGACATGCGGTCAGCCCTGTTGCGGCTGCGCCGGACCAGCGGACTGCCCGTGGCCTTCGGCGGGCTGGTATCGGATGCCCGCCACGCCCGGATCGCGGAGCTGAACGGGGCGCAGTCCGCCGCCCTGCGCGGGCTCGTCATCTCGGCGGGCAGCGGCCTGGGCGGCAAGTCGATCGCCCTGTCCCGGCCGTGCGCGGTCACCGACTACCGCGTCTCCCGCCACATCAGCCACGAGTACGATCTGGCGGTCGCGGCGGAGGGGCTGCGTTCGGTGGTCGCGGTACCCGTCGTCGTGCGGCGCAGGGTGCGCGGTCTGCTGTACGGGGCGCTGCGCGAGCCGGTGGCGCTCGGCGACCGTGTGTTCGACGCTGCGGTGGCGGCGGCGCGCGACGTGGAGCAGGCGCTGGTCGTCCGCGACGAGGTGCAGCGGCTCGTGGCCGTCACACGGGAACGCACCGACGGCACCGGGTCCGCGCCCCAGGGTGCGTGGGAGGACGTCCGCGAGGCCCATCGCGAACTGCGCACCCTGGTCCCGAAGGTCGTCGACCCCGCGCTGCGCGACGAGCTGCTCGCGGTGTGCGGGCGGCTCGCCTCGGCGGCGGGGGCACGGGAGCCGAAGGGGCACGGGGTGCACCTGGCGCCGCGCGAGCTGGACGTGCTGGCCTGCGTGGCAGCGGGCACGACGAACGCGGTGGCGGCGGAGCGGCTGGGCCTGCGCCCGGAGACGGTGAAGGGCTATCTGCGTTCGGCGATGCGCAAGCTGGGGGCGCACACCCGTCTGGAGGCGGTGGTGGCGGCGCGGCGCGCGGGGCTGCTGCCCTGATGAGGCACTACGGTCGCGCGGCCCGAGCCGGCTCCACCCCCGGTGAACGTCGGCCACCGAGGCACGTACGGTCCCGCGGCCCGAGCGGTGCGCCGTCGGCCGCGGGCGGGACGCCGCCCGACCCGGGCGGGAGGGTCCTGCGGCGCACGGCACGTGACCGGACCCGCGCCGGGGCCGCCCGGCCGATGCGACCGCGCGGCGTGCCGTCGCCCCCGGCTTGCAGGGACGCGCCCGGGGGCCGTGCCCGGCCGGTACGATCCGCCATGCCGCACCACCGCGGGACCCGGGTTCGCGGGTCCTCCGCCCGCATCATGACCTGGTGATCAGTGTCCTGTTCGCCATCCTGACCGCGCTCACCAACGGTGCCGCCTCCGTCCTCCAGCGCCGGGCCGCCCGTACCGTTCCCGACAGCCAGGCGATGCGCCTGTCGCTGATCGGGCACCTGATGCGGCGCCGGACCTGGCTCGCCGGGATCTGCCTGGTGATCGTCGCGGCCGTCTGCCAGGCGGTGGCCCTGGCCACCGGGCCGATCGCCGTGGTCCAGCCGATCTTCGTGATCGAGCTGCCCGCCACGCTGCTGATGGCGGGGTTCGCCATGCGTGTCCGGCTGCCCGGCCGGCTCTGGTGCGCGGTGGCGGCCATGACCCTGGGGCTCGCCCTGGGCATGGCATCGGCGGCGCCGCAGGGCGACAGCGCCTCCGTGCGGGGAACGGTGTGGATTCCGGCCCTCATCCTGACCGGGATCTTCGAGGCCGCGCTGATCGGCGCGGCCCTCGGCACCCGGGGCAACGCCCGGGGCGCGCTGCTCGGTCTCGCCGCCGCGTGCGGGTACGCCCTCACGGCGGCGCTGATGAAGGACGCCATGGCGCGGCTCCAGGGCGGTGGTGGAGCGGTGGAGCTGCTGACGTCCTGGCAGCTGTACGCCACCGCCGCGGCCGGTCTCGGCGCGCTGTTCCTCCTCCAGAACGCCCTGCAGGCGGGCATGCTGGTCGCGGTCCAGCCGCCGCTGACCCTCGGTGACGCGCTGATCAGCGTTCTGTACGGAGTGACGCTGTTCGGTGAGCGGCTGCGCACCGGGTGGTGGCTGCTGCCGGAACTGGTCGCGCTCGGTCTGATCACGGCGGGCAGTATCGAACTGGCGCGCTCCCCTCTGGCCTCCGGGACGGCTCCGCCACCCCCGCGAAGGCTCCGGTGACCGGGACACGATTCGAGGACCGGGTCGCGCCGGGCGCGCGCCGGGGCTATTCTCCGGTCGAGCCATGTGTGGCGACGGGCAAGGGGCCCGGTTCTTTTCTGGGGGTTGGTGTGGTTTCTGGTCGCGTGGTGCGATTCGACAGCGCACGGGGATACGGTTTCATCGCGCCCGAGCACGGCGGTGAGGACGTCTTCCTCCATGTGAACGACATGTTGATCCCGGAGTCCTATGTGCACACGGGAACCATGGTCGAGTTCGAGATCGAGGACGGTGACCGCGGGCTGAAGGCGTCGTCCGTCAGACTCGCGGAGGGTTCCGACGGCAAGCCGCTCACCCCGCCGAGGCCCGCCTCCGCCACTCACACGGCGTCGGCGGACGACGACGCTCTGTGCGATGTGCTCAGCTCGGCCGCGTACACCAGGGAGGTGACCGACATCCTGCTGGAGTCGGTACCGTCGCTGACGGGCGCGCAGATCCTGCAGATCCGGGGCGTGTTGCTCCAGTTCGCCAAGAACCACGGCTGGACCGAGGGCTGACCGGGGCGCGCCCGCCCGAGCCGGCCCGCGGCCGGAGCCACCCGCACCCGGCGGGATCGCACCGCCGCCGCGGGTGCGGGCGCACGACGGGGCGGCCCCGTACGGACACGGGCCCGTCCGGAGAGCGTTCTCCGGACGGGCCTCGGCGTGTCAGGCGCTCGGCTCGCGCACCACCAGCGGTGTTCCGAGGATCTGGTGTCCGCCGCTGGCCAGCATGCGCACCTCTCCCCGGTCGCTGATCTCCGCGCGTATGATCCCGGTCTCGTCCTCGTAGATCGGGTACCCGCCCGCGCCCGAGCGCTCGGTGCGCCGGACGGTCACCGTGTCGTCCTCGACTGCGGACGACTGAAACACCAGTTCGTAGCTCTCCGGGTAATCCATGGCGGCACTCCCGATACCGATGGGGCGGGACGTGGCCCCTCTGCCACTTCCATCGTCCCTCGGGGCCGCCGTCCGTGCCCGGCGGCGAACGGCTGCAGCCTCGCACCGAGGCCACTTATCCTGTACTCATAAGGGCGATTCAGAAGCTTTGAGGCTTGTATCGGGGCTTTGTCGTAGGTATGAGCCGTCGCCTCCCATATGACCCGTTTCGACCGAGTCGCGTGTCCGGCGCGCGGGACCGGGACCCCGGAACCGGAGGGAACTGACCATGAAGGATGCCGAGATGGGGGACGAGGTCTACCAGCCCCAGCAGCCGGAGGCATCCGATCTCGTCGAGCAGCTCGACCTCGAGGACACCCTCGACAACCGCGGGCTGGCCGATCTGCTGGACGAGGGCTACTCCCCGCCCGAGCGACCGTGGGCGGTGGAGGATCTGGGCACCACGGCCGCCGAGCAGCACAGTGGCGAGTCCCTGGAGAGCCGGCTGGCGCGGGAGCTGCCCGACATCGTCGAGGCCGACGACAACGGTCTGGGGGACCTGGCGGACAGCGACGGCGAGCTCTGGGACACGGAGGTCGGCGCGGCGCGGGCCGGGCGCCTCACCCGGGAGCTGGACATCGACGAGCCGGACACCCTGGCCGCGGAGGACGTCGGAATCGACGGAGCCGCGGCGTCCGCCGAGGAGGCTGCCGTGCATGTGATCCCGGACGACAGCCAGGTGTGACCGGGCGGCCCCGCCCATGGCCCCGCGGGCCGTCGAAGCCGTCCGCGGCCCCGGCCCGCACGCATGACCTCACGGGTAATCGACGTACCACCCGCCCTCGGAGATCGTGTCGTTCACCGACGAAAACCCGGCGCCATCGTCGGGACGCCAGGAGAGGAACGCACGATGACCGTGTACGAGGACGCCGTCCGACGCTACTTCGCCGCCTGGAACGCCGCCCCCGAGGGCGTGGCGAAGGCCGTGGCGGAGGCCTTCACCGAGACCGCCACCTACACCGATCCACTGGCCGAGGTGCGCGGTCACCAGGGGATCGCCGCCGTGATCGCCGGGGCCCACGGGCAGTTCCCCGGCTTCGAGTTCCGCCCGCTCGCCACCCCGGACGGGCACCACGGCATCGTGCGCTTCGGCTGGGAACTGGTCCTGCCCGCCGACGGCTCGGCGCCGGTCGCCGGATCGGATGTGGCCACCCTCGCCGAGGACGGGCGGATCGCCTCGGTGAGCGGCTTCCTCGACCGGGTGCCCGCGGCCTGAGCCGATGCGTCCGGCGCCCCCCCGCGTAGCCGTGCCGTCACGCTGCGGGGCGCCCGGCCGCACTGCGGTCAGGCCGGTTCATCGAGGAACCTGCCGCCCTCCAGCAGGGTCTTGAGCGCCGAGAGGATCACGACCCAGCCACTACTGACCCCCTCCAGCATCCTGCTGTCCGGGCTGTCGAAGCCGTCATGGGTGAGCGTCAGCCTGACACCGGCCTCGGGCTCCTCGGCCGGCTCGATGTCGAAGGCGACCTTCGAGCGCTCCCGGACCGCCTTCTCCCACTCCTCGTCCGAGGCGAAGTCGAACATCTGGCGGTGCATGGGCTGGAGGGTGTGCCAGGTGTAGGCCAGCCGCCGACCGGGCTCCGCCTCCAGGACGCGCTGCCCGACCTCTTCGAACTCCCCGTCCGGATCCATCTTCCAGCGGACCGGAGCGCCGACTTCCCAGGTCGAATCGGGACCGTACCCGCCCATGTAGACCGCGATGGACTCGGGGTCGGTCAGCGCCCGGTAGAGCTCCTCGGCCGTGGTCTGGATGTAGAGGGTGTAGACGAACTCCGGCTTGTCCACGGGAGCTCCTTCCAAGGTCTGCTCGCGGTGGGGCGGTGCCGTCGGGCCATGGGCTCATCACGGCCGGTCCGGCGGTCGGCGCCCCCGCGGACCGGCTCCGGGCCGGGGGCACGGCCTTTGGCGGCCCCGGCACACGCCCGTGCCCTGGAGCACCGGCTCCGCCAGGTGCTCGCTCGGGCCCGCCGGGCCGCGTCGAGGCCCTCGGCCGGCCCGCCCGTGCACCACCGGCCCGTGCGTTCGGTTTCGAGGAGTTCGCGCCGGCCCGGCTCGGCGAGCGCCGTGCACATCACGTCCGCCGCCGTCATCGCGTTCACCGCCGCGCTCTCACGCCTTTTCCGCCGCCACCATAGGCAACCGTTCGGTTGCATGTCGAGCGGGACCCGCCCCTGCGCCGCCACGACGCCGTGACGATGTACGGAATTCACTTCTGATGTCTTGTCAAGAGAGTGTCTACGCGCATAGCTTTTGCTCTCACCAGACTTCGGGAGCAGTCCACCGTGCACATATCCAGACCCCGTTCCGTCCTGCTGGCCGGCGCCGTCGTCGTGACGCTGTCGGCCACCGCACTGCCCGCCGCCTTCGCGGCGCCGTCCCCGACCGCCGTGATCTCCGAGGTGTACGGCGGCGGGGGCAATTCGGGTGCGACGTTCACCCATGACTTCATCGAGCTGGGCAACGCGGGCACCGCCGCCTACGACCTGTCGGGCTTCAGCGTGCAGTACCTGCCCGCCGCCCCCTCGGCCGGTTCGCAGTGGCAGGTGTCCGCGCTGACCGGTTCCCTCGCCCCCGGCGGCCGTTATCTGATCGCCGAGGCCCCGGGGAGCGGCGGCACCGAGGCGCTGCCGACTCCGGACGCCTCCGGCAACATCGCGATGTCGGCCACCGGCGGCACCGTGGCACTGGTCTCCGGCACCACCCCGCTGACCTGCAAGACGGCCGCCGACTGCGCGGCCGACACCCGGATCGTGGACCTGGTCGGCTACGGCTCCGCCGTCGTGCGGGAGGGCGCCGGACCGGCCGCCGGGGCGTCGAACACCGCCTCGGTGGCGCGCGCGGACTCCCTCGCCGACACCGACCACAACGCCGCGGACTTCACCGCGGGCGCCCCGACTCCGGTCAACTCGGCCGGTGAGTCCTCCGGTGGGTCCGGACCGGTCGATCCCGGCGGCCCGACCGAGCCCGGCAGCGTGCGCATCCACGACATCCAGGGCACCACCCGGGTGTCGCCGCTGAACGGCCGGCAGGTGACCGGGGTGCCGGGCATCGTCACCGGCGTACGCACCAGCGGTTCGCGCGGCTTCTGGATGCAGGACCCCTCACCGGACTCGGACCCCCGTACCAGCGAGGGCGTGTTCGTCTTCACCGGCTCCACCGCTCCGGGGGTGGCCGTGGGCGACTCGGTGCTGGTCAGCGGCAAGGTGGACGAGTACTACCCGTCGACGACCAGCCAGTCGGTCACCGAGATCACCGCGCCGAAGACGACGGTGCTGTCCTCCGGCAACCCGCTGCCCGCCCCGGTGGTGCTCGACGCCGCCTCGGTGCCGGACGCCTACGTGCCGTCGGCGAAGGGCGGCTCGATCGACGGCCTGCCCCTCGAACCGTCCGCGTACGCCCTGGACTTCTACGAGTCGCTCGAAGGCACCCGCGTGCAGATCGTCGACAGCCGTGTGACGGGCGCGACGAACAAGTACGGCGAGGTCTGGGTGACCGTGAAGCCGGAGGAGAACCGGACCACGCGCGGCGGCACGCTGTACGCCTCGTACAACGACCAGAACACCGGCCGCGTCAAGGTGATGTCGCTCGACGCCGACCGTCCGGTCCCCGTCGCGAACGTGGGCGACGAGCTGTCCGGCGCCACCATCGGTGTCCTGGACTACGCCTCCTACGGCGGCTACTCCCTCCAGGCCACCGAGCTCGGCACGCTCACCGACCACGGCCTCCAGCGCGAGGTGACCCGGAAGCAGAAGGGCAAGGAGCTCGCGGTAGCCACGTACAACGTGGAGAACCTGGACGCGCTGGACGAGCAGACCAAGTTCGACACTCTCGCCCAGGGGATCGCCGTCAACCTCTCCTCCCCCGACATCGTGTCGCTGGAGGAGATCCAGGACGACAACGGCGCGGTGAACGACGGCACGGTCGGCTCCGAGGCCACGCTGAAGCGGTTCACCGACGCGATCACCGCCGCGGGCGGACCCCGGTACGCGTGGCGGTACATCGCCCCCGAGAACAACAAGGACGGTGGCGAGCCCGGCGGCAACATCCGCAACGTCTTCCTCTTCAACCCCAAGAGGGTCAGCTTCGTGGACCGCCCGGGCGGCGACGCCACGACCGCCGTG
This sequence comes from Streptomyces sp. NPDC052042, assembly GCF_044548345.1. Taxonomy (NCBI): domain Bacteria; kingdom Bacillati; phylum Actinomycetota; class Actinomycetes; order Kitasatosporales; family Streptomycetaceae; genus Streptomyces; species Streptomyces sp. NPDC052042. Next base: position 1,355 of record NZ_JBIUBU010000042.1, on the reverse strand, counting down.
GCCGCGGTGCCCACGAAGAAGGGCGTGGCCCTCTCGGTGTCGCCCGGCCGGATCACCCCGAACAACGATGCCTGGATCGCCAGCCGCAAGCCGCTCGTCGGTGAGTTCCGGTTCCACGGCAAGCCGGTCTTCGTCATCGGCAACCACTTCGCGTCCAAGGGCGGCGACCAGCCCCTGCACGGCCGCTACCAGGAGCCGAACCGTTCCTCGGAGACCAAGCGGGTGGCGCAGGCGACGGAGGTCAACACCTTCGTCAAGTCGCTGCTGGCGGCCGACGACTCGGCCCGCGTCATCACGCTCGGCGACCTGAACGACTTCTCGTTCTCGCCGACGATGAACGCGCTGACCAGTGGCAAGGTGCTCAAACCGCTGATCGACACGCTGCCGGCGAGCGAGCGGTACAGCTATGTGTACGACGGCAACTCCCAGACCCTGGACCACATCCTGACCAGTCCGGGCATCCGCCGCTTCGACTACGACGTGGTGCACATCAACGCGGAGTTCGCCGACCAGGCGAGCGACCACGATCCGCAGATCGTGCGCATCGACGTCAACGCCCCCGATAGGGCCCGCTGACGCGGACCCGCGCACGGCCATGGACCCGGCGGGAGCCGACCTCCGGGACGTGTGAACGGCGGGACACGGTCGGGGCGTGCGGCCATCGGGCGCCCCGCCGCTGTCCCGCCCGTCCGTGTAAGCCGCGCCCGGGTCGCCCTTCCGGCGGCCGGGGCGCGGCGTTCACCTGCCCGGTAGCGGGTGCGCGGGAACCGGCCGGTGCGGTACGGCGGCCAGGCCCGGCGCCGGTTCCAGCGGGCGGTCCGTGAAGAACCGGGCCACGAGGTCGGCGACGTCGTCCGGGCGTTCCAGGACCACCCAGTGGTCGGACTGCCCGATCGTGACGAACCGGCTGCCCTCGATCGTGGCGGCGAAGGCGCGCTGATGTTCCGGCGAGGTCACCGTGTCGTGCTCGCCCGCGAAGACCAGGGCGGGCACCCCGGTCAGACCGCCGGAGAAGTCCGGCCGGTGCTCCAGCGGCCCGACCAGCGACCGGGCGGCGTGCGGCGAGTGGGTCAGGGCGTGCAGGAAGGAGCGGCGCACATAGCGCTGTGCCAGCTCCCGCCGGTGGACCGGACGTTCGGGGTCCTGGCACATCAGTGCCGCGGCGGCCAGCGCGGCCAGCCCCGCCGTGGGGGGGGGGGGGGGGGGGGGCCCCCCCCCCCCCCCCCCCCCCCCCCCCCCCCCCCCCCCCCCCCCCCCCCACCCCCCCCCCCCCCCCCCCCCCCCCCCCCCCCCCCCCCCCCCCCCCCCCCCCCCCCCCCCCCCCCCCCCCCCCCCCCCCCCCCCCCCCCCCCCCC
>NZ_JBIUBU010000041.1:0-37470 GCF_044548345.1 Streptomyces sp. NPDC052042 | reverse complement strand
CCACCCGAGACGGCCTGACGCCCCTGACCACCCCGCCCGCCAAGGCCCGACCGGAGCGCAACCGTGGAAAAGCTGGGCAGACCAGCGGATATCCCTGCCCACACTCAGACGACAGCCCAGAACCCTCCCCGCAACCCCTCGGAGATCACTTCGAAACCGCGTCGGTGAATCGAGGCTAAGGCGTCGATGTCGTGCGGGCGCTCATCGCACTCGCGCTCGGTGAGCCGTTCAGCGACCATCTGAGGCCCACGCGCGCCGCGCACGCGGCACTGGAGCTGATCGGCTCACCGCTCGCCGCGGAAGGCGAACTAGTGTGATGCGCCGGAAATCCTGAGGGTTAGTTCTGCTCTGTTGGCTGGCCGGTGGTTCCGACCTTGGTGAGGTAGTCGGCGAGGGACTTGAGGATCTCGTCGGCAGTCTTGGTCCAGGTGAGGGGCCGCGGGTTCTCGTTCCAGGTGTCGATCCACGCGGTGATGTCGTGCTCCAGAGCCTTCACGGAGGTGTGGACGCCGCGGCGGATGAGTTTGTCGGTCAGCAGGCCGAACCAGCGCTCGACCTGGTTGATCCAGGAGGAGCCGGTCGGTGTGAAGTGGACGTGGAAGCGTGGGTGTTTGGCCAGCCACGCCCTGACCTCGGCGGTGTTGTGGGTGGCGTAGTTGTCACACACCAGGTGCACGTCGAGCCCGTGCGGCACGGCCTTGTCTATGGTGACCAGGAACTTCCTGAACTCGATGGCGCGGTGGCGGCGGTGGAGTTCGCCGATGACGGTGCCGTCGGCGATGTTGAAGGCGGCGAACAGGCTGGTGATTCCGTGCCGCAGATAGTCGTGGGTGCGGCGCTCAGGTATGCCCGGCATCATCGGAAGGACCGGCTGCGAGCGGTCCAGCGCCTGGGGGTTACCAGCGCATGCGGAGTGCGCGTTCAGATCCGCACGTCGCTGCTTGGGAAGCTTCGCGGCGGGTTCGCGGGTGTTGTCGAGCTTGAGCATCGTGGCCCCGTCCGCATGGTGGGAAGCAGCAAGCTGCGGCAGGCGATGCAGATTGCTGCGGGTGCTATCGCTGGACAGAACTGGATATAGTGTTCAGTATATCTCGCATGAACGATCCCACCGCGCCGACAGAAGCCGTCAGACCCGGCTGTGAACGACCCGCTCACGGGTCTCTTCGGGCCCGACGGCGTGCCATTGCCGCGAGCGCTGTCGGTACCGCCCTCGAGTGGTTCGACTTCAGTGTGTACGCGGCCCTTGCCACCGTGATCGGCCAGCAGTTCTTCGACGTTGGGGACCCTGTCCACTCCTTCCTTGCCGCAGTCGCCGTTTTCGGCGTCGGCTTCCTTTTCCGCCCCCTGGGCGCCGTCTTCTTTGGACACATCGGCGACACCCGGGGTCGCAAACCCGCCCTCGCTCTGACCATCGTCGTCATGGGGGCGTCCACTACCCTGCTGGCCCTCGCGCCGACGAGCGCTACCGCCGGCATTCTCGGGCCCGTGATCCTGGTGGTGGCTCGTATCGGGCAGGGCTTCTCGGCGGGCGGCGAGTTCGCGGGCGGGGCCGCGTTCATCATCGAGTACGCGCCCCGGCGGCGCCGCGGGTATTTCGGCAGCATCCACTACATGGCGCTGATCTTCGGCAACCTCGTGGGTGCGGCGCTTGTCGCGGTGCTGTTCCGCACGCTCTCCGTCGAGCAGATGGGGCAGTTCGGGTGGCGTATCCCGTTCGCCACCGGGCTCCTGGTCGCCTTGCTTGGCTTGTGGATGCGACTCAAGCTTGCGGACACGCCTGAGTTCAGCGAGGCCCGGAGGGCAGAACCGAAGCCCGGCAACCCTCTCGTCGTCGTGGCCCGCACGCAGCGGATTCGTATCCTGCAGGGGGTCGGACTGGTCGCTGGGTTCACGATCGCGACCTACACCTACGTGAACATGCAGGGGTTCATCGTCACCTACGGCGATCTCGACTCTACTGATGTCAGCCTGATCTACAGTCTGTCCCTGGTGGTCCAGATCCCGCTCATCGGAGTGTTCGGCGCGCTCTCCGACCGGGTTGGCCGCAGGCCAGTGTTGCTCGCGGGGATCATCGCTATTGCCCTGTCCGCTTTCCCCACGCTGGCGTTGGTCAGTACCGGGAACGCCTGGTTCGGGCTCCTGGGGCTGACGCTCATGGCGGTCGCCATCGCGGTCTATGCCGGGCCGTTCACAGCGGCGATCACGGAGATGATGCCGGTGGCCACGCGCTACAGTGCGCTCTCGATCGCGTACGGACTCGCGGTGGCGGTGTTCGGAGGAACGGCCGGATTCGTCGTCGCCTATCTCCGGGACGTGACCGGCTCGGCGCTCGCCCCCGCCCTGTTCTGCATCGCGGCCTGCCTGGTCACGCTGGGCACGGTCCTGCGCATCGGGGAGCCGTCCCTCCAGGGGGCCGGACAGGGGCAGGAGGAGGAATGATGCCGGAGATCATGACGGTGACGGGCCCGGTGGCCGCACGGAACCTGGGCCTGACGCTCATGCACGAGCACCTGCTCATCAACCAGATGAGGGAACAGAGGCGGACCGGACTCGTGGCCGACCACAGCCTTCTGCTGGACGAGATCGGTGCGTTCGCCGGGGCGGGAGGGGGGACGATCGTCGATCTCACCTCGGGCGAGCTGGCCGACGGCGCCGCTCGTGATCCGCTCGGCCTGTACGCGAAGGGGCCTTCCCGCATCGGCGACACCGTGCACACCCGCGGTACCGCGCATGCGCGTGAACTCCGCTCCCTCGCCGTGGAGTCCGGGGTGAACGTCGTCGCAGGCACGGGGCACTACCGCGATCCGTATCTCGATCGTCGGTGGTTCGACCGGCATTCGGTGGACGAGATTGCCGAGCTGCTGATCGCGGACATCACGCTCGGCTTCCCCGGAACCGACGTCAGGGCAGGGATCATCGGTGAGATCGGTGCCGACAAGTGGTACGTCTCTGCGGCGGAAGAGCGCTCGTTCCGGGCGGCTGCGCGGGCGCATCTGCGGACCGGGGTGCCGGTTTCCACCCATGCCGCGCGGTGGCCGGTCGGTCTGGCGCAGTTGGAGATCTTGCGGTCCGAAGGGGTGGACCCGGCCCACGTGATCATCGGGCACTGTGATTCGGTCCCCATCCCCGAGTACCACCTCGATCTCGCGCGGGCGGGCGCCTGGGTCCAGTTCGACGGTATCCGCGCCGCCGCCGGGCGAGACCTGCGGAACCGGGTCGAATGGGTGCTGGCACTGTGCCGGGAGGGTTTCCACTCCCGGGTCCTGCTCTCTCATGACGTCTGCACCCTTGAGGACTTCCGGGCCAACGGCGGATGCGGTCTCACCCTCGTCCCGACGCTGTTCCTCGACGAACTCGTCAAGGCCGGGCTCGACCCCGAGGAGGCGCGGGAACTGCTCCGGGGCAACCCCGCACGGGCCCTGGCGGGCGGGTGAGGCCGCCCGCCAGCTACCGCCGTCCGAAATTCTTCGCGGTCGCCTCACCGGCCAAGGAACCGTCCTTCTTCCGCACCGCCCCGATGATCGCCTCGTGCTCCTGTACGGAATTCTGGTCCGGTCCCCGGTTACGCATGTAAAGAGTCGTTGCCCGGGTGAACAGTGTCTGGAGGTTCTCGACCTCGGCGATGAGGAAGCGATTCTCACTGCGCTGCACCAGGACGCCGTGGAACTCCATGTCGAGAACTGCGGCCTCGGCCCACTCGGACGCCTCGGCGGCATGGATGATCCGCTGGTTGATGTCGGTCATCCGCGCGACGTCGGACTCCGTGGCGGCTGGGGCCGCCAGGCGTGCGGCCAAGGCCTGGAGCGCGCCCAGCGGGGCGAGGATCTGCTCGACGTCGTCGCCCCTGCTCGGGGCAACCGCCGGACGCCTCCTGGGGGCCGCGACGATGAGCCCGACCTTCTCCAACTGGATGAGTGCTTCACGGACCGGAGTGCGACTGATGCCGCAGATCGCGGCGATCTCGGCATCATCGATGATCTCGTCTGGTTTGAGTTCACCCGCGACAATGCTGGACTTGAGGTACTCGTAGGCCGTGTCACGTGCGGATTTGACGGCTGGCGGCTTTCGCATAAGTGAAGTATATAGTATGGCGGATTGTTGCCGTGCCCACATGTCAGACCGGCCCACGGGACGTCCGGTTACGCCTGCGGCTCCTCCGCTCCCGTCGGGCCGTCGCTCAAGTGGCGCTGCCGGCTCAGGGTGTAGCCGGGGGATGCGAAGTCACCTCCCTGCGGCTCGGCGGGGGTTCCGTCGAGCCGCGCGCCGACTGCGGCGGCGTCGTCGCGTGGATCGAACCCGATCGCCCGTCCAGCCTGCAGGTCCCACCAGCCGCTGCGGTTGTCCGACACCGCATAGAAGGTGATGAACCCGTAGTCGGCGTCGAGCGCCGCACGGAAGGCCCGGGTGCAGTCGTCCGGGCTGAGCCAGGTGGCCAGCTCCCGCGGTGTCGAGGGGGCCGGCTCGAAACTGCCGATGCGCAGGCAGGCGACCTGGAGGCCGAACTTGTCCGCGTACAGGCGTCCCAGTGCCTCGACTGCCGCCTTGCTCACCCCGTAGAGCCCGTCCGGACGTACCGGCAGGTCCGGGTTCACCAACCGGCTCGTCGGGTAGAAGCCGGTCGCGCGGTTGCTGCTCGCATACACCACTCGGGGTACACGGTTGATCCGGGCAGACTCCAGAACGTGGAACGAACCGGTGATGTTCACGTCCACAAGGTCGTGGAAGTCGGCCTCATCAGGGATCCCGCCGAGGTGAATGATCCCATCCAGGCCGGTTAGAACCTCTCTGAGCAGCGTGAAGTCCCGCAGATCTGCCCGGACCGCGCTCTCGTGCGGCGCGCAGTCGCGGATCTCGGCAGTGTCCAGGAGCAGCAGGTGCTCGAACCGCTCCGCGAGCGCGCCGCGCAGATGGCGCCCCACGTTCCCGGCCGCGCCGGTCATCGCCCAGCGTCCGTGCCGGGTCAGGGGGTGAAAGCCGGTCATGTCGGCCGTCCTCTCTTTGAGGGTAGGTGGGGACGCTGCTGCGCCCCCGGAGCTCCGTGTGCCTTCCGGGCCAGCCCCATTCTGCTCCGATTTGGGGCTAGCCAACCGGACGTTCTGTACTATATATTGTATGTAACACATCGAGAAAGGGGTTTTCCATGACCCGATATGCGGGCCTCTCTTCTGACGGCCATCGCGGCGCGCGGCACGCCGATCGCTTCCACACCGACCGGTGCGTCGCGGAGTTGAGACGGGCCGGGGTCGACGGTGTGGTCGCGACGAGCGTCGAGAACGTCGTATACCTCACCGGCTACGACCACTGGCCGCTGCACACCTTCCGCGAGCATGGGGTCTATGCCGTTGTCACCGCGTCCGGCGAGCGGGGCCTGGTGGCTCCCCGCAATGCGGGCGAATACCTGGTCACGGACTGGCCCGCCGACTGCACGCTCGTCACCTACGGGGACTTCTTCGTCTCAGTCGCCCCTGGCGGCACGATGGCACCCCTGGATCAGCAGTGGGCGTCGCTCCGCGAGTCCACCCCCCATCACAGGACGGCCGCGGAGGCCCTCACCGCACTGACCAACGAGCTGGGTCTGGGCCCGCACGCAACCGTAGCCCTGGACGACCAAGCCCTGAGCACAGCGGGCCGCGAGGGACTGCGCGAGAGGTTCCGGCGCGCCGAAGGCGTGGACGCAAACATGCTGCTCCGGCGAGTGCGCCGGGTGAAGACTCCGCACGAGGTCGCTCTGCTCCGCGAGGTCGCGAACAGGACCGAGAAGGCGATGAACGGGGTCTTCTCCCGTGTGCGGGAGGGGATTTCGGAGACGGAGATGTTCGACCTGTACCGGCGCCTCGCCTTGGAGGAGGGCCTCAACCCGGGACACTGCGAGGTGAACACGGGACTCCGGGCCAGTGGCTGCTTCCCGCCCGACAGCACTTCCCTGGTGGGCTTCGGCGACACGGTGCGGATCGACTGCGGTGCGCAGTTGGAGGGGTACCACTCGGACACCGGCCGCAACGCGACGCTCGGCACCATGTCCGCCAGGCTGTCGATTGCGGAAGATGCCATCCGGGCGGGCATCCAGGCCATGTTCGACATGGCCGGTCCCGGGGTGCCGGTCGCCGAATTGGCCCGGACTGCCATCGACTCCGTCCGCAAGGCCGGGCTTCCCGAATACGAGCGGCATCACGTGGGCCATGGCATCGGTCTGGAGATGTACGAGTACCCGGTGCTCAGCCCGCGTACCGATCCCAGCGTCGTCCTCGTGGAGGGTGAGGTCCTGAACTTCGAACTGCCCTTCTACGAAATGGGTACGGGCGGGCTCCAGATCGAGGACACCGTCCTAGTGACCAGCTCGGGCGTAGAGGTTCTCACCACGAACAGCCGAAGCGCGTTCCGCGCCGGCGCCCAGGGGCATGCCGCGGCAGAAGGAGTGTCCCGTGAAGCGTAGACCCGTGTTGGCCGCCCTCCTCGGCGGGATTCTTTTGCTCGGGGCGTGCTCGGCTCCAAGCCGATCGAAGAGCCCGGAAGATCTCTCCGGCACGACCCTCAAGGTTGCTTTCGACGTCGACGGGCCGCCGTTCGCCTACGTCAAGGGCGGCAGCACGCCACAGGGGTTCGATGTTGACGTCATCGAGGAAGTTGCCCGGCGTACCGGTTTCACTGTGGAGAAGACAGCTCTGCCCTTCGACGGGATTCTGCCGGCCCTCCAGGCCGGCCAGGTCCAGATCGCCGCAGCGGCCATATCCATCACGGAGGAGCGGGCGAAGAGCGTCAGGTTCTCCACGCCCTACTTCCAGACCGGCCTCACCCTCGCGGTGAAACCATCGACGACCGGCATCGAGAAGATGGAAGACGCGCAGGGCAAGAAGCTCGCTGTCCGCACCGGTGCCAGCAGCTCTCTCTACGTCGAGAGCCTGGACTACGCAGACAAGATCACACTGCACCGCTACAACTCGACGAACGACGTGCTGCAGGCGGTGATCAGCGGCGTCGATGACGTGCTCGTCAACGACCGGTCGATCCTCGACCACTATGTCGCGCAGCGGGGCAAGGGGCAGATCACGGTCGTCGGTCCGCTGCTGACCAAGGACAACTACGGCTATGCGGTCCCCAGGAACCGGCCGGACATCCAGGAGGCCCTGGACTCCGCGATCCGTGCGATGGCCGAAGACGGCACCTACACGAAGATCTACGAAAAGTACTTCGGCAAGACTCCGGACGTCCTGCCCGGAAACATTCGGTAGGGGCCATGGACACCTATCTCGAAGTATGGCGGGACTCCTGGCCCGCTCTCCTGGACGGTGCCAAGACAACGCTGGTCATTACTGCGTTCGGCAGTGCACTGGCCCTTGCCGTGGGCGTGCTGGCCGGCACGGTCACGGCATTCAAGGCGCCCGTGCTCAACACCGTGGTGCGCGGCTATGTCGAGATCGTGCGCGGAACCCCGCTGATCGTCCAGATATTCTTCCTGTTCTTCGGCCTGCCGGTCGTCACCGGCACGGCGATCGATGCGACGACAGTGGGCATTGCCGCCGTCGGAGTGCACCACGGCGCGTACTTCAGCGAGATCGTCCGCGGGGCGATCAAATCCGTCCCGCTCGCGCAGTTCGAAAGCTCGCGGTCGCTGGGAATGTCCTGGTGGTTGTCGCTGCGCGATGTCATTGCTCCCCAGGCCCTGCTCCAGGCCTTCCCGAGCCTGGGTAACCAACTGGTGATCTGCCTCAAGGACACCTCCCTCCTCGCGGTGATCGGGGTGAGCGAGGTAACCCGCCAGGGGCAGATCATCATCGCCAACACCTTCCAGGCGTTCGAGGTCTGGTTGCTGGTGGCCGTTCTGTACCTGCTGATGACCAGCGTGCTCAGCTTCGCCGTGCGGCGCAGCGAACGCACTCTGGGCCGCTTCCTCCCGGAAAGCACAAGACAATGACGACCACACCAACGACGCGGGACGACGACGTCGCCATCGACATCCGCGGGCTGCGCAAGGCATACGGGAGCACAGTCGTGCTCGACGGGATCGACCTGCGTGTACGGCGCGGACAGGTGGTCTGCCTCATCGGCCGCTCCGGCTGCGGGAAGTCGACGCTCCTGCGATGCATGAACGGCCTTGCGCTCCCCGACTCCGGAGAGGTCACCGTACTGTCCCACCGGATCAGCGGGGGGCGCCCGGACCTCGACGGGCTGCGGACCCGGGTGGGCATGGTCTTCCAGAGCTACAACCTGTTTCCGCATCGGCGGGTCATCGACAACGTGGCCACCGGGCCCCGAAAGGTACTGAGGCGGGGAAAGGAAGAATCCCTGAGCATCGCCCGGGAGCAGTTGCGCCTCGTGGGGCTGGAGGAGAAGGCGGCTTTGTGGCCGTCCCAGCTCTCCGGCGGTCAGCAGCAACGCGTCGCGATCGCACGGTCTCTTGCGATGAACCCCGACGTGCTGCTCCTTGACGAAGTGACAGCTGCCCTCGACCCGGACACGGTCGGCAGCGTCCTGGCGGTAATCCGACAGCTGGCGGGTCAAGGCATCACGATGGTCCTGGTGACCCACGAGATGTCATTCGCCTATGACGTGAGCGACGTCGTCGCCTACATCGAGGCCGGCAAGGTGGTGGAGATCGGCTCACCGAAGGACGTGCTGACCTCTCCCACGGACGAACGCACCCGGAAATTCCTCTCCAGGACACTTCCGGACGCCAGCGTCCCCCGCCTGGATGACTCCCCGTCTGCGTCCCGTACAGGCGCGGACGCATGAGCAGCGGGCGTGTCCTCGTGGTGGGTGCAGGAGTGATCGGCGCCTGGACAGCGTTGCACCTCGCCTCGTCAGGCTGGCGGGTCACCCTCGCCGACCAGTACCCGCCGGGCAACACACGGGCATCGTCGGGAGGCGAGAGCCGGACGCTGCGACTCGCACACGGACAGGACGCCTTCCTGACCGAATGGGCCGTCCGTGCGAGCCGGATGTGGGAAGGACTGGCGTCGGGATGGCACGAACCGCTCCTCGCCCGGGCCGGCGCGAGCTGGCTGGTTCCCTCGGATGCGGACGGTTCGTGGGAGGAGAGCAGCGCAGCCACGCTCCGGGAAGCCGGGGTCAAGCACCGGGTCCTCGGGCGCACTGGAATCGAGCGTCTGTACCCCGCAGTCCGGGTCACCGGATTCGACCAGGCGCTGTACGAGCCAGGCGCAAGGCTGCTGTACGCCCGCAGGTCGGTGCGCGCCGCCGTCCAGCGGGCCCGCGAACTGGGCGCTGACATCATCCGGGCACGCGTCCGCCCCGCGGAAGGGGGCGGGATCGACGTCGAGGGCGCCGCCCGGATCGAGGCCGAGCAAGTGGTGTGGTGCTGCGGCCCGTGGCTGGGCCAGCTGTTCGGCAAGGCTGACATCCGGGCGCTGCGCCAGGACATCTTCTACCTCGGCGGTCCCCACATAGGTCTGTCCGGCCTGCCGCTGTGGCTCGACCGCACGAACATGGTCTACGGAAGCGGCGACCTCACCGGCCGAGGGATCAAGGTGAACAGCGACGCTGCCGTCGAGCAAGTGGCGGTCGACACCTATCACCGCTTCCCCGCCCCCAAGGGGCTGGCAGCAGTCCGCAGCTACCTCGCCACCCATTTCCCGGACCTCGCCGACAGGCCGCTCGCCGGGTCGGAGACGAACCAGTACGAGATGAGCCCCGACGGCGACTTCATCATCGACCGCCACCCCGACGTGCCCTCATGGTGGCTGGCCGGCGGCGGTTCCGGCCAGGGCTTCAAACACGCGCCCGTCATCGGCGCGGAGGTAGCCCGGCTGCTCAGCGGCCGGGAGCCCTCCAGCCCACGCTTCGCACTCGGCGCCCCCCGGGCGCGCTCATCGGCCGGCAGCGTCTTCGGCTGACCCCGGACCGATATCCGCCCTTCTTCGGCCGACTCGCTGCGAATTCGCCTTCGCCACGGCCCCACCTTCTAGGAGTGAGATGAGTATGCCCACCTCCCACACCCTTCCCCAAGTGCATCTGGGCTCCGACACCCAGACCCGCCCCACGCAGGCCATGCGTGAGGCGATGGCCCAAGCGCCGGTCGGTGACGAGCAGGCATTCGGCGACCCGACAACCCGCGCCCTGGAGGAACGCGTCGCCGACCTCCTTGGCCACGAAGCGGGGGTCTTCCTGCCTTCGGGCACCATGTGCAACGAGATCGCCGTGCGGCTGCACACCGGAGGCGGCGGCGACGAGGTGCTGGCCGAAGCGTCGTCCCACCTCGTCAACGCCGAGGCCGGTGGACCGGCAGCGCTGTCGGGCGTGACGCTGACGCCGATCCGCGGCGAGCGAGGAGTCTTCACCCCCGCGCAGGTGAAGCAGGCGGTGCGAGCGCGCAGTCGCTATGCGCCGCGGACCCGACTGATGTGCGTCGAACAGACCGCAAACGCCGGCGGCGGCACCGTCTGGCAGACCCACCAGATCGACTCCGTGGTCGCCGCCGCGCGGGAACTCGGCCTGGCAACCCATCTCGACGGAGCCCGGCTGCTCAACGCGACCGTCGCCAGCGGAACCTCAGCCGCAACATTTGCCTCCGGGTTCGACACCGCGTGGCTCGACTTCTCCAAGGGACTGGGGGCCCCAGTCGGAGCCGTCCTGGTGGGCTCGCGTGCCCTGATCGACGAGGCATGGCGGTACAAGCAGATGTGGGGCGGCGCGATGCGGCAGTCGGGCATCATCGCCGCGGGAGGGCTGCACGCGCTCGATCACCATGTCGAACGGCTCGCGGAGGACCACGCCAACGCCAAGGCGCTCGCTCTCGGCCTGGCCGCCATCGACGGGGTTCGTCTGGACCCCTCCCATGTCGAGACAAACATCGTGTACTTCGAGGTCGACGATGCCCCGGCGTTCGAGCGGGAACTCGCTGAGCGCGGTGTCATCATGAACGCCAAAGGCCCGCACCGAGTCCGTGCGGTCACTCATCTGGACGTGTCGTCGGAGGACATCGCCACTGCGGTACGCGCCGCGGCCGAGGCGGTGACAGCAGTGGCCCTGTCCGCTCCCGCTACGACAGCAGGCACGGCGGTGCCGCAGTGACCGGCGCGATGCTGTCCCCCCCAAGAGCCGAGGAGCTGGAGGCGGCACTGCGTCGTGAGGCGCCGTCACTGCTCCTGGACACCTCGGGAGGGCGGCGGGCGCAGTACGCCTACGATGCCTCAAACTACCGCGTCCAGCCGCTGGCAGTGGCCTTCCCGGACACCGCTGACGAAGTGGCGGCCGCCGTACGCGTCTGCCACCGGCTGAAGGTGTCGGTGACCGCGCGCGGGGGCGGTACCAGCATGGCGGGCAACGCCATCGGCCCGGGCCTCGTACTGGATCTCTCCCGGCGGATGAACCGGGTCACCAGCGTGGACACGCAGGCCCGCGTGGCAATGGTCGAGGCCGGCGTCGTTCTCGATGAACTCCAACGGGCGGCAGCGGCACACGGCCTTGTCTTCGGCCCCGACCCGTCCTCACACAGCCGCTGCACCATCGGCGGGATGATCGGCAACGATGCATGCGGCAACCACTCCGTACGCTACGGCCGCACCGGTGAGCACCTACTTGCCCTGGACCTGGTCCTGGCCGACGGAACACGGGCTGTGGCCGACAGCAAGGGCCTGCGCGCCGTGGACTCTGCCGCCCACGGCCGCGTCGCCGCGCTGGAGGACGAACTGCGGAACCTGACGGCGAGGAGCCTGGCCACAGTCAGAGTGAACCTGGGGCGTATCCCTCGCCAGGTCTCCGGCTATCAACTGCAGCACCTGCTACCGGAGAACGGGTTCGACGTGGTGCGCGCCCTGGCCGGGAGCGAAGGCACCTGCGCGATCATCGTCGGGGCCACCGTCCAACTGGTACCGAAGCCGCCCTCCGCGCTCCTGGCAGTGCTGGGTTACGACGACATCGTGGATGCCGCTGAGGACGTCCCCCGCATTCTCGGGTTCCGGCCCGCAGCAGTCGAGGGCATGGACGAGACGATTGTGGCCGCCATGAGACGGCGACGAGGCCCGGACTCGGTAACCGGGCTGCCAGAAGGCCGAGCCTGGCTGTACGTGGACCTGGACGGGGACAGCCAGGACCAGGTCGGCGCCGAGGCCAGACGGCTGCTGGACGAACTGGCGCAGGAGGGCCGCATGGTCGCCGGGCGTGTCATCACCGACCCTGCCGAGCGTGCCTCGTTGTGGCGGGTACGTGAGGACGGTGCCGGACTGGCTGCCCGATCCGCTGACGGTGCGGCCTCCTGGCCCGGATGGGAGGACGCCGCTGTCGCACCCGACAGGCTCGCCGACTATCTGCGGGACTTCCGCAGTCTGACAGCCGAACACCAGTTGACGGGGGTGCTCTACGGGCACTTCGGCGCGGGATGCGTCCACGTGCGTCTCGACTTCCGTCCCGAAACCGCCGGGGGCCGGGACGCGATGCGCGCCTTCCTCACCGACGCCGCCCGCCTGGTCGTCCAGCATGGCGGAACACTGTCCGGGGAACACGGTGACGGCCGGGCGCGAAGTGAACTGCTGTCCGTGATGTATGACCAGCCGACTCTCGATGCGTTCTCCGCTTTCAAACACGCATGGGACCCGGATGAGCAACTCAACCCGGGCATTCTGGTCAAACCCCGCCCACTCGACGCAGACCTCGCCCTCCAAGACTCAAGGGGTACGGTGACGCCTTCCACCGCGTTCGCCCTCCTGGACGACCCCGGCGGGATCACCGGAGCCGTACAGCGCTGCGTCGGGGTGGGCCGCTGCCGCAGCCACAGCGGCGGGGTGATGTGTCCCAGCTACCGGGCGAGCGGCGACGAAACGCACTCCACCCGAGGACGTGCGAGGACTCTCCAGGAGATGCTTCGCGGCGCGCTCCCCGGCGGCTGGCGCTCACGAGAGACCCGAGAAGCCCTCGACCTCTGCCTGTCGTGCAGAGCATGCTCCAGCGACTGCCCCACCGGCGTCGACATGGCGACGTACAAGTCGGCGTTTCTCCACCGGCACTACCGCCTGCGCCTGCGCCCCAGGTCCCACTACTCGCTGGGCTGGCTTCCCGTGTGGGCAGCACTGGCCGGGTGGATGCCACGGCTGGTCAACGGCGTAATGAGCACGTTCCTGGGCCGATGGCTGGCGAGGCTGGGAGGCGTAACGACCTTGCGGACCATTCCTCGGTTCCATTCCCGCTCGGCATGGCGGCACGGGTTGGCCGAGCCCCCCGACACGCCGGACGGCCCTGTGCTGCTGGCCGACTGCTTCACGCGGGCGTTCCGCCCCGGACTCGCAGGGGCGGTCTCCCGAGTTCTGAGAGCCGCAGGTCTGCCTTCCCGGGCACGCGGGGACGCGTGCTGCGGACTGACCTGGATCACCACCGGTCAACTCGGAGTGGCCCGCCGTGTCTTGAAGCGTACCGTCCGGAAACTGGACACCCCCGGAGAGCCCGGGCCGCCCATCGTGGTCTCCGAACCGAGTTGCGCGGCAGCCCTCTCCAAGGACCTCCCCGAACTGGTCCCCACCGAAGCGGCACGACGGGTCGCCGCCCGGGTGCGCACCTTCACCGGCGCCCTGGGTGAACAGGCCTCGTCCGGCTGGCGGCCAGGTCGGGTGCCCTCCGAAGTAGTGCTTCAGACCCACTGCCACCAGTACGCCGTCTTCGGTGCCACCGAGCAGCGCGACCTGCTGCGGACCCTGGGCGTCGGCAGGGTCACCGAAGCCACCGGCTGCTGCGGAGTGGCAGGCAACTTCGGTTTCGAACGCGAGCACTACTCCCTGTCGATGGCGGTCGCTGACCTGGCCTTGGCCCCATGCCTGGAAGCCGCCGAGCCCGGCACCCCTGTGCTTGCCGACGGCTTCGGCTGCCGGACGCAGATCGACCAGCTCACCGCAGGTCGTGAACCGGGGGCGGTGCACTTGGCAGAACTGCTGGATGAGCCGTCCTCCTGACGCACCAGGCCCCACCATCCCCCAACAGAAGCGAGATACCCCATGCCTGACATTACCGAGGCCGGCGTCATTGCCGACACACCCCGCCAACTGTTCATCGCAGGGGACTGGTCTCCGGCGGCCGACGGCCACCGGTTCGGGGTCGAGAACCCCGCGACCGCAACGGAGCTGTGCAAGGTCGCCGACGGCAGCGCCGTCGACAGTGCCCGGGCCGTGAATGCCGCAGTCGAGGCGCAGCCCGCATGGGCCCGTACCGCCCCCTCCGCTCGCGCCTCGATCCTGCGCCGGGCCTGCGAACTGATTCTGGAGCGCTCCGAGGACCTGGCCCTGCTGATGACCCTGGAGATGGGAAAGCCTCTGGCCGAGTCCCGGGGCGAGGTCGCATACGCGGCGGAGTTCTTCCAGTGGTTCTCCGAGGAGGCCGTGCGCGTTGACGGCACCATGGCAACCACCCCCGACGGACGGGGTCGGATGATGGTGATCCGCCAGCCCGTAGGTCCGAGCCTGCTCGTTACACCCTGGAACTTCCCTCTCGCCATGGGTACCCGCAAGATCGGCCCAGCAGTGGCCGCCGGCTGCACCATGGTGCTCAAGCCCGCGCCGCAGACCCCGCTCTCCAGCCTTGCACTCGCCAGAATTCTTCAAGAGGCGGGACTGCCCGATGGCGTACTCAACGTCATCACCACCACAAGGGCCCAGGAAGTCGTCGAGCCGGCGCTGCGCAGCGGCAGTATCCGAAAGCTGTCATTCACCGGGTCCACCGCCGTCGGACGGCTGCTGCTGGCACAGAGCGCTGAAGCCGTGGTCCGGACCTCCATGGAACTGGGCGGCAACGCCCCGTTCCTCGTCTTCGCCGACGCCGATCTCGACGCGGCAGTCGAGGGGGCGATGACCGCCAAGATGCGCAACATGGGTGAGGCATGTACGGCCGCAAACCGCTTTTACGTGCATCGAGCGATCGCCGACGAGTTCGCCGGGAGGCTGGGGGAGCGGATGGCCTCCCTCACGGTCGGACCAGGTACCGAACCCCAGGTCCGCGTCGGACCGCTCATCGACGCGGTGGCGAAGGAAAAGACGTCGTCTCTGGTCTCCGACGCTCTGGATCGAGGGGCGAAGGTCGTCGCCTCCGGACAGGTGCCCGACGGCCCCGGCCACTTCTACCCGCCGACCGTGCTGACCGGCGTCAGCACCGGAAGCCGACTGCTCCACACGGAGATCTTCGGGCCGGTCGCTCCCGTCATCCCCTTCGATAACGAGGACGAGGCGGTCAGGCTGGCCAACGACACCGACTGGGGGCTGGCAGCGTACATGTTCACCCGGGATCTCGACCGGGCCCTCGACATCAGCGAGAGGCTGGAATCAGGCATGATCGGCCTCAACACCGGTCTCGTTTCCAACCCCGCTGCACCGTTCGGCGGAGTCAAACAGTCGGGGCTCGGCCGAGAAGGCGGTCGCGTCGGCATTGAGGAGTTCCTGGAACACAAGTACATCGCCATACCAGTGCGACACCACGTCCATGGGTGACGCACGCGCCCAGCGCATCCAGGGCTTCGGCGTAGTCGGCTGACGCCCGGTTGCTGGCATCTCGTCGTGTTGGGCGGGGTTCGATACACAGCAGGCACGGACGTCCGTGATCATGGAGTTCTCTACGCTCTGTGACCTTGGACTGCCCGTGCCTGCCGACGCATCATCTCTGACCTCCACTGCCTTTGACCAGCTCAGGCCACACCCAGAAGCGTCCGGGAACGAGGTTCCGGGATTGCTGGAACGCCTTGCTCAGGTCCCGGACCCGCGTGACCCGCGGGGAGTACGGCATCCGCTTGTGACGCTCCTGGCACTGACGGCCTGCGCGGTTCTCGCCGGAGCGCGGTCCTTGCTCGCGGTGGGTGAATGGGTGGCCGACGCACCGCCGGTCCTGCTCGAACGGCTCGGCACGGTCATAGATCCGCTGTTCCCGAAACGGTCCTGGCCCGCGGAATCCACGATCCGGCGACTGCTCGCCAGAATCGACGCGGACGCCCTGGACCGGGCGTCGGAGCCTGGCTGGCGGACCGGCAGACCAGTGGTCAAGGGCTGCGAGGACTCGCGGTCGACGGGAAGTCGCTGCGGGGTGCGGCCCGCGTGAAGGGACGGAAGATCCACCTCCTGGCCGCATGCGACCACGTGAGCGCACTGGGCCTGGCCCAGATGGACGTCGGCGAGAAGACCAACGAGATCACCTGCTTCCAGCCGCTGCTCGACACCCTTGAGAACTTGGCCGGGCACGGTCGTCACCAGCGATGCGATGCACACCCAGCACGACCACGCCGTCTACCTGCTCGACCGGCAGGCCCACTACATAGTGATCGTGAAGCGCAACTCCAAGAAGCTCCGCGAACAGCTCAAGTCCCTTCCCTGGAAGTAGATTCCGCTGCAGGATAGGACCTGCGCGACCGGTCACGGCCGCCACGAGATCCGCAGACTGAAGGTCTGCACGGTCAACAACCTGCTCTTCCCCGGCGCCCGCGAGGCCGTGCAGATCGTCCGCCGCCGCGTCCACCGCAAGACCGGAAAGATCAGCCTCAAGACGGTCTACGCGGTCACCAGCCTCACCGCCGAGCAGGCTGGCCCGGCCCAGCTCGCCCGACTGATCCGAGGGCACTGGATCGTCGAAGCCCTGCACCACGTCAGGGACGTCACGTTCACCGAGGACGCCTCCCAGCTGCGGACCGGGAACGCACCCCGAGCAATGGCCACCTGCAGGAACCTTGCGATCGGAGCTTTTCGCCTGGCCGGCGTCCGCAACATCGCCTCCGGACTCCGACGGACAGCCCGGGGCCAAACCAGGCCCCTCACCCTCCTCGGCCTCACATGATCAAAACGGACGGCATCGAACTACGCCGAAGCCCTGCCAGCGCATCCAGTCCGGCGAGTCCATGAGGGGCCATCGAGTCGGATGAAGGCGGGGCCCGGTGCTCGACGATCACGTCCAGCCGCCGGGCATCGGGCCCGTACGTTGCCTCTCGAAGCACACGACAACCGAATACTCTGCTGATGATCCTGTGCGGGAGAGCTCACGCTCTTCGAGGACCGTTGCGCCGAAGGAGCAGATCCTCCCCGGAATCTCTCAGGCCCAACTACCGCTTCGGCAAGGCGACTCTGGAAAGACATGACGTCACGTCCTGCACCCCGGTGCAAACCGCCGGACCCGGCGGTGAAGCTCTCAGGTACCGATGACAGAGCGGGGAGGCCACCCATACACAACGTCGCGCCCACGGCGACCTCAGCAGGGAGCCTCCCTCCATGACCTCACCCGAATCCTCTTCTCCATCCGGGGAGTTCGCCGCACGTCACATCGGCATCAACCACGCCGACCGCGCCAAAATGCTTGCCGAAGTCGGCTACCCGACCCTTGCCGACCTCATCGACGCCACCGTCCCGAGCGGTATCCGGAGCACCTCCGACCTGAAGCTGCCCGCCGCCACCGAAGCCGAGGCGCGCGCCGAGCTGCAGGAGCTTGCGGGCAGGAACACTACGGCCGTCCCGATGACCGGTCTCGGCTACCACGCGACCAGCACGCCCGCGGTGATCCGGCGCAACGTGCTGGAGGATCCGGCCTGGTACACCGCCTAGACGCCGTACCAGCCGGAGATCAGCCAGGGCCGCCTCGAAGCGCTGCTCAACGACGGAACCGGGACATCGACCCATGGCAGGCCGAGACCCGCGAACAGGGCCTGCAAGTCCGGCGGGTAGCTGGCGTATCTTTCGCGCGCGGCGTACAGCCGCTCCGAGTATCCGGGAGCGGTTCATATCTGTTGGTGCAGGTGGTCGATGCGGGTGAGCACGTCGTCCACGTGTGGACGTACCTGGGCCTTCAGCTCCTTGCTCCAGACCTCGTCCTGATAGTGACAGGTGAGGTACAAGTTCCTGGCGTGTTCCAGGACGGGGCGGTGTTCCGGGGGCAGGTGGGCCATGGCCCAGTGGGCGGCGGCGTCCTTGGTCTTGATCTCGCCTGTGGCGAGGGTGGCCCAGATGCGGGCGAGGGTCAGCAGGACGTTGCGCGTGTCGTCGTGTAGGTCGGCCAGAAGTTCGGGGATCGCCTCAACGCTCGCCCGGACGAGGTCGGTGTGCGGCACCGGATCCAGCAGCTCGGCCGGAGGCGGCCCGGTCAGGGGGTGGTTGCCTGCCAGGACCACTGCGAGGACCAGGGCCAGGTCCGGCATCGGGCCGGGCCGCGGAGCCGCGCCCGCCTGGAATTCGTCGCGCAGCCACTCTCCGTAGAGGAAGTCTCCGATCGGCGGGAACCGCCAGGGGCGGACTTCGGACTGGACCACGACAGTGAGTTCAACCGGCCGGACAGTGGGCGTGAGGCCGGAAATGTCCAGCAAGCCCTCGACAAGTGCCTGCCGCGTCGCCTCGTCAAGACTCCGCCGGGTGACGGCCAGGATGTCCAGGTCGCTGGCCGGGGCGAGACCCCCGAGCACGGCGGAGCCGTGAAGGTACGTCCCGAGGAGTTCCGGCCCCACGACGTCGCGGACGAGGCCTACGGTCTGCTCAAGCTGATCCATCACGCCAGTGTCGGATACACCCGCTCACCGGTACCCACCGGCCCGTGCCTGCTCAGCGATGCTCTGCCCACTGAGGCCGGCTCAGCCCCCGGCATCGGGCGGCAGGGTCCCGTTGGGTGATGTGAGCGACGACCGCATCAACGCGGAGCCGGGGCTGAGCCTTGCGGTGTGGTGCGAAGGAAATCCGTTCCTGCGCACCACGCGCCTTATGTCACGGTCGTGAGGTCTTGGCGTCCAGTCAGGACTCGGCGGCCGCGAGGCCGGCGATGGCAGCGAGCAGGACAACGGTGCCCGTGACGGTGGCCGCCGTGAGCCGTTCCTCCAGGAGCACAACGGCCAGGACGGCCGCGCTGACCGGTTCGAGGAGCATCATCACCGACGCGGTGGCCGCTGGCAGAGCAGCGACCCCGGCGAAGTGCAGCGGACAGGCGAGCGCCGTGGTGACCGCAGCGATGTACAGCATCGGCAACGCCACTTGGGCCAGGCGCGCGCTGCACGTTACCAGGCCCTCGGCCCAGGCGAGCGGCAGCATCACGGCTGCACCGATGAGAAACGACCCCACGGTGAGGGTGGAGGGATCCTCACCGGCGCTGTGCCGCCCGGTCCACCGCCCCAGCACGTTGGAGACGGCGTAACCAGCGGCGGGCAGGGGCGCCACCCCCACTCCCAGGGGGTGGACGCCCCCGGCTGGTTGTCCAGTACCAAAACGGTGAGTCCCACCATCGCGCCGACGACCGCGAGCAGCCCGCCGCGGCCGATGTGCTTGCCCAGGAACACGCGTCCCCCGGTGGCGGTGAACATCGGGGCAGTACTGACTGCGACGGTGGTGCCAACCGCCAGCCGCGTGTCCTGGACGGCAGCGAAGTAGGCGGTCTGGAAGACCGCCAGCCCGACGCTGGTACCAGCGAGCAGCAGCACACGCCGACCGACCGGCTGCGGCGTCCGGGGAGCCTTGCGAGAGCGGTGCAGCACCCAGACCGGCACCAGCAGCGCCGCGCCGGCCAGAAAGCGACAGAACGAGATGGTCAGGGGCCCGAGGTCACTGGATTGGTAGATGACGTTGACGGCGGTCCGGGGCGTTCCCAAGGCGATTCCTGTGGAGGCCAGGAAGGCGAAGCCGCGGCGCGCTGAGCGCGAAGGAACCCGGCTGCGAGATCGCCGACGCCTACATCACCGCCCGCGCCTGACCCCGCCAACCAAACCACCTGTCCCGCCTCGGCACCAAAGGACTTCTGACGGCGTCCCGGACCACCCGCGCCGGCACGTACCCGCCGTTCAGCGGCCTGGCATCGGGTGGCCTGGCTCTCTTCCCGGGCCAGGCCACCCGATGCAGGCACCGGCTGCTCGCGAACGAAACCGGGCTACGTCCGTACCAGGCCGGCCTCAGTGTGTGGGTGCGGCTGTGTGAGGGGTGTCGGCGGTTGTGTCCGGGTTCGGGGTGGGGTGGGTGCCGGGTCGGTGGCGGGTGCGGATGAGGATGAGGGCGATGAGTGCGGAGAGGGTGAGGATGGCGACGGCCCACCAGATGGCGGTGGTGTAGCCGTGGACCATGGCCTGCTGCTGGACGGCTTGGGGGACCGGGGTTTCGGTGGTGCGGGTGGTCAGGTAGGCAGTGGTGGCGCTGGCGGCGATGGTGTTGAGCAGAGCGGTGCCGAGCGCGCCGCCGATTTGCTGGGAGGCGTTGGCCATGGCGGAGGCGATCCCGGCGTCCTGGGGGCGTATGCCGTGGGTGGCCAGGGTCATGCCGACCAGGAAGGCGATGCCCAGGCCCAGGCCGAGGATGAAGAAGGAGGGGAGGATCAGGGCGGGGTAGGAGGTGTCGACGTCGATGCGGGTGAGCAGGAGCATGCCCAGGACGGCAGTGAGGAGTCCGGAGGCCATCAGGAGGCGCGGGCCGATCCGGGTGGTCAGGCGGGGGCCGATCTGGGTGGAGCCGGCGATGGTGCCGACGACCAGGGGGAGGAAGGCCAGACCGGTGGTGACGGGGCTGTAGCCGCGGACGACTTGCAGGTAATAGGTGAGGAAGAGGAACAGGCCGAACATGCCGATGACGGCCAGGGCCATGCCCAGGAAGGCGCCGGCGCGGGTGCGTTCGGTGACGACGCGCAGGGGAAGCAGAGGGTCCTTCACCCGGGACTCGACGAGGGCGAAAGAGCCGAGCAGGATGACGGCGGCGGTGAGCAGGATGAGAGTGGAGGCGGCTGCCCAGCCGTCGGTCTCCGCGCGGGTGAAGCCGTAGACGAGGGCGATGAGGCCGAGGGTGGCGAGAACGACGCCCGGGATATCCAGCCGGGCGGTGTTGCGGCTGTGGGCCGGTTCGCGGATCACGGTGAGTGCGCCGATGACGGCGGCCACGGCGAAGGGGATGTTGATGTAGAAGGTCCAACGCCAGTTCAGGTATTCGGTGAGCAGGCCGCCGAGAATCAGGCCGAGGGCGCTGCCGCCGCCCGCGATGGCGCTGAAGATGCCGAATGCCTTGGCCCGTTCGACGGTGTCGGTGAACATCACGGCCAGCAGCGACAGCGCGGCGGGGGCGAGGAGAGCGCCGAAGGCGCCCTGGAGTGCGCGGGAGATGAGAAGCATGGTCTCATTGGTGGCTGCGCCGCCGAGCACGGAGGCGGCGGCGAAGCCGGTGAGGCCGAGGATGAAGGTGGGTTTGCGGCCCCACAGGTCACAGATCCGGCCTCCCAGGAGCAGCAGGCTGCCGAAGGCGAGGGCGTAGGCGGTGATGGCCCATTGCCGGTTGCCGTCGGAAATGTTCAGATCGGCCTGGGCGGTGGGGAGGGCGATGTTCACGATGGTGGAGTCGAGGGCGACCATCAGCTGGGCCAGGGCGATGAATATGAGTGCTTTCCACCGGTAGGGATCAGGGTGGATGGCTGGTGCGGACATGCGGGGGTGCCTTACGGATCGGGGGTGGGGAGGGTTGCGCGGCTCACGGCCGAAAGGGTGCGCGGGGTCAGGCCGCTGTGGTGACGGTGTAGGTGGTCTGGACGAAGCCCGCGCCCAGGGCTCTGGTCTCGCGCAGGGTGAGGTCGATGTCGTGGTCGAGGGGGCCGAACAGTGGGATGCCGGAGCCCAGCAGGACGGGGACGTTGGTGAGGGTGAGCTGGTCGAGAAGTCCCCGTCGTAGGAAGGTCTGGATCAGCTGTCCGCCGTCCACGTAGACGTTCTCCGCGCCCGCCGTTTGCAGGTGGTCCAGGAGGGCGTCGAGGCTGCGGTGGACGGTGATGTTCGGGTCGTCGGTGGTGAGCCGGGTGCTTAGGACAGCCACCCGCTTGCCCTCGTAGGGCCAGAAGCCGAAGGTGAGGATCTTCTCGTAGGTGTTGCGGCCCATGGCCAGGGTGTCGATGCCGGCCATGAACGTCTCGTAGCCGGTGTCGCCGGCCTGTGCTCCGCGTTCGTTGAGCCAGTCGATGTCCCCGTCGGGGCGGGCGATGTATCCGTCCAGGCTTGTGCCGATCTGGACGAGGGTGCGGAAGGAGCGTTCGCGCGGCGCGGGGGCAGATTCGGGGGTCATGCTCTTGTTCCTTGGCGTTTGGGGCGGGTCAGCAGGGGGTGCTGCGGTGGGGGGTGAGGACGGTGTCCAGGGCGGTGCGTTGGCGCTGGCGGAGGGTGTCTTGCTGGTCGATCGCCCACATCAGTCCGGCGCCGACGGCTGTTGCCTGCACTGTTGTGGCCAGCGTCGTGGTGTCGGTGTCCGGCCGTAGCTCTCCCGTGTGTACGGCGTGATCCAGTAGCGCCGTGACTGTCCGGGTCTGCGTCTGTTGGGAGTGCACGGCGAGCTCGCGGAACTGCGGATCGCCGAGGTC
The DNA here is from genome assembly GCF_044548345.1 of Streptomyces sp. NPDC052042. Lineage (NCBI taxonomy): Bacteria > Bacillati > Actinomycetota > Actinomycetes > Kitasatosporales > Streptomycetaceae > Streptomyces > Streptomyces sp. NPDC052042. Next base: position 15,216 of record NZ_JBIUBU010000041.1, on the reverse strand, counting down.
TGCGCAGAGGAACGCGAGGTGATGGGCGAAGCTCTCCGGCGTGGCCATGGCTCCCCACACCTCGGCGGCCAGTGCTTCCAGAGCTTTCAGCGGGGAGTCGCACTCGGTGCGTACGCGTTCGTGCAGGGCGTCGGTGTCTCGGGCGGTGTGTTCGGCCAGCGCCAGCAGGAGACCGCGCTTGGACTTGAACCGCTGAACCAGCGTGCCGGGCACCAGCCCGACCTCCTGCGCGACCAGGGCCAGCGTGAGCTTCGAGGGCCCCTCGCGGCCCATCACTTCCACCGCCGTCCGCAAGATGACCGCGTCATCGACCCCTCTTGGACGTCCGGACATGGTTGCTCCACCTCCCTAATTTATAAATGCTCGTTCATTTATAAAACCACGGAGAGAGGCGGACAACAAACCGGAAACGTCCCGGGATCACCCGCGGCCCGCGCATCATGGATACTTCGTCGCGAGCGGATGCTCGCCCCGGCATCTCGGCCGAGATGCGGCGAACGCTGCCGACGGGCCGGTAGTTGCCCGGGAACGCGGCCGCGCCGTCAGTTCCGGGATTCAGATCCGGGGCCAGGAAGCGACCAGCAGGTCGCTGGGTGTGTCGGTGCTGTGGGCGGCTCGATGTCGGTCAATGGCCGAGCCGTGGACATTTGCCGTCAGGGTGGACGATCCCGCATCGGCTGCGGTTCTGTACTTCACAACGCCCTGAAGGTTGTGGCCTGGGCGAAGTGCTGCGGCCGGAAGGGCGAGCTCGTCAGCGGTAGAGAGGGCCCGCTGGGCTCACTCTCGCTCGGAGGCCGGGGGTGATCTCCGCGAGCAGGCCGCGGGTGGCCAGCGATATCCTTCAGGCTCTGAACCGAGGATGCCCTGTTCTTGGGTTCGAAAGCGACTGCGAAGCCGACCGCGTACCGGCCCCGGTGAGTCCCCTCGGCCGTGGCTACGGCTGCTGCAGGAGTGGCTGTCGGCCGGCGGCGCGAGGTGGACGGCGGGTCCTGCAGTCCACCTCGCGCCGTGCCGCCGTTCTGCGGTCGCCCTTCAGTGCATACGTCCGCGAGAGTCCTGTCTTCGTCGCAGCGTGCGTGGTCGAAGGTGACCGCCCTCGACCGGCTGATGCCGGCCCGCAATGCGAGTGGTGTGTCGGCCTGCTGCACGTGTGCTGCAGCTCTTGGGGGCGTGGTTTCTTCTGCGATGCGCGATTTACCTCAGGCGCCGTTGATAGCGGGCGAGTTCTATGTGTTCGCCGGAGGGTGTGCGGTCAACGTTGATCCCTGTCTGGTTGAAGCCGCTGCGTTCCAGGCATCGCTGAGACGAGAGATTGCTGGTCGCGGTGCGTGCCGTCAGTTCGCTCAGGCCGCTGCGGACTGCCAGTGTCGCCGCGAGTTCCAGTGCCGCGGCCGAGTGGCCCAGGCCTCTCGAGTCCGGGTGGAGCCAGAACCCGACTTCGGCGGTCCTGTCCGTGACGCCGAAGAGCACCAGGCTGCCCAGGAATGTGTCCGCTTCATCGACGATGCTGAGCACTGCGAGGTCTCCGGTCTGGATGCCTTGAGGAACGACGTCGTCAGCGAGGCGGGCTACGGTCTCGGGCGTGTACTCCGGTTCAGGCAGGTGTCCGTACTTCTGCACGAGTGGATCCTCGGTCCCATCGGCGTACCGCTCGGCGTCGCGGGAGGACAAGGGCCGAAGCGCTCGAAGGCTGTCACTGATGGGGAGCAAGGTTGCGTCGATCATGTCCTTAAACTAACAGCATTCGCTTAAGGAGGGGTATGAGTTACTGGGAGCACGTCAAGCCTGTGCGGCGCGTCCGGGCGCTGGATCCGGAGGCCATCGCGCGCGCAGCAGTACGCATCCTGGACGCGTCGGGGATCGAGGGCCTTTCGCTTCGCGCGCTGGCAAACGCGCTGGAGGCGGCACCCGCAAGCCTCTACTCGCGCATCAATGGCATCTCGGACGCGCTCGATCTCGCGCTCGACCATGCTTTGGGACGTGATGGCGCGGTTCAGCATGCTCTCCGTGAAGAGGAGGCGTCGGAGATCCTGCTGTCGCTGTACCGCCATCTTCTCGAGCACCCGTGGGCTGTCCAGGTCATCGCCATGCGTCCACCACGAGGGCCGGCCTACCTCGCTTTCTCGGAAGGACTGTCCGAGCGGCTTGGCAAGTCGGGTGCAGCCGCGCCGCTGTGGGTCGCGTACTCGGCGAGCAACCTCGTCATAGGAAGCGCCATGACCTACCGAGCCGCTCAGCTGGAACCCCGAACTCCGGGCGACGAGAGCATGGCGCCGGTGTACGAAGAACTGAGACGCGATGCCTCGTACGACCCGGAGGAAGTCCTTCGACGGGCACTTCATGTACTTCTCGTGAACGCATGACCGCTGTCAACAACCGTCTGTCCCGAAACGACTGGTCGTTCCGTACCGGGAGGTTGCGGACGGGTGACGAACAGCGGGCGCCGGCCGTCCAGTCCTCAGGCGAGGAGTGCCGCACGGTGTTATGGAGCTACGGTAGGCTCAGCAGGCCTCGGTGAACCTGTCTGTGGAAGCAGTGCACCAAGCGGTCATCTCCGCTAGGGCGCCCGGGCCCTGGCGGAGAGCGTTCGCCCGGAAGAGGGGCGAACAGTGCGTTCCGTCAGTTGGTGGATGTGAGGTTCTTCGGAATCGTGGCGTCTTTTCGGCTCAGGGGCGGGGGGCCAGGACGCGGGCGAGCGAGTCGAGGGATGCGAGGGGGTCGGGGCCGGCGGGGGCGAGGACGACGCTGGTCGCGCCGGCTGCGTGGCGGGCCTTGATCGCTTCGCGTGCCTGGGTGGGGGTTCCGGCGATGCTCAGACGGCGAACCCAGTCGGCGGGCATGGTCTGTGCGAATTGCCGGGCGTCGGCGCAGGCGGCGCGGTGTTCACGCAACTGTGCGGCGAAGGGCAGGGGATTGATGTGCGCGGCCCAGGCCGGCTCGCCGATGGCGGTCAGGCCCTCTCGGACGCGGGCGAGAGCGGTGTCCTCGTCGTCGTCGACGGCGGTGGCGTCGTAGGTGACGACTTCGGGGCTGCTCGCGTGAGGAGTGACGTTCATGTGCTGCAGCGAGGACGTGATGTAGGCGGGGGCCGCGGGCTCGGCAAGGAGGAGCCCGTCGGCCACCTTGCCTGCGGCTGCCTGCGACTTGGGGCCGCGTACGCCCAGGATGACCGGGGGGACGATGTCCGGGGTCTCGGTGAGGACGACGCCCTCGCAGCGCACGTAGCGGCCGCCCGCTGGGCCGGGCTCACCGCGTATGAGCAGGCGCAGGGCAGTCGTGTACTCCTTGATCAGGGTCAGGGGGCTGGCGGGCCAGGCTCCGGCCTGGCGCATCCAGTCGGGCATGCCGTGTCCGATGCCGGCGATCAGCCGGCCGGGGTAGAGCTGGGCGAGGGTGGCCAGTTCCATCGCGGCGAAGCACACGTTGCGGGCACCGGCGGGCATGATGCCGATGCCGACGGTGATGCGGGTGGTGCTGGCGAGGGTGGGGCCGGCTTGTGCGAGTCCGCCGCGCCAGCCGAGGTCTTCGACCACCCATATCTGGTCGAATCCCAGTTCTTCTGCTCGCCGCGCGAACGGCAGTATGTTCTTGACGGGTAGGTCGCGAGGGAGCATGACGCCGATGCGGCCGCGGGCGGAGGTGTCGTCTGATTCGGGCATTGCGGGTTCCTCGTACAGAGTGGTGGGCTTTTCCTTCACCCGGTCTGGCAGCCGGCCGGGGTGAGATGGGGAGGGCACGATGTCAGGGCGGTACCGCCCTGACGGCCAGCGGCTCTACGCCACCTCGTGCCGGGCGGGTCGGACCCGGTGCGCGGGATTGCGGTGGGCGCGGTCGAGGCCACGCACAGCGGGACCGACAGCGTAAGGGCGTGGCTAAGCGCCATGAGGCGGCTCATCTGCCCAAGACGGCGGGGCCGGCGAGCATGCCGGGGCAACCGAGTTCGGCGGCAAGGGAGACGCTGGTGCCTGCCGCGAGGGGTTGGCGTGCCCGGCTGCGCTGAGCAGCTGAATGTAGCCCACCACGTCCGCCCCGCCAAACCGAGGCGGGCATGAAAGGCGAGTCACAGCCAGTCGGCCTTCTTGGTCACCTCGATGGCGACCTCATCGACCGGACGTGTGGTGGCGTCGACGGTGAAGTCGTCGACGGCTGCTTGTTCGAGGATCTCGGCCAGTTCGCCGGCCCTGGCCAGGTGCCATCGCAACGCCTCGGGTTCGTTCTCGTGGCGCTGTGTAAGCCGCTGATGGATGACGGGCAGTTCGGCCTGGAGGCGGCACACCGAAAGCTCGATACCGATCGCATCGCCGCACAGCTTCCGCTCCTCCTGATTCTCGATCACACCCGCGAGGACCAGCCGACCTGCTCCTGCGGCGAGGTAGTTGCCCGCGACGCCGCGCAGGTTTCGCAGCATCATGCCGGAGTTGAAGCGGTCTTCCGGCGGTGTTGGCCAGGACTGCCTCAGCCAGTCGAGATCGATGACGGCATGGGGTATGCCGGCGTCGGTGAGAAGATCGCCCACGCTCTCGGCCACCGATGTCTTGCCGACGCCGACAGTGCCGTTGATCAGGAGGGCACAGGGCTCGGGAGAACGTTCTGCGTGCATGCGTGAGACTCTACGATCCGCCGGCCACGAACCCCTCTTCCATTTCGTCTTCGTCCCGGCGGGCGCGCGCAGGGTTCACGCATGGACGAGCCGTGTGCCGGTCTGGGCGGGCGTGGCGGTGACGGGGGACTGCTCGTCCACGCGCCCCGACAAACCGGCTGTCCCGGCCCTCATCGAACCGGCTGTCCCGGAAATGGCAACAGAAGTTGCTCAGGGTGTGGCGCTGGAGCACCTTGGGGGCCGGAGGTGATCGCAGTGATCAAGACGACGGCGAATACACACGGTGCCGCGGCGCCGACTGGTGACGAGGTCCACGACGTGGCGGTGATCGGTGCCGGAGCGGCCGGCCTGAGTGCCGCGCTGCTGCTGGGACGGGCCCGTCGCAGGGTGGTGGTGATCGATGCCGGCGAGCCGCGTAACGCGCCTGCTGCGCACATGCACGGCTTCCTGTCCCGTGACGGCCTGCCCCCGGCCACCCTGCTCGACCTGGGGCGGGCCGAGATCGACCGCTACGGGGTCGATGTCGTCCGGGGCCGGGTGGAACATGTCGAGCCCGGCTACGGCGTGCGCCTGGAGGGCGGCCCCGTGCTCAGGGCCCGCCGTCTCCTGGTCGCCACCGGGCTGCGCGACGAACTGCCCGACATCCCCGGTGTCCGCGAACGATGGGGGAGGGACCTGCTGCACTGCCCCTACTGCCATGCCTACGAGGTCCGTGACCAGCCCCTTGCCGTCCTCGGCACCCACCCGGGCGCCGTGCACCAGGCCCTGCTTCTGCGTCAGTGGAGCGAGGACATCGTCTTCCTCACGCACACTCTCGAACTCTCCGAGCAGGAGCGGGAACAGCTGGAGGCGTTCGGCGTGAGCGTCGTGGAGGGCCAGGCCGTGCGGCTCGTCGTCGACGACGACCGCCTGCGCGGCATCGAGCTCACCGACGGCCGGGTGATCCCCCGGACCGCGGCCTTCCTCTTCCCCCGGCCTGCCCAGCGCGACAACCTTCTGGCGCTGCTCGGCTGCGCCAAGGACGACCAGGGCTGGGTTGTGACGGACCGCACCGGCCGCACCAGTGTGCCCGGGGTATGGGCTGCCGGAAACGTCGTCGACCCGCGTGCACAGGTCATCGCCGCCGCTGGCATGGGCTCCACCGCAGCCTTTGCCATTAACACCGACCTGCTCCACGAGGACGTGGAGCACGCCACCGCGCGACACGATGCCACGGCTGCTCAGGCCTGACCGCTCGGCGGACCACCGGCGACGTCGACGCGGCAGCCCGCCGAGCCCCGCCGGGCCCGGGAGCCCGGGCGGCCGAACAGGCCGCTCCAGGGTCCGTTCGGCGATCTGCGCGATCAGATCGCCCCTGGCGTCGGGGTACTCGTTCACGAACGCATTGACAAGGAGAGTCCCACCATGGCAGCAAAGCGCGGCGGTCCCGTGGACAGCGTCACCGAGCAGACGTTTCCCGTCCGCGTACTGCAAGCGAAGCGGCCCGTCCTGATCCAGTTCTGGGCCCCCTGGTGCGGGCCTTGCATCAGGATCACTCCCGTCATCGAGGAGCTGGCCGCCGAGCGTGCGGGCGTCCTGGACGTCGTCAAGATCAACGTCGACGAGCAGTCCGGACTGGCGGACCGGCACACCGTCTCCTCGATCCCCGCTTTCGTGGTCTATGCCGACGGCGTCCCCGCGAAGGCATGGACGGGCGCCGCGCCCAAACCCATCCTGGAACGACACCTCAGCGCCTTTCTCCGCTGAGCCCCCGCGGGCATCACGCGTTCCGCCGCGCCGGAACGCGTCATGCCTGCCGTGCGTACCTCTGGCCAAGCTCCCGTCCGGCACGCCATGACGCAGCCGAAGCCTCGGCAACCGACGACAACGCCGCAGATGGCGTGCCGGATCCCGTTCACCTGGGCCGACAACCGACTGCCGGTTCCGTGCGCCTCGATCCGCGGACCGACCCCAGTCACCTCATCCGGATCGGAGTACCTCATGCACCACCACAGCCACACCAGTGAGCACGGCCACGACATCGACTGGGACGCACTCCGCTCCCATCTGGAACGCGAGGCCGAACTGCACACCCCCGCGCTCACCCAGGCCACGAACTGGCTGCGCGATCTGCTGGCCGGCGTCGGCGCGAGGCGTGTACTCGACGTCGGCAGTGGGCCGGGCATAGTCGCAGGCCTGCTCGCCGACGCCTTCCCGGACGCCGAGGTTGTCGCCGTCGACCAGTCGCCTGCCTTGCTGGAGCACGCCCGCGCACGCTCGTTCGGCCGTATCGCCACTCAACAGGCCGACCTCCCGGACGAGTTCGGCAAGCTCGGCACGGCCGACCTCATCTGGTCCGCCAACGCCGTCCACCATCTCGGCGACCAGCAGGCGGCATTGACCGCGCTCGCCGCCTCCCTGCGCCCCGGCGGACTGCTCGCCGTGGCCGAACGCGGCCTGCCCGTACGTTTCCTCCCCCGTGACATAGGCCTGGGCCGCCCGGGACTCCAGGCCCGCCTGGACGCCGGCAACGAGGACGGCTTCGCCACCATGCGTGCCGAACTCCCGGGCTCCGTGGACGAGGTCGAGGACTGGCCCGCCATGCTGGCCCAGGCCGGACTCGTCCCCACGGGCACGCGCACCTTCCTCACCGACCTGCCAGCCCCGCTCGGACTCCCGGCCCGCGAGTACCTGCACACCCGTCTCGCCCGGCAGCGGGACCAGTTCGGCGAGCACCTGGACGACCAGGACCGCGCGGCCCTGGATGCCCTCCTGGATGCCGACGCCCCCACCGGCATCCTCTGGCGCCCCGACGCCTTCTATCTCACCGCCACCACCGTCCACACCGCCCGCTCCCGCGCCGCCTAGTGCCAGGAGCGGGACTGGAAGATCACTGAAAACCCTCCAGGTTCTGGCCTTGCCCGTTCCGGCGCGAGGCCGGACCGCTGTGTGCTTGATGATCCGGCCGGACCCCGCGTCGCTCTGACGAGTCCGGCGGCCGACGGTGGCACGCCGGTCCGAAGGCATCCTGCGGCCCGGCACCGCCGCCGTGGTGGTGCCGGGCCGCCCCTTCAGCCACGCCCGGCCGAAGCCCGACACCGCGACCGGGCACGACGCCCAGGCAGGTCGTTTCAGCCGGTGGCGCCAGGGTTGACGGTGTAAGTGGTCTGGACGAAGCCGCCACCCAGTGCCCTCGTGTCACCGCGAGTCAGGTCGATGTCACGGTCCAGGCGCCCGAAGAGCGGGATGCCCGCGCCAAGAAGGACCGGCGCGGTGGTGATCGTGATCTCGTCGAGGATGCCTTCACGCAGGAAGGTCTGGATGATCTGGCCGCCGTCCGCGTACACGTTCTTCGCCCCTGCGGCGGCGAGTGCGTCCAGGAGCCCATCCAGGGTGGGGTGGACGGTGACGTTCGGGTCGCTGGTGGAGAGCTTGGTGCTCAGAACGGCTACGCGCTTGCCTTCGTAGGGCCAGAAGCCGAAAGTGAGGACCTTCTCGTAGGTGTTGCGGCCCATCACGACGGTGTCGACGCGGGCCATGAAGTCGTCGTATCCGGTGTCCCCGGCTTGTGCGCCGCGCTCGTTGAGCCACTCGATGTCGCCGTCGGTACGGGCGATGTAGCCGTCCAGACTTGTGCCGATGGTGGCCAGAGCGCGGAAGGCCCGCTCACGGCTCGATGCCATGGGTTCTCTCCTTGTGCGAGGGCGTGTCAGGGGCGGTTGCTGTGGGGTGCCAGGACCGCGGCGAGGGCGTTGCGCTGGCGGAGCTCGAGGGTGCCCTCGTGGTCGACGGCCCACAGCAGGCCCGTTCCGATGGCCGTGGCCTGCACCGTCCCGGCCAGGAGTGAGGTGTCCGTGTCCGGCCGCAGTTCGTCGGCGTTCACCGCCTGTTCCAGCAGGGAGCGCAGGACGCGGGCCTGGGCCTGGTGGGAGGCCAGGGCGAGGTCGCGGAACTGCGGGTCCTCGAGGTCCTCGCACAGAAAAGCGAGGTGGTGGGCGAATGCCTCCGGGGCCGCCGCAGCGCCCCAGACTTCCACGACCAGAGCCTTCAGCGCGGCGAGTGGCGAGCCGTCCTCGGCCCGTACACGGTTGTGGAGGGTATGGGTGTCCTTGGCGGTGTGCTCGGCCAGTGCCAGGAGCAGACCGCGTTTGGAGCCGAAGCGTTGCATCAGTGTGCCCGGCGCCAGGCCGACCTCCTGCGCCACTCGGGCCAACGTCAGCTTCGACGGCCCGGTACGGCCCATTACCTCGACCGCTGCTTGCAAGATCACCGCATCGTCGATCCCGCGGGGGCGCCCTGCCATGGTGCTCCGTCTCTGGACATTAATAAACATTCGTTCACATATTAACCTGCGTCGACGCCGACATGTGCGCCTGGGGTGCCGCCTCAGGGGCGTAGGCTGCCGCCCGGGAGGCCGACCTCGCGTTCGACGGTGTCCCATACGAGGGCGTGAACATCGCCATAGGTTGTTTCGGAGCGCATGGAGACCTGGACGAGGACGCCGTCGACGAGCACGAGGATGCGCAGGGCGCTGGCGGCCGGATCGGGGACACGGAAGACGTCCGCGTCGTGGCCGCGCCGGAGCAGGTCGGTCAGGGTCTCGAGGCCGGCGATCATCTGCCTGTCGACTTCGCGGGCCAGTTCGGGTCGGCGGGGGGCGGCGACCCAGGCGCTCATCCAGACGCGGGCATTGGCGCTTCCCATGCTGAGGGAGCGCTGGAGCAATGCACGGAGGGCGTCGGTGGGCGGCAGGTTCCGGCAGGCATCCTCGTCCTGGTCGTTCTGGGCGCTCGCGGTCTGGGTGAACGCGGCCACGACGAGGTCGTCGACGGTGGGGAAGTAGTGGTGGATCAGCCCCGACGTGACGCCGAGTTTGTTGGCGACGTCGCGTGAAGTGATCCGGTCCAGGCCGAGGGTATCGGCCAGGGTGAGCGCCGCGTCGATGATCTCCCGGCGGCGCTCTTCTGGTGATCGGCGCGTAATGGCCTTCTTCGGCATGCCCTCAGTTTATTGATCGGCTGCTCAATTGCATCTGCGCAGGTCAGGTGGTTCGCCCCCGCAGCGATCGATGCGGAGAGTGTGCGCCTGTGTACAGAGTGATCATTGACGTTCCGTCGATTGCCTCTATTGAATACGTGCTCAACAATCATTGAGCATGTGTTCAACATGGAGGTGGGCATGGCTCCCGTCCCGGACACCGCCAGCACGCAGGCAACGCCCTCCGGACCACACGAGGCCCCAGCGCCACAGGACACGTTCGGCAAAATCGAAACCAGGGGCATCGACTACGTCCCCGCCAACGAACGGCATGGCCGGCCGTTCGAACTGTTCCCCGTGTGGTTGTCGTCGAATGTCGGCTACCTCTACCTGGTGCTCGGCGGCACCCTGTCAGTCCTGGGCCTTTCCGTGCCCCAGGCATTCACCGTTCTCATCCTCGGCAACCTCTTCTGGGGCCTGGTCGGATTCCTGGCCGTCAGCGGCCCGGCCTCCGGCACCCCCAGCCAGGTCGTCACCCGCGCCATGTTCGGCATCCGCGGCAACCGCCCCTTCGGCGCCGGACTCGGCTGGCTCGTGGCCGTCACCTACGAGGGCATCAACCTCTCCATCGGCGCACTGGCAGGCTTCGCGCTGCTGGAATCGTTCGGCCTGCGCCCCTCCACCCCGGCCAAATTCGCCATCACCGTGGTGATCGGTGTCGCGGCGTTCGCACTCAGCCTCTACGGACATGCCACCATCGTCCGCTTCAGCGTGCTGTTCTCCGTCGTCCTCGGAGCCAGCGCCCTGATCCTCGGCGGCTACGTCACCCAGCACGCCACCCTCAACCCCGCCGGATTCACCCCGCTGCACGGCCAGGAACTGTGGGTCGCCGCCTTCATCGGCTTCACCGTCATCGCCGCCGCGCCCCTCTCCTGGGCCAACGGCGCGGACTACGCCCGCTACCTGCCAGCCGACGTCTCGAAGTGGAAGGTCGCCCTCAGCACCGGCGTCGGCGGCTTCGCGCCCTCCGTCGTCATGGGCGGCATCGGCATCCTCGCCGGGACCGCAGTCGATATGAACGACCCCCAGAGCTCGATGCGCGGCATCGTGCCCGGCTGGTTCTACACGATCTTCCTCGCGCTGATCATCGTCTCCTCGATCACCAACAACGTCATGACCACCTACTCCTCCGGCCTGTCCCTGCAGGCCCTCGGCGTACGCATCAGCCGCGCCCGCTCGGTCGCCATCGACGCGCTGCTCGGCGGTGCCCTGTGCGCCTACGCCCTGCTCTCACCCAGCTTCGTGACCTCGCTGAACAACATCCTGGCCCTGACCGTCACCTTCCTCGGCCCACAGATCGCCATCTACGCCACCGACATCGTCCTCAGACGCAACGCCTACGACGGACCATCACTGCACGCCGAACATCCCGGGGGAGCGTTCTGGTACCGCCGCGGCTACAACCCGGCCGGCATCATCGCCCTCGTCTCCGGCACCGTCACCGCGCTGCTGTTCGTGAACACCACCATCCTGGTCGGGCCAGGCGCCAGCGCCACCGGTGGCCTGGACCTGTCCGCCCTGATCGGCCCGCTCGTCTCCACCGCCGTGTACGCCCTGCTCAGCAACACCCGACAGAAGGCCCGCCCGTGACCCTCCAAACCCCCCACAGCGGCACAGCCCCCACCCCCGCACCGGCCTGCACGCTGCCCATCGCCGACCACTGGTACACCGCCACCCCCGTCGACGACGCCATCACACTGATCCACGAACCGCACGTCCACCCGTTCCTCCAGGCCAACACCTGGCACATCCGCGGAAGCCAACGCAACCTCGTCGTCGACGCCGGCCTCGGCGTGGCCCCACTGCGCCCCGCATTCCCACACCTGTTCACCGACGAGCCGATCCTGGTCGTCACGCACGGACACCTCGACCACATGGGCGGTGCCCACGAGTTCGCCGACTGCCGCGCGCACAAGGCGGAGAACCTCCGGACTCCGCCGCCGGGAACCCTGGCCTCCGCTGCCCTCTTCGACGAGCTCGGCATGACCGAGCCCGACGACGAAGACGTGCCCGACCTTCTGATCTCCGCCATCCCGCACAAGCACTACGACCCGAACACCTACCGGCTACGCCCCGCCGACGTCAGCCAGTACCTGACGGACGGCGACACCATCGACCTCGGCAACCGCCGACTCACCGTCCTGCACCTGCCTGGCCACACCCCAGGCAGCATCGCGCTGTACGACCCCCGAGCACAGACGCTCTTCTCAGGCGACATCGTCTACGACGACCAGCTGCTCGACGACATCCACGGAGCCGATCAGCAGGACTACATCGCCACCATGACCAGACTCCGCGACCTACCCGTCACCGTCGTCCACCCCGGCCACGGGCCCTCCTTCGACGGAACCCGGCTGCGCGAGATCGCCGACGCCTACATCACCGCCCGCACCTGACCCCGCCAACCAAACCACCCATCCCGCCTCGGCATCGAAGGACCTCTGACGGCCACCCGCACCAGCACGTACCCGCCGTTCAGCGGCCCGGCATCGGGTGGCCCGGCCTCTTCCCCGGCCCCCCGAGGCCAGGCTGCTGAACGGCTCGCGAAGAAACCGAGCTACGCCCGTACCCGGCCGGCCCCTGCCTCTACGCCTGCACGCCGCTCCCGCCGAACGCCCGACATCCGCACCTGCAAGGTCCTCCCCATGTTGAGCAGCCCGCCCGGCCTCGCCAGCGACCGTGTGCGCCATTCCGCTCCAGACCGTGTCCCACGGAGACAACCTCACCCTCGAATACCAACTCGAGGAGGGGCCGGGTGTTGGGTCTCGCCGCCGATGACATGTCGATCTTCTGTGACCTGCTGGTTCTCTGTTGTCTCACCGCGATGTCACCCAAGATCAGTCTCAGATCGATGCTATTTTCTCGGCGGCACGATGAGTCTGAGGCTGAGCCACCGAGTACGAGGACTACATGCGAGCTCAGTTCGCGCACCGATGAGTTTCCCGCGCCGCGCCGGTCTGTACGTGAGACCGACTCGCGGAAGGCTGGCGCCATGCGGAAACTGATCTACGGCATGAACCTGACCCTGGACGGGTACATCGCCGCGCCCGGTGACGACATCGGCTGGAGCGTGCCGAGCGACGAGCTGTTCCAGTTTTGGTCCGACCAGTTGCAGGCGACCGACCTGTCGCTGTACGGGTGCAAGCTGTGGCAGACGATGAGCTCCTACTGGCCGGCCGCCGACCAGCAGCCCAACGCCACCCCGGCGGAGATCGAGTTCGCGCGCCGCTGGCGGGATATGTCGAAGGTGGTGTTCTCCTCGACGATCGACAAGGTCGGCTGGAACACCCACCTGGTCACCGGCGACGCGGTCGCCGAGATCACCCGGCTCAAGGCCGAGGATGGCGGCCCGATGGCCATCGGCGGCGCGACGTTCGCCGCGACGGCCATGCGGGCCGGGCTGATTGACGAGTAGGTGCTGGCCACCGCGCCGGTCCTGGTGAGCGGCGGCACGCCGTTCTTCACCGCGCTGGACAACTGGGTGAACCTGAACCTGGTGGAGACGCGGACGCTTCCCTGCGGCGTGATCCTGACCAGGTACGAGACGAGGCGCTGAGCGCCCGTCACGCAACTCGACCGCCTGCTGGGTCCACGCGAACGTGAACGCCACCACTGGGGGGACAGCCGGCAGTGCGGCTTCGGGGACCTGCCGCCGCAATACGGCTCCACAAAAAACGTTCTTGAACCTGCCGAAGCCTTCCTGCACTCGGCCCGTGATCCGTTCTGCTGTTTCCAGAGATGCACAGGCCATCGGCGACCTGAAAGTCCGCGCGTGGCGAGAGGCGTACGACGGGTTCATGAGCCGCGAGTATCTTCGCGGGCCTGACCCTGTGAAAGAAGCTGACGAGTGGGCCGAGTATCTGGCCGAACTCCGCGATGAGCACCGTCTGTGGATCTCCCAGGAGGCGATGCCGTAGTCGGGTTCTGCCGAACGGGCCCGGCTGATCAAGACCAGAATCCGGATCTCGGTTCCCGCGCTGCCGAGGTCTACGGTCTGTACATCGAGCCTGAGCGAATCGGCACTGGCCTGGGCAGGCAGCTTTTCAGGCACGCGGCAGCCGATCTTGATGGGAGAGGCTACGGCCCTTGTGCGTGTACGCGTACCTTCCCAACTCTTCGGCAATACGTTTCTACGAACGATCGAGTTTCCGACTTGATGGCACGACTCGCGCCTCTGAAGAGGGCGGGATCGAACTCTTCGAAGCACGGCTGGTGAATCGGGGCTGAGCGTGTCGAGCTGGTGCGGCGGCACGGCGTCTCGATGAGACGGAACCCGGCTGCGCGAGATCGTTGACGCCTACGCCGTCGCCCGCGCCAGCCGACCACCTGCCCTGTTTCGGCGCCGAAGGACCTCTGACGGCTTTCCGGACCACCTGCGCCAGCGCGTACCAGCCGCTCGACGGCCGGAACGCATACCACGGCCGTCATCAGGCTCGCGCTCATTGCGCTGCTCAGGGGGAGCGGTGCTAGCGTCGCCAAGAAGCGGTGGGGCGGTGGCCCCTGAGCCGTACCCCAGGTGCAGACCGCGTGGAACATGACAGGCACATCGTGGACCGAGGCGAAAACTGCGCAGCCGCCCTCGGGCCTTCGCCCCCGGGGGCATCACGGCACTCCTGGAGCGGCCTGTGGTGGTGTTTGGTTCAGGCGGCCGAGGTTCGCGTGATCAGCATGAACGTCCGCGCACCCTGCGCGAAAACAAGAATGAGCAGTGCGACTGGTTCGTCGGCCAGCGTCGGCCAGCGTCGGCCAGCCGAGTAACAGCGGACCGCCGACTGCCGTGACCAAGCCGGGGCGCCGGTCGGACAGCCGCCTGGCGAGGGTGACACCAGCGTCATGTCTCGGGACGATCGGCAGCCCGGCAGCCCGCGCGCTGAGGGTCTTTTCGCTCAGTTCGATGGCTCCGCACGGGGCTGGGGCTTGGCCCGGACGTGCACGCGTTCTCCCTGGGGGCCGAACAGGCTGAGCACCTCCACGGGGGCCTTTTCTGCGGGGCCGAACCAGTGTGGCAGGCGGGTGTCGAACTCGGCCGCTTCACCCGGCCCCATGATCAGGTCGTGGTCGGCCAGTATGAGCCGGAGGCGTCCGGACAGGACGTACAGCCACTCGTACCCTTCGTGCGTGACCGGCTCGGGCCGGTTGTGTTCCGCGGGGATGATCGACTTCCAGGCTTGCAGGCGTCCCGGTTGTGTCGACAGCGGAATCGTCGTACGACCGTTGTGGACGCGGGGCTTGCAGCGGACCCGTGGGTCGCCGACCTCCGGTGCCCCGACGAGTTCGTCCAGGGGTACCTGGTGGGCCTGTGCGATGGGCAGCAGCAGCTCCAGGCTCGGGCGGCGCTGCCCCGACTCCAGCCTCGACAGCGTGCTTTTGGAGATGCCGGTGGCCTCGGCCAGCGCCGACAGGGACACGCCGCGCTGGGCACGGATGCGCCTGAGGCGGGCGCCGACCTGGGCCAGCGTGGCAGCGATCGGTGAGTGCTCATCCATACCCCCATTCCACCTCGCACGTCCCAGAAATGGCAACAGAAGTTGTCGCCCCGGCGCCGGGCACGCACTGTTGCGGCAGGAGGTTGTTCCCATGATCAATACGACGAACGACAA
>NZ_JBIUBU010000040.1:0-38923 GCF_044548345.1 Streptomyces sp. NPDC052042 | reverse complement strand
CACCCGTCGAGTACGAGACCAACTACTACACGGAACTGACAAAACCCCAGGTCACAACCACAATCTGAGATCTCTACCGAACCCGGGGCGGTTCACAGCGTCGGTGGGGGCAGGTCTACCTGCGGGGGCTGCTGACCGACGGTAAGCGCAAGTCGGTCGAGCCGATGGCGGCCCGGCTGGGTGAGGACGGGAATCGGCAGGCGCTGGCCAATTTCGTGACCACCAGTCCCTGGGATCCGGCGCATGTGCGGGCCAGGGTGGCCTGGAGAATGGAAGCGGCGATCCGGCCGTCCGCGCTCATTTTCGACGACACGGGGTTCTTGAAGGACGGGGGTGCCTCGGCGTGTGTGTCGCGGCAGTACACCGGCACGGCGGGCAAGGTCACCAACTGCCGGGTCGGCGTCTCGCTGCATCTCGCCCGTGACCACGCCTCGGCGGCGGTCAACTGGCGTCTGTTCCTGCCCGGGACGTGGGACCCCGACTCGCCGAAGGCCGATCCGGCCAAGGCCGCCCGTCGTGCCGTCTGCCAGATCCCCGAGGATGTCGGGCACGTGGAGAAGTGGCAGCTGGCCCTGGACATGCTCGATGAGACCCGCTCGTGGGGCATCGAGGTGCCGCTGGCCATCGCGGACGCCGGATATGGCGACGCCGCCGCGTTCCGGCACGGGGTGCAGGCCCGCGGCCTGAACTACGTGGTGGGGATCTCCACCACGCTGTCGGCCCAGCCCGGCGACGCGGTGCCGGTGACCGGGCCGTACTCCGGGACCGGACGCCCACCGGTGGCGAAGTACCCGGACAAGCCGCAGTCGGTGAAAGAGCTGGTTGTCGCGGCGGGCCGGAAGGCGGCCAGGCCCGTGCAATGGCGGGAGGGTTCCCGGTCCGGCGCGGGCCGCTCCGGCGTGAAACGGATGTACTCCCGGTTCGTGGTCCTGCGGATCCGGCCCGCCGGACGCGAGGTCCGGCAGGCCACCGACGGCCCGGAGCTGCCCGTGTGCCGGCTGCTGGCCCAGTGGCCCGCCGGTGAGAGCGAGCCGGTCCAGTTCTGGCTGTCCGACCTGCCCGCCGACACTGCGCTGACCACCTTGGTCCGGCTCGCCAAGCTCCGCCGGCGGATCGAGCACGACTACCGGGAGATGAAGCAGGCCCTGGGCCTGGCCCACTTCGAGGGCCGGACCTGGGGCGGCTGGCACCACCACGTCACCCTTGTGTCCGCCGCGCACGCCTTCTGCACCCTGCAACGGCTGGCCCGGGCCCCAAAAGACACGGCGCCAGCCTGAGCCTCTACCAGATCGTCCGTGAACTGCAGACCCTGCTCGCAGTCCGGACCGGCGCCTGCCCCACCTACCACCGCGACACACCCACCCCAATACCGACCTGACCAAGCACTACTAGGATGCGAGCCGCTCCGCGGCCCGCTCACCCCGCCGCCCGACCGGCTCGACCCCATGGGCTTCGCCGAGCCCAGTCGGTGGCATGGCGTGGTAGATCGCCTCGTACGAGCCCGCCGGCACGATGTATGTCTCGTGCCAGATGCCGACACTCCCCGCGGCGCTCCGCGCACGGCGGTTGAACGCCGCCCAGGCGGGGCGGTGCTGCTGTTCCGGGGCCGAGGCGTAGGCGAGCAACTTCTCGCGCGACTCCCAATACTGGACAAACGTGTGGGTGCGCAGCCCGGCCGTGTACCCCCGGTATCCCAGCAGCCCGCTGCCCTCCTCGCGCGCAAGCTCCTTGAGCATGCGCGGCATGGCTGTGAAGGTGGGCAGCCAGTGGCGCACCGACCGCCACCGGTTGATCCGCATGCCGATGAGGAAGATCACCACGTCCCCCTCGGCCGCCGTCGTGACTCGCCCCGCTATCGGTGCCGTACCCATGCCGCGCTCCCCACTCTCTGTACGCTATAAGATAGTGACACTATCCATCTTTGGATAGTGTCAGTATCCGAGGGAGGGTGCAAGTTCGATGAGACTGGCCGAGCTGAGTGAGCGCAGCGGGGTGTCCACCTCGACGATCAAGTACTACCTGCGGGAAGGGCTGCTCCAGCCCGGCCACCGGGTCACCGCCACCCAGGCCGCGTACGGCGAGGAGCACCTGCGCCGACTGCGTCTGGTGCGGGCGCTGATCCAGATCGGCAAGGTGCCGGTGACCGTCGCGCGGGAGGTGATCGCCGCTGCGGAGGACACGTCGCTGGACCACCACATGCGGCTCGGCGCGGCCGCCCGGGCGCTGCCGCATGACCCTGGGCCCGCCGAGGACGACGAGGCGACCGGGATCGCGCGCCACTCGGTGGAGGCGTTGCTGGAGCAGTTGGACTGGCACTGCATGCACGACGACCCCTCCCCCGCCCTCGGCACGCTCGTCGCCTCTGTCGCCGCGCTCGTCCGCCTCGGCTACCCCTGCGACAACGCGCGCCTGCTGTCGTACGGCCGCATCGCCGCCGAGCTCGCCGTTGCCGACCTGGACGCGGTGGAGGAACAGCCCACGGCGGCCGGGCAGATCGAGGCGGCGGTCGCGCTGACCGTGCTGTACGAACCGGTGCTGCTCAGCCTGCGCAGGCTGGCGCACATCCAGGAATCGGCCCGGCGGTTCGGGGGCCGCTACTGACTTCGGCTCATCAGGGTGAACCTTCACGACCAAATCCGCAGTACGCGTACGCCGAGGCCGGGGCTGGGACCTGCAGCGCGTCGACCTGGAATCTGCTCTCATCTGTACGGCGGCACGCTGGAGGGCGACGCTGTACGCGACCTCGCCTGCGTCCCGGTCGGGCAAGGCGCCCGCGTTTCCGAACACCTCGACCAGCAGCATCCGACGCGGCCTACGGCACTTCCAGTACCGCAGTCACCTCATAGACGACTGTCTCCCCTAAACCGGCCTGACCATCAGGCCTACCTGCACAGCAGCACGACATCACGGTGGTGGAGGAGATCTGGTCGCAGCGGATCTGCGCGCCGTCGGCCTGCCATCGGGTCGCGGCCGGGGTTTCTACTGGCGAGTAGGCGGGCTGAACGCCCAGGTCAGTGCCGTGCTGGTGGGGGCGGAAGCGGTTGGTGAGCGGTACGCCGAGGGTGAGCCGTACACGCAGGTGGAGACGGGCCCGGTGGTGCGGGTGCGGGTGCTGGCCGGGGCGGGGCGGCACGGATCTCTGACCGTGACCCGGCTGCGGTGAGCGGCCCGCCCCGACCGTCGCATGACCGGGTGCCTGTTACGGGGCGACCTCGTACTTCACGATCGTGTCCGAGCAGTCCGTGGAAAGCTTCTCCAGGGCGGCCCGTTCCTTGTCGTCCGCGGTGAGCTTCCAGCGGAGCTTGGTGGCGGTCCAGCCGGCCAGGTAGGTGGGCTGGATTTTCTCGGGTGGCACATCCAGCCCATCTTCGATATGGGTGATCAGGGTCTTCTCCGGAGACAGGCGCAGGCCCATCGTGGACAAGACCACGGCGATCTCCTCGCGCAAGGTTTCGGCATCCGATCGGGAGCCGGAGACCATCAGGCACCAGTCGTCCGCGTACCGCGACAGGCGGTAGTTGGGCAGACCATGGCGGCGCCGTCTGGCCCGTTTCACCTTGCCAGTTGACGGGCCTCCCGGCGCCTGGGCCACATACTCGTCCAGTACCGACAATGCCACGTTGCTGAGCAAGGGCGAGAGGATTGATCCCTGCGGAGTCCCGGCAGTGGTCTCCCACAGCAGGCGATCCTCACCGAGGATGCCTGCTTTGAGGAATATCTTCACCAGGGCCAGAACGCGTTTGTCCTCGATTCGGAGGCGCACCCGGTCCATCAGGGCCGCGTGCGAGATCTCATCGAAGCATGCCTTGATACCGCCTTCTACGATCCAGTCGTACGACTTGGACGTGAGATAGCGAACCTCGGCCACCGCGTCATGAGCCCGGCGATTCGGTCGGAATCCGTAGGAACACGGAAGGAAATCCGCTTCGAAAATCGGCTCCAACACCAGTTTCAAGGATGCTTGGGCCACCCGGTCGGCAATGGTCGCGATTCCGAGACGGCGAAGTTTCCCACCCGTCTTCGGAATCATTCGCTCCCGCACCGGAAGCGGGCAGGAACTGCGGTCCTTCAGTTGCGACCGCAGCCCGTCGAGAAAATCCTCGACCCCCTGCCCGGCCTCGATGGAACGGGGCGTGCGTCCGTCCACCCCTGCCGCTCTGGCCCCCCTTGTTGCTCCGCACCCGATCCCAGGCAACGAGCAGAAATCCAGGATCGGCAACGAGATCGTAGAGGTCGTCGAACCTGCGATGAGAATCATCACGGGCCCAACGGTGCAGCTTGGTCTGGATATTCAGTACCCGTCGCTCCGCCACATATAAGGCGTGCTCCAGTTCGTCGGTATTCACCAGCGAAAACCTCCCGGCATTCCAGTACTTCGACTGCTGACTTGCTGGCCCCCTTCGCCCTGCGGCCGTCTCTCACGGCCTCCATGGCGGGTCGTCACGCCCGCGACTACTACGGGGCCTCCGCCCCATCCCACGGCCATCAGTCGGCAACGGACCTGCCCACCGCCGAACTGGCTGCCCGGCAGAAGGGCGACCGCGGATGGTTCCCACGTTCACGATGTGATCGATCGGTCAGGGAGGCGCCCAGCTCTACTCCGGCAGCGTCGCCACGTCCACGCCGCAGACTTTCAACGTGGCCTCCCCACCGACACAGCTACACGGCTTCGGAGTTGGGCCCCCACCCGTGCGGGCGGAGTCCCACGCACTGCACACCGGCCCATATCCACCAGATTTGACCCGGCTTCGCGCTTACGGAGCTTCAACCACTGGTTCGCTCTCGCTACACCTTCTGACCTCGCTGAACAGGCCCGCACCGTCTGGCAGTTCCGGCACGACCCGTCTTCGTCGGGGCCGCTTGCCGCCCTCACCGGCGTTCCCCGGGTCAGGCTGCCCCAAGCTTCGATCAGGCCGCTGCGACGGCCCAACGGATGCGGTCTTTCACCGCCTTCCGATCATCATCGCGCCTCGTGGCGCACAGCTGGGTCGCGAAAAAAGCCGAGGCCGTCCGCAGGACCTCGTTCGCACGCCTGAGCTGTGCGTTCTCCTTACGCAGGGCGGCAAGCTCGTCCCGCTCGGCAGTGGTGAGCATGTCGTCGCATTCGCCGGCATCAGCCTCGGCCTGCCGGATCCAGTTACGCAGGGCCTCATGGTGCACACCAAGCTCCTCGACCATGCGGCGGATCACGGGCTTTGGCTCGGCGGTCCGATACATCCGTACCGCACGCTCACGCAACTCCAGCGGGTACTTCCTCGGCGCAGGCATCGTCTGGACTCCTCTCACGAGACCCATCTGACCGCCTGTCACCCATCCCCGCATCTCGGGGGAACCTCACGGGCCAGCAGGGGGAGACGCGTGTCCAATCCCTCGTCGTCGAGGACCGGCCGGCCCGCCATATGTGTCATGAGGAGTGACGGATACTCGCAATGCGCGGCAGTCGGATCAACCGCGACCAGTCCAGGTGCCGGCTCGCCCAAGCCAGGGTCAACGGTCGGGCACTCGCTGCCTCATCGTGGTTGGTCACCGTGTCACCTCATCATCCGGCTGGCGACCCGCACGAACTCTTTAGGAGAAGCGATGACCGTGCGACTGTGACCAGTCCGGCAAGATCGCATCCAGGCACGGGCCACTCTGCGGCGTCGGGGCACCCCCCAGACTCCCGCTCGGCCGTATCCGCCTGCACTGGGAGCCCGCCTCCCGAGCGGGCTGGGCTGTCACCGCCCACCTCGGCCTGGCCACCATCGAGGTCCTCCTCGCCTCCTGGCCCGCCGCCCCCGACGACTGGCCGCGCCTGGTCCACCCCACCCTCCACGAGGTGACCGGCCTGTGCGCCGCCCTCGCGGTCGCCACTGTCGCCCTGGACCTCTCCCACCGCCTCGCCGAGGTCTGACCGCAAGCGCAGAAGGCTGCCCCGCGCCGACCGGCAGGGGCGGTCTTGCCGTACGCCCGCCCATCCGGATCTTGCGTACGCTCATCACCGACGAACGAGGAGGACACGATGGCCGACGACCAGCAGCTCTGGGGATATCCGGAGGTCGCCGCCCACCTGGGCATCAGCGCCTCCGCCGTGGAACGGCGCGGTCCTGGCCGACGGCGGGGACGGCAAGACACCACACCGGGCCTCAACTGGTCCGGTCAAGCCTCTGCAGTCTCCGGAGACTCAAGGCACTGGCCAGTGGTCCGGGCGCCAGTGAGAGCAAGGCCCAGGGCCATCCGACGTGCGCGGCCAGGTGCGGCAGCAGGAGGACCGGTACCGCCGCGAGAGAGTATCCGAGCGCCATCTGCACGGTCAGGGCCGTCCCCACGGCGGTCGGGTCGGAGGAGTCAGCAAGCAACGCTGAGTACATCGGTGAATCCCCGATCACCGATGCCCCCCAAACGATCAACATCACCGCAGTCACTATGTCGGGAAGAAGTGGCAACGCTGGTGCGAGGAGGCAGCAACAGGCCGAGATGGTGACGACTACGGTCGTGACACGGACTCTGCCCCACCGATCGGCTGCGGAACCTGCGCCGAAGCAGCCGATGGCCCCGGCTACGCCGATCAGCAGGAACGGGCCCCATCCCGGGACACCGAGGACAGGGCCCCCCGAACCGGGCAACGCGGCGAGCAACGCGACCGACCATGTCCACAGGCCGTAGACCTCCCACATATGGCCCAGATAGGCCAAGGTGACGAGCCGCTGTCGCCTGTTGCGGAAGAGCTGCCAGGCGGCACCGATCCGTAGTGTGTCGGTCTCGCTCGTGTGCGGGCCGGTCCGAGTCGTCGTCGCCAGCCCGGCTGCCAGTGTCGCGGCAACCGCCGAGATGAGGAGGACACTTCGCCAGCCCGGCAACGGCAGCGTGCGGAGTGCGTGCGGAAGAGCGCTGCCCAACGTCAAGGAAGCCACGACCAGTGCGACTGCCGACCCGCGGCGGGCCAGGGTCCATGAGGCGACGGCCTTCATCCCCGGCGGATACACCGCCGCAAGAGCGATTCCCGTGAGGACGCGCAGAGCAAGGGTCGGCGCGAATCCGATGGGTAGAACCGCAGGCAACGCTGTGCACGCGGCAGCGATCAGCGAGCCCAGCGGCAGGAGTACGCCCGGGCGTACCCGGTCGGCGACGCGCAGCAGCCCCAGTCCCAGCGCTCCGGCCGCGAACCCGAGCAGGACGCAGCTCGTCAGCCACGAGACTTCGCCCGAGTCGAGGTTCCAGTGCCGCGCCAGCTGCGGCGCCACCGCTGACGTCGCGTACCACGTGCTCAGTGCCAGCACCTGGACGAGCGCCCCGAGAGTGACGTTCAATGCGACGGCTCCAGGGCGCAGCCGGTCGTCCATGAGGACCATGGCCGGCACCCGGGTCGACCGCGCGTTGCCGCTCACATCGACAGGCTTGTCCATACCGTCTTCGTCTCGAGGTATGATTCGAGGTTCGCGTGGCCCATCTCACGGCCGTAGCCTGAGGTCTTGAATCCACCGAACGGTGCTGCGGCATCAGTGGCACCGTACATGTTGATGTAGATGGTGCCCGCCCTGAGGAGTTTCGCCAGGCGGTTCGCGCGGGCGATGTCACGTGTCCAGATGCCGGCCGCGAGACCGTAGGGTGAGTCGTTGCCGCGCGCCGCGATCTCTTCGAGGGAGTCGAAGGGCTGGGCCACGACGACGGGACCGAAGATCTCCTCGCGTACCGCTGCCATTGTGTCGTCGACATCGGTCAGAACGGTGGGACGCAGGAAGTATCCGTCCGCGTCGACGCCAGCCGGGGCTACTGCACCGGCGGCGGCAGTCGCGCCACCGGTGAGCGCGCCGTCGATGTAGCCGCGGACTCGGTCGAGCTGGGTTCGACTGATGAGCGGACCGAGGTCGGTGCTCGGATCGAGCCCCGGTCCGACGCGCATGCTGTCAGCCCGTTCGGACAGGGCGCCCACGACGTCGTCGAAGCGGGAGCGTTCGACGTAGAGGCGTGAACCGGCACTGCACGACTGGCCGGCGTTCGAGAAGATCGCCGATGCCGCGCCGGCCACTGCCTCCTCGACAGGAGAATCGGCGAAGATGATGTTCGGACTCTTCCCGCCGAGTTCCAGCGTCACGCGCTTGACCTGTGCGGCCGCCTTCTGCGCCAGGTGGATCCCGACACGGGTGGAACCCGTGAAGGCGATCTTGTCCACGAGTGGGTGTTCGACAAGTGCCTCGCCTGCTTCCGGTCCGTAGCCGGGGAGGATGTTGAGAACACCGTTGGGCAGTCCGGCCTCGAGGCCCAGTTGGCCCAGGCGGATCGCGACGAGCGGGGTGTTCTCGGCGGGCTTGAGGACGATCGCGCACCCGGCGGCCAAGGCGGGCGCAATCTTCCAAGCCGCCATGAGAAGAGGGAAGTTCCACGGAATGATCTGCGCGACGACACCAACGGGTTCCCGCTCGGTCCGCACCATGGTGTCGGGCACGGACACCGGAATGGTGTTTCCCTCGATCTTGCTGGGCCAGCCCGCGAAGTACGCGAAGTGCTTGATGGATAGTTCCACGTCGTTCTGGCGGGCGGAGCTGCGCACCTTACCGCCGTCGAGTGCCTCGAGGTCGGCGAGTTCTTCGGCGTGGGCCTCGAGCAGAGCGGCGAAGCGCTCGATGATCCGGCCGCGGTCGAGGGCGGACATCCGTCGCCACGGCGAACCGGGCTCCATCGCCGCAGCCGCGGCCCGCACGGCGCGGTCCACGTCGGTGACTCCTGCCGCGGCTGCGGTCGCGATCTGCCGGCCCGTGGCGGGGTTCAGTACGGGGATGGTGCCGCCCTTGTCAGCCGGTACCATCTCGCCGTTGATGAGGAGCCGCGGTGGGGCCTGGAGCAGAGCCGAAACGGCTGGGCTGAGGTTGGGTGTCGTGCTGGCGTCTTCGATGACGCTCATGTCTGGCCCTCCTGAGGCATTGCGTTGCGGTAAGTGAGCGGGTGCGGGCGCCTTAGCGCGCGATGGGCGGCTCGAGCACGGCGGGGTTGGCGATCGCGGGGGGCCGCTCACCCGCCACCCACGCGCGCAGGCCGCGTTCGGCGATCTTGGAGTGCTCGGTCACGACGTCGTCGGAGGCGCCGCCGATGTGAGGGGTGAGGGTGACATTGTCGAGGCTGAGCAGCGGATGGTCGGCGGGGACCGGCTCGGTCCAGAACACGTCGAGCCCGGCTCCGGCGATCTGCCCCTCGGCGAGCGCGTTGACGAGCGCGTCCTCCTCCACCACCGCGGCGCGCCCTGCATTCACCAAGTAGGCATCCGGACGCATGAGCCGCAGCTCCCGGTCACCGATCAGCCCGATGGTGGACTCGGCCAGCGGGACGTGGACGGTGACGATGTCGGCCGTGGACAGCACCTCGTCGAGTTCGACGATGCGCGCCTGGTCGCCGAACGCGTCGGACGGGAGGAACGGGTCGTAGACGACGACATCCATGCCGAAGGCCCGGGCCCGCTGCATCATCCGGCGCCCGATGGCGCCACCACCGAGGATGCCGAGGGTGCGTCCGGACAGCCCGAGCCCGCGAAAGGTCGAGTAGGGCTCGAACACGTCCTCGGACTTCCATGCACCGCTGCGCAGCCAGCGTTCGGCCCGGCCGGTGTGCCGAACGGTCATGAGAAGCAGTGTGAAGGCGAGATCCGCGGTGACGTCGGCATTGCGGGCCGGGGTAGTCAGGACGGCGATCTCGCGTGCAGTACACGCTTCCACGTCGACGTTGACCGGGTTTGCACGGCAGGACACGACGACCCGCAGCTCAGGTGCCTTGTCCAAGGTGGCTTCGTCGACGACGTCGACCTCGCACACGAGTGCGGTCGCGCGGGCGAGCTGCTCGTCGAGTCCCCTGGTCGCCAGCGATGTGCCGGCCAGAGAGGGCTCGACGAGTTCGACGTCGAAGACGTCCTCGAGCAGCTCGGCTCGAGCTTGGTCGAAGGGTGCGGTGACCAGCAGGAGTGGGCGGGCGCTGTGGGTGGTCTGGTTCGACATGAATTTTCCTTGATTTCGTAGTCAGGGATCAGGTTGCGGGGGGTGCGTCCGCGGAGAGGGCGGCCGTGGGTTCGGACGCGGGGCTCGCGTCGGCGGCGTGTGCGGCCGCCTGCACCGCCCGCAGGTCCGGCCAGTGGCGTCGCACGGCGTCGCGGACGTCGCGGAACACCTGGGCCTGGGCGTCGTGCAGGGCTCGCAGACGGGGATCTGCCTCGAAGATCTGAGCGTCGTCGCCGAACTGGGCGAGCGCGGCGGGAAGGTCGGGTGCCGCGCCGACAGCAACGAGGGCCAGCGCGCCCGCACCGCGGGCGCCGAGTTCGGCGAAAGTGGAGCGGACGATGCGGCGACCGGTCACGTCGGCGACGATCTGACAGACGACCGGCGATTGCGCCCCACCGCCGCAGAGCCGGACCGTCGCGTCAGCGTTGATGCCCAGTACGTCCATGCATTCGCCCAGGGACAGAGCAATGCCTTCGTAGACGGCGCGCAGCAGTTCTCCCGGGCTGGTGCGTACGGTGATGTTCAGCCATGCCGCCGAGGCCGCGGTGTCCACGAAAGGCGCTCGCTCACCGCTTACGCCCCCGTAGGGCAGGTAGAGCACCCCCCCGGCCCCGGCCGGAACGGCGTTGACGAGTTCTTCGATCTGTGACCATTCCAGCCCGGCCAGGCCTGTGGCCTCTCGCGCCCAGTCGAGGTTGGGGGTGCCGTTCATCGGGGCGAGGCACTCGATGACCTGAGTTCCCTGGCCCAGGTTGAGGGTGATGACCGGTACGTCAACGGGCGCGCTGACGCGCTCCTGTACGGCACCGACGAACGCGGTGGTGCCGAGGATCGCGTACGCCTCGCCCGGCCCGACGACTCCCAGGCCGACGCCGCCGGCCGGCGTGTCGACCAGGCCGGTCGCAACGGGCAGACCGACGGGCAGGCCGGTCTCTCGCGCTGCTTTCTCCGTCACTCGGCCGCACACCGCATCGGGTGGGAACAGGGGCGGCAACAACCGACGGAAACCGCCGTGGCCCAGGCCTTCGATGAGCTCCTCAGAGTAGCGCCCCGTGGCAACGTCCAGGTAGGTGCGCGAGGCCTCGGAAGCCTCCGTTCCCACAACTCCCGTAAGTTGGAAACGGATCCAGTCCTTGCAGTTGAGCTGCGTCGCCGCGCGGGTGAGGAGTCCGGGATCACTGTCCTGCAGTTCTTCCAGGAGAACGGGCAGGGCCCCCGGGAACAGGGCCGAACCCGTCGTGCAGCGGACCAGTTCCCCGCGCCCGTCGGCCTCCCATCGAGCCACCCGCTCGGCAGCTCTGCCGTCCAGCCACAGTACGGCTGGACCGGCGGGACGTCCGCCGGCGTCCACGAGCCACGCACCGTCGCCCTGGCCCGTCACGCTGAGCCCGAGCAGCTCGACATCACCGGCTTCGGCCAGTGCCGCGCTGATTGTCTGCCCGACAGCGGACCAGACCTCGTCCATGTCCTGTTCGGCGTAGTGCGGTTGCGGCCGCCGGATACGGACCGTCGATCTGGCGGCCCCGAGCACGTCACCCGTCGTGCTGATGACGACGGACTTCACCGACGTCGTGCCGGCGTCGATGCCCAGTACGGCCTGGACTCGGCTTCTCATCGATACCTACTCTCTCCGTTCGGGTTCTCCAGCGGATCAGCCTGCGGCGGGTTATTCAGAGATGACCCGAGTGGCCACCGGGGGAGCTGGATCGACCTGTGGACCGTGCCCCGGGGCTTCGACGCCCACCTCACGCAAGAGGAAGGTGAGGAAGATCCCGACGATGTAGAGCGCCGCGAGAATCCAGACAACCGGCCCGACACCCAGCGGCCCGACCAGCGCCGCCACGGCCGGGCCCCCGAAGTTGCTGAGGCCGGCACCGAGATTCAGGACCGCGACTGCGGCCGCCTTGTGCTGCGGAGCCAGGAGCGGGACGACGGCTGACAGCGGGACGTACATGCCCAGCGCGAGACCGTAGACGATGCCCAGGGCCATGATGACGACGTAGTTCGCACCGACCGCCTGCGGCAGGTAGTAGAACCCGAGAACGGTGATCGCTGTGGCAGCTCCGCCGCCCCAGGCGATGACATTGATGCGGCCGAACCGGTCGGAGGCGTAACCGGAGATGAGGTTCGCGGCCACGTTCGCCGCAAGCATGGTGCCCCAGATCGAGGACCACTGCGACTGGCTGAAGCCGACCGTCTTGACCATGTACACGTTGAGGAACACGGCGAACGAGTAGTACGAGATCGTGTTGATGAGGCGGACAGCGCCGCCGATACCGACCTTCGGGCGTTCCTTCATGATGGCGATGCCGCGCTTGAGCCCCTCGATGGTCTCCGCACGGGTGACTCTGCGCGCGCCGGCCCGGGACTTCACCAGCACTGCGATCATGAGGGCAGCGACCGCGACGAATACCAGCGACGACCACAGGGTGGCCAGTTCCCCCAGCGGTTCGACAGTGACGGCCACGAAGTACCCGCTGATGACCCCCAGGCCCATGGCGTTGAAGAACCAGTACCAGCCGACGGCTTTCCCCATGACCGCATCGGGCGTCTCCATGGTGACCCAGACAAGAAATCCGTAGGCGAAGAACGGGTAACCGATGGCACGAATCGCGTAGGTCGCGATCATCACCGGGTAGTTCTCCTGCATGACGCCGAGGGTCAGGAACGCGAGTTCCAGCACGATCCACAGGCACGCGCCGATGAGCATCACTCTTCGCGGGCCCCAGGCCTCGGCCAGTGCGCCGGCCAGCCAGGCGGCGACCGCCACGACGATGCCGTAAGCGCTGAACAGCCCTGCGACCTGACCACCACTGAACCCGCGTTCCTCCAGGTAGGTCGACAGGAAGCTGAGTTCGATCCCGTCGCCGACCATGAACAGCATGAGGGCGATGAAACCCCAGAGCAGGACCCGGGAGATTCCTTGGTTCGTAAGGGCATGCGTCCACCGGCTCTGCGGCTGCGCGACGCCGTCCTGCGTCGTCATAGACTCCTCCTTGAGTCTGAACATTTGTACACTCGGTGAACCGGTGCTCAAACATCATGACTCCGCCGCCTGCGCTGTCAAGGTTCTTCTTTCGCTTTCGTGATGCGAGCATGGCGACCGCCTGTCGGTATTCGACGAATATGCCCAAATTGCGAGTGATGCTCCTTCGCCGCAGCCGGGTGCGAACACTTACAGGCGGCAACCAGTACCGGTGAAGGGGCCGTGGACCGCGACCGGGAACGCCGCTCGGGGGCCGTGACGGCGCGCACCTTGGAGTCGACCGGCTTGCGCCGACCCGCTCCGTCATCGCCCGTATTCATCGGCGCACCACCGGCGCCGGCGTCCACGGAGCGCGGCTCTGCAGTACCGGTCTCGCGCATCGTCGGGGCGGCTGGGCCGGGCAACTCTCCCGGCTTCGCGCAGAGCCTCCTGGCTTGCGGCAGCAATGGCCCGTGCTCCATCGAGGATCCATCGGACAGCCTTGCGCTCCGCAGTGCGGCCGGGCATCATGGCGAACGGAGGTGCAGCAGTGCGAACAAATGCTCACGATCCGTTGCTCGGCAAGGCGGCCCGGCTCTACTACGACCACGGTCTCACCCAAGCCGAGATCGGTGAGCTTCTCAGCCTGTCCCGGGTGAAGGTGACCAGAGTCCTTGCCGAGGCCCGACGCGCCGGCATCGTTGAGATCACCGTTCACAGTGACGAGCGTCCCTTCGCCGACATCGAGGCAGCCCTCGTACGCCGGTTCGGCCTGCAGAGCGCATGGGTGTGCCCCAGCCTCGGGCCCGGTGAGGAGCGGTCACCTTCGTCGCTGGGCGTGACCGGGGCGGAGGCCCTCGCCTCGGTCCTCCCGCACGTCCAGCGAGTCGCGGTCGGCATGAGTACGGCCGTCGCGGCCAGCGTCGCCCATCTGCGTTATCAGTCCGACAGCGCCGTCGAGGTCGTGCCCTTGGCGGGAAGCCGCGGCGGGCGCTCCAGTGAAGCCAATCCACACGAGGTGGCTACCACTCTCGCCCGCGTCGTCGGCGGCACGGCATACCACCTGCCCGCCCCGCTACTGGCGACGGCCCCCGAGGCAGCCGCCGCCATCCGCGGGCTCGACGAGGTCCAGGGCACTCTCGATGCCGCAGCCGCAGCCGACGCTCTCGTCGTGGGCATCGGCGGCACGGCCCGCGTCGCCCAGGCTCTTCGCCGCTCGGTCACCGAGACCGAGTTCGCGACTCTCCGGGAGCTCGGCGCTGTCGGGGACGCCTCCGCCCGCTTCTTCGACGCGAACGGTGAAGCTGTCGACGGACCGATCGACAAGCGTGTCATCGGACTGACCTTGGAACACATGCGGGCGATCCCCACCCGAGTGGGGATCGCAGGCGGCATCGAGAAACACATTCCCTTGTTCACCGCGTTGGAGACGGGGCTCGTCAACATCGTGGTAACTGACATCGACAGCGCTCGCTCCCTCCTCACCCGCCCCGTCGCCAGACCCGTGACGGCCTGAAATACTCAGAGGAAACACGATGAAACACCCCACCACAGTCGAGGGCCTGTTCACCCAACTCGCAGAGGTAGGCCGTCTGGCCGTGGAACGCGGCTTCGTGCTGGCCAGCGGCGGCAACCTCTCCGCGCGCCTGCCCGGCAGCGACACCTTCGTCGTCACCGGCGCCGGCACCTGGCTGGACCGGCTCGGCAAGGACGACTTCACGAGCATGACCCTGGCCGGGGACGTCACAGGCGGGGCCGAACGCCCTTCCAGCGAATGGAAGCTGCACCAGCGCACCTACCAGGAGCGTCCGGACGTCAATGCCGTGATACACCTCCATCCCCAACACACCGTCCTCCTCGATGCCCTCGGTCACAAGATCCGGCTCGTGTCCCTCGACCACGCGTACTACGTGCGCTCCATCGGCACCGTCCCCTACAACCCCAACGGTTCGGACGAACTCGCGGACACCACAGCTGAGCAGGCGAAGACGCACAACTGCATCATCCAGTCCCACCACGGCTGCTCCGCGCACGCCAAGGACATTGGCATGGCGTTCCGCCGCATCATGAACCTTGAGGAGGCCGCAACCGCGACCTACAGAGCTCTTACGCTGGGTGACCAGAAGACAACTTTCCCTTCAGAGAGTTTTGCGGCTCTGCACCACGCGTAAGCAGCGCCCCACGTTCCCCACGAGGTGCATGCCGAGTACGACGGCAGCGCCAGTTCCTTCCAGCGGGTGCGGGCCCGCAGGACGCCGGCCCGCGGCACGCCGAGTTCGGCGGCCCGGTCGAGCACCTGCGGGCGGGCGCGAAGTACAGCTCAAGAAGCGGCTCTACACCGCACGCGACAGATACACCAGCTACCCACCGGACCTCTAGGGCCACTGTCACGTTGACTGGCCGGGTGGGATGATCTTCTGGTTGGTCGTGCCGGGAGGGGGTCGTTCGTGAGAGCAGAAGTACCTGTGACGGGCCGTCGACCAGGACGGTAACGTGCTCGACATCCTCCTGCAGAGCCGCCGGGACAAGGCCGCGGCAGGGCGCTTCTTCCGCCGCCTGATGAAGAAGACCCGTACGGTGCCGCGGGTGGTCGTCACCGACAAGCTCCGTTCCTACGGCGCGGCGCACCGCGAGGTCATGCCCTCGGTGGAACACCGTTCCCACAAGGGCCTGAACAACCGGGCGGAGAACAGTCATCAGCCCACGCGGCAGCGCGAACGCGCCATGAAGGGATTCCGCTCCGTCGGCGGGGCCCAGCGGTTCCTGTCCGCGTTCAGCGGCATCTCACCCCACTTCCGCCCTCACCGCCACCTGATGACAGCCTCCGACCACCGAGCCGAGATGGCTGTCCGCTTCGCGATCTGGGACCAGATCACCGGCGCTGCCGGCCGGCCCACCACGGCCTGACCGCAGGCCCGGACCGAGAGCCCCCCAGGCCACGACGCGCCGTCAGGCATCTGCAACCCAACAACGTGACAGCACCCCTGGCGGACCTGGTCGCCGCCGACACCCCACTCGGACCCGAACAGGCCGCCGCCCGGCTGCGGGTGCGCCGTGCCGACTTCGATCACATGGTCCGGCTCGGTTGGGTCCGCTCCCCGCAGTCGATCGAGGTCCGCTTCGGCACGAGCCGGGCCGGGGCCGTCGACGTCGCGCTCTACACCACCGCCTCCGTCGACGCGATCATCCCGCCCACCCGGAAGCCGACTGGGAGCAGCTGCGCGCGGTGGAGAAGGGCCGGCGCTCTCCGCTCGCTTCACTGGCGAAGCAGGTCACCCCGTCCTGACCGGTGGATGGGCCTTGCTGGGTAGTGCGGTATCGCTCTGCCTGTTTGCAGGGCTGACTGGCACAGCAGGTTGCTGTGCCAGTCAGCCCTGGTGGTCATGGACGTATACCGAGCGCGGTCCCTTGTCCTGATAGCTCAGTTCGCCTCGCTCGACAGCGGCCTGGAGTTTGACGCGAACCGTTTTGCGGTCGCGCTGGGCGATCTCGGCTGCGGCGCTTGTACGCAATCCTTCGGGACCGCGCGCGTAGATCGCGGCCAGCACGGCTGGCCACCAGTCCTCGTCCGGGCGGCCCATCGTTCTCCTGCTGCGGCCGCACGGACCCTTCCCCAAGCACAGGAGCGGGTGCGCCGGGTTCGTCCGCTTGGAGGAGGAACAGACCTTGGAGTGCGCCCAGCAGCGGTCCCCAGTGCAGCGCGAAGTTGCGGGGCCGGTCGCTTCCGTAGGGGAACTCGTACTGGTCGATGTTCTGGAGGCAGTTCCAAACGTGGTGCTCTGGTGGCAGTGTGCCGCGCAGGTATACGAGAGCGCCTCAAGAAGACCCAACCGCGATCGTGTTACGAGCTATCAGGAAGCGGTGCCGGGCTATTGGAGCCGTACCGGTCCAAGGCCGCGCCCTCGGAGGGTGTCGTCGGGGTTGAGGAGCAAGCATGCCTTCATCGACAGGCAGCCGCAGCCGATGCAACCGGTGAGCTCGCGTTCGAGGATTTCGATGACGCGGCGGCGCTCCTCCAACTGTTTCTTCCAGCGTCGGGAAACGCGTTGCCAGTCTTTGTGGGCCGGCGCGCGATCGGTGGGGAGGTCGACGAAGACCTCGGCGACGTCCGACAGCGGGATGTGGAGGCGTTTGGCCACGATGATCAAGGCGATCCGGCGGAGTGTGTGCCGGGAGAAGACCCGCTGATTGCCGATGGTGCGTTCGCTGAAGATCAGGCCCTTGCGTTCGTAGAAGTGCAGGGCGGAGGCGGGCACGCCAGTCCGGCGGGTAACCTCGCCGATCGTGAGAAGGTCGTCTGGACTGGCATGCACGAAGTTACTCCTTGCTTGGTTCCGGGCGCTGGTGGTCAGGTAGTGCGGCGGGACGTCGCGGTGCGGCTGTGAATCAGGACGGCAACGATGATCGACAGGACCAGGCAGAGCAGGCCGACACCGACCTGGGTCACCTGCCAGGACCAGGTGAAGGCATCCAGTTCCGCGCTTTCGGATCTGTCAGTCAGGCGTCCGGCACCGACTGCGGCAGCGTGGGCGGCGTCGCCGAGCCTGGCCGTCAGGAGGCCGATGAGGGAGGCGCTGTAGGCGGCGATCACGAGAGCCTCGGCCGCTCCCCTCAGGGTGTTGAGGAAGCCGGCCGCCATGCCGACGGCGTCGGCATGGACCAGGGCCATGGCCTGGCCATCGGTGATACCGAAGGACACGCCCATGCCGACGCCGATCATCACCAGCGGCGCCGCGACGGCCAGCACCGGGTCGTCGGCGTTCAACGTCACCAGCCACAGATTGCCGGCCGCGACCAGCACCAGAGCGGTCGAAATCAGCAGGCGGGCCGGAACACCCTTGTTCACCAGGGCCACGGCGACCATGGGCATGATCAGCACGGGGGCGGTCAGTAGCAGCATCGTCACCCCTGCGGCCGCAGGGGAGAGCCCGGCCGCCGCCTGCAAGTAGGTGGGCAGGAAAACCAGGACGCCGAGGAACCCGATGGAGGTGGTCAGGGTCGCCAGACTCCAGCCCAGGAAACCGCGATTGGCGACGAGGGCGGGCGCCAGCACCGGAGTGGTGCTGCGCCGCTGAACGACGCCGAAGACGATCAGCACAACCAGGCCGACGAACCCGCCGAACAGAACGACCGGGTGCAACCAGCCGAGCACCGGCGCCTCCAGGAGCGCAAACATCATCAGTGCCAGTGCCACGACGAACAGGACACTGCCCGCCCAGTCGATACGGTCGGCACCAGGCGCGCGGGACTCGCGGACTCGGGTCCCGCCCGAAGCGACCAGCAGGCCGACGACGGCGAAGACTGCGAAGCTCCCCCGCCATCCGGCTACGCTGATCAGCAGGCCCGACAGGGTGGGACCGGTGGCGATCCCGACCCCGGCCATGGTTCCCATCAGCGCGAACGCGCGATTGCGGGCCGCGCCGTCGTAGCTGGAGGCGAGGATGGCGCCACCGGCCGCCATGATCCCGGCGCCGCCGACGCCTGAGACGATGCGGGCCATGTCGGTGACAACGATCGTCGGGCTCAGCACCGTCCCAAGGAATCCGGCCGCGAAGACCAGTGCCGAGACTACGAACACCCGTCGCCGACCGATCCGATCAGCGGTCGAACCCGCGATGAGCGTCATGGCTGCGAAGGCCAGGTTGTAACCGGCGACGACCCAGTTCAACGGGGACCCTGATGTATCGAGATCACGACCGATGCTCCGCAGTGCCACTGCGGTCCCCGAGATGGACATCGCCACCAGGACGACACCGACCATGACCACCGGAAGCGTCAACGGAGAGGACCGATCCGCCGGATCCGGATACCGAGCGGGGTCCGCGACCGTGCTGTCCGTGCTGTTCGCCATGGCTGCTCGCTTCTTCTAGTCGTGAGGCAGAGGGCGAACAGCCCACCAGCTCAACCGCAGTTGAGGTCAAATACGCTGGTAGAGGCATGCCGATACAAGGTCCGCGTCCCCTGTGCCAGGTCGCGTCCTTGGAAGTCGGAGCCGTGAGTACTGACTTCGGCTCGTCGGGGCGAACCTTCTCGAAGTTCCTGACGTGTTCACCGTGGTGGCTGTATTCCGTGTTGTGTGGGGTACGCGGAGTGGCCTGGAAGCGGCAGGACCCGGTGCCGGGAGGCGCCGGCGCCACGGACCGAACCCCCTCTACTACCGCCACCACGAACTGCCCGAGCACTGCCAGCAGTACAACCGGGACCGCGCCCGCCGCGCGCCCGGGCGAACGCGCGGCGGTCGAGTAGTTCGACGGTGACGGGAAGCCGCCGGCGGCCGGCTGCTTGACGGCTGAATCGATGTCAGGAGCCGCCCGCAGCCGCGGTGGCACCCTGGAGGATCAAGTCGGCCACGGCGTCAGGGCGGGCGATGAGGGACACGTGGCAGGAGTCGATCTCCTGCGTGTGGGAGTGGGCGCGTTTGGCCTCGAAGCGCTCCTGCTGGGGGCTGACGGTCATGTCCTGCCGTCCCACCAGGGCCCAGGACGGAATCTCCTTCCAGGCCGCGACCTTGGCCGTCTCGGAGAACGCGGTCGTGGCCGCCGGGCGCTGGGTGACACCCAACAGGTTCGCCTGGCTCTCGGGCAGGCAGTTGGCGAAGACCGGGTGGACCTTGTCCCGCTTGAGGTAGAGGTCGGTGCCGCCGCCGGCCGTCCGGTACGGCACGGAGTTCGTGGCGGTGCCCAGGGCGGTGGGGAAACGGGCGGACAGCGACATACCGCTCTCACCGACATCCAGCATCAGCGCGTTGATGTAGATCAGGGATTTGACCCGGGGGTTTCCCGCTGCGGCAGTACTGATGACGGCACCGCCGTAGGAATGACCGGCCAGTACGATCGGGCCTTTGACCGTCTTCAGGACGGAGGCGATGTATGCGGAATCGCTGTACAGGCCGCGCAGCGGGTTGGCCGGGGCCATCACGGTGTAACCGCGGCGCTGCAGGCGCTCGATCACCCCGTTCCAGCTGGAGCTGTCCGCGAAGGCGCCGTGCACCAGGACGACGGTCGGCTTGGCTGCGCTCGCACCGCTGTTCGCTGCCACCGGGACCGTGGTCAGCGCGGACAGGGCGGCGACCGCGCACCCTGCCGTCGCCACGCGCAGCGCTCTGCTTCGGAGCAGTGAGCCGTGTATCGCGGGTACTGTCATGGTGGCCTCGCTCTCGATAGGGGCCTACGGCACCTCAGCGTTCACGCGGTCAGACCGAACGGGCCAGGCAATGACATCCAAAGGAGTGACTTCGGCGCGGCACCGGAGTGACATCCCGCATCAGCCGTGGTTGCCCCGGCCGGTCTCCGTAGGCGGAGGCGGCGGCTTCCGCGGGTAATACGGGCGCGGCTGCTCGCCGCGGTGCGCGCGCTGGTGTCGGACCCGCCCCTGAAGAGCGCGGTCGATCCAACACGGTTGGCGGCCGTGGTGCTGAAGGCGAAGGCAAGGTGTCGGCCGACTTCAGCAGACGGATCGCGGCGAAGGAGCTGGGGTGGTGGGTCGGGCTGGAGCGGTCCTGCAGCGCGCACCAAGTGCTGCCGGAGCCGCGTGAGCGCGGTGTGTTCGGCTCGAACGAGACGGTCAGCGAGGCCGGTCGGATGACGGGCCTGGAGTACTGGGTGATCCCGATGTACCGGGCGCGGGTGTGTCAACTTAATGGCTGATCTTGGTTGTTGAGTTGGTCAGTGGTCGGTGGGGGGCAGTCGACCCTCGAAGGCGACCTGGAAAGCGTTCAAGGGCGTCTTCCAGCGCATGCTCCACCGCCTGCGGCCCTTGCCGGTCGGGTCCAGGCTCATCAGCGCCGTGTAGAGGCACTTGAGCGCCGCGGCCTCGTTCGGGAAGTGCCCGCGGGCCCGGACGGCCTTGCGTATGCGGGCGTTCACGCTCTCGGTCGCGTTCGTCGAGCGGATGACTTTGCGGATCTTGACGTCGAAGGAGAGGAAGGGCACGAACTCGGCCCAGGCGTCGGACCACAGCTTCACGATCGCCGGATACTTCTTGCCCCACGCCTCCTGGAACTCCAGGAACCGCGCCATCGCCGCGTCCTCGCTTGGCGCGGTGCAGACCGGCTTCAGCGTCTCGGCGATCTTGTCCCAGTCCTGGCGGGCCGCGTAACGCAAGCTGTTCCGCAGCAGGTGAACGACACAGGTCTGGACAACCGTTCGAGGCCAGACGGCCTCCACCGCAGCGGGCAGGCCCTTCAGCCCGTCGCAGACCAGCATGAGCACGTCGTCGATGCCACGGTTCTTCAGCGGTGAACACGTGCAGCCAGTACTCCGCGCCCTCGCCGCCGTCGCCGGCCCGGATCCCCAGGACGTCCCGGGTGCCTTCGGTGGTCACGGCCATGACGACGTGGACCGGGCGGTTCGCGGCCTGGCCGTCGCGAATCTGGACGTTGATGGCATCCACGAACAGGACCGGATAGACGCGGTCCAGCGGGCGGTTGGACCATTCCGCCATGCCCTCCATCACCTTGTCGGTGATCGTCGAGATGGTCTGCTGGGAGATCTCCGCGCCGTAGACCCCGGCCAGGTGCGCAGAGATCTCCCCGCGTGTGAGCCCCTTTCGCGGACAGCGACAGCACCATCTCGTCCACGCCGGTCAGGCACCGCCGCCGCTTCTTGACGATCTGCGGCTCGAACGTGCCGGCCACGCCCCCGGGGGACCTTCACCTCGACCGGGCCGACGTCGGTCAGCACGGTCCTCGCCCGGGTTCCGTTCCTGCTGTTACCGCTGATACGGCCCTCGGCACCGTGCTTCTCGTATCCGAGGTGACCGGTGATCCCGCCCTCCAGAGCGGACTCCAGCACCCGCTTGGTCAGCATCTGCAACAGGCCCCCCCCCCCGCCGGTCAGTTGCAGCCCCCCGGATCAGGCCCGGTCCACGAGCATCGCAACCAACTGCTCATCCGACGCGCCCGACACCGCCGAGACCGCCAGCTCCGCCACGGACTCCTGCTCGACAACGACCTCGGTCATCTCTGGCATCTCCTTGATCACCAGATCCGCCGTTGATGAGACACTCCCGCGGCGTGCCCGTCGGGGTCATGATGATTCCAGTGTTTTCGCTGGGGTGCTGCGCGGAGCTGAAGGTGTTCCGGTAGGTCTGTGGGGAGACTCCGGTGTGGCGGGCGAAGTGCTGGCGGAAGGTGGAGGGGGAGCCAAAGCCTGTCTCGTCGGCGATGCGTTCCACGGGGATGGTGGTGGTCTCCAGGAGTTCCTGGGCGCGGTGGACACGGGCTCGCAGGAGCCATTGGAGGGGGGTGGTGCCGGTCTGGGCGCGGAAGTGGCGGTTGAGGCTTCGGATGCTCATCGCGGCGTGGCGGGCGATGTCGTCCAGGGTGAGGTTGTGGTGAAGGTGGGCTTCCATCCAGCGCAAGGTGGGCTGGAGCGTGGTGTCCCGGCTGTCGGGGGCGGGGTGTTCGATGTACTGGCTCTGGCCGCCGTCGCGTTGCAGGGGCATGACGGTGTGGCGGGCGGTGGTGGCGGCGAGTGCGGCGCCCAGGTCGCGGCGTACCAGGTGGAGGCAGAGGTCGAGGGCGGCGGCTACTCCCGCTGAGGTGATCAGGGTGCCGTGGTCGATGTAGAGGCTGCTGCGGTCGACGTCGATGGCGGGGTGGCGGCGGGCGAGTTCGGCGGCGTGGTGCCAGTGGGTGGTGGCGCGGTGGCCGTCGAGCAGGCCGGTGGCGGCGAGGGTGAAGGCGCCGACGCAGATGGAGGCGAGGCGGGCTCCGCGCTCGCCCGCGGAGCGGAGTGCCTTGATCACGGGGGCGGAGGGCTGGTCCAGGAAGCGCGCGTGGCCGGGGATCACCACGGTATCGGCGTCGGTAAGGCCCTCCAGGCCCCAAGGCGTGTTCAGGTTCAGGCCGCCGAACTCGGCGGCCGTGGCCACCCGCCGTCCCGGGGCGCAGATGCGGATCTCGTAGTGGTTCCGGCCAGCCGTTTCGTTGGCTGTGCCGAAGATTTGTCCGGGTACGGACAGCTCGAACGGAAGGGCTCCGTCGAGCGCGAGGATCGCCATCACTGCCATGGCCAGAACCTAGCGGACATCGTCATTCCAGCCGCTTCCGGGGTGCCTGCGGCGGCGGAAGGATCGAGGTATCACCCCATTCGCCCTGGAACCCCCGGGGCGCGAGTCGGTAAGGACGTCTTGCTGTGAAATTCTCTCCGCCCTTGTCGTATGCCGGTTTCGAACTGCCCGGCACCGAGATCGCCGTCGTCGCCCTGCGGTATGCCGAGGAGCTGAACGAGCCCGTCGTCTTCCGGCACAGCCTGCGCGGATACCTCTTCGGCCGGGCGATCGGCGAAGCGCAAGGGCTCACGGCGGGTGTCGGCTACGACGACGAGCTGATGTTCGTCGCGAGCGTGCTGCACGACATCGGGGTCAGTGACGAAGGCAACGGCGATCAGCGCTTCGAGGTCGACGGCGCGGACCTGGCGGCCCGCTTCCTGCGGGAACACGGTATGCCGCAGGACCGGATCGACCTTGTCTGGGACGCCATCGCGCTGCACACCACCGACGGGATCGGCGTCCGCAAGGGCCCGGAAGTCATGCTCTGCCATGCCGGGATCGCCGCCGACATCCTGGGCGCCGGCCGGGAACTCCTTCCCGAGGGCCTGGCCGAGCGGGTCCACGAGGAGCTGCCCCGCGAGGACCTGGCGTACGCGCTGACCGACGCGATCGTGGCCCAGTGTCTGGACAACCCGCGCAAGGCCGGTCCGCTGACCTTCCCTGCCAGGCTGGTGCGCCGTCACCTGCCGCAGGGGGCGCTGCCCGACTGGTATGAGCTGATCGCGCACGCCGGGTGGGGCGACCGGCCCGTCGACGACAAGGACCACGGACCGGCTGCGAACAGCCCCGAAGAACTAGGCGAACTCTTCTCCCGGCACCTGGCGGCCGGTGATCTCGGCCGACTGACCCGCCTCTACGAGCCGGGAGCCGTCTTCGTCCCCCGCCCTGGTGAGGTCCGCACCGGAACGGACGCCATCGGCGAGAGCCTGCGCCAGTACATCGAGCAGGGCGTGCGGATCACGCTCCGGCTCCGGCGGGTCCACCACGCCGGTGATCTGGCCCTGCTCTCCTCGGTGGCCACCGTGTCGGTGCCCGGCGCGGCCCCGGTGACCCGGTCCACGGCCGAAGTGGTCCGCCGCCAGCCCGACGGCCGCTGGCTCTACGTCGTGGACGACCCGTCCTTCGACGCCTGACGCTCCGGGACGGGCAGGCCCCCCTACCGGCCGGTGTGCCCTCTCATCGGGGAGGCGCGCCGGCCGGTTCCGGCTGCCGGCGCGAGAACCCGTGCAGGGCGAGGAGCCCGCCGACACCGGGAATCAGGGCGAGCACTTTCGCGGCCGGGTCCGCCGTCCTGATGCGCAGAGTGCCGAGAACGACGACCAGGTAGGCACCGCCGTACACCGGTCCGGCAAACGAGGCCAGGACCGGGTGGTGCACGGTGAGCAGATTGGTCAGCAGGAGCACCAGGGTGGCGATCTCGGTGTGGGCCGCGATCCGCAGATGAAGTGGCGGCACGTTATACCCCCGTGGGGGAGCCGGGCCTGACGATCACCAGGACGGTATCGGTGGCCCACAGCAGGTTGCCTGGGTGATGTCGCGGATCCGGGCGTCGTCGGTCGTGCCTGCCGCAGCCGTGAAGCCGAACCGGGCGCGGGTGGAGACGACCAGGCCGTCCGTGAAGGACGCCTTCTTCCTCGCTATCGCACGGATCTGAGGCTGCCACCGCTTCTCGCCCCGCGCTCCAGGCAACCGCGCAGCTCTTGGCGGGGCCGCTTGAGCTTGCCCGCGACGTAGCGTTCCACTGTGCGCTGGGAGATCCCGAGCGCCTGGGCGGCGGCCTTGGTGCCGTTGAGCTGCTTGACCCGGTACTTCATCTGCGCCTGGGCGCTCTGCGGGATGCGGCGAGTGAACGCCCCCTCCAGCGCGCGGTCCAGGCTGTCCTGGAGCGAATCGGCCACGATCACTATGACTGGAAGGCCACCACCCGGTTTGGGGCGGCGGCCTTCGGTGTTCCCGGAGACGGTTCTGTCACAGCGAGTCCGGGAGGCATCCGGTACGACCGGGGTGTCCATCTCGCGTGCCGGACACGTCCGCGCTGGTGAGCCTGTAGCGTGCCATCTCCCCCTCAGGAATGGTGAGCCCGAATAGGGGATGCCCCCTCCTGCTGACCACAACCGGGGGCACGTAGCACTGGTCTGCCCGGGCTGGATCACCGCGGGGGCTCCTCAGTGGCGTGGGCACAGTCGGTGCAGAAGCGGTACATGTACCAGGAGTTCCCCTCGATCTGCGACTGAGTGCCGAGGGTCATGCACGGCTCGCGGAACTCTACTCGGTCAGTCATCCGACTGTAAGTGCGGATCTCGGGGTTGCAGCGGGCTTGCCGGTCGGAGTCGAAACGGTGCAGTTCGTGCATGTCTTCCGTTGTTCCGGCCCACTCGCGGATGTCATCGGTGCTGCTCATGCTGTTCCTTCGGGTTATGGGTCTCGCCGTAAGGTCGTCTCCATACTGGGTGTTTCATCCTGAAGGGTGCTGATTGCTGGGGGCTTTCCGGTTGCAGCCCAAACTCGTCGGACGCGACCACTGTGACGGTGGTGGCGGGAGCGCCGCTTGCCCATGAAATGCGGCTACAACTGTGCTCTTCCTCCTGTCTCATCCCAAGAGGCCAAACTGAACTGCGTTTGTCCGTCAGTCGACGCGGTCTCCGGGCAGGCCGGAAAGTCAGCGGTACGCAGTCATCGTGACGCAACGTCGACCGTATCCGAGCGACTTGTCCGACGCGCGCTGGGCGTTGGTGGAACCCACCCTGACCGCCTGGCGACAGGCCTACACCTGACGCACCCTCGCTTTCGGCCGCCCACCCGAGCACGATCTGCGTGACCTGCTCGACGCGATCTTGTATGTCGACCGCACAGGCATCCCCTGGCGCTGCTTCCCACACGACTACCCGCCGCACCAGACCGGGTACGCCTACTTCGCCCGCCGGCAGAAGGATGGCGTGTTCGAGCACCGCAACGGCCTGCTGCGTCGCCTCGTCCGAACCACGCAGGGCCGCGAGTCCGAGCCGACGGCCTGCATCATCGACTCCCAGAGCGTGAAGACCTCCACCAACGTCCGCGCCGACACTCAGGGCATCGACGTCGGGAAGAAGATCGCGGGCAGGAAGCGAAGCGTCATCACCGACCCCCTCGGCCTGCTGCTGACCGTGCTGGTCACCGCCGCGACCCGGCCACCAGGGGATTCGTCGCGCTGCAGCCGGTCCGGCCCCAGGGTATGGAGGCCGGACCGGTGAAGTTCCCCCTGTGCGCGGGAGTGGAAGCTGGTCAGGACGGGTTGACGTCGTTCTCGGCCCCGGGCCGCCTCGTGTCACATCTGTTGCATGCGGTGCGCGCTGAGGGCCAGAACGATCAGGGCGGCGTCCTCGGGGCGGCGGGGATCGCGGGCGGTGAGGTCGGCGAAGCGGTTGAGGCGCTGCTGGATCGTGTTGCGGTGGCAGTACAGGGCGGCCGCCGTGTCGGCCACCGATCCGCTGCCCGACAGATGGACCCGTACGGTCTCCAGCAGGCGTTCCGCCTCCGCCGCGGGGATCGCGGGGGATCCCGTGTACAGACCGTCGAGCACGTCCAGAGCCAGGTCGCGGCCGAGGTCGCCTGCGCGGTGGACGAGGACGTCGAGCCAGTTGTCCTCCAGCCGGTGCGGCTCGGTGGCGTCGGGTGGCAGTACGCGGGCCGTGGCGGTCGCGAGCGCCACCGCGCGGGGCACCTCGGTGAGTCCGGTCACCGCGCGGGCGACTCCGCACGGCGTTCCCCGCAGATGTGTGAGCACCGCCTCCCAGGTGAGGCGCGGGCCCAGTTGGACGACCAGGACCGTGTCCGAGGCGACCGCCTGCTGCTGCAGCGGGGCGTCCAGGGCGCGCAGGGAGTTCGCGACCTTGCGCAGCGACGCCTCGCCGCCGGGCGCCACCGCGCAGAGGAATTGTCCGGGCACCTGGAATCCGAGGGCGCGCGCCACGTCCCGCACCACGGTGGGGTTGCGGCCCTCGGTGTCCAGGAGCCGGCTGAACCACAGCCGCCGCTCGTCCTCCGTCCGCCGCCCCATCTCCAGAACGGTGCGCTGGTAGGCGGTCATGATGCCGGTGACGTGGCGTTCGACCGCCTCCCACACGTAGTACGCGGACGTCACCAGTTGTGCCCTGCCCTCCTCGCCCGCACGCCGCACCAGTGCGGCCCAGACGACCCGGAAGTCCACCCGGGCGGCCTGCAGCAGCGCGTCCAGCGGAACGCCCTGCCGGGCGCGCCCCTCGCCGACGCGCTCGGAGACGCCTGCGATGTGTTCCGGTACCGGGAGCTGCGCGACGGTGCGCAGCAGCAGCTCGAACGCCTGCCAGGCACTGTCGCGGAACTCGTGCCGGGAGACCAGGTCCGAGTAGGAGGCCCGGACGGGGCCCACGTACGTGGCCCATTCGTCGACCAGGCTGTCGATCTCCTCCAGGCACTCACGGGCCAGGGCGATGACGTGCGGGTCCGGCGCGGGCGGTTCGACGGTGTGCGGGTCCGGCGGGAGCAGGGCGCCCGGTGGCGGGGTCGGGGTGTGCATGTGCTCCATCCTGCCTCCTGCCCGCCTGGTCGGTACTGCCCCGGGCCCGCGCCGTCACGCGGGCCGATCGGCCCGGCCTCGCCGCACCGGCGGGTCAGCCTGCTCCGCCGCGCAGACGGATCACCTTCCGGTTCACGAACTCCGCCATTCCGTACTCCCCCAGCTCCCGCCCCACACCGGACAGTTTGACCCCGCCGAAGGGGAGGTCCTCCTGGGTCTGGGAGGAGCCGTTGACCGAGACCATGCCGACGTCGAGCGCGTCCGCGACCGCCTGCGCGGCGGCGAGGTCGCGACCGAACACGACGCTGCCGAGGCCGTACGGGGTGTCGTTGGCGAGGCGGATCGCCGCCTCGGTGTCGGGGACGCGGTGGACGACCGCGACCGGGCCGAAGATCTCCTCCCGGTACGCCCGCATGTCGGGGGTGACCCCAGTGAGGACGGTTGGTTCGACGAAGGCTCCCGCGCGGGACGGACGTCCACCGCCGGTCACCACTGTCGCGCCCCGCGCCACCGCGTCGTCCACCTGTGCGATCACGGTCCGGGCGGCCTCCTCGCCGGCGAGGGGGCCGATCGCGACCCCGTCGTCGGCGGGGTCGCCGACGGTCAACTCCCGTACCGCGTCCGCGAAGGCGGCGAGGAAGCGGTCGTGGAGCGGTTCCACGACGATGAACCGCTTGGAGGCGGTGCACGCCTGGCCGGCGTTGCCCATTCGGCCCTCGACGGCCGCGGCGACGGCGGCCTCCAGGTCCGCGTCGGGCAGGACGACGAAGGGGTCGGAGCCACCGAGTTCGAGAACGTACTTCTTGAGGTGGCGGCCGGCGACCTCGCCGACCGCTCGCCCGGCCCGCTCCGAGCCGGTGAGCGAGACCCCTTGGACCCGGGGGTCCGCGATGACGCGGGCGACCTGCTCGTTGGTCGCG
Source organism: Streptomyces sp. NPDC052042 (assembly GCF_044548345.1). Classification (NCBI taxonomy): domain Bacteria; kingdom Bacillati; phylum Actinomycetota; class Actinomycetes; order Kitasatosporales; family Streptomycetaceae; genus Streptomyces; species Streptomyces sp. NPDC052042. The sequence continues at coordinate 10,489 of NZ_JBIUBU010000040.1, read as the reverse complement.
TACACGTTGACGTAGGCGCCCGCCGGCAGCCCGGCCGCCCGCATGATGTCCTCGACGGCCTGCGCCGACTCGGGGCAGTTCGGGGCGTGTTTGAGGAGGATGGTGTTGCCGAGCACGAGGTTGGGTGCCGCGAACCGGGCCACCTGGTAGTACGGGTAGTTCCACGGCATCACGCCGAGCAGCGCGCCCAGCGGTTCGGACCGTACCACCACGTCGTCGCCGCCGCGGATGTCCAGCCGCCGGTCGGCCGCGAAGGCCGGGCCGTGCTCCGCGTAGTACGCGAAGATCGCCGCCGACAGGTCCACCTCGCCGAGGGCTTCGCGGGTGGTCTTGCCCATCTCGCGGGTGATGATCGCGGCCAGTTCCGCCCGGCGGCTTTCGAACTCGCGGGCCACGGCGCGGACCGCGTCGGCCCGCTCCTGGACGGGGCGGCGGCGCCACGTGGTGAACTCCGTCGCCGCTGCCTCGACCGCGTGGTCGATCCCGGCGTCGCCCGCCGTCGGGTACCGCCGCACGAGGATGTTCGTGGCCGGGTCGACGACCTGGTATTGCGTCACTCTTCTCTTCTTCCTTCGCATCGCCGGGTTCGCCCGGCCGGACCGGCCGGGATGGATCGGCCGAGGGGGTCAGCCGAGGTGCAGGAGGGTCCGGAGGTCCTCGCCCGCGCGGATCCGGCGCAGCAGGTCCGGTTCCGCCGCGTCCGACGCCTCCGCCTCGGGCAGGACGGCGGCCAACATGGGCGCCGACAGGGCGAGCACCCCGTCGGCGTCGCCGAGGACGATGTCCCCCGGTGCGACGCGCACACCGCCGATGTCCACGGGCACCTGGTGTCGGCCGCCCCGCCCGTCGAGCCGCTTGGTGGTCAGGCAGTTGGTGCCCCGGGCGTGGACCGGCAGTCCGAAGGCCGGGTCCGCGAGCGCCTCCGCGTCCGTGACGACGCCGTCCACGAGGATGCCCGCAGCCCCGCGCGCCCGCGCCGCAGCCGCCGTGACGGCACCGATCGGCGCGTGGCGGTGGTCGCCGCGCATGTCGACGACCAGTACCTCGCCGGGGCGCAGCGCGACGAGCGCGCGGTTGACCGCCGTGGCGTCCGGGGCGTCGAGCGCGAGCGTGGCGGCCGTACCGGCCATCCGCACGGCCCGGCCCAGGCGCCGTACGGACGGGTCGACGAAGCCCTCCTCCAGGAAGTGGCCGAGCGTCGGGAGTTCCACGCGGGCGAGGCGCTCCAGCAGTTCGCCGGGGGTGATTCGGGCCGGGCCCGATGCGGCGGTGGCGCTCACTGCCCCGCTCCTTCCGCGACCACCGCGACGCAGTCGATCTCCAGGGACACGCCCCACAGCCCCACGCAGACCGTCGTCCGGGCCGGCCTGCGGTCGGCGAAGAACTCCTTGTACACGGCGTTGTAGGGCGCGAGCTGGTCCGGCGAGCTGAGGTAGGTGTTGACCTTGACGATGTGGTCGAGGTCCGAACCTGCCGTGTGGAGCACGGATTCGAGGTTGCGCAGCGTGGCGCGCACGTCGTCCTCGAACGTCCGGTCCGACTGTCCCGGGGCGGCCGGTATCTGGCCCGTGGTGAAGACGAAGCCGCCTGCGGATGTCGCCTGGACGTAGGGGCCCACGGCGGCCGGCACGCCCGGTGCCGACTCGATCCGCGTGACGCCGGGCCCGACCGCCGCTGCCGCCTCCGATGCCTGCGGTGTACTCATGCGGCCGCTCCGACCTGGCGATCGGTGGACGGGGACGTCGTGCCCGGCTCGTCGATGTCCCCGAACCGGGTCTCCGCGAGCAGGAACAGGGCCAGCAGGGACAGGACCGCTGCGCCGAGCACGTACCAGGCGATCGAGGAGCTGCTGCCGGTGGACGCGAGGAGCATGGCGGTGACGGCCGGTGTCGCGGCGGAGCCCAGCAGGCCCGAGAGCATGTAGGCGACCGAGAGGCCCGAGTACCGGACCCGGGTGCCGAAGAGTTCGGCGAGGAAGGTCGCGATGGGACCGTAGTTGGCGGAGAACGCGAGCGTCATGAGCATGTAGGCGGCGAAGACCCCGGACGTCGTCCCGATGTCGAGCAGCCAGAAGAACGGGAAAGCGAATACGGCCTCCGCCGCGATGCCCGCGTAGATCACGGGCTTGCGGCCCACGCTGTCGGACAGCCGGCCGAAGAACGGGATGGCCACGAAGGCGACGGCGCAGGCCGCCATGACCGCCCACAGCATCAGGGTCTCGGAGTGCCCGAGGTCGCTTGTCCCGTAGCTGACGCCGGAGGTCACCATCAGGGTGAAGGTCGACCCGGTGGACAGGGTCGCGACACCGCCCAGCAACACCTGGCGCCAGTACGTGCTCATCAGCGCGAAGAACGGGATCCGGGCCTTGGCGCCCTCATCGCGGACCGCCTGGAAGGACGGAGTCTCCTCGATGTTGAGCCGGATGTAGAAACCGATGGCGACGAGGATGGCGGAGGCCAGGAAGGGGATCCGCCAGCCCCACGTGTAGAGCGCGTCGCTGCCCGTGGTCGTGGTGACCAGCAGGAAGGCGCCGTTGGCGAGCAGTGTTCCGACCGGCACGCCGATCTGGACCATGGAGCCGAAGAAGCCGCGCCGGTGCTCCGGTGCGTGCTCGACGGTCATCAGTACGGCACCGCCCCACTCGCCGCCCAGTGCGAGCCCTTGCACCACGCGCAGGCCGAGCAGCAGGAAGGGCGCGGCCACGCCGATGGTCTCGTATCCGGGTACGAGACCCATGGCGAAGGTGGCGACGCCCATCGCCGTCAGGGAGAACAGCAGCATGGACTTGCGGCCGAGGCGGTCGCCGAAGTGGCCGAAGAGCACGGCGCCCACCATGCGCGCCAGGTAGGCGGAGGCGAAGGTCAAGAACGCCAGGATCGTCCCCACCGCCCCGTCGAACTCGGGGAAGAACACCTTGCCGAATACCAGCGCGGAGGCGGTGCCGAACAGGAACAGGTCGTACCACTCGACCGTGGTGCCGACCATGCTCGCGATGGAGATCCTGCGCATCTTCGTCACATCGAGCCGGTTGCCGGTGGTCGGCGGGAAAGCGGGAGCGGTCATGGGGACTCCGGTCTGATTACTGGGCCGAGGAATCGTCGGGGGCGGGGGGCACGGGGCCGGGCGGGCGCCGTCCGATCGGCCAACCGTGCATCGGCCCCCTCACCGGCCACAAGGAGCAGAAGCACACCGTCACGGCGTGGCGGATGTGCATATGACCAATGCGCCCTGTCATGCTCCGCGCTCCGACCGTCGACCGAGGCAGCGACCAGGACGGCAGTCCGGTAGACGGCCCCCCAGCAGGGACCACCACGTCGCCACCCCTGTTCATCTGCACATTGCGGCCCCGCTATCCGGAGGCCTTTGCCTCGTGTGTCCGGCCGCCTCGACAGCAACACTGGCCGGGCAACCGTGGTCTCAAGACAAGGAACGACCTCCGATGGCGAACGTCCCACCCGAGCCCGCCGACTCCCTCGGGCGCCCCCTCTCGGCCGGCCATCTGATCGTCGCGCAGTTGGAGCGCGAGGGCGTACGGCGGGTGTACGGGGTTCCCGGCGAGTCCTTCCTCGACGTCCTGGACGGGCTGCACGACTCGTCGATCTCGACGGTGGTGACCCGGCACGAGGGCGGCGCGGCCTTCATGGCGCTGGCGGAGGGCAGGCTGACGGGACTGCCCGGCGTGGCGATGGTGACCCGCGGGCCGGGCGCCGCCAACGCCTTCATCGCCGTCCACACCGCGTACCAGGACGCGACCCCGATGCTGCTCTTCGTCGGGCTCGTGCCGGTGGCGGACCGCGGCCGCGAGGCGTTCCAGGAGTTCGACCTCAGCGCGTGGTTCGGCAGCACGGCGAAGAAGGTCGTCACGCTGGACGACCCCGCCTCCGCCGCCCGTGTCGTCGCGGAGAGCGTGCACGTGGCCCGCAGCGGCCGGCCCGGACCGGTGGTGATCGGCCTTCCGGAGGACGTGCTCACCCGCTCTGCGGGGCCCACGCTCGCGGTCCGGCCGCTCGCGGTGCCGCGGCCGCGCGCCGCGGAGGTGGAGCTGAAGGAACTGGTGGGCCGGCTGGAGCGGGCGCGGCGGCCGCTGGTCGTCGTCGGCGGCGAGGGCTGGACCGCGCAGAGCGGGCCGGAGCTGATGCGCTGGGCGAACCGGCACTCGATCCCCGTGGTCGCCGACTTCCGTGCCTACGACGCCGTCCCCCACGACCTCGGCGCCTACGCCGGATCGCTCGGCTACGGCCGTGGCGACCACTCGGCCCGGCTGCTGGACGAGGCAGACCTCACGGTCTTCCTCGGCACCCCGCGCGGCGACGTGCTCAGCGACGGATACACCCGCGGCCTCGATTCCGAGACGGTGCTCGTCCTGCCCGGCGAGGCGCACGGGCACTGCGGCCGTCTCGACCAGTTCGTCTCGGCTGACGCGCCCGCCTTCGTCCTCGACCTCGTCACGGTGCCGGCGGCGCCGGACACCGACACCGGTTGGTTCGGGGCGGCCACCGCGGCCCAGGCCCGTTTCGCCGCACCGTCCACCGAGCCGGCCGAGCACGGATCCGTGGGCACCTACGTCGATCTCACCGCAGTCATGGGCGTGCTGCGTGAGGAGCTCAGCCGCGACGCCGTCGTCACCTACGGCGCCGGAAACCACGCGCTCTGGCCGGCCCGCTACCTCCCGCACCGGGCCGCCGCCTCGCTCGTCGCCCCCCGCAACGGTGCCATGGGCATGGGCATACCGGCCGCCGTCGCGGCCTCGCTGGCCTTCCCCGGGCGGGAGGTCGTGTCCGTCGCGGGCGACGGCTGTTTCCTGATGAATGGCCAGGAGCTGGCCACCGCGGTGGGCCACGGCGCCGTCTTCGTAGCCCTGGTGGTCGACAACGGCTGCTATGCGACGATCCGCGAGCACCAGGAGGGCGCCTACCCGGGCCGCCCGTCCGGCACCGCGCTGACCAACCCGGACTTCGCCGCGTGGGCCCGCTCGTACGGCGCCTACGGCGAGACCGTGACCTCGCACCACGACTTCCGGGAGGCGTTCCGGCGGGCCCGCGCGAGTGGGCTCCCCGCCGTGCTGCATCTGATCCAGGACCCGGCGGTCCGAGCCCCGGCGACCGCCGTCGCCTGAACGGCCGGCCCGACGCCGCCCTTTCGCCCCGATCCCCCGCCCGACTCCGCCGAGGTGGCCCGGCCCCCTTCGCGGACGGGCCTGGGCGCCTCGCACCCCACAGACCGACAGGACGTGATCATGAGCAATCCGGCCGCCACTCCCACGGCTGAGACCGCACCCGACGCCACCTTGCTGGAGGACTTCGCGACCCTCTCGGCGTTCGGTGCCACATCCGGCGGCGGCGTCGACCGGCAGGCCGCCACCGCCGCCGACGCGGAGCAGCGCGCCTGGCTCCACCGGTGGCTCACCGCCCGCGGCGCCGAGGTCCGCTACGACGGTGTCGGCAACCAGTTCGGCCTCTTCACCGTCGTCCCCGGGGCCCCGTACGTCCTCACCGGGTCCCACCTGGACAGCCAGCCACTTGGCGGCCGCTACGACGGCGCGTACGGCGTGCTCGCCTCGGCGCACGCCGCGTACCGGGCCGTGTCCCGGTACGGCGCGTCGGGCACCGCGCCGAAGTACAACGTGGCCGTAGTCAACTGGTTCAACGAGGAGGGCTGCCGGTTCAAGCCGAGCATGATGGGCAGCTCGGTGTTCACCGGGAAGCTGCCGGTGGACACTGCGCTCGCGACGACCGATCCCGCGGGCACCACGGTCGAGGCGGCTCTCCGGAAGATCGGGACGATCGGCGACTACGCCGGCCCGGACGTGGCGGCGTACGCCGAGATCCACATCGAGCAGGGCCGCGAGCTGGAGAACGAGGGCGTCACCATCGGCCTGGTGGACTCCACCTGGGCGGCGCGCAAGTTCCAGGTCGTGGTCCGTGGCGAGCAGTCGCACACCGGGTCGACGGTCATGGCGGACCGCCGCGACGCCCTGTTCGGCGCTTCGTTGCTCGTCGTGGCGGTGCGTGAACTGGCCGAGCAGAGCAAAGACTTCCCGCTGCATACGTCGGTGAGCGAGATGAGCATCGAGCCGAACTCCCCGGTGGTGGTCGCGCGCGAGGTGCGTATGCACGTCGATCTGCGTTCGCCTGACGAGGAGTTCCTCGCCGCGGCGGCCGCGCGGCTGGCCGAGTCCGTCCCCGGTATCGAGGAGCGCGCGTCGGTCTCCGTGGAGCTGGTGCAGACGCACGGCTGGGGCGTGGCACCGTTCCCCGCGGCCGGGGTCCGGCTCGCCGCGCGGGCGGCCGACGAGCTGGGGCTCAGCCGCCGGCCCATGATGACCATCGCCGGACACGACTCGGTGAACATGAAGGACGTCGCGCCCTCGATCATGATGTTCGTGCCCAGCGTCGAGGGGATCTCGCACAACGAAGGCGAGGCCACGGACGACCTGGACATCAGCCGGGGCACGGATCTGCTGACCGAGGTGGTCGACCGGCTCATGTCGGGGGCCCTGGACACCGAGGCGCGGTGACCCGCTGGGGCGGCGCCGGGGCCGTACCACTCCGACGCCGCCCCAGCCCGTGCCGCCGCTCGCACGGCTGGTCACACGCCTGCGGCTGATGGTCAGGACCCGGGAGAGGGGAGGTCACCCCGGTGCGGGCGAGAGCCGGCTGGCAGTTCGTTGACCGGGAACCGTGCCGGTTGCCCGGTCAGCACCCGTACGGCTTCTTCAACAGCGATGGTCCGTACCATCCTGATGGCTTCCTCGGAGTAGTAAGCGGCGTGGGATGTGACGATCACGTTGGGCAGTTTGAGAAGGGGGTTCGTCGGGAGCCATCCGCGCTGTTTCGCGGGTTCCTCCTTGATGTCGTCCAGCGCCGCGCCGGCGATCCTCCCTTGGGTGAGTGCCTGGTGGAGCGCCGCGTCTTCTTACGTATAGCGCGTTTCGCTTCGGTGTGGTGCGGCGTGTCGTGGTGAGCTTGAGGTTCCGAAGTCGGGTGGCCTGGTGGCCTGGTGGCCTGGTTGGAGGCCGTCCGCCGACGCGTCGGTCCGGGCCCGGGGCTGGCGACGAGGACGGGGACGAGCGGGCCTGGTGAACGTTCCAGGCGCCCGGCATGGGCCGTCTCTCCCCTCGCCGGGCGCCTGGAGCGTACGGGCCCGTCAGGGCCGGGCCAGCGGCAGGCCGGGCAGCTGCGGGTGCCACAGGTGCTGCCCGCCGTCGCAGACGTGCAGGGTGAAGGTCTCCGGCCCCGGCCGGCCGGCGACGTCGTAGGCGTCCAGGACGCGCTCGATCCGCTCCCACAGCTTGACCGGACCGCCCTCGCGCACCTGCCAACCACCACCGTGCGGGGTGAGGGTGGCCGCGGAGCCGGTGACGACGTCGATCAGGTGCACCACCTCGCCCACGGTCGTCATCTGCGCATCCGGTACCGCGCTCTGGGCGAGGAAGCGCAGGTGGAACGCCTCCTCGGTGGCGGCGTTGATCCTCTCTGGGCTGTGCGGGGTGGTCCGGGGCCTGTCCGTCAGGCCCGCGGCCCAGTGGGCGGGGTTGCCGAACGCCGGCGCAGCATGGGTACGCGCTGACATGAACGACACCGTGCCACCGAGCAGCGGGCCCTCGGCGGTCCCATCGGCACCGACCGTGAGGAGGGCGCGGGCGTAGCCGTAGAGCCAGCCGGAGAGGGTGAGCAGGATCTTCCCTCCGGGCCGGGTCTGCGCGAGCAGGGTGGGCGGGACTGCGCGGAAGGAGCAGGCGGCCACGATCCGGTCGAACTGTGCCTCGGGCCAGTACCCGTACAGTCCGTCCGCCGCGGCCAGGGTCGGCGTGTATCCGCACGCGTACAGCGCGCTCGCCGCCTGCTCCAGGCGGCGGCCGTCGACCTCGATCGACGTGACGTCGGCGGAGCCGAGGCGTTCGCACGCGAGCGCGGTCGAATAGCCGGTCCCGGTGCCGATCTCCAGCACCGTGTGTCCCTCGGTGACCTCGGCGTCCGTCCACATGCGCACGACGAGCGAGGGCAGCGTGGAGGACGATGTCGGGGCCCCGCCGTGCCGTACGGCGGGCTGCTTCCAGTCGGGTTCGATACCGTCGAACTGCGTGATGAGCGTGGTGTCGGAGTACGTGGCGGTCAGCCACCGGCTGTAGTCGAGCTCGGCGGTGACCGGCTCCCACACTGTCAGGCCCTGCCTGTCACGTCCGTCGGCAGGCAGGTAGAAGCCAGGTACGAACCGGTGCCGCGGCACTGCCTGAACCACCTCCTTCCAGGCCGGATCGGCAAGTGCGCCGTTGTCGGCGAGGGCCTTGGTCATCGCCTTGCGCAGCCGCGCGGCGTCGGTCTCAAGGTCGGCGGGCATCGTCACGCAGCACCGCCTCCTTCCTGCTTGAGAATGTCGGCGAACGCCTCGGTGATGGCGCGCGCGTCGGGCAGCCAGCCCCACTGGCCGTTCGGGTTGCATTCGATCGCCGTCCAGTGCTCCGGGGCGTTCCCGTCGCCGGTCAGGGCGAAGTCGAAGCAGCCGAAGACCAGGCCGGAGGAGGCCAGGTAGCGGTGCAGCGCGGCCTCGATCGGGGCCGGGACGGCGATGGGGGCGTGGATCAGGTCGTCCCAGTTGCCTCGGCGCCAGTCCAGCGCGCCGTCCGGGGCGGCGACCTGCTGGGCGAACACCTTCTCGCCGACCACGGTGACCCGGACGTCGCCGGTCTTGGGGATCTCGGCCTGGAACAGGTGCGCGGTCACGCAGAGGGTGTCGTCGAAGGTGTCGGGGTCGACGCGCTGGGCCCAGATCGCCCCGGTGTGCCCATCCTCGCCTGGGGGCAGGCCGCGGAACGTCTTGTAGATCACGTGGCTGTGCTCGGCAGCGAACTTCCGTGCGGCGTCGGGGTCGTTGGTGACCAGGGTCGGCGGGATCTGAAGCCCGAGTTCGGTGAAGCGCTGGAGTTGGGCGGGCTTGAAATCGGCCCGGGTGACTGCGGCGGGGTGGTTGACGTACGTCGCGCCGTGCAGGTTGTTCAGGATGCCGCCGAGGCCGTGCCTCGCCTCGGCGGCGGCGAAGTCCCGCTGCTGCACAGGCAGGTGCCGGTACCGGGCCGTGAAGGGGGTGGGGCGGCGGTAGTAGACCGCCGCCACCTCCCCCAGCTCCACCTCCCTACTCGCCGTGCGCAGCCGCCCACGCCAGGTGGGACTGTCCTGCCCGATGCGGGCCTCGAAGGTCAGGGCGGGCCCGATATCGGCCGGGTCGACGCGTACGACGGGCACCTCACGCTCGTTCAGCGCAGCGATGACCTTGTCCGCGGTGAAATCTTCCAGCGCGGTGACGACCAGGACGGTGGAGGCCACCCGTCAGTCCGACTCGTAGTCGGTGGTGTTGTCGTCCTGGGCCTGCGGCTGCGGGCCCTGCCCGTCGCCGCCCCCGGACATCGAGGCGGTACCAGTCGTTTTCGAGGTGCCGTGATTACCCATCTCCACCACGCGGCCGGCGGTGTCGGTGTAGCGGGCGGTCTGCGAAAGCGGATCGAGCGTCACGGCCGCATACGGCGGCAGGCCGGCCGGAAACCGGTCGGTGACCAGCCGCATCGCCCACGGTGCCCCGGGTGCAAGTGTCGCCATGCGAAATCCCTTCCCCATATACCGAAACCGAAAGCAGTCAGCCAGGAGGCTGCCACCTCCACAGAATCGATGCCCGGCAGGTGTCCTGGCCAGTACCGTACGAGTCGCGAACCTTGGCAGAAAACGCCACGCTCCATATGCGCAGCCGGAGAACGCGAGGCGCCGATGGCCTGCTGAGCAAATGTTCGACGGCACAGCCCACCGCCTGAACCGCCACGGCAAGGGCCTCGACACCGACACCACCGCTGCGCCGGAAGTGGTCACGGTCTTCTTCACCAAGGCGAACACATCCGAGGGCGGAGCCTGTACCGGCTGGCGATCACCTATCAGCTCGCCACGGCCGCCCGCCACGCCCAGAACAGGGCACAGGTGAGCCTGGACCCGACCGGCAAGGGCCGCAGGCGGTGGACCATGCGCTGGAAGGCGCCCTTGAACGCTTTCCAGGTCGCCTTCGAGGGTCGACTGACCCCCACCGACCACTGACCAACTCAACAACCAAGATCAGCCGTTAAGTTGACACACCCGAAGACGGCCAGGTGGTAGTCCGTACGTGCGGAGCCGGATCCCATCGTCATCCGGCCCACCACGGCTCCTCGACGCATCCGGGACCGCTTGCTCCACTGCCGCTGCCAGCGATGTACGACCCGTGCGTACGAGCTGCGTGACGACACGGCGATACTCAGCGGCCACCAGACAGCCTCGCCGGGCAGGCGCTCAAGCAAGATCGTTCTGCTGTCGTGCGACAGCAGAACGATACTGACTTCGGCTCGTTAGGGTGATCTCTTTCGAAGTCCCTGATCCACCTGGGGCGTTGGCTGTATTCCGTGGTGTGTGAGATATGCGGATGGGGGCGGGCTGACCGCTGCGGGACGTGAGCGCCGTGAGTCGGTGCGGAT